>NZ_JBGSQX010000153.1:0-6897 GCF_041737845.1 Desulfococcus sp.
CAGGTTCACCGCCGTGGGTCGCGCCGCCTTGAGCCGGGCGCTCTCCGCCGCGAGGTAGGCCTCGGGCACCGAGGGGTCCGGGGCGTTCAGCACGATGAGGTAGACGCCGTAGGCCGCCGTGGCCCCGATCAGCGGGGCACCCCGCACCACCATCTCCCGGATGGCGTGGATGACCTCATCCAGGGTCCGGAGGTCCATGATCACAAAATCGTGGGGCAGCAGGCGTTGGTCGATGACCTTGACCGTCCGCTGATCATCGTCCAGCCATATGGGCCGCATCTCTTTTCCGTCGACAAGCATATCGTTCACCTTCGTTTCGTTCCGTTTATCTTGAGGGGAATGGGCGCAGTCCGATCCCCCCGAACTCAATCCGTGAACAGCGGCACCACCGCAAACCGCCCCACATCCACCAATCCCTTGTCGGTCAGCTTCAGTTCGGGGATGACCGGCAGGGCCAGGAAGCTCAGGGTCATGAAGGGGTCGCGGAGGGTCGCGCCCATCTCCCTTGCCGCAGCGGTCAGCGCGTCCAGCAGGCCCTGGATGGCGCCCATGGGCTCGGGGGACATGAGGCCTGCGATGGGCAGGGGCAGGGCGGCCCGGACAGCCTGGTCCAGGGTTGCGCAGAGGCCGCCGCCCATCCGGACCACGGCCGAGACGGCCGTTTTCATCTCCGCGTCGTCGGTGCCGACCACGACGATGTTGTGGCTGTCGTGGGCCACGCTGGAGGCCAGGGCGCCCCGGCCCAGGCCGAAGCCCCGGACGAATCCCAGCCCGGTCCCGCCCTTTCCCGTATAACGCTCCACCACGGCGATCTTGAGGAGGTCCCGCGACGGGTCGGCCACGGCCATGCCGTCCCGGACGGCGGCGTCCATGACGGACCGGCCCGTCATCACCTGGTCGGGGATGACCTCGATCACCCGGATGCGGCGGCCCTTCGCGGGGACGGCGAAATTGAGCCTGTCCGGCACGATGTGCATGGACGGCGGGACCCCGCCCGACTGGGGCCGGGGGATCTCCGGCAGCATCCGGCCGTTTTCGGCCATGAGGCGTCCGCCGACGTAAACCGCTTCGGCCCGGGGGGCGGCGAGGTCTGAAAAGACCACCATGTCGGCCCGCCGGCCGGGCGACAACGCCCCTGCGTCCCGGATCCCGAAATAGCGGGCCGGGTGGAGGGTGCCCATGCGGATGGCTGAAACCGGGTCAAGCCCCAGTGCGATGGCCTTCCGGAGGATATGATCGACGTGGCCCTCGGAGAGGATGTCGTGGGGGTGGCGGTCGTCGGTGCACCACATCATGCGGTCAAGGGTCTTTTCGCGGATGACGGGAAAGAGGGCTTCCAGGTTCCGGGCGCCGGTCCCCTCCCGGACCATGATGTGCATGCCCAGGGCCAGCTTCTCGGCGGCTTCCCCGGCGGCGGTGCATTCATGATCGCTGGTGATGCCCGCGGCAGCGTATGCGGCGAGTGCCTTTCCGGAAAGGCCCGGGGCGTGACCGTCCACCCGCTTTCCAAAGCGCCGGGCCAGGGCGATCTTTTCCAGGATGTCGGGATCTCCCGCAACGACCCCCGGGAAATTCATCACCTCGGCCAGTGCACGGATGCGTTCATGGCCCATGAACGGGGCGAGATCCCGTGCCCCGAGCACTGCGCCGGCCGTCTCCATGGCCGTGGCCGGCACGCAGGAGGGAAGGGCGTAACAGACGTTCAGGGGCTGGTTTTCGGCCGATGCCAGCATGTATCGGATGCCCTCGGCCCCCAGGACGTTGGCGATTTCATGGGGGTCGGCCACGACGGTGGTCGTCCCGAGGGGCACCACGGCCCGGGCGAATTCCGTGACCGAGGCCATGGCGCTCTCGATGTGGAGGTGTGCGTCGATAAAGCCCGGCGCGACATACCGTCCATCCAGGTCGACGACGGCATCGGCCGCGTAATCCCCGAAGCCGGCGACCCGGCCGTCGGACACGGCGATGTCGACGGGTTCGATCCGGCCCGAGAGGACGTTGATGAGCCGGCCGCCTTTGAGCAGCAGGTCCGCCTTGCGGTCGCCGCGGGCGCATGCGATGAGTCGTGCGCTGTCCATGAATTCTCCTTTGCGGGTAAGGGCCGGAAAGGTCAGGGGACGCCTTCCCGACACGGCATGCTGTACCACGGAACGCCCTGCCGGAAAAGGGGAAAGGGGATCTTTTTGATTGTTCGGCGGGGGATTCGATGGTAGATTCACCCTTCGATTTTACGAGTCGATCACCTTTTGACGGGGCGAAAAGAGAATGCCAAATCCGATCGTGCTGACCCCTGAACTGGCCCGGGAGGCCGAAAAACGGTGGGAGGAATTCCGCGGGTCGCCGGCCTATGCGGACGCCGAGGGATTCATCAGCCCCGGATTGGCCCGCCATCTCAGGCAGGCCTTTGCCGTCAGCGATTTCATCCTGAAAAGCTGCGCCCGGAACCCCGGGATGACGGCCGCCCTCTTCGAGAGCGGCGATCTGTACCGGGCCTATGACGCCGGGGTCTATGCCCGGGGCCTTGCGGCGCTTCTTGCGGACGCCGCGGACGAGGCGGCCCTCTCGCATATCCTTCGGCTCTTCCGGCGGCGGGAGATGACCCGGATCGCCTTCCGGGACCTCTGCGGGCTGTCCGATCTCCGGGAGACGGTGGGAGACCTCTCCGACCTTGCCGATGCCTGCCTGGAGGCGGCCCTGTCGCGGCTCCACGCATGGCAGTGCGCGGCCCTGGGCACCCCTGTCGACAAAACCGGAAATCCCCAGGGCCTCGTGGTCTTCGGCATGGGCAAGCTGGGCGCCCGCGAGCTTAATTTCTCGTCGGACATCGACCTCATCTTCGCCTACCCCGAAGCGGGGAGGACCGACGGCGGCCCCCGCTCCGTCACCAACGAGGAGTTCTTCACCCGGCTCTCCCGCAGGCTCATCCACGTGCTGGGGGCGTGCACCGTCGACGGCTTTGTCTTCCGGGTCGACATGAACCTCCGGCCCTACGGCGAATCGGGCCCCATGGCCATGAGCTTCGACGCCGTCGAATCCTACTACCAGGAGCAGGGCCGGGAGTGGGAGCGGTATGCCTGGATCAAGGCCCGGCCCGTGGCCGGGGACACGGCGGCAGGCGATCGCCTTGCCTGCGCCCTCAAGCCCTTCATCTATCGGCGGTATCTCGATTTCGGGGTTTTCGAGTCCCTTCGCGACATGAAGCAGATGATCGCCGTCGAGGTGAAGCGCAAGGGCATGGCCGACCACATCAAGCTGGGGCCGGGCGGCATCCGGGAGGTGGAGTTCTTCGGCCAGATCTTCCAGCTCATCCGGGGCGGCGTCATCCCGGCCCTCCAGGATCGGCGGATTTTCGTTGTCCTCTCCCTCCTGGCCCGGGAAGGCTATATCGCGGACGAGACCTGCCGCGCCCTCCAGGAGGCCTACGTCTTCCTGCGGCGCACCGAGCACCGCCTCCAGGAGTTCAACGATGCCCAGACCCACGTGCTTCCGGGCGATACCGCCGGAAGGGCAAGGCTTGCCGCGGCCATGGGGTTTGCGGACTGGGGCGCCTTTTACGACCGCCTGAAACACCATACGGCAGCGGTTCACTGCCACTTCAACAGCCTGCTCCGGATGGAGGAGAGCGCGCCGGAGGCGGACCCGGCGGCCGGGACCCTGGCGGGGGTCTGGGATCATCCCCGGGATGATGCCGACGCCCGGGCCGCCATCGAGGCCGCGGGCTACGATGACCCGGAGGAGGCCCTCCGGTGCCTCAAGTCGTTTCACGACGAAATCGACGGCCAGGCCTTGAGCAGCGAGGGCCGGGACCGGATCGACCGCCTCATGCCCCTCGTGATCGCCGGGGCAGGCCGGACCGATCAGCCCGGCGTCACCCTGGAGCGGACCGTCAGCCTGATCCGGGCCATCCGCCGTCGCACCAGCTACGTCTCCCTCCTGCTGGAAACCCCCCACGCCCTGGAGCATCTCATCCGGCTGGCCGACACAAGCTCGTGGATTCTCAACCTCCTGACCCGGCGGCCGATGCTCCTGGACGAGCTGCTCGACCCCAGGACCCTCTATCTGCCCCCGGAGCGCGCCGAACTCGAGGCGTCCCTGACCCGCAAGCAGGCCAAGAACGAGGCCGACGACCTCGAGGGCCAGATGGACGCCCTCCGCCTTTTCCGCCAGGTCAACGTCCTCAAGGTGGCCGCGGCCGACATCACCAACGCCATCCCCCTCATGCGGGTCAGCGACCACCTCTCCGACATCGCCGAGACAGTGCTGCACCGGGTCGTTGCCATGTCGGCGGACCACCTGTTCGAACGGCACGGCGTCCCCGAGTGCAATCCCCCGCTGACCGGCGGCGAGCGGGGCTTTGCGGTCATCGCCTACGGCAAGCTGGGCGGGCTGGAGCTGGGGTATGATTCCGATCTCGACCTGGTCTTCCTCCACTCGGGCACCGGCGGTTTCAGCGACGGACGTCAGCCCGTGGACACGACTACCTTCTACAGCCGTCTGGGCCAGCGGGTGCTCCACATGCTCTCCACCCATACGTCGGCGGGAAGGCTTTACGAGGTGGACATGCGGCTGCGGCCCAGCGGCGACGCCGGCATCCTGGTCACCTCCATGGAGGGGTTCCGGCAGTATCTCCTGACGGAGGCCTGGACCTGGGAGAAGCAGGCCCTGGTCCGGGCCCGGCCCATCGTGGGCGACCCCCGGCTCATGGACCGGTTCAACGAGATCCGCCGGGAGGTGCTGGCCCGGACGCGGGACCCTGCCGTCCTCCGGAAGGAGATCCGGGACATGCGGGCCCGCATGAAGAAGGAGCTGCTCGCGCCCGAGAACGGCCTCTTCGACCTCAAGCAGGGCACGGGCGGCATGGTGGACATCGAGTTCCTGGTCCAGTACCTGGTGCTGCTGGAATCCCACCAAAGGCCCGGGATCCTGGACTGGACCGACAACGTCCGCCTCATCCGCTCCCTTTCCGACGCTGGTATCATCGACGAGATCACGGCCTATTTTTTGCGGAAAGCCTACCTGACCTACCGGTCCATGGGCCACAAGCTGAGCCTCCGGGAGAAGCCGGCAAAGGTCCCCGAGGACCATTTCGCCGACCTGCGGGACCGGGTGACGGCGGTGTGGCGGCGGTATGTGGAACCCGACACGCAACCATAACCTTTGACACAGAGGAACGGTCATGAACAACCAGAAGCAAGCGCATGAACCCCCGCCGTCCCGGGACGCGATCCAGGCCATGTTCAACGCCCGGTGCGTCGCCGTCGTCGGCGCCTCCAACGACCCGAAGAAATACGGCTGCATGACCCTTCGGACCCTGGTCGAGAGCGGCTTCACCGGCCGCATCTACCCGGTGAACCCCAAGGGCGGCGTTTTTCAGGGCCTCGAGGCGGTGGCCGCCCTGGGCGAGATCCCCGGGAAGATCGACCTGGTCGTGGTGCTGGTGCCGGCCCGGTTTGTTCCCGGTGTGCTCGAAGAAGCCGGGGCCCTCGGCGTCAAGGCGGCCATCGTCACCAGCTCGGGCTTCAGCGAGATGGGGCATCCCGAAGCCGAGGCGGAGATCCTCCGGATCGCCCGGGCCCACGGCATGCGGCTTTTGGGGCCCAACGTCCTGGGGGCGACCTACCTGCCCAACCGGCTGTGCGCCCATTTCTTCCCGGATCTCCACAATTCGGGGCCGGTGGCCATGATCAGCCAGTCGGGGTCCCTCACCAACGGTCTGACCGAGTGGCTGGAGCATGACGGCATCGGGGCCTGTTCAACGGTCAACCTGGGCAACCAGGCCGACCTGGTGGAGTCGGATTTCCTGGAATATTTCGCCGAAGACCCCAACGTCGCCGCCGTGTGCATGTACCTGGAAGGGGTAAAAGACGGCCGCCGGTTCCTGGATGCCCTGGCCTACTGCACGGCCCGGAAGCCGGTCGCCATCCTCAAGGCCGGACGGTCGGCGGCCGGGAGCCGGTCGGCCGCCAGCCATACCGGATCCATGGCCGGGGCCCACCGGGTCTTCGAGGCGGCCTGCCGCCAGCACGGGGCCCAGGTTGCCTACGGCCTCGGGGAGCTCTACGACCAGGCCCGGGCACTGGCCACCCTGCCGGTCCTCACGGGGGACCGGATCCTGGTGATCTCCACCTCGGGCGGCATCGGCACCCTGGCCGTGGACGAAGCGGAGGTCCAGGGCCTCACCGTCCCCGAGCTTCCCGCAGCCATGGTCGAAGAGCTCAAAGGTCGGGGCCTGGCCCGTCTGGGCAATATCGGCAACCCCATCGACCTGGCGGCCATCTGGGCCGAAGAACTCCGGGACTGCGCCCTGATCGCCGACAAGTACGACGTCTGCGATGTCATGCTCCTCAATTTCGGGGACCCGGTCGAGCAGACCACCGAGAACGTGCTGGAGGCCGTGGGCCAAGTCAGGGCGGGGCTGGCCGTCACCTACCTGGGCGGCGGCCGGGAGGAACAAAAGGCCCGGCCGGCCCTGCAGCAGGCCGGGGTCGCGGTGTTCGAATCCCCGGAGCGGGCCGTCCGGGCCATCCGGGCCGCTGTGGACTACGGCCGCTACCGCGCGCAGCTGGCGCGCAGAGGAAAGGAGGGTGCGCGATGAAACCTTCACCGGAACAAGCGACGACGAAGATGATGCCCGAGCCGGCGGCGGCCGCGCTGCTGGCTGAAAAGGGCATCGACTACCCCGGGCACGGGCTGGCCGAAGACCCGGAAGGCGCCGTCCGGATCGCCGACGCCCTGGGCTATCCCGTGGTGCTCAAGGCCGTGAGCCCCAAGATCATCCACAAATCCGACGCCGGCGCGGTTCTCGTGGATCTGCCCGACGCGGATGCGGTGCGTGCGGGCTTCCGGCGCATCCGGGAGAATATCGCGGCCCACGACGCCGCCGCCGAACTTGCGGGC
>NZ_JBGSQX010000157.1:0-7737 GCF_041737845.1 Desulfococcus sp.
TCTGTCAAAGAACAAAAAAATGAAGCCTGAAAGGAGGTCAAAAAACATCATTTGAATAGTCGTCCGAAACCGCTTTTTGAGCATTTTTGAGTGGCACCATTACGGCGATCATCGGTGGCACTATTAAGGCGATCATTGACATGCGGCGTTAATTCCAAGCGAGCCGCCCTTTGTCGATGAGCTGAGAAGATCGTCGACCGCTGCAATGCTTTGACGCATTTCATATCGAACCCAAGACTTCCCGGCGAATTTCTCGATGAGGTAGGGAGAGATAGGAGCATTCTGAATTCCTGATCCGAACGGCCCTGAAAAGTTGGCTATGTAGCTGACTGCAAGCACTCTGTATTCCGGAAGATCGGCGCCAGCAGGATAGCCCTCCGATTCGTGCTTGACCCATTCTGCCAATGGCTGACTACCGAGGCGCGCTGCAAGCAGCCTTAGCTTAAGCAGTATCGGTCCAAGGTCTGCATCATCCTGAAGGACTGCTGTCTGTATATCGTGAAGCAGGCTCATTTCGTACCCTCTTGCGACGCCCAGCGTCGCGAATCACCGGCGGCAAAAAGCAGAGCGAGGGACGAGCGACGCTTTTTGACGTCCGAGTGCATTTGCCTTGTTATGCGTTTTTATCATTTGCGGCATGTGATAGAAGCAGGCTGCACCAATCAGCGTAAAATTCTAATACAGGAACAATGGTCTCTCTAAAAGTGTTCGGTTCTTTAGAATCGACAGATAGAAATCCGAAATATTTATTGTCTGTTTCATATCCAGCCGTAATTGGTACAACAACTGTAGAACGATACAGCAGCGCCCAATTAGGGTTGGGATTATAGTAGTTTTGTTGTTTCATTAGGTCATGGAAAATAAGAGGCTTGCCTGTTCTTATTACACCGCTTTCAGATAAATCTCTTAGTCGGAAAGGGAATTGAAGCTCTTTTTCGTTATTTTTACCATTTTTTTCAGGAAAGCTTCGGGCGATTGTATGGATAAGCGAATTCTCTGATTTATCTTTCACGGTTATTACGCTACATGCTGCTCGGCAATCTGCACCGGTATGTTCTCGCGCAATATTGGCAAGAGAATCCATGCAACGTTGAAGGCTTTGGTTTATAAATTTTTGAGCATTTTCATCAGACCTATTAAATAGCCAAAACATGTCATTTCTGGCTTTCAGTATATCGCCAGTCATATTTCCAGATATATCGAACACTTCATTTAGAATAGCATCACTTTTTTTAATTCTCTTTTTGTGTTGAATGTTTCTGATAGTTAGAAATACAATAGCCGTAAATGCTACAGATAGGAGAATAATCGCAGATAGGATTTGAGAACCAAGAAATGTAAGTATTCCCGTAAAGCCTGTAATAAGAGAAACAATTATGGCTGCTCTATTAAGGCTGTCCCAAGAAGAAATGTTTCTTATCCAACTTCGCACTTGCTTTTTCCTTTTACGCATAACCATTTATTCACAGGGCAATTTGCCCTGATATTATGATATTGAGAGGGTATTCGGGCGATATTTCCTTGTCTCAATATCACGGCATGTTTTCGAAGGGAAGAAATCGCAACAAAAAGATGCATTGGTTATTGAATCTATCCCGTTTCTTTTCCAAACCAGATTATCATATTCATGTCAATCAATAAAGCACTCCAAACTGATAGACGAGGTCCGATAGGCGATGTGATACCAGCAAGACAAATCTTATAATTTTTTTTGAATCAACCTTCCTGTTCATCCCTCCCGATAGCCCACCCGTAACAACCCAAATTTCAAATATATATTACCTTAATAGGATTGATTCTACGGATATATCCACCCCATCCAGGAATCCTATTGCCAAATATTTGAAACCCAGGGAGGAACCCGAAATGGATCAGTTATGCACCGAAAAACCCACAGGCATCGATTTGTACCATGTCAGCGCCAACCATGGAGACTGGGCTGCCACCGTCCCCGAAACCGTTCACATGCTGAAAACGTATCTAAAAACAGATCACTTCGCCGTCCTGTCGCTGGAAAACATGCCCGGACAACTGATGGAATGGATCTTCAAGGCCTTTGAGGATGCGGAAGGTCATGAGGTGGACGGGGGATGCATGCTGGAACTCGGAGACTATCACGGGATCCCGGCGGCGCTGTTCAACGACGATCTCACCGCCGTCATTTTCGCCCAGGCAGACGAGCAGAAGGCAAGGGATGCGCTCTCCGGCAACATCCCAGTATTTGAAGACGTGGCGTCTCTGCCCGAGAGCCCTCCCCCGGATGCCGCCGCCCTGCTCGGGATGTTCGAGCTGCGGATCTGGGTGCCGCAGACGCAATGGAAGATCGCTGCGAAACAGGTCCGGAGGGTCTTCACGCATTACCTGCCCATCTATGTCGGCGCTCAGGATACCGTCCTGGTGCCCGATGATGCAGAGGAAGAGATCTACAGCAGATTGGAAGCCTACTTCGAGCGCATGGCCATTTGCCAGATCGATGGAATGCTCTCCAGGGAAGAGGCCCGAACGGTCGCTGCCAGACAACTTTCTGCATCGATGCCGGCACGACCGAGCGTCTAGCCAAACCTTTCCCTGCCCACCGATTTCCCCGCATTCCACAACACGATCCACCTATAAAAATCCCGACAACACCTGACCGAAAACCCGTTTCATCTTCATCGCCATCCCCACATACGGAGGACCCTCATGTGTCAAAAGCAGGAAGCCCAATTCTGGGAGGATCTGAAATCAGGCAGGTTCGCCTCCATGGTCAGAGAATCCGTCAAGGCCCAAAGCCTGTCCAATGCGTCCGAAGTCTACAACATTGTCAAACCCCTGTTCGCAGAGCAGGACGATGTGGAGGTGTTCTATGGAATCTTCCTCGACGCCGCCAACCATGTCCTGGCCATCGAAAAGCTGTGTTCGGGCACCCTGTCCAGCACCGCGATCTATCCCCGGGAAATCGTCAAGAAGGTAATTGCCTACAAAAGCAGCGCCATCGTCTTTGCCCACAATCACCCGTCGGGCAAAACCGATCCTTCCCGGGAAGACTATGCCATCACCATCAAACTCGGTATCGCCCTGGACAGCATCGGCGTGACCATCCATGATCACATCATTGTCGGGGACGGATACCACAGTATGGCGGATGCGGGATGGCTGGCAACGATGCGCCAGAAGATCGCAGACCTGACAATCCCGTGACCCTACCTCGAAAGGAAGACCCGTGGACCATGAACCCTATCAATCGCAATATACAGAGACAAAACTCCAACAGAAACTGGCCTTCCTCCCTCAGAAAGCCGGATGCAAGCTCTACGAACAGGCGCTGCTCCTGTATGTGCTGCTGACGGAAAAGGAGGTCCCGAACTGGATCAAGGTGGCCATCATCGGTGCTCTGGGCTACCTGATCTGTCCCATCGATGCGGTTCCGGATTTCCTGCCCGGAGGCTATCTGGACGATATCGCGGTGATGGCCCTGGTGCTGGCCAAGGTCAACGCCTATGAAACTCCGGGAGCCAAAGAGCGGATGGAAAAACTGCTGCCCGACCGGTGCAAGGAATCCTGAGCGTTTCCCCGATCATCAGCCAGAACGAAAACAGTTCCAGAGAAATCAAACTCAACATCAGACCCCATGCCTACATATCCGGCATGGGGTTTTCTATTTTTGGAGGGAAATATCATGCAGAACCGGAATGACCATCATCCCCTGATCCGCTATGTGGACCTGGAAAAAGCCTTCGAGGACGTCGATGAACGCTTCCCGGAGGATCTGTCGGCTGTCCGCCTTACCTATATCAAGGATGTTCATTTCGACGACTACGAGCTGGAGATCTTCATTTATGGACAAAATTCGGGCCTGGATGACGCTCCCGTGGTCCATAGCGGCATATCCAACCCCGAAAACTTTCTGGTGGATGGAACCCCGGAAATCAAGCCCGAAATGGTGATCGCAGTCTTTGACGAGAAGATCCAACACCTGCTGATCGAACGGGGGATACCGATCGAATGGAATGCCGGAGAATCCTCTGCCCAGGTGATCGATCTGACGGGATACGACCCGAATCTGCTGCTGGAGGCTGAAGATTGTTGATCCGAGAATCCCGAGTACCAATCCGATCGGGAGAAGACCGCAGAAAGGAAGCGGAAGGCAGGGAGAAACCGGCGGGAAAGTTGTCCCGCTTTTGCTGCTCTTGACCGGAGGGTGACCGGAGTTTTTTCCGGGATGAGAACAAACCATTGAGGGACAAGAAAACGGAAATCCAGGGCAACGGTCTGACGATCCGATGCCCTTCTTTTTGTCCAGGATATTCTCCACGGTTCTGTCCCGTTTACCCATCCCCCCTACCCCACGGAGGTCAAAATGAGCAATGAGATCCTGCGATCCCGCAGATTCCGCTTCACCAAGAGAATGATAGAAACCCTGCCCGCCCACCATCCGAAGAGCCCCTCCCGGGAAATGGAATATTCGGATGTCGAGGTGGTCGGGCTGAGGCTGCTGGTCAGCAAGAATGGCAGGAAGTTCTTTTACCTGCGATACCGCTATAACAGCAGAAAACGGGTGATCCGCATCGGGGAATTCCCGGCGACATCGCTCCAGGATGCCCGACAACGCGCCAACGAGTTCAAGAACATGCTGTCCCAGGGCATCGATCCCCTGTCCGAACGGGACAAGGTGACGGGCGGCATGACGTTTCAGGTATTCGGGGAACAGGGTCTCCGCCAATGCGCTCCAGTTTTTGCTGTTCACGGGGTTGCGACACAACGGCAATCGCTCTTCTGCACCCGATTGACAACAGACATGGGAAGCTTATGTTTTTCATGTCTTTCTGAAAACGAATCTTCCCGACCTTTTCCGCATTCCCCCCACGAATTCAGAAAGATCTCGAATTCGGAATTCAAAACCCCCATTTCACCAACAATAAATAAAACTTGCGGCAATTCGCCGCCGTTTTCTTGCCATCCGTCTCCATAAGGAGGAATATCCTATGAATACGAATAAATACTTCACATACAAATTTTTATTGGTTTTTGCAGTCGTTGTCGCATTTCAGCCGGCGGCATCGGGCGCAGCGTTCGATTTTGAAAATGGGAACGCCCCCGTCGAGGTAATCATTCCCCGGGTGATCCCGGCCATATTCCAGTCGGTGTCCCCCACGGCAAGCGACGCAACGCTGGTGCTCCGCATCACGACATTGATCACCAACTCCTGGTTTGACGCCATCGCGCCCTATCATCCCACCGCCGTGGGGGTGTATTCGGACCTGGAGCGGCAGGAGGCAGGTCAGGCGACCAACAGCAACCGGAACACGGCCGTCCTGTATGCGTCATACCGGGTGCTGAACAGCCTCCTCCCCAACCACAAGGCGGATTGGGAGGGGATGCTGACCTCCGTGGGGCTCGACCCCGATGACGACCAGGAGAACACGACCACCGCCATCGGGATTGGGAATCTTGCCGGCAACGCCGTGGTCGCCAACCGGGAGCATGACGGGATGAACCAGCTCGGCGACGAGGGCGGTCGCACTTACAACCGGGTGCCTTATGCGGATTATTTGGGCTATCAGCCGGTAAACACCGCCTATGTCCTCAGGAACCCCTCCCGATGGCAGCCGAATATCGTGAGCGCCGGAAACGGCATATTTCACGTCCAGCAGTTCGTGACACCGCAACTGCGCGTCACCATGCCCTATTCCTTCGACAACCCCAACCGCTTTCATGCGCCTGTCCCCACCAGCAGCAACGTCAAGCACCGGAAAGCCTACAAGCAGCAGGCGGATGAGGTCCTGGCCGCATCGGCGGGCCTGTCGGACCTGCAGAAAATGACGGCGGAACTGTTCGACAACAAACTCGCGAGCCTGGGCTTCTCGGCGCTGTTCGCCTCGCAGACGAATGGGCTCAGCCTGGAAGGATTCATCCAGTATGATTTCCTCACCAACCTGGCCGCCTTTGACACAGCCATTGCCGTTTGGAATGAAAAATATCGCTATGACGCCGTACGCCCCTTCAGCGCCATCCGGTATCTGTATGGAAACCGGCCGGTGACCGCATGGGGCGGGCCTGGAAAAGGCGCGGTGAACGATTTGCCCGCTTCCGAATGGCGCAGCTACCTGAACACCGCGGACCACCCGGAGTACCCGTCGGGGTCCGCCAGCTTCTGCGCGGCCCATGCCCAGGCCAGCAGGCGCTTCCTGGGATCGGACAACCTCGGGTGGGTGGTTCCCAGGTCCAAGGGCTCCTCGGTTATCGAACCCGGCATTACGCCGGCCGGCGATATCGAGCTTGAGTTCGATACCTGGTCGACCTTCGAAGAGGAGTGCGGCCTCAGCCGCCTGCGGGGCGGGGTGCACTTCATGGCCTCCATCCCGGCCGGGCAGAACCTTGGCCGCACCATCGGCGATCTGGCCTACGCGTTCATCACCAGCCATATCAACGGCATTGCCCCCTGACGCAGGGGGATGCGGTACCAGATTCTAAAAGAGCGGAATCTTCCCATCGGCACGGTGCCTACTCATGCCGATGTTACGGGAAAAATGAATCTTTTGGGAAGAGGAGGATATGGGAAGAAAAAAGCTGGAAAATTGAAGAAAAAACTTAAAAAAATAAACTTTTAGAAAGAAGATGAAGAAGGTCGATCACACATTTTTACACCGCCGCGCTGGGCACACTTTAAGAACGCCGCTGACAACGAATATGCTTTTGGAGCTGAAGGTTGTTGATCCGAGAATCCCGAGTGAAAATCCGACTGAAGAAGACCGTACGTTAACAGCCTCTCGGCCAAAGCCTCGCGGGTCATGTAAACGTGCAACGGACCGATCCGTCATCCAGAGCATGGAAAAAAATTTCTTTGTGTGATATCCCATCAAATAATATCGCTGTAGCGTATCCCGTCAGCAACATGAAATCAAACACATCCACACTGGAGGCATCTTGTGAAATTCCTGAATTTAAAAGCGGTTACCTATATCTGCTGCTGTGTTCTCCTGGTCGCTTCCTGCGCGGGCACCGAACTGACCCGAACCCAGGTTTATCCGGCCTTCAGGGGAGAGCCCGTGTCCAATATTCTTGTCATCGCGGTGACGAACCAGGAGGACAAGCGGCGCCTTTTTGAACAAAAATTCGTGGCGCTTCTGAAGGCCGCCGGCATCAGGGCAGTTTCAAGCATGGAGGCTATCCCCATGCCGTCGGATCTGAAGATCGAGAAGCAAACGGTCCTGGCTGCTGTCCGTCAATTTGAAAATGACGCGGTGATCGTCACGCACATGGCGGGAAAAGAAGAGAAAGAGGTCTATACCCGAGGCTCATACGAGGGGCTGGGCTTTTACAATAATTACGGCCGAATCTACAACTATGCCAATGATCCCGGGTATTCCAGCTCAAAAACCAATGTCCGCCTGGAAACGAACCTGTACGACGTCAAAACGGAAAAACTCATTTGGACCGGGCAGTCAAAATCATGGGATATCGACACCCGAAACCAAGTCATCGATGAAGTGATCCAGGTGGTAATCCGGGATCTGCAGAAAAACAAGATTATTGCCTCAAAATGACCGTGATGCGATCCAGTTCTTCAGGCAATCCATAGTGAGGCAGCTTTCGAAGATATGTGCCGCCTGCAAATATAGACATAATGATTGACAGTTAACATCCGAGCTGCTCGATCATCCAGCTCTGCGCAACGCGCAGAGACCCATCATGGGCTCCGACGAGTTTTTGAGGACCCATTCTCGCCCATGATGAGTCTCTGCTGGCTGCATCGGA
>NZ_JBGSQX010000014.1:0-46821 GCF_041737845.1 Desulfococcus sp.
GGCATACTGGCCATCCGGTACGGCTTGTAATCCACGTTTTTATTGACCGCCAGAACCTTATTGGGGGCTGGAACAACCAGCATATAGGCATTTTCGTAGACATGGCGCATGATCTTGTCGCAGATGGCGGTGAATTCCGGCGTGCCCACGGAGGCGCGAAAAAATTCAGATTCTGGATTTCGGAATAGGGCCACAGGTTTCTGACACCCCCCCTTGCGCCCGGAAACGGGAGGGGCGCCAGCGTGGGGGTGACAATCCCTTTGCCGTGATAGGCGCGCTCCAGCAGGCGGGCCTGATCGATGGCGCGATTCAGAGCGACTCTGACTTTTTTGTCAAGCAGTCTTTTTGCGGTCGATCAAAGGATTACAAGGAGAGTGCTTTTCTCGGGTGAATGACCGATGGTACCTCATCCGGAATCTTTTTTCGTGCATGCTTGCCTGAAGTCCACCACACTTCTCACCTCCAAACGATGTCTATCCTTCACGGGAGCCCCTGCTGACTGGAGTAACGAATCGGCTCACCCAACCGTTCCAGCTGTTCGTTGACTTCGCGCTTGAGTTCCTGCACACGATCCTCCCGATCTAAAATCATATTTTGCCACGTTTGCAGCTCTACCAGTTGCCGCCTGATCTTTTCCTCTGCCCGTTTTTTCTCGGTAATATCGATCAGGGAACACAGGACCCTTGAGAACGTTTTTTCATGCCCTGGAGAAACCGAGCAATTGATCCTCACATATCGTTGCTCACCATCCAGCGTTGTAACCATGGCATCCTGTTCCATCCTGGGCTCATCTTCCCAGATCGCCAGCAGCTGGTGCTTGAAAAGCTCAAAGGATTCCGCCGTAAAGGCCTTGGTCAGCTCTTCCAGCAGCGCTTGCTTATCCGATGCCCCGAAAAGCTCCACTGCCGCACAATTGATATCGAGGAGGGCAACCTGCTCGGCACACTGCGTAACCGTAACCGGATGTTCGTTCAAGTACGCTTCAAAATCGTCGACATTTTGATCTTTAAGGCTATCCAGATAGGCCTTTGCTTTCGAAAAATCTAACTCCCAGATGGATACTGGTGAGTTTTCAAATAGACCTCTGAATCGAACCTCACTCGCCTGTAATGCATGATAAGCCTGAGTCAGTTCGGCGGTGCGCTCTTGCACTCGCTCCTCAAGCTCTGAATAAGACCGCTCCAGCTGCAATTGCAGCTGTCGCAGTTCCAAGTGGATCCGCACACGTGCCAGCACTTCCTCGGACTGAAACGGCTTGGTGATATAATCTACGCCGCCGGCTTTAAAACATTTGATTTTACTATCTATATTTTCAATGCCACTGATAAAGAGAACTGGAATCCGGCGCGTCTTTTCATCGGCTTTCAAGCGGCCGCAGACTTCATATCCATCCATTACCGGCATTTTCACATCTAAAAGAATCAGGTCCGGCAAGCTCTCGGCCACGGAACGCAGGGCCATCTCTCCATTTGCGGCGGGACGTACATGGTAACCCTGGCCTGAGAGCAAATCGGCAAGCAGCTTCAGACTGTCGATGGAATCGTCAACCACCAGAATTTCGGCTTGTTCCGGCATTTGGAAAACATCATTGCTCATGGTGACTCCTTATATCACGAAAAAATAACCGCTGGATCTGTCCTTTTTTCTTCCGACCCTTTTCAATTTTAATGCGAACGGCGGCGGCATGTCCTTGAGTTCCAGATTCTGCTCAAACAGGTCTTTTTCCCTTTTCAGGGCGCAAAGCTGTTTCTCAAATCTTGTCTCAGCAGGGTTTTCCTGTTTTTCCGGCCGGCCCGGCGTCTAATCGGACATCCGCCGAGCAGGACAGACAAGCCACGCCAATCCCTCCTATTTATAGTCCTGCGGTGGACCCCAATGTCAAGGCCGTTTTACAGTAGACCCTGCCGCTGCATAATTAAAGATGGCTGAATGTTCACGTCTTTAAACATTACAGTGATTGTATCTTAATCAGCAGAAGATGGGAAGCACCCCTTGAACATGTGGCAGTTCGTTTCCGCCTGTGGGATAGCGAAGCCTAACTATGTGGAAATAGCCATTACTGTGGATTGTATTCTATCTCTGCCTTCCATATATTCCTTATCAAATAGCGCCACGTAAGAAAATCATCGACGTGACATTCTATGGCGAGGAAAGACACTTAAGTGCGGAGCCTGCCTTTATGGTCAGCGACTACGGCAAAAAAACAATTTAACCCGTAAACTAGGAGGACACATTGTGGGGAAAAGCAAAGCGCGTGAGTCAAAAGCGACGGAATGTCTTTTCAGCGAAGAACATGTGCAGCAGATAAAGGCTAATTACCAAGAATGGTTCCATAACAGCCTTCGCGATACGGATCGCGAGACCGAAGGCAAGTATTTCACCCATTCCGGGATTCCCGTCAAACTGATTTATACCCCGGCCGACGTCGAACAGATTAACTATACGGACGATATCGGCTTTTCCGGGCATCCTCCCTATGTGCGAGGCGTCTATCCCAACATGTACCGCGGCAGACTCTTTACCGTACGCCAGCTGGCCGGTCTGGGCGCACCGGAAGACTGTAACGAAAGGGTTTGCTATTTGCTCGACCATGGGGCAACGGGTATATCCATCCTCTTCGATTTGCCCACAGTCCGTGGTTACAACTCCGATGATCCAGAAGCGGAGGGCAATGTAGGGGCCTGTGGCGCAGCGGTGGATTCCATCTGGGATATAGATGCCTTTTTTAAAGATATCGATCTGGGAACGGCTAGTACGAACATTGTTACCCATTTGCCCAGCACCAGCCTTGTCATCCCGGCCATGTACTTCGCCGTGGCCGAACATCGCGGAACCCCGTTGACCGACGTTGCCGGAACCTGTCAGAACGACTTCATCATGGAGACCTGCGTGGGCAGCGCCCCGGAAATTCTTCCACCGAAGGCATCCTTTCGCATGCAATGCGATGTGATCGAATGGGTTTGTAAGAATGTACCCCGTTGGAATCCGGTCAGCTACAACGGCTACAATTTGCGTGAAGCCGGCACCAATGCCATAGGCGAGGTCGCCGTCGCCATCGCCAATGCTATTGCGACTGCGGAGGAACTGATCAAAAGAGGGATGAAGATTGACGATTTTGCACCCCGGATGTCCTTTTTCTGGGACCTGCACAACGATTTCTTTGAAGAGATCGCCAAATGCCGGGCCAGCCGCAAGGTCTGGTACAAGATCATGAAAGAACGCTTCGGCGCTAAAAAAGCCAAATCGATGCTCATGCGTTTCCATGTACAGACCGCCGGGGTGACTCTGCCGGCCACCGAACCGCTCAACAACGTGGCGCGCTCGACCCTCCAGGGAATGGCGGCGGTATTGGGCGGATGTCAATCCCTGCACATCGACTCCTATGACGAAGCGTATTCGGCGCCCACTGAAGAAGCAGCCTTGATTTCGCTGCGGACCCAGCAGATCATCCAGGCCGAAACCGGTGTTTGCAGCACGGTGGATCCCTTGGCCGGATCATACTATGTGGAACATCTCACCGACGAGATGTGCAAGCGGATATTTGACTATATCCAGAAAATCGAAGACATGGGCGGCCTGGTCAAGGCGGTCGAAGATGGTTGGCTGCACCGTGAAATCAGTAACTACAACCTGGAATCCCAGAAGAAAATCGAAAGTGGCGAAATCAAAATCGTAGGGGTCAATTTTCAGGCGTCAAAGGAAAGTGAAACTGCCCCCATCGAGGTTTTTGAATACCCCGAAACATTCACGCGGCAGAAGGCCAAACTGGATAAACTGCGTAAAGAACGCAGCGCCCAAAAAGTCAAGGAAAGCCTGGAGATCCTGAAAGACAAGTGCCACAGTGAAGAAAACCTGATGCCGCATTGTCTCGAAGCGGTTAAAAACCTGGTTACCCTGGGTGAAATCGAAGAGGTGTTCCGGGAGGAATTCGGTTTGTGGGCCTTTCCGCTCCTGTAAAAGAGGATTTCTCTTAGTTACGGATCGGATAGTGCCAGAGTGGCTGTGAACCATTAAAAATCATCTTTTTTCAGAAAGATTGAAGATAGGATTCATAAAAGGAGAATACTAAAAATGGATAGGAAAGTCAGAGTGGTAATGGCGAAGCTGGGCTTGGACATTCACTGGCGTGGGGTATACCTGGTATCGCAGTTTATGAAGGATGCCGGGATGGAGGTCATCTATCTGGGCAACAAGTTTCCGGATCAGATCGTTGAGGCGGCGGTGGAAGAAGATGCGGACGTGATCGGCCTGAGCACCCTCGGGGGGGCCCATATGACGTTGGGGCCTAGGGTGGTGCGGCTGCTCAAGGAAAAGGGCATGGAGCATATCAAGGTCTTTATGGGAGGTGTTATGGCCCCGAAAGATGCCCGGACTCTGGAGCGGGAACACGGCATTGAAAAAGTCTACCTGCCGGATACGCCCATGCAGGTCATCATCGACGGCATCAATGAATGCGTAACACTGGCGCAGGAATTAAACGTAGCGATGAATGCGTAACGCTGGCGCAGGACCTAAACGCAACGATTCTTGTCGGCAAAATCTCCTGATAAACTGAATGAAAACCACATTCAGACAAAAGCATCGCCCAATTTAAGCAGGAGCAGGATTGGGCTCTTCTGACGAAAAAGAGAGAGGGTGCCATGAAAAGTATCGACGAAATCATTGCAGCCGCATTGCAGGGTGAAAAGCCCGCCACGTCGCGGTTAATCTCTCTGGTTGAGCGCGGTGACAGCCTTGCACCGTACATTTTAGGGAAAATGTACCCTCATGCCGGAAAAGCCTACTACATCGGTATCACAGGTCCACCGGGATCCGGGAAGAGTAGCATGGTCGATAAGCTGGTCAGGCGGTTTTGCCAAAAGGGCCATTCGGTGGGAATTGTGGCCGTCGATCCGAGCAGCCCCTTTTCCGGCGGCGCCCTTTTGGGAGACCGGGTGCGAATGAATATCAAGAAAAAGGAATACGATTATTTTTTCCGCAGCATGAGCGCCGGCAGAATCATGGGCGGTCTGTCTCAAACCACCCGGGAGGCGGCGCGGATCCTGGACGCCAGCGGTAGGGATATCATCATTATCGAAACCGTGGGGGTAGGGCAGTCGGAACTTGATATAGCCAAGGTCACCGATACGGTGGTGGTGATGCTGACCCCTGAATCGGGTGACGGTGTTCAGATCATGAAGGCCGGCCTGATGGAGGTGGCGGATGTTTTCGTGGTCAACAAATGCGACCGCCCGGGCGCCGACAACATCGCTCACTCGTTAAAGGGGATGCTGGACCGCATCGATTCCCGCCTGGACTGGAGGCCCCCGATTTTCATGACGTCGGCGGCGATGAACCAAGGCATTGATGAGCTCTATGAGGGTCTGTTGGATCACTGCCGCTACCTGAAACGTGATAACAAAATGGAGTTGCGGCGCCGGCGCCAGATCAAAGAAGAATTGAAACATCACATCGAAGCCGAGTGTACACGTCTGATCTGGAGCCAGATCGAAAACGGACGGGATATCGACAAAGCCCTTGACCATGTGTGGGAATACCGGATTGATCCGCAAAATGCCGCCAGGGAAATCGTAAGCGACTGGCTGCGCAGATCAGCTGGGGAAAGCTGGATTGGCGGCGGTATTATGGCTGTGGGATAGGGATGTTGTGCAGGAGAAGGAGGCAGGCGGCATGGAAAGCGGAAAATCCGACTGAAAGTGCGGATGAAGGGTTAGGGGTTGCTCCCACGACGCTCGGAGTCTGTTTTTCAAGAAAGCGGCTCCCCGGTCGGCAGGAAACCGGTGCAACCTTACACAATAGTGACAAGACCGGCCGTTATGATACGGCCGGAAACAGGGGGATGACATGTTAGCAACTGAAGGATCTGTTGCCGTTATCACGGGCGGGGGCAGCGGTATAGGTGAGGCAATAGCCAAATATTGGGTCCAAAACGGCGGTAAAGTCGTACTTGGCGACGTCATGCCGGAAGGTTTGGAACGGGTCGCAGGTGAAATTCGGGAGATGGGCGGCGAGGTAGCCACCCTGACCGGGAACGTGACAAAGGAAGCGGACAATGCCGCTCTGGCAGATTTGGCCATAAAGGCCTTCGGCGCCATCAACCTGGTGGTGCCGTGTGCTGGCATCATCAACGATGGTCTTTTTTTAACACCTGATCGAGAAACCGGTAAAATTATATCTAAAATGAGCTTGGAGCAATTTAACCGAGTGATCGCCATCAACCTGACCGGGGTTTTTCTGACGGTGCGCGAGTGTGCCGAGCGAATGATCAACAATGACTGCAAGGGTTTGATATGCTTAATTTCTTCTACTGGATCACTGGGAACCGCGGGTCAGATTAATTACTCTTCCGCCAAGGCCGCCATGTCCGTCATGCCTAAAGTCATTACAGCCGAGTTCTTCCGTAAAAAGTTGGCCCACAAAATCCGTTGTGTGGCTGTGGCTCCGGGTTATGTAGGCACGGAGATGGTCAAGGGCATGAACCAGAAAGCCCTGGATCGGATCCTTGAAAATGTGCCCATCAGCCGTTTAATTGAGCCCGAAGAAGTCGCCTCGCTCATTGGTGAGTTGTATCGCAACGAAGCCATAAGCGGCGAAACTTATTTTCTGCACGGTGGGCTTCGTTTGGGATCGAAAGGCTAAACCAGCGCAAATCGGAATGCCGAACCTCCATCGTGGATCGGGCAGGCGACGCGAAATTGCATCAGGGATAAATCGGCCCACGTGGATCCCACGCCATTGCGGCCTGCTCCGGTCGATCTTCAGGATAGGAGTAACACTCATCCATGCTCACCGTCGAAAACATAGACGCTCGCACCGTGTCGATAACGTTTGACGGATACCGGACCTGCTATGTGGTACGGGATCGTAAAACGGTCCTCGTAGATTGCGGTTACCCGTCGGACCATCCCGGTTTGCTTGCCGGGCTGGATCGACTCGGCTTGGATCCCGGCAGTATCGATTACTTGGCCTTGACTCACATTCATCTAGACCATGCCGGTGGAGCAGGGTGCCTGACGCGATTGAATCCGGAATTGATCGTATGCGTTCACGGCCGGGGGAGCCGCCATCTTGTGGATCCTGCTAGACTGCTGCATGCGGCCGCCCGCGTCTACGGCGAACGTTTTGCTGCCATAGGTGCCATGCTGCCGGTTCCTGAAGGCAATCTGAAGACCATTGATTCCGGCGACACGATAGAGTTGGGCGCCTCTCACCTGGAGGTGCATTATACCCCTGGTCATGCCAAACACCATGTAATATTTCACGACCCTTTTGCTGCGGCCGTATTCACAGGTGATGCATTGGGATTGAAGATTGCCGACCAGCCCAATTTCATCCTCACCCCGCCGAGCGATTATGACAAGTGTCAGTCTGTCGATTCCATTAATCGTATTGAGGCATTGAAGCCCAAGCGGATCAATTTCGCTCATTGCGGAACCTATTGCCTGAATCCCCGGGAACGAATTTTTGAAGACTTAAAACAAGCCCACGAGCAATGGACCCGATGCGTAACTGCAATACTCAATGAAACTCCGGGAATAGAAACCCAAGCCATGTGGAAATTGTTTTTGAAGCAGCAACCGTACTTGCAGCGCTATCCCGATCGACACGCTTCATTTCTGTTAAGCGTCCGGGGTATTCGTACCTACATAGAAAGCAAGTAGTATAGGACATAGAATGAAAACCACATCATTTGTAAAACAGATCGAAGTCGGTGAACACGAGGTTTTCGCCTATCTCATTGGTGATACGCAGACCCGTGAGGCAATCGTTGTAGACCCTGCTGATGATGTGGATATGTTGATCGGCCTGGCGGCTGAGAACGGGTTGCAGATCGGCTCCATCGTTAACACCCACGGACATGTTGATCATATCATGGGTAACGCCGAAATGAAAACCAAGACCGGCGCCAGGATCTTCATCCATGAGGCCGAAGCTGCTTACTTGGAAAAAATCGGGGATTTTTGGCTGGAGATGTTTTCCGCCCGCAAATCCCCACCCGCGGATGTGGTTGTCCGAGACGGCGATGAATTGACCGTGGGGGCACTGCGTTGGCAGGTGTTGCATACCCCGGGGCATACGCCGGGCAGTATTTGTCTTTACCAGGCATCGTTGGGTGTTTGCCTGACCGGTGATACGCTTTTTGTAGGTTCCGTGGGCCGCGTGGACGGACCCCGGTCGTCAATGGAGCAGCTTCTGGATTCCATCAACCACCAACTTCTGACGCTGCCGGATGACACCCTAATTTATCCGGGCCACAATTACGGCACAACAGCGTTTTCCACCATCGCTGTGGAGCGTGACAAAAATCCCTTTCTCAACGGTCTATGGAACTTCCGGCTGGATGAATGACCAGCGTGGAGAGCTATTCTGCATGGCACAGGAGTCCTATGCAGCGGTTGTTTTTGCACGGAACTGTTTTGATTTGGGATTTTAAGAATCAAAAAACAACGATATTGAAATGAAATCAATTTGGAGAAAACGGGCAAAAAAGCCTGGCATTGAAATTACGAAAGCAAGGAGGGAGATATGATTTTCAGGCAAGTAGACGATAACAGTAAACTTTTTAAGGGACATGGACATGAACAAGTAGCGAGAGACGCTGATGGCTGATCTAAAAAAAAGGTATGCGAATCAGAATCTACTCGCCCAGCGGCAGACCGTTGGAAGCCAGCGGCGAGGAAACATTCCTCACGCTATCCGATGCATTCCTTAAAAGTGGGCAGTGCGCCGTGGGGGTGAAGACAACGAAAACGTGAAGGGCTATCAATTACCCCAAAACCACATTACCAATTTATAAATTGGCTGTGAAACCTCTAACACAAAAAAAGCAAGGAGAAAAAATGCCAAAACTCGGAATTGAATTCGACGAAGAAGCTCAGAAACACCTGGAAGTTCCTTTAGGCAAAAGGGAAATTTATCCGTCAACGGGTAAGTATGTGGCAGAAATTCTTCGTGAACAGGGAGTCACCGTCGCCTGGGGGGTTCCCGGCGGACATATCTGGCATTTTGTGGACGCCATTTCACGTATCGGCATCAAGTTGATTATTTTCGGACATGAACAAAATTCGGTCTATGCTGCAGAAGCATACAGCCAGGTGACCCAAAAACCGGCGGTGGCTTTCGGCACTGTCGGGCCGGGTACGGGCAACGCTTTCAGCCCCATGCAGCAGGCCTATCTCAGCAACACCCCGATTATCTACCTGGCCGGGGGGATCGAACAAGAGCATGACCATCTCTACAACACCATCCAGGAGAGTATCTGCTCCGAATTTTTCGCCCACATCACCAAGTGGGCTCAGCGTGTTTTTTATCCCTGGTCCGTAAAACAATTCATGACCCGCGGCTTCCGGGTGGCCCAGGCCGCGCCCATGGGGCCTGTGGCCTTCGAGCTGGGCGTCGACTGCCTTTTTATGAAAGACGATGCTCGGGAACATTATTGGGGTGGTTTTTTCTCACAGCATGCCGATTATGTTCCTAATTGGCGCCAGGATGAGACTACCCAGCCCATTAAATCAGGAGCAGATCCGGCGACCATCGAAAAAGCGGCCAAAGCGATTTTCGAGGCAAAGAAACCCTTTGTAATACTGGGCGACTATGCCGCCTGGGACCAGGCTTCGGATGAACTTGAAGAATTTACCAACCTCACGAAGATACCGTTTAATACCCGTCGCCTGGGACGGGCCGCCTTAAGCGAGAAACACGAAATGCACCATCGCGGCTTCCCAAAATTTCGTAACGAGTTCGACTTGATAATCCCCATCGGGCTCAAGGTCGGCTTTTTTGACGGATATGCCGGCGGATGGCCTGAAAGTGTGCAGATCGCTCCCTGCGATGAGTATGTATGGACCTATGTCAACACGAAGGCCGCTCTGGTGGGCAACACCAAGACGGTGCTGAAACAACTGAACGAGTGCATCAAACGCAACGGATATGACAAGATCAGCCGAGAGCGCGAGGAGTGGGCCGAGCGCTGCAAAAAATCGATGGCCGAGGCTACCGAAGCGCGTACCGCACGCGCTTATAAATACGGCCCGGATCATCCGCGCTACCGTGAAAATGATTTTCTACACCATGGTTACATGTCGCAAATCATCCGGGAGGTGAACGAAGAGCTATACGGCAGTGCCGTTCGCGTTTCCATAGACGGTTACACCATGAGCGATTTCGTAATGCCCTATCTCCAGTTTACACGGCCGGCTTCCTGTCTGAGCGCCAACGACAATGCCGGAGTGGGTCACGGCGTGGGCCAGGCCATCGGCGCAGCCATCGGCGACCTGGAAAACGGGTCCAGAATACCGTTTTTAGCCCTGATGGGAGATTCGGGAATGATGAACGCAGCTCTGGATATCCATGTGGCGGTGATGTATAAATTGCCGATCGTTTATCTGGTTAACAACAACGGCGGCTGGATGCCGGGCATGAAGTACCCCTGGTATGGCCCCAATTATGACGTCCTGGGCGAGCAGGACGCCATCGGCAGCGAATGGATGGGCGCGAAGCAATTTGGCGAAGAACGCCCGACCGAAATGCAGCGTTTCGACCAGCTTTCAAAGGTTATCGGTGGATTGGAAGGCATGCTCTGCAACCGATCCGAAAATTTCCGCGAACAGCTCAAGCAGGCGTATAATACGGCCGAAAAGAGCGGCCCGGTAGTCCTCGACTGCATCATGGACCGGCACCTTGTGAACAAGGCCGTCATCGGTCCGGTGTATTCGCTGATGTATGCCCACATCCCCTGGGAAGAACTTCCCTTGAGAGGTAAACATTCACGGCGATCAACCCTGAAACGGTGGTTCCCCGAACTGGAGAAACTGCCGAAAATGCCCATTTTTGATTCTTGGGAGCCGGTAACCGAAAAGGAATTCGGTTACGAGTCGAAAAGCGAATGGCTTAAATAAACACCATCGACCGAACCATCAGCGCGATTCCGTGAAAAACGAAAACCGGCCGGAGACCAAGACAACCGTTCCGGCCGGACACCTCACTCAGCGAAAAGGGGGTACAGTGACGTTTTTAGGTGATTTTCAGACTGGTCGCATTACGGAAGCATCGCTGTCGCGCAACATGATTGTGGACTATCTACGGCGGCTTTTTAAGCGGTGGGATTTCCCGCAGGAAATATTCGTTGTTTTAGCCGATGGTGCTATCGCCAGCAAGGGTGATGTGGTCTGGGCCAATATGGATAACGAACATCCCTATGATTTTGTGCCCATGCCGTGCATTGATCAATTGATACTGAATTTGCCTTCCAAAGCACAGTTCCTGGATGCCTTGGGAGCCGGGGAACTTGCTGCGGTCGGCGCCGAAGCGGAAGATGAATTCTGGGGGCAATATCGTTTCGAATTTGCCTCCCGGGCAGAACATGTGAGGCTGATATGGCATTAATCCAGAATCGTCAGATTGCGGTTCGTACCGGCAACTGTATCCATTGCGGTTTTTGCACACAATATATCGCCTGCCCGGCCGGGACCGATGGCTGCATTGGATGCGGTGCATGCGTGGCGGCTTGCCCCCAGGCGGCCCGTGATCTGAAAATCGTCGACGTGTATGAGGCGGCCGGGGGAGAGGGAAAATGGAATCTCATCGACTTCGAAGTAAACGGTCAGGCCCAACAACTACCGGGGCCTCTATCGGTTTCCAAGGCTCTTACCCAATTGGGTGTCATACCGGAAAGGGAGGCCTCTTCAGCATGCGGGACCGGCGGATGTTGGAACTGCGCCGTCTTGATTGACGGGCAACAGGCCCGCGGCTGCGTTACTGCGCTACGTTCCGGCATGAAGATCGTAACCCGCCAGGCGGCCATCAGGCAGGTGTCGCCGAAACGCGTGGTTACCGTCATGCGTCCGGCACCCCACGGCCATCCATCCATTTTCACCCATGGCTGCAATTACCGATGCGATCTTTGCCATAACTGGGATCTGACGTTTTCATCAACGGCCACCTCCCTCACCCCGTCACAGGCTATTGCCCAACTCGGTTTACGACCGGAAAAGGATCGCTGGATCGGGATATCCGGCGGCGAACCGACACTGAACCGACAATGGCTCGTGGACACCGTCAGGGAGTTGCGAGGATCAGTGCCTGAAAGCCGCATTCAACTCGATACCAACGCCTCGCTGCTTACCCCCGATTATATTGACGAACTGATTGCGGCCGGCGTCACGGACGTGTCACCTGATTTCAAAGCGCTTGAAATAAAAACCTTTATGACGTTAAGCGGGGTTCATGACAAGAACCTTGCAAAACGGTACATGCAAACCATTTGGCAGGCCATTGAGCACCTGCAGGTACGATACGCGGATCAGGTTTTTATGGCCGTAAGCATTCCTTGCCATCCGCGGATCCATACCAGAAGCGAATTGGAGGAAATGGCCGTCGCTCTGGCAACCTTAAACCCGGACATTCCGGTTACCCTGACGGAGTTGCAGCCGGCGTTCAGATCTAGGAATTGGCCTCATGTAACGCGGCAGGTAATGGATGAAGCCGCTGATGTTTTGGAAAATAATGGCCTGAGACGTGTGATGATTCAAGGCGGCCAAGGCATCCCTCGGGCTATGGAGCCGTCTGAACTGGCGTTGAGTACGGAAGATTTCTAATGGGTATTCAAGAACGTAAAAAAAGGGAAAGAGCGCAACGGCGCCAGCAGATTCTGGCGGCGGCCAAGAAAATGGTTTCCACCAAGGGATTCCGCAGTACCACCATTGATGATATCGCACGGGAGGCCGAGGTAAGCACAACGACTATTTACCTATACTTCCAGAACAAGGAAGAGCTTCTCGTTTCATTGACTTTCAACTCGCTTCAATATTTGGATTTAAGACTTGGCGAGGTCTTCTCCTCTCATGGTAAATCCGATTTAAACAGCAAGATTTCCGCATTACATCATGTACTCTCGGATGCATACCAATTCAATCCCTTTATCTTCGAGAATATGTTTCACCTCCTTGCGGCTGAGAATTTGGACTGTATGACGCCGACGTTGCGAGGGCAAGTGCAAAATCGGTTCAACAGCATAATTGAGAACTTGACAGCCATCTTTGCCTACACCGGAAAGGATGCAGGATCCGCCCTTAAAACCGGTGAGGTGGTGAATCTATTTTTTACACTATTATCAGGTGTTTCTATTTGGTCAGGCATCAGCGACCAGCTATCGGGGGATAAAATTAACGGTGGTTGTTCTGAAAAATGTGACGCGATGATGGGATTATTCCGCCATACGGTGAATTTTCTTCAAGCCGGACTTACAAAAGAATTACAACCAATTGAACGCTGAATGATTATCCGGCGGCCTATGGTAATGGCCTGCAGTTTTGCGAAAGGAGGTGGTAAAAAGGATCGAGCAACCGATGGTTCACTTCCTTTTGCGCTGCAATGGTGCAATTTTTGTGTGGCATCAGATTTGATTAAAAACAGACGGAGGCGGCGAGCACCTGAACAACTCTGAGTAGAAATATAAAAATGAAAAAATCGGAATAGAGTATCGTTGGGGGTGCCGCTTTTTTTACGGCTGAGAGACCACAACCGTGGAAACCCTTATGAACCTGATCAGGATAACGCCTGCGAAGGGAAACGGAGTTACATGTACTTTATCATCCTCTCACCTATTTTTCCAAAATGCGTTAGGTATGCTTTGCCTCCCAGTCATAATCTCCCGACGCTTTTTCCCGAAAATCGAATCTTGTGCCCCCGAACGGATAACTTTTGTTGTTCGGCAGCGCCCCATCTTTCGCTGCCGGGAACGATCATGTGACGGACCCGGGGGCATGGGCGAACCGTCGCATCACGCAGAAGCACGACCATTCGCTGGCGTACAGGCATCAATGCAGAACCACCATCTGGCAGGAGGTTTTAAATGACTCAGCTCGAAGCGGCAAAAAAAGGACAAATTACAGAAAGCATGTACCAGGTTGCCCGGCAGGAGGGGGTTCCGCCCGAAGCCATTCGCGAAAAAGTGGCCTTCGGGACAGCGGTGATTCCCAAAAACAGCAACCGTCATTTCGAATCCCGCGGAATCGGCGCGGGTCTGAAAACCAAAGTTAACGCAAACATCGGTACTTCACCCAGTCACCATGACGTAACAGAAGAACTGGCCAAACTGAACGCAGCCGTCAAGGCCGGAGCCGACGCGGTAATGGATTTATCCACCGGCGGTGATTTGGATCAAATTCTGGATACCATTTTAAGGCAAGCACCGGTGATGGTGGGTACGGTGCCGATCTACAAGGTGATCAGCAAGTTGATGGCCCAACAAAAGGCACCGGTTGAAATGGCTGCAGATGACCTTTTTTCCGAAATCGAATATCAGGGTAGGGCCGGGGTTGATTTTATCACCGTTCATTGCGGCATAACCCGACGGAATCTGGCGGTCCTGAAAGACTGCGACCGGATCATGGGCATGGTATCGCGCGGTGGGAGTTTCATGGCCGAATGGATCAGCGCGCACGGGGTTGAAAATCCGCTTTACTCGCGCTTCGATGACCTACTGGAAATTTGTCGCCAACATGACGTAGCCCTTTCCCTGGGCGACGGGCTGCGCCCAGGAGCGATTCATGACGCCGAAGACCGGGCTCAGATAGCAGAGTTGGTTACCCTGGGAGAATTGGCCCGAAAAGCCCGCCGGGCCGGCGTTCAAGTAATGATCGAGGGTCCGGGGCACGTACCGTTGAATCGTATCGCCGACGATGTTCGCCAGCAAAAACGTCTTTGCGACAATGCCCCTTATTACGTACTGGGACCGCTGCCCACGGATATTGCCCCGGGCTACGACCACTTGGTGGGAGCCATCGGCGGGGCCGTGGCTGCTGCCGCCGGTGTCGATTTCCTGTGCTATGTAACGCCGGCCGAGCATTTACACTTGCCAGGGATCCAGGACGTCCACGACGGTGTGATTGCCTCCCGTATCGCCGCTCATATTGGTGACCTGGAAAAGAATCTGCCCCAAGCCGGCGATTGGGATGCTGCCATGTCTCGGGCCCGCAGGTGTTTCGATTGGGAAACCATGTACAATCTTGCTATTGATCCGCCTCTGGCCCGCCAAAGGAGAGGGCAAAGCGAAGACCACAGCCGTGACGTGTGTACCATGTGCGGCGATTTATGCGCAGTGAAAACATTTGAGAGGGTAGCGTTGTAAAGTGGGTTCGAAAGCCGCCAAAGGAGGTCCGTCGCAGGCACTGACGCCGACGCAAGCTGGGCGTTACGCCCGCAACCTCGCTATCCCGGACCGAGCGATTGATATCTTTCCGGTCACCTGTCAAGAGATGTCCAAGGGAAGGACGAACCTGGAGGTACTCGATGCTGTTATGGCCGCAGGAGCAGGAATCATTCAGATGCGGGAGAAAAACTGGAAGAAAAAAGCGATTCATGACCTGGCACTCGAATTTAGAAAACGGACATATGGGCAGCAAATCCTTCTCATTATCAGCGACCATGTCGATATTGCTCTGGCTGTCGATGCAGACGGCGTACATCTGGGCCAGGAAGATCTGCCCATTGCTGCACACGTCGGGTTGGACCTGGTTTGATCATCGGCGCTTCGTCGCACAACGTAAGCGAAGCCCTCCAGGCCGAAAAGGATGGGGCAGACAATGTCAATATCGGTCCGATTTTTCCGACGTCGACCAAAAAAAAACGCAACTCACTTTCTGGGCCCCGGAGCGATCGGGGAAATCGGACCTCAGCTCAATGTTCCTTATACCACAATGGGAGGAATCAATATCGGAAACATTAATCAGGTTCTGGAAACAGGAGCCCATAGAGTGGCAATGGTAACCGGTATCACCCAGTCGCCCGATATCATTGGCCGTGTTCGGGAGCTGCGCAAAATAATGCGGTCGGAAACAGCTTTATAAAACAGGAAAAGATCAGCCCAAAACCCTTTGATATTGTAATGACAGGCGTGCAGTGATAATATTCGAACAGTCACAAGTTTTTGTATTATATTGAAATTATTAACATTATAATTCAGGATATCTATAAAGTCGAAATACAATTTTTTCGAAAAACTGCTGATGAGTCCACGGCGGAGAGCAGGCGACAATGATGCATCTTCAGAGAAGTGTTATGGCGATTGGAGAATCCCATGGTGATTAAGGACGCCAACATCAGTTCTATCTTGCCGCCCAAAATGGGCAAAAGCCTGACCTACGACGACCTCGAAAAAATAATTACCGTCCTGCAGTTGGAACTGGCGGATTACAAGAAAATTGAAGCCGGTGCGCAGGCCGTGTTCAACCACTTCAAACAAGTGGCCGAGCGGCTGCAAAGCGGTATTTATCGTTATGATATAAAATCGCATCGCTTTCTGTTCTTTAATCGCTTGGTCATCGAACTTCTCGGCTCAAAGGAATCCGAAGCGGCGGATATTACGTCGGCTAGCGTGTTTTTACGCATCCACCCGAACGACCGGGAGATGGTCCGCCGAAAGGCCCGGGAGTCGAAGGCGTCAGGGAAGGACAGCGGCGAGGCCGAATACCGCTATTTGAAAAAAGACGATACTTACCGCTGGATTTATGATCGATGGGTGGTCCTGCGCGATTCTTGCGGTACGCCCCGCTATATTGAAGGCATCATCATGGATACGACGGATCGCAAACTATCTGAAGAGGCGTTGAAAGAATCGCAATACAAACTCAGGTCGTTGTCATTTCATCTGCTGGAAGCTCAGGAGAAAGCCCGGCGACGCATGGCCCTCGAACTTCATGATGACCTGGGCCAGGCTCTCATGGTCTTAAAATTAAAGCTAAGAAGCATCAAAAAAGCATTACCAGCGGATTCGCGGCAGGTCTTGGAGACCTGTGAAAATGCCAATAATTATGTCGATCGTATCATCGAAAACGTCCGCCATTTGTCACACGAACTGTGTCCGTCCACGCTGGAAGACTTGGGCCTGGATGAATCGATCGTCCTGCTGGCCGAAGATTTTTCCAAACACACCAATCTGCTAGTTTTTATGGATATTCAAAACATTGACGCACTCTTTGGTCTGAAAGCACGGACGCTGATATACCGCATTTTTCAGGAAGCCCTGACCAATATCCAAAAACATGCCCAATCCCGCAGGGTTTGGATTAAAATTACAATAAGAGAGACCATGGTCGATATCCACATCGCCGATGATGGTAACGGTTTTGTTAAAGAACAGTCTTCCACAGGGAATAGATATAGACAAAGGTTGGGATTGACGGCCATGGAGGAACGTGCCCGCATGCTGGACGGTAAAATGAGGGTTTACAGCATCATTGGTATCGGCACCCGGCTGGCTTTTATGATTCCCATTGAGAGAAAAGGCGCAAATGATGAATTCTTATCGTTTAGTATTGGCTGACGACCATATCATCTTGCGGGACGGTATCAAGCACATGATCCATGAAAAACCCGATCTGGAGGTCGTGGGCGAAGCGTCAAACGGGCTGGAGTTATTGCGTCTGTTAACCAGACAAGAGGCCGACATGATCCTCCTCGATATTTCCATGCCGGGAATGAGGGGGCTCGAAGCCGCCCAGAAGATCAGAAGCAGCCATCCGGAGATAAAGATCATAATTCTGACCATGCACAAAAAACGCAGCTATATCCGAAACGCCCTGGCCGCCGGGGTGGACGGATACCTGCTTAAAGAAGCAGCCACCGGCGACGAGTTGTTTGAGGCCATCGTCAGCGTTCGCAACGGCGGCAGATATATATCCAAATCCCTCTCCGGGGAATTGACTTCGGAGATGATAACGTTCTATCAGGGTGGCAGAGAACACCGTAAAGAGGTCCTGACCTCCAGGGAAAAGGACGTCCTGAAACTTGTCGCCGAAGGCAGGGAGAGCAAGGAAATTGCGGATTTATTGTTTATCAGCATCTACACCGTCAACAATCACCGCGCCAACATCATTCGAAAACTTGGAATAAAAAAAACCGCCGATTTGATAAAATATGCCATTCAAGAGGGGTATATCTCCCAAGAGGGGTATACCTCCGATGATGATTCATAGTGCCTTTCAGGCTCCTATCATCCGCCCTTGAGACACACAGGCGATGCCTTTATGTACGCCTGCCAGTGTGCCGCAAAGGGATGCTCGTTCCATGCGTGTAGAAGCCTTCAGGGTCGTAAGTAATGGCTTTGAAATCGATGGCCGCGTGCATTTGCCGGCGCACTGTCCGGCGGCTGGGGTCATCTGTTCCCACGGGCTTTTCAGCAGCAAAGACAGTCCTAAGTTTATTGCCATGGCCCGACATTTAGCGGAACAAGGGCTGGTGGCCATCCGCTATGATCATCGCGGCTGCGGCGACAGCCAGGGACGATTTGCAGATACCACCCTCAGCAGCCGACTTGATGACTTGCAGGCTGTTTATGCTTTCGTGAGCCGGCAATCGGCCTGGGTGGAAGGCCATATGGGGTTCATGGGCAGCAGCATGGGTGGACTCGTCTCCCTGTGGGCCATGGCAACCGGCTGCAACATCCGGGCTGCTGTTGCCTGGGCGACCCCCTGGCAGATAAGCAAACCTTCTAAAAATTCGGCCGCCGGGTTGAAGGTTTTAGGAGAGGCTTTTTTCAAGGATTTACGGCAATACCGCCTGGATCGGATTCTGGGGGATTTACGGGGGTGCATGATAGTGCACGGCCGGGATGACAAGCTCGTCCCGGTAACCCACGCTTACCGCATTTACCAACGACTGGCTACCCCCAGATGCCTCAGGATCCTGCATGGGGCCGACCATCGATTCTCGAATCCGCTACACCGGAAGAGAGCCATCCGGTATACCACGGCATTTTTACGTCAGAATCTCATGGATGTCTGAGATGAATAGGTTTCTCACTTTGCGTGAAAAAATCAGCCTGAATTTACAGCGGGGTGTGATCCTGGGAAGTTTTCGGGCAAAGATGCACTGTCGACGATTTCCATGAAGGGGCTCGAATCGGCGTAACGGATGCAACTGTTGCGTAAATCAGGACGAAACATCATGAATATGTGATATATTTGCGCCTCAGATATACCCGGATACAGGGCGATCAGTTTTTCCTCGGTGATAACCCCCTGGGCCATGGTGAGATTGTAGCACGCATCGTGGAATAGATTGGTCAAATGGGCGCACCCTGCAGGTGCTTTTTGCCTGATCAGGCGGGTAAGCCCTGGAGCAACGCGCTGGCCGATCAAATGATCGAAACAGTCAAGGGCTTGACGGCATACCTGATCCGGGATGGATAGCATCTCGGAGGTGATGGCAGTGATGCGCAATGAAGGCTGCATGACGATCATATCAATGCGCATATGGTGGACGCCGTCCTCCATTTCAGCCACTACACGCAGTTGTCGGCTTAATGGCATTAAAAATACATCCACATTTTTCCGTCGTGTGCACAGCCGTCTTTCCATTTCCGTATTCACGGGCGTTAGGTGCTCTTCCATTTGGTGATTCCTTTCCTGTGACAAAACCAACTTGGCAACTGGAACGTTTCCGGCGGCTACGCAAGCGGTGTAACCGGTCGTCACATTTCCGGGAGTCTATGCAACATCGCTTTCGATCGAGGAGGCGAAACAAGTATAGAAATAATCGTTTCGATGAGTGTCTGTCAATGATGAAGCATCACTATTTCGACATCGTGTTACTTCCCCATCTCGGCCGCGCCTTGTCGGTTTTCTCAACCGCGGAATACTCACTCTATGAACGGTCGATGGTTAATGTTAACGATAATAAAATAGCTATGGATAGTTATTGCAGGGTTGTCCTGTTCCCAATATCCTAAATCAGAATCAGACCTTCATTTGCGGCGGCCGGCATCAAATTCCACAACCATCAAACAGGTGAATTTAATGGCGATTTCTCCCCCTCCAAATTTGAAAGCCATCGACGCCCGCAAAGCGCTGGCCACAATCAAAAAAGGCAGTCGGATTTTTCTGGGTACAGGCTGTGGGGAACCAAGGCATCTGATCAGAACGCTTATTGAAGAAACGGACGTTGAGGACGGCGTTCTTTATCAGATGTTTTCCAATACCCTGGCCCGTTACATTGAAGATGACACCTTTTTCAGGCGCTTTGCGCTCAAGCTGTTTTTCATCAGCCGGCCCATGCGGGCCGCCGCTTTTATGGGCAAGATAGAATACATACCCGTTTACCTTTCCCAAATTCCTGCTTTGTTTTCAAATCATACCATTGGGTTGGATGTTGCCCTTGTCCAGGTAAGCCCACCGGATAGCTTCGGCTACTGCAGTCTGGGGATTTCGGTTGACGTTACCAAAGCGGCCCTGGAAAACGCCCGCGTCGTCATCGCCCAGATCAATCCCCGGATGCCGAGAACCTTTGGCGACACCTTTGTACACATCGATCAGATCGACCATATGGTGTGGTATCCGGAACCGCTGCTGACCAATGTTCCACGGAAAATAGATAAAGGCGTGGCACGCCGCATTGGCCATTATGTTTCCCAATTGGTGGGGGACGGGGCTACGCTCCAGGTCGGTTTTGGTCCGTTGCCCTCTGCCGTTTTGGAGTATCTGGAAAATAAGCAGAATCTGGGTCTGCACACGCAGCTTATCACCGACGCTTTTCTGCCTCTTTTCGAAAAAAAGGTTATCACCAATACGGAAAAAACGCACCTTACCGGATGCACCGTTGCTTCCATGTGTATGGGCACCGAAAAGCTGTATCAATACGTGCATGACAATCCGAGTTTTTATTTTCGCACATCCGATTATGTCAGCAATCCTACCATCATTGCACAAAATGACAATATGATTTCAATCAGTTCGGCCCTGGAGGTCGACCTCACCGGCCAGGTTTGTGCGGATTCGATCGGCTTTATGTTTTACAGCGGCATCGGCGACCAGGTCGACTTTTTACGCGGCAGCGCCATGTCCAAAGGCGGTTTTTCCATCATCGCCTTGCCTTCGACGGCCCGCAGCGGGAAGGTGTCGCGCATCGTTTCCCACCTCAGCCTCGGTGCCGGCGTGGCCACCACCCGGGGAGATGTCCACTATGTGGTGACCGAATACGGCATTGCCGAGCTGCACGGCAAAGGCGTTTATCAGCGGGTAATGGAGCTGGCTCAAATCGCCCACCCCGCTTTTCGGTCTGAGTTGATCGAAAATGCCAAGCGGCGTCATTATATTTTTAAAGATCAGATTCCGCCTTCGTTTGACGACCTGTTGTTTTTAGAAGATTACAAGAGCACCTATTTGCTGAAAACCGGAAAACAGCTTTCGTTCAGGCCTCTTTTGCCGTCGGATGAATTTGACTATCGCAATTTTTTCTACTCGCTGCAGAAAGAGACTATTTACCGCCGTTTCTTTTTCCCGATGGAGCTGTTCACGCATGAGTTGGTCCAACAGGAGTGGTCGAACATCGATTACCGAAAAAATATGACCCTCATCGGATTGAGCAAGAAACGCTTTCACAAGGAAATCATAGCCGTGGGTTCCTATGCCGAGGCAAGCTCTTCAAGCGCGGAGGTTGCTTTTGTGGTTCGCGAAGACTTCCAAAGCATGGGGATTGCGTCCTATCTCCTCAAGGAGTTGGAGAAAATCGCCGTTTTAAATGGTTACAAGCGGTTCGGCGCTTCGGTGCTGGAAGACAACTCGGCCATGATTCAGGTCTTCACCAAGCGTTACCCCCAGGCCAAGGTGTCTCTTAGCAAAGAAGACGGGTATCGCATTGAAATGGATTTTTTCTCCACTACCGAAAACCAGTACAACTGGCCCCAATAGTTCTGTTTCAAAATAATCCTTTTCAGGATGCGGCTTGCTTTTTCCTTCCTCCGACAACAGCGGGCAAGCCGATAAAAATGCCCTTGCCTTGACTCCGAATCACGAAGCGCTTGCCGCACTCTTCGACTATTATCCGTTACATGGCTAATCATAACTATATGTAAATAGCCATTGCTCCGGATTGTATTCTATTCCTGCCTGCCATAAAATATTATCAAATCCTGAGTAGAAATAAGGTCAGAACTCCTGATTCTCATGAATTAGGAAGCGTCGATTTTATAACCCAAAGCCATGGCAAATAGCGATTCAGGTTCAATTTTCGTCTCATTCAAATCTACACATGATATCAAAATTTCTAATACTTTCGGCTTGGGGTCAAAAGTTCTAAAGGTAGCGAACCAAGATAGAAAGGATGCAAAAATGATTCTCAAACAAGTAAGCGACAACCTGAAAATTTTTAAGGACATGGGAATGAACAAATGGCGAGAGACGAAGATGGCCGATCTGAAAAAAGGGACACGCATCAGAATCTACTCGCCCAACGGCAGGCCCTTGGAAACCGGTGGCGATGAAACGTTCATAACACTCACCGACGCGTTTCTTAAACTCGGGCAATGGGCCGTGGAAGTGAGGGCAACCTCCTGACGCGGGCTAAAGTTCTGGTAAAGGCGTTTTCAATGCCGGAACAACATGTGCCACATTTGAGAAACGACTCCAGGCCGTAAAATGACCATAGTTTCGGGAAGGTGGGGGCGCCAGCGAAGTGTGAAAAGGCGCCCCGGAGGTGGTGATCTATAAACCATACAAGGATGATGCGAGCCGCCGACGGGGAGTCAGCCTTCCCGATACGCCGGCAGTTGATACTCAAGGAGGGACAAAATGGTTCAGAATAATAGCAACAAAGATAAGAAACTGAGCGGGCAGTTGCCCGATAAGATCGTGATGTTGGAGCTTTTGCTGCGGGATGGTCTGCAGCACGCCCACAAAACCGTACCCACTGAAGCCAAGGTATGGTACGCCGACCAACTTGTTCGGGCCGGATATAGATATATAGAGGTCACCAATTTCGGCCATCCGAAACTGCTGGCCCAAAGTGTTGATGCCGAAGAAGTCCTGGAGCGGGTATGCAAATTGAAAGTCGTCCAGGAGGAAAAGCCCCATCTCAAATGCTACGGGATGACACGCAAAGCCTTTGAGCGGGCCGCTGAAATGGCCCAGAGAGGCTACCGCACCAACAGCGTGGCCTTTACCATTTCGGCAGAGGATCTGCATGGTCGCCGTAACTCCGGGCGCACACGCAAGGAGTATATGAAAGAGATCCCGGACCTGATAAAAATTGCCGAGGCCAGCGGATTTGAGATCGATATGGCCATCGCATGTACCTACGGTTCGCCCATTGCCGGCCCGGTTCCCATTGAAAACACCTTTGAACTTATGGATTGGGGCATGGATCACGGCATCCGCAATTTTACCCCCTGCGACACCACCGGCGAGTCCAATCCCCGAAGAAGTTATGAGTATATGTCGGCTTTGGTGGATCGCTACGGCAAATACGACGATCAGATAAAATTCAGAATTTCCCACTTTCACGAATGCAGGGGGCAGAGCCTGGCCAATACCTTTGCGGCCATTTTGGCGGGCGCGCGCATTATCGAGACATCTTTGGGCATGGGGGGCGGGCAACCGGCATTCATGGTGGACGGCGTTCCCGGAAAGGGCAGCGGTCCGATGTATACAAATTCGTATGAAGTCGGCAACTGTCCCACCGAGGATACCCTGGTCATGTTGGACGAGATGGGCATCCAAACCGGTATTGATATTGATTTGGTGCTCTCACTGGGCCGTGTTTTTGAATGGACCATGGAAAAGACTCTGCCGGTTTGGAGCACAAAGGCGGGACGGCCCATCAAATATCCGGTGGAATGGTGCATAAAGCCCAATAACCTTGAACACATTCCCCCCTACGGCCCGCCGCAGATTTTCTGGGCCTCGCCCGAGAAATATATTCCCGCAACCACCGAATATATCAACAGCGAGTTCGAAGGGAAGACCTACAAGTGGGGCAGGTGCGAGGGGGAAGAAGAAGATTATTGCCGCATTGAGACCTTTGAAGATGAAGAATAGACGCCTCTATCGAAGCAGGCAGGAGTCGGAATCGAAAACCAACTAATCAACAGACCTCGGAGGAATCATGCGAGAAGTTGTGATCGTAAGTGGGGCCAGAACGGCCGTGGGCAATTTCATGGGAACGCTTAAGGATATTCCCGCTGCTCAATTGGGGGCCGTCTGTATCCGTGAAAGTCTAAAAAAGGCCGGTTTAAAACCCAGGGCGACCCAGGGCATGCTCGACACTGCACCGGTGCCCTTGAAAGATAGCGGAATCATCGAGTTGGAAAAAAAATTCCGCCAATGGGACGACGACCATATTGAAGTCGCTGTGGACGAGGTCATCATGGGCAATGTCTTACAGGCCGGCCAGGGGCAGAACCCGGCCCGGCAGGCAACCATTTACGCCGGCATGCCCAAGGAGACGCCTGCCTTTACCGTTAACAAAGTATGCGCCTCGGGAATGAAGGCGGTTGCGTTGGCGGTGCAGTCTATCCAGGCCGGCGATGCCGAAGTCATCATCGCCGGTGGTATGGAGAACATGAGCCTCGCCCCCTATGCGCTGCTCAAATTGCGAGAAGGGGCCCGCATGTTCAATACGGAGACGATTGATTTGATGGTACACGACGGCCTGTGGGAGCTCTATTACGGTTACCACATGGGAATGACGGCGGAGAATATCGTTGAAAAGTATGACATCAGCCGGGAAGACCAGGACCGACTCAGCTTTGACAGCCACCAGCGTGCCCTTGCAGCTATCAAGGCCGGAACACTTAAAGATGAAATCGTTCCCGTGACCATTCCCCGGCCAAAAGGTGGCGACCTGGTTTTCGATACAGACGAAAGGCCCATGGAGACGTCATTGGAAAAAATGGCCAAACTGAAACCGTTCTTCAAAAAAGACGGCACCGTTACGGCAGCCAATGCGTCCGGCATCAACGACGCCGGAGCGGCGGTGGTGATCATGTCAGCGGAGAAGGCCGCGGACCTGGGTCTTAAGCCCTTGGCCTATATCAAAAGCCACGCCGCTGGAGCCATAGATCCTGCCTATATGGGGTGCGGTGTCATCCCGGCCACGCGTCTGGCACTGCAAAAAGCGGGCTGGGCCATGGCCGATCTTGATTGCATCGAATTAAACGAAGCTTTTGCTTCGCAGGCACTTGCCTGCATGCGTGAACTGAAAATGGATTGGGAAAAAACCAACATAAACGGCGGCGGCATCTCCATCGGCCATCCCGTCGGTTGTACCGGCGCCCGGATTACCTATGCGCTGGCCATGGAAATGCAGCGAAAAAACTATTCCAAAGGCTTGGCGACGCTGTGCATCGGCGGCGGCATGGGCTTTGCCATTACGTTGGAGCGCAAGTAAGACCGGATAAAAGAGCAGTACGGTTTCGGCCGATGTACGTTCGGAATCGGGCCGATTTACGGCCGGAGAGAGTGCTTTCGGGCAAACGAAAGAATGGACAACAACATAAAATAGGGAACCACGCAACAGCGGGTTCCAATGCCGTCACGGCCATCATCATACGTCCGGATACGGCGGCAATAACTTGCAGGAGGAATATTATGAACCTGGCAGACGGCTTAAGAATTAATGCCTGGCGTTTTCCGGGCAAGGCGGCGGCGGTTTTCGAAGATCGGCGCGTTACCTATGCCGAACTGAATAACCGCGCCAACCGACTGGCCCACGCCGTCCTCAAAAGAGGGTACAAACGGCAGACCAAGTTTTCGATTATCATGTACAACAATGTCGAATTTCTGGAGATTTATCACGGACTCACACGGGCGGCCATGATCTCGGTGCCGGTCAACTTCCGCCTGGTTCCGGCGGAGCTCGAATACATTATCAACAACTCCGATTCCGAGGCATTGTTCGTGGGGATAGAACTGTTTGACAAGCTGCGCCTGGAGAATATCCCGGCGGTGAAACCAGAGAACATTTTCATCGTCGGCCCCAAAGATCAAATACCGGACGGTTTTTTAAATTACGAGGACCTGTTGGCCGGCAATCCGACCCATGAACCTGAAGACGTGGAGCAGCGCGAGGACGATATTTTCTTTTTCGGCTACACCTCGGGCACCACGGGCTTTCCCAAAGGGGCCATGAACACCATTCGCGGCACCTTGGACATCGTGAAAAACGTCTTTGTGCGCACCGCCGGGAAATCCCATATCAAATTGGACCAACGCGTGATGTTGGCCATCATTCCCATCTGCCATTCCAACAGTGTCTGGTCGACACTGATCACCCTGTGGTGCGGCGGTACCAACGTTATTTTCCCTTCGGGGCGTTTCGACCCGGAACAAGTATTGAAACTTATCGACGAAGAAAAGGTGACCACCAGTTCCATGGTACCGACCATGCTTACACGAATCTTGGAACTGCCGGAAGACGTCAAGAAAAAATACGATATGAGTTCCCTGACGTCCCTGGGCAGCTCTTCGGCGCCGTTGTTGACCAAAACCAAAGAAGCGGCCCTGGACTTTTTCAAGAACATCCGCTTCAGCGAAGGCTACGGATCCACTGAAACCGGTGCCCTGACGACGCTCCGCCATAAGGATCAAATGCGCAAGGTGCGCAGCATCGGGCAACCCAATCCGGGTATTCAGATCAAGCTTGTCGATGAAGTCGGCAACATCATCACCGAACCGAACAAACAGGGGGTGCTCTGGGCCAAGGCCCGTTCGGCCTTCATCGGCTATTACAAAGACCCAGATAAAACGAAGGCTTCAATCGACGGGGAATGGTCCACCGCCGGGGACGTGGCCTATTTCGACGAAGAGGGCTATTATTTTCTGGCCGATCGGAAGCACGATATGATCATTAGCGGCGGGGAAAACGTCTATCCGGCTGAAATCGAGGAAGTGATCACCCAGATCCCAGATGTTTCGGAGGTTGCCGTGATCGGCATCCCCAATCCCGATTTCGGAGAAGAGGTGAAAGCCCTGGTGATTTTGAAAAACAGCGGCGCTTTGTCTGCAGACGACATCCTGGTCCATTGCAAAGAAAAGCTGGCAGGGTATAAACGGCCGCGCTCGGTGGATATCGTAAATGATTTTCCCCGCACCGCCACCGGAAAAGTTCTCAAACGCATCCTGCGCAAACCTTACTGGGAGGGTCAGGAGAGAAGTATCTGATCGACAAGGAGATCCCGGCCTCTTGATATCCGGTCGGAGGAAAGAGGTAGGACCGGTCAGCACGGGCATTTCAAGTGAGCAAAAGCTAAGGAGAAGGAGTACGCATGACCCAAGCAATGCAAACCATAAACGGTCATATGTTTGCGCCTGCCTTTTACGGTATGGCCGGTGATGACCCGAGGCGGCTCGTCGGCCATGACATTTCGGCAGATCAGATAGCGGTTATACCGGTCGAAAACGACCCTGCCCCGGACCGGGACGATATGGCCGGTGATGACCCGAGGCGGCTCGTCGGCCATGACATTTCGGCAGATCAGATAGCGGTTATACCGGGCGAAAATGACCCTGCCCCGGACGGGGACGATATGGACGGCGATGACCCGAGGCGGCTCGTCGGCCATGACGTGCCATATAGTTCCCTGTAGCTAATAAGAAAAACAGTGAAAAAAGGTCGAAGTCAACCGTCGCGCGCTCAAATCGGGGACAACAGCGCTCGACGTCATTAGAAAGCGATACCGCAGAAGCAAGGAAGGATAAGAGGAGGATAAATGGAAACAGCAGAGCTAATTGCAGAACTGACTGAGAAAAACCAGCGGGCCACTGAAGGCGGGGGAAAAAAGGGGATAGAAAAGCAGCACGCGGATGGAAAGCTTACCGCACGAGAGCGTATCGATATATTATTGGATGAAGGAACCTTTGCGGAACTGGACCGATTTAAAACCCACCGTTGCACCGATTTCGGCATGGCGGACAAACAGATCCCCGGAGATGGGGTGGTCACGGGCTCCGGCGAGATCAATGGACGGCAGGTTTTCGTTTACGCCCAGGATTTCACTGCCTTTGGGGGTTCACTGTCTTTGGCCCATGCTGAAAAGATCTGTAAGGTAATGGAAATGGCCATGCGGGTCGGTGCACCCATTATCGGATTGAACGATTCCGGTGGGGCCCGGATCCAGGAGGGTGTTATGAGCCTGGCCGGATATGGTCAGATCTTCCAAAACAACGTCATGGCATCGGGAGTAATTCCACAGATCACTGCCATTATGGGACCTTCGGCCGGGGGGGCGGTTTACTCTCCAGCCCTCACGGATTGGATTTTCATGGTTGAGAACACCAGTCATATGTTCATCACCGGTCCCGAGGTGGTCAAATCCGTAACACGGGAAGACGTCAACAAGGAGGATCTGGGAGGGGCCATGGCCCACAATGCCAAAAGCGGCGTCGCCCATTTTTCAACCCCCAATGATCGTGAATGCCTGCTGAAGATTCGCGAATTGCTATCTTTTTTGCCTCAGAATAATATGGATGATCCTCCCTGTCTGAATTCGGCGGACGATCCCCAACGGCAGGATGAAACCTTGCGCCAGGCGGTGCCCATCGATCCCAACAAACCATATGACATTCGTGATATCATACACTCCAACCTGGATGATAATTACTTTTTTGAAATCCAGCCTCATTGGGCGAAAAACATGGTCATCGGCCTCGGCCGCCTGGATGGCCGGACGGTGGGTGTGGTCGCCAATCAACCGGCGGTTATGGCCGGTGCGCTGGACATAAACGCGTCAATCAAAGGCGCTCGTTTCGTCCGTTTCTGCGATTGTTTCAACATCCCCCTCATTATTTATGAAGACGTACCCGGATTTTTGCCCGGCACCCTGCAGGAGCACGGCGGTATCATCAAACACGGCGCCAAGCTGATTTATGCCTTTGCAGAGTCGACGGTGCCGCGGATCACCCTGATCACCCGCAAGGCATACGGCGGCGCTTATATCGTCATGAGTTCCAAACATCTGAGAGGGGATATCAATCTTGCTTATCCCAATGCCGAGATTGCTGTAATGGGGGCCGAGGGCGCGGTGAATATCATCTGCCGAAACCAGATCAAGGGGGCGGCGGAACCCGAGGCCGAACGGAATCGCCTGATAAAAGAATACCGCGAAAAGTTCTCCAATCCCTATAAGGCTGCTGAACTTGGGTATATTGATGAGGTAATTGATCCGGCAGATACCCGGCCCAAAATCATCCGGGCCCTTCAGATGCTGAAAAGCAAACGGGATACCAACCCACCCAAGAAACACGGCAACATGCCCTTATAGAAAGGAGAGACGGATATGTCCTGGAGTCATATGCTAGAACTGATTCAGAATATCCTTATCACCCAGACCGGTATCCCCAATCTTGCGGTCAACCAGGTGATTATGATTCTGATCGGCCTTCTTTTTCTTTATCTGGCCATTGCCAAAGAATATGAGCCCCTGCTCCTGGTTCCCATCGGCTTCGGCATTTTTATCGTGAATTTTCCCCTGACGCCTTTGATGGGGTTCACGGAACACGGCAATCCCGAACTGATCCGGGCTTTCTATAAATACGGTGTGGAATGGGAGATCATTCCTTGTGTGATTTTCCTGGGGCTGGGTGCGATGACGGATTTCGGGCCCCTGATTGCCAATCCCAAGACCCTGATTATCGGCGCAGGCGCCCAGTTGGGCGTGTTTGTCACCTATCTCGGCGTACTCTTTTTCGGTTTCACCCTGAAAGAGGCCGCATCCGTGGGTATTATCGGCGGTGCGGACGGACCGACCACCATTTATCTTACGGCCAAACTGGCGCCTCACCTGCTGGGAGCCAACGCGCTTGCGGCCTATTCCTATATGGCCATGGTCCCACTGATCCAGCCGCCCATTATGCGGATGATGACCACACTGGAGCAGCGACGGATACGGATGCGTCAGCTCCGGTATGTATCCCAGCGTGAAAAACTGCTTTTTCCCTTGATTGGATGCGCCCTGATCGTGCTGCTGATTCCGGCTGTTGCGCCCCTGATGGGCATGTTCATGTTCGGCAATCTCATGCGGGAATGCGGCGTGGTAAAACGGCTTTCGGATACGGCCCAGAACGCGCTGATGAATATCGTGACGATCTTCCTGGGGTTGTCCGTGGGCGCGACCATGCAGGCTGATGTCTTTCTCACCTGGAAACCCCTGCTGATATTCGCTTTCGGTCTGGTGGATTTTGTAATTTGTACCTTCGGCGGTATTCTGACGGTGCATATTATGAATATCTTCCTGAAAGATAAGATAAATCCCCTCATCGGTTCGGCAGGGGTGTCTGCCGTACCCATGGCTGCACGGGTGGCACATTCTGAGGGACTGAAAGCCGATCCGGACAACTGGCTCATCATGCATGCCATGAGCCCCAACTTGGCAGGGGTGATCGGTTCAGCGGCAGCCGCAGGAATGTTCATTGCCATGTTTCAATAGGAGGGAACCATGACAGCAAAATACAAAAGGATTTTTTCCGCAGCATGGATAATGGGATCCCTGTTGGGTTTACTCCTTTGTCCGGGGACGATTCGAACAGGCCATGCCGCTTTCGGTGAGGACATTGAAAAACCCAAGCCAGAATTCAGCCGGGAAGGGGACCGAGTTACAGCCAAATATATCCCCCGTGCCAAAAGTACCAGTGTGCAGGTACATTTCACGGTCTCAGGCGGCAAACTTGTTGAAGTCAGGGGCTTGGAATGGGAGATAGCCGAACGCCCTGAGGTGGATGTGAAAAATTTCAAATCAGCGCTGTTCACCATTGAGATCGGGGATGTCAGTCCGGGAGCCGAGGCAATGGTTACACTTTCATCGGATTTCTTTACCAGTTCCACGCAGTTCTATGTGTTCAATGAAAAACTTTCAAGCCCTTGGATGGTTTCGGAATGTGAAAACATCTCTCTTCCGGACCGGGTTCAGGATCTGGTCATCAAGGTCATAGACGGCGGTCCTTACGATTCGGACGGAACGGTCAATGGTCGGATCTTTTTTGTGGGAGGACCACGGGATTCTTTCTGGGCCTATGCACTTGGCACGCTGTTTATCCGGTTTTTCGGAATTTTTCTGGTACTGGGAATCCTGCAAATTTGCATGGAACTTTCCGGTCGGATTTTCCAAAAAATGGATATCAACAATTCGCAAAAGGGCATGCGATCGGAATCCGAGCCCTTGGAGGATGTGTCAATTCCGCAGGCCATAGGGAATGATGACGGGGAGCAAGCGATCGACACTGAGAGCGTTTCCGCCGCTGCGGTGGCCCTGCACATTCACCTCTCCCGATTGCGGGCACCGGAGCGTCTGGAACTTGGAACATCCGAATCCACAGGCTGGATCCAGCACGGACGACAGATGGCTATGGGAGCGAATCCTTCGAATACGCGGCGATGAGGTTAAAAATCAAAAAAATAACCATAAACTAAAAAACTTCCAAAAAATAATCTGCCCGTTTGTAGGAACGAAAAATTTTTTCGCTCCTACAGGTCTCCGGAAAAAAATAAGCATTTTTATTTTTTGATAATCACTAAGAAAAAAGCGAGGAAGCGATGCATTATCAATTGGAAATCCAAAACAAAAAATATGCTGTAGCGATCGGGGTCATAGAAAACGGATGTGTTCCGGTGACTGTAAATGACGCGGTTTTCCAGGTTAATATAGAGAACATGACAGGGCCTGCCTCCCCCGCAACACAACCGGCAACGCTTGCGAGCACTGGATCCGCGGCAGCCTTCTCCACCACAAAGGCAGCGTTGCGGCCGAGCCCTCCTTCTCCGGTTACAACCAGAAGTCCGTCGGTAGCCGTATCTGGAAAGGGTGCGGTGAAAGCTCCCATTTCTGGTCTCATCGTTGAACTTAAGGCTGTGGTAGGCGATATGGTGGCCGCCGGCCAGACGGTGGCCATTATCGAGGCCATGAAGATGGAGAACAACATCAACAGCCCTGTGGACGGCAAGGTGATGGAGGTCAGGGTGGCCAAAGGCGCCGCCGTGGCCGACGGGGAGGTAATCATGGTTATCGGGTGAATCGCGCAGGGCTCGGGGTTCGGTTTTTTTAGCGGCACTGATTACCCGTGAGAACATTATCCCTGCAACGACATTGGTTATATTTTTTAAATGTCGTTGTAGGGATATCTGCGAAAAGAAATTCGGCAGAAAAGATTAACCTCAACGACCGGTCCGTGCGCCGATGCCTTTGTTTGAAGCGAATCTTCGGCCGCGCAAACATACTTGAAAGGAGGCGAAAATGGAAAAAGAGGAACTGAGGTCTTTATGCCGAACCTGCATTGCTCGCAAAGCGACTACTATCCCCGAGCATATTTGCAAACAACTGCTTAGCATTTACAACATAGAGGTTCCTGAGGGAAAATTCGTCTCCACCGCTGCCGAGGCATCTGCGGCGGCGGCGCAGCTCGGTTTTCCAGTAGCGCTGAAGGCGGTTTCACCTTTTCTGCTGCATAAGACCGAACGGCAGGCCGTGCGTTTGAATATCGGTGATGAGCGCACATTATCCGAGGCTTGCGGTGCCATGGAAAAAGGATTTTTAAACCGCGGAGAGGAATTTGACGGTTATCTGGTTGAAAAAATGATCCCGGCGGGAGCCGAGTTCATCGTTGGACTCCAAAACGATCCGAGTTTCGGGCCGGTGATCATGTTGGGGACCGGCGGCACCATGATTCATCTCTTAGATGATGTAACCTTCAGGATGCTGCCGGTAACGCGCGAAGACGTTGAAGGGATGATCGAGGAAATCAGGGGAAAAGTGTTGATGCGGGGTTTCCGAGGATCCCCGCCCCTGAATGAGGCGGCGTTTGTCCAAACCCTGCTGGCCGTGAGTCGGCTGGGGATGGATGCAGCGGGATTGTATGAATCGGTTGATTTTAATCCCGTTGCCGTCACCGAGAAACAATCGGTGGCGGTGGATGCTAAAATCATCCTCACCCAGGAACCGGCCGGGGAGTGCCTGAGCGCTCCCACGGCCAATACCAGTCATCTTGATAAATTTTTCGAACCGCGCACCGTCGCACTGATCGGTGCTTCCACCACCCCGGACAAGATTGGTTATGTGGTTGCCGACAGTCTGATTAATCATCAATTTGATGGCAAGATATACCCGATCACCCGGGGGCGAAAAAAAATTTTTGGGCTGGAGAGCTACGAAAGCCTTGCAGAAATTCCCGAAGTCGTGGATTTGGCAGTCGTGGTGGTGGGACTGGCCTTGGTCCCCGAGATTCTGGACCAATGTCACGGTCTGGGGATACAGGCCGCGCTGATCATCTCCGGCGGGGGCAAGGAGCTGGGAGGTGAACAGGCCGAGCTGGAAAAGGATATCCAGTACCGGGCGAGAAAATACGGCATCCGGTTGATCGGTCCGAACTGTATCGGCTGCTTCAATGCAGGCAACCGTTTCGATGCCTTTTTCCAGACGCATGAGCGCATGGTGCGGCCCCGAAAGGGACATACCGCCTTTATCACCCAGAGCGGTACATACGGCTGCAGTTTTCTGGAAGCATTCGAACATATCGGGATCACCCGTATGATTTCGTACGGTAACCGGGTGGATGTGGATGAAGCGGATATGATTGCATACCTGGCCCGGGATGCCGATACCAAGGTGCTGGCAGCTTATGTGGAAGGCTTGGGGGACGGACGGAAGTTTATTGAAACATGTCGAGAGGCGATATCGACCTACAAAAAGCCGATAGTGGTTTACAAGTCCGGCCGGACCAAACGGTCGGCCAAGGCGGCCCAGTCACACACCGGGGTTTACGGAGGAACCTATGGTATTTACCGTGGGGCATTCAAACAGGCAGGGATCCTGTCTGTTGATTCCTTCGAGGAATTGTTGGCAGTTACCAAGGCCCTCGCCATGCAGCCCCATGCCGCCGGTCCGGGCATATCGATGATCAGCAACGGGGCCGGCCCCATGGTCAATGCCATTGACTTGTTTGGCCGCTACGAACTCGAAATCGCACCGCTTCTCAATGAAACCGTCGAAAAGATGAAGGCGCAATATCCCCCATTTTACATCAGCAAAAATCCGGTGGATGTTACCGGATCGGCTACATCCGCAGATTACCTGTTCGCAATGGAGTGCCTGCTGAATGATCCCAATGTGGATATCATCATGAACTGGTTTGTGTTCCAGGATACACCCTTGGACGAAGGCATCGTGGAAGCGGTTGCCGGCATGAACCGCAAATCCGGCAAACCGATTCTTTGCGGTGCTGCCGGCGGACCCTATACCCGAAGACTCTCCCAGGCCATCGAAAATGTCGGTGTACCGGTGTTCGAATCGGCACACCTGTGGATCGCCGCGGCGAAGGCTCTGGTGGAATGGGGAAGACTCCGAGCTTCAATTTATTGACGAATTCGGATTGTTCAAAGGATTATAGGAATTATTTCAAATGGCAAACGGTTTAACAAACCAAATAACAGACCATATCCTCCTGCTGGAAAAAAAGTTCGCCATATCCAGGCAGAAGGAAATTACCGGAAAAGGATACACGCAAATGAATTGGCAGGATTCGAAAGTCCACCACATCGGGATTGTCGTCGAAGATATCGATACCGCAAAAAAACCGTACGAAACAGTTCTGGGCATGGAAGTTATTCAAGTTTACGATGTCGAAGCTTTTTCAGCCAAGGTTGCGTTTTTACCAGTAAAAAATACCTACATTGAACTGGTGCAGCCTACCAACCCGGAAGACGGATTGGGGCGTTTCCTCCAAAAAGGCGGCGGGATCCACCACATTTGTTATGAAGTCGAAGACCTCGATGCTGTGGTCAAGGAAATGCAGGCGAAAAAGGTCCGTCTGATTTCAGATGAACCCAAATGGACTCCCTGTTTTGAAAAGACCCTCTTTCTACATCCAAAAGACACGGGAAATGTGTTGATCGAATTGGTGGAAAAAGCTTCATGCCCTTTGCCGGCAATGAAATGACGAGCTCTGTTTTACTTTCATTCATCATAGCTGTGCTTGGGGGGAACCCGCCGCTCAACCCGATTCCCGAGATGGCGGATCTTATATGATTACGGCGTGATACCGCCTGGTAGCATGAAATTTCGAAAGGAGAAACCGATGATCGAACGTGCATTTCAGGATTGTTACCCCGACGACGTGAGCCACTGCTATGGATGCGGCCGGCTGAACGAACACGGGCACCAGATCAAAAGCCGCTGGGACGGGGAAGAGACCGTCGCCGTCTATACCCCCAAGCCCTATCACACCGCCATTCCCGGATTCGTCTACGGCGGGCTGATCGCGTCGCTGATCGACTGCCATTCCACCGGAACGGCCGCCGCCGCCGCCTATCGGGCCGAGGGACGCGGGATGGACACCGATCCGCCGCTGCGGTTCGTTACCGCAGCCCTTCACGTGAACTATCTCGCGCCGACGCCCATCGACGGCCCCCTGGAAATCCGCGGCAGGGTGAAGGAGATCAAGGGGAAAAAGATCGTCGTCGAATCGACCCTGTCGGCGGGCGGCAAGGTCTGCGCCAGGGGCGAGGTCGTTGCGGTAAAAATGCCCGAGAATATGAAGCCGGGAGGCTGACGCCCCACCCCCAATCCACCGCCAAAAAAACAAAAAACCCCATTGAGCTTGTCAAAACAAGCGGATAGGGTGGAGTTAGCGACAGCAACCTATCATCAATGGGGTGAATCAATTATTACCACCGAGGCGCATGGGTAGTGCGACGATGGGGGCTATATCGTATCCGGTTTAACGAGTTCACTGGCAGGTATTTTAAACTTGAATGAATCCCCTCGATAATGGCAGAGAGAAACACTGAGGGGCAGGCTCTTTTCATCACAGGAAATCCACTCGAGGAAGATACAGGGCAATGGATAGTCCACGCCGAATAGTTTCATTTCACTTTTACCGGCACAGACGGCGCTGATATATTGTTTGACTTTTTTAACCTCGATTCCGAATTCATCGGTCAGGAGCTGCAGCGGCGGCACCGATAGATTCATTTTCAGCATCTCGTGGTAGTCTTCATGAGAGAAGTAGTTTCTTTCGATGATCATCGGCTTGCCATCGGCGTAGAGCACCATCTTGATCAGGATGACCCGGGCGCCCTCGGACAGGTTGAGGTACTGCTGAAGCCGCTTGTCGGCGTTGATGACCTTGGCCGCTATCACCTCATGATGGTGCGACAAACCGACCTGCTTCATTTCGTGGCTGAAGCGGATCGGCTTGCTGACGTCATAGGTCAGCTTGACGATGTCATTGGAGACGACAAAGGTGCCTTGTCCCTGGCGTCTCTCCACCATCCCTTCCAGCACCAGCGGATCGATGGCCTTGCGTACCGTCATCCGACTCGAATCGAACTGTTTGGCCAGATCGGGCTCGGTGGGGATTCGGTCGCCCACCTTCAGACGGCCCTCCCGGATCATACCCCGCACCCATTCGTAGATCTGGATGTATTTAGGGGGTCGCTGGTTTTCGTAGATGCGCATCATCCATCCCTGTTATCAAAAATTATAGCGATTCAGCCTCAAGGCTTCGGTCGGTTTTTCGATGGGGTGATTCAACCCCGACCGCCTCGGGTTTTCCAAACGACTGAAAACCTCCTCCTCCCAAGGCGGCGTTTGTTCGATCCTGTTTCCCACCCCGGGACCACGGATCCCCAGCAAAAAATGATTGACAAACCAAATGAATCCATCCTATTAGACGTATATACGTATTTACCTTTTTGATCAACATCCAATTTTTTCCCCATCCACCATACGGGCCATTGCCGCCATGCTCCAGGGCGGTGGAAAGTTGAACCACCGGCAGCGTTGCGCGTCGGTCGGGAACTCGCACTCATTCCCGATCCGCTGCGGTTCAATCGGCCCAAACCGGGTGGCCCCTGCTGTTCCAGGTCCAGCATACCTGTCTGCCTGACGGCTCCAAAGCGAAGGCGCTGCTCTGGGTGCCGGACGGTGCCGTCCCAAAAACCCCAGAAACTCATACAGGAGGAATTTATGCCAGACAACGAGAAAAACGGTAAGAATCTGTCCATCACGCGACGCCAGTTTGTCGAAATTTCAGCCGCCTCCGCCGCTTTGATGATGATGGGGTCGCTGCCTTTTCCCGGCACATCGGCGGCCGCAGAGGGCGACATCCTGCGGATCCGCAACTATTCGGACGTTCTCACCCTCGATCCGGCCTTCATGAAATCGCGCAATGAATATGTGATCAACGGCTGCCTCCAGAACAAGCTGATCGACTTCAAGCCCGGCGACAAATGGGATTGGCAGCCGATGGCCGCCGAATACATGAAACAGCTCGATCCCACCCACATCGAGTTCAAACTGAAACCGGGCATCATGTGGAGCAACGGCTTCGGCGAGATGACGGTCGAGGACGTGCGCTACTCCTTTGAGCGTATTGCCAATCCGGACAACAAGTCTCCCTATGCCGATGACTGGAAGCTGCTGGAAGCGGTAGAGGAAAAGGACAAGTACACCGGCGTGATCGTCATGAAAAAACCCTTCGCCCCCATCTGGATGACTTCCCTGACCGGCAACTCCGGCATTATTATGTGCAAAAAGGCGATGGAATCCGTGGGCGGCACATTCACCACCCAGCCGCCGGCCTGCTCGGGTCCCTATATCCTGAAGGCGTGGAAGCCCAAACAGGTGACCATCCTGGTGCCGAATCCGGTCTGGAGCGGACCGCCGCCCGTCTTCAAAGAGATCCAATTTTTTGCCATCGACGATGAGAAGACGGCCGAGATCGCATTCGAGGCGGGGGATATCGATTTTACCCGCATCAGTATTTCTTCACTGGAAAATTTCCAGGCCAAGCCGCCCAAGGGCAGCACAGTGGTCGTCAAGCCGTCCCTCTATTACGCATGGCTCGGGATCAACGCCGACAACCCCCGGCTGAAGGATCCGCGCGTGCGCAAAGCCGTTCAGATGGCCGTCGACATCCCCAGCATTCTCGAGGCCGCTTACTTCGGCCAGGCCGAACCCGCCACCGGCATCATCCCGCCCGGATTGACCGGCCATCGCGACAAAGCCCTCATCCCTCCCAAGGCCGACCCCGCCGGCGCCAGGAAGCTGCTGGCCGAAGCCGGCCATCCCGACGGCATCGATCTTACCCTGGACTGCCTGAACAAGAGCGAGATCGTCACCCAGGCCCAGGTCATTCAATCCAACCTGGCCGAGGCCGGCATCCGGGTAAAGGTGAACGTGCATGAGTCCGGCCAGTTCTGGGTCCTGGGCTCCGAAAAGGAGATGAAGGAGAAGGTCAAGGATATCCAGCTCATCACCAACCGTTTTTCGAGCCAGCCCGATCCTTACTGGTACACCATGTGGCACACAAAAGAGCAGGTCGGGGTGTGGAACTGGGAGCGATTCAGCAGCGACGAATTCGACCAGCTGCACGCCGCGGCTGCGGTGGAGACCGACGATGCCAAGCGCGACGTGATGTACAAACGGATGCAGGACCTGATGGAGGCGTCGGGCTGCTACCGCTTTATCACCCATGAGACGACGCCCAACATTTACCGCAACACCATCGTTCCGGCCATGACGCCGGAAGGGGTTCCCCTGGTGCAGTACTTCAGGAAAGCCTGAGGCGGATGCTCTATTACTTTGTAAAACGGCTGGGGCTGGCGGCGCTTATCGTCGTGATCGCCGTCTCCCTGCTCTACGGCATGATTCACGCGGTCCCGGGCGATCCCCTCAGCATCGTCCTGGGGCCGCGGGCCACCCCGGAAATGCGGGACGATCTGGCAGATAAGCTGGGCCTGGACAAGCCTTTTGTGGTGCAGCTGGGGGTTTTTTTTCTTAACGTCCTGCAGGGGGATCTGGGCACCGATGTCTTCTCCGAGCTCCCGGTGTCGGAGATCTTTTTCGGTCAGCTGCCGTTTACCGCCAGTCTGATCTTCATGGCCATCGGCTGGTCGGCCGCAGTCGGCATCCCCCTGGGCTGCTATTCGGCCATCCGGCGAAATACCCTGATCGACAAGCTGACCGGGGTGTTTTCAGTCGGCACCATCACCATTCCCTCTTTTGTGGTGGCCCTGTACTCGCTGCTGATATTCGCCGTGGCCCTGAAATGGCTTCCCGCCACCGGGGCCGGACGGGATGGGGATATCCTCGACCAATTGCGGCACCTGATTCTGCCCTCGCTGGCGGTGGGCCTTGGCTGGGTCGGGTATCTGGCCCGCCTGGTCCGGGCCAGCATGCTGGAGGTGCTGGGGGAAAATCACATCCGCACGGCACGGGCCTTCGGCCTGCCGGAACGGACCATTACCCTCCACTATGCCCTGCGCCTGGCGATCTTGCCGACGGTGGCCCTCCTGGGGGTCGGCATCGGCAACATGCTCTCCGGGGCGGTGTTCGCCGAGATCGTGTTCGCCCGTCCCGGGGTGGGGAAGCTGATCTTCGACGCCGTCATTACCCGCAATTACCCGCTGGTCATGGGCAGCGTGATCATGACCACCATCATCTTCGTGCTGTGCACCACCCTGTCCGATCTGATCGCGGCAATGCTCGACCCGCGCATCCGGGAGAACCTCTAATGCCCGCCGCCGCCGGCCCGGTCGCTCCCAAACCATCCTCCTGGCGCACGTTGTTCCGGCACATCCGGCGGGATCATCTGGCCATGATCGGGGTCGTCCTGGTGGTGCTCATCGTGGGCAGCGCCCTCCTGGCTCCATACCTCGTTCCCCACGACCCTGACAAAATCAACGTGCGCAACCGGCTCAAGGCCCCTTCCAGCGAGCACCTGCTCGGTACCGATCAGCTGGGGCGGGACGTCCTTTCCCGGGTGATCATGGGAAGCCGGATCGCCCTGCAGGTGGCCATGATTTCGATCGCCGTCGCCGGCAGCATCGGGCTGTTATTGGGGATGCTGGCCGGGTATGGGCCGCGCTGGCTCGACGCGGTGCTGATCATCCTTTTTGACACGGTCCGTTCCTTTCCCACGATCATGTTCGCCCTGGCCGTGGTCACCCTCATGGGGCCCAGCCTCAACACCGTCATCCTGGTGGTCATTGTCACCTCCATTCCGGTTTACGGGCGGATCGTGCGCAGCCAGACCCAGTCCCTTCGCAACAACGACTTCATCACGGCCGAACGGGCCATGGGCGCCGGCACCCTGCGGGTGTTGGGCCGGCACATGCTGCCCAACGTGATCGGACCGCTGCTGATCATCGCCAGCATGGACATCCCGGTGGTGGTGACCATCGAGGCGGGCCTCAGTTTTCTGGGGTTGGGGGTGCGTCCGCCCACTGCCAGCTGGGGTACGATCCTCAATGACGGCTATGCCTTCATCCGCAATACCCCCTGGCTGGTGATCGCCGGCGGTGCGCCCCTGATATTGACCACCCTGGGGTTCACCTTCTTGGGGGAGACCCTGCGGGACGTGTTCGACCCCAAATTGCGGCGGGAGGTGTGAGGATGCCGACCCCCGTCGCTGCGGATCGGGATAACCGACCCATCCTTCAGATCAAGGACCTCACCCTGAGCTTCCTGACCACCCGCGGGCGGTTGAAGGCGCTGCGCCATATCTGGCTGGACATCCCCCAAAAACGGATCGTCGGACTGGTGGGCGAAAGCGGCTGCGGCAAATCCACCGTGATCAATGCCATCCTCAACCTGCTGGCCGAAAATGCCCGGGTGGAGTCGGGTGCGATCGAGTTCAAGGGCCGCGATATCCTGAAAATGACTCCCGATGAGCTGCGCAGGATCCGCGGCGACCGGATTTCGGTGGTCTTTCAGGACCCCATGACCTCTTTGAACCCGGTATTGTCCATCGGCCGCCAGATGATCGACATCCAATATCGCGACTCCCTCGGCAAGGCGGACAAACGGGATCGTGCCGCCCGCATGTTGACCCGGGTGGGGATTCCGGACGCAGTCAAACGGCTGGACCATTATCCCCATCAATTCTCCGGCGGCATGCGCCAGAGGGTCGCCATTGCCATGGCCCTGATGGCCCGGCCGGACTTCCTGATCGCCGACGAACCCACCACGGCCCTGGACGCCACCCTGGAAATCGAGATCATCGACCGTTTGCGCGATCTCCATGGTGACATCGGCTGCTCGATTCTTTTCGTGTCCCATCATCTTGGACTGGTGGCGGAATTCTGTGACGAGGTGGTGGTGATGTATGCCGGTGAAACCGTGGAGTCCGGTGACGTGCGGGACATCTTCCACCGGCCGGCCCATCCCTACACCCGGGCATTGCTCGAATGTGATCCGGCCCGTATCCGGGAGAAGACCCTCACCCTGCCCACCATTCCGGGCGAGATTCCCGATCTGGTTCAACTGAGCGACCAGTGCATCTTCACCGATCGATGTCCGATCAAGCAGAACGGCTGCCCGTTGACCGTTCCGCCGCGCCGGGAGATCGAAGCGGGCCACTTCGTCCGCTGCCACCTGAGCCGGAAGGGGGGCGCACCGTGAGCCCGCTGCTCGAGATCAACAACCTGCGCATCCGGTTTCGCTGCAAAGGCCGTTTCCGGGCGTTTCTGGATCGCGATCCGGATCCTTACATCGAAGCGGTATGCGGGCCCTCGTTGACCCTCGATCGGGGTCGGACGTTTGCCCTGGTGGGCGAAAGCGGCGCCGGCAAGACCACCCTCGCCCGGGCGGTGATCGGCCTGGAGACGCCGTGTGACGGCAGTATTCTATTCGAGGGCCGGGAGCTCCGCGGCCTGGGCAATGCGGCCTTCAAACCGCTGAGGCGCAATATCGCCATGATGTTTCAGGATCCGGTGGGCTGTCTGAGCCCCCGCTGCACGGTCCGCACCCTGGTGACCGAACCTTTTTTGATTCACGGCGTCAAAGGGGTCGATCTCGGCCGTGAAGCCGAACGGCTGCTGGACCTGGTGGGGCTTCCGCCCCAGTTCGGGGCCTATTACCCGTATCAGCTCAGCGGCGGCCAGGCCCGCCGGGTGGGGATGGCGCGGGCCCTGGCGCTCAATCCCAAACTGATCATCGCCGATGAACCCACGGCCGGTCTGGATGTCTCCGTTCAGGGGGAAGTGCTAAACCTGCTGACCCGCCTGCAGCGCGAGCTGGGGATCAGTTTTCTGATCATCACTCACAATCTGGCCGTTGCGCGCCACATGAGCGACCACATCGCCATCATGTACCTGGGGCGTTTCGTGGAAACCGGACCGACGGACGAAATTTTTGCCCACCCGCGGCACCCCTATACCCATGCCCTGCTGTCCGCCACCCCCGAACCCGACCCCGATGCGCCCAGAAAGCGGGTTCGGCTGCAGGGAGAGATTCCCAGCCTGATCCACCGGCCCGGCGGCTGCGAGTTCCATACCCGATGCCCCATGGCCGGGGAAGGGTGTCGGAGCCGGTTCCCGAGCCGGACCCAGGTGGGGCCCGAGCATGAAATGTACTGTCACCGGGCGGATTGACGCGATTCGGTTGATGGACGTCACCGCGCAGACAGGCCTTAAGACAATGATTTCGGCCTTACCTTCGCCGAAGCAACACCCATGACCACCCAGACGGAGGACCCAGTTGGCAAGTTTGAAAAGAAATTGGCTTCAGTATCTGAGCCGGGAAGAGATTCTCAAGATCGACAGCGCCAGCCGGCAGGTGCTGACTCAAGTGGGCGTGAGGCTCGAGGATGAGGAGATCCGGCAACAGCTCCTCGACCAGGGATGCCGCCATGAGAACAGCAGGGTTCAGTTTACCCCTGAAATCATCGATGCGGCCGTCGCCGGCCTGCCTGCGGAGGTGATCTTCGGCAGCCGTTCGGGCAAGCGGCTCCACATCCGGGAAGGGCAGGTGGAAACCCATACGGGCGGTTCGATTCCTTTCCTCTACGACCTCGAAAACGGACATAAACGAGACGCCACCCAGGCGGATCTCGTAGACATGCTGCGCATGATGAACCATCTGGAACATCTGAGCATGCCGGGTGCGGTGGTCATGCCCCAGGAGGTGCCTTCGGCGATCACCGAAATCCTCCAGGCGGCCTGCCTGTTCCGCCACAACCTGAAACCGACCTCCGGAACGGCCGTCTCCAGCGCGGCTCAGGCGCGCTATATTGTGGAGCTCTATCGGGCGATGAGCGGCGCCGTTGACGAACTGGATCGCTACCCCCTGATGAACGTGGGGATTTCACCGGAGTCCCCCCTTTATTTTCCCCGGGAGATCGTCGATGTCATGAAAGCCTTCATCCGTGAAGGCATCCCAACCCTGGCCCTGGTGGCGCCCATTCTGGGATTCACCGCACCCATGACCATCGCAGGCGGCCTGACCCAGATGAACGCCTGCATCCTGGCCTATGCCGTGATCAGCCGCCAGATCAACCCGGCCACCCCGGTGATTTACGGCGCCCGTCTGGCGGTGGCCAACATGCGCACCGCCCATTCGGTCTGGGGCGTGCCTGAAGTGGGCTTGATCGGGGCCTGTTCCGTCCAGCTGGCCCGCTATTACGGGCTGCCGTCGGATGTTTACGGCTACTCCTCCACGGCCTGCACCCACGACGCCCAGTACGGCGCCGAGATGGCCGTCAACGGGTTGCTGCCGATGCTGGCCGGGGCCAATATCATCTCGGGATTCGGCAGTTTTGCAAGCGGCTATCTGTCTTCCTTTGAGGACCTGGTTATCGACGACGAAATTTTCGCGATGCACCTTCGGGCGGCCCAGGGGGTGGTGGTGGATGACGATCACCTGGCCGTGGATGGGATCGCCCAGGCGATGAACGGCAAGGATTATTTCCTGCAGCCGCATACCCTCAAGCACCTGCGCACCGGGGAACTCTTCAGGCCCCAAGTGGGGTTTTACGGACTCGTCAAGGAGTGGGAACAGGAAGGAAGCAGGGATATGACGGCAAGGGCCCGGGAAAGAGCCAAGGCGCTGATGTCGGCCCATGAGGACACGCCGCTGCCGACGGATGTCGAAAAGGAATTCTGCCGGATTCTGAAAGCCGCGGAAAAAGAACTGGTTCGATGACCGGTCGCCGGCTTCGATGGCTTGGACCGGGTCGGCGTGATAGCATCCGTTCCGGTGAACGTCCTGTCCACTGAACAAAGGAGACGATTCCGAGATGACAGTCAAACCGGAGTGGGAAGCGTATCTGCAGACCCATCGCGAGCGGTTTTTAGCCGAGCTGGTGGAATTTTTGCGGATCCCCAGTATTTCAGCCCTTTCGGCCCACGCCGGGGATGTGGCCCGCGCAGCAAGCTGGGTCTTCCATCGGTTGCAGAAGGCGGGGCTCCATCACGTCCAGGTCCTGGCCACGGGCGGTCACCCGGTGGTCTACGGAGACTGGCTCCTGGCCCCGGATAAACCGACGGTCTTGATTTATGGCCACTTTGACATCCAGCCGGTGGACCCCCTGGCGCAGTGGGAGAGCCCGCCTTTTGATCCGGTGATCAGGGCCGGACACATCTATGCCCGCGGTGCCAGTGACGACAAGGGGAACATGCTTTCTCCGGTCGCCGCGGTGGAGGCCCTGCTGGCAGGAGGCGGCCTGCCGGTGAACGTCAAATTCCTGTTCGAAGGCCAGGAAGAGATCGGCAGCCCGCAACTGCCGGAATTTCTGGCCCGGCAACGGGATCTTCTGGCCTGCGATCTGGTGGTCAGTGCCGATGGGTTGCAGTGGTCACCGGACCAGCCCAAAATCGATCTCGGCTTTCGCGGCATTGCCGCGTTTCAGATCGATGTGCGGGGCCCGGCCGCAGACCAGCACTCCGGCCTCTACGGCGGTGTGCTGCACAATCCCAACCAGGCCCTGTCCCGCATTCTGGCGTCGTTTCATGACGCCCAGGGCCGGATCCTGGTGGAGGGTTTTTATGACGACGTCCTGGATCTCTCCGCCGAAGACCGGATTCACCTGGCCGAGCTCCCCTTTGAGGCCGATCGCCTGGCAGACCGCCTCCAGGTGCCTGAGCTGTTTGGACCGCCGGAGTATGCCCCCCTGGAACGGATCGGCGCCCGGCCCACCCTGGAGATCTGCGGAATGGGAGGCGGATTCCAGGGGGAGGGGATGAAAAGCATCATTCCGGCCTGCGCCCAAGCCAAGATTTCCTGCCGCCTGGTGGCCGATCAACGCCCGGAGCGAATCATCGCCGCGGTCAGGCGTCACGTGAAAAGGATCCCATTGCCGGGCGTGCGGGTGGAGATCCGCGAAATTCCGGGCAGTGCCGTCCCCTATCTCATGCCCGCCGACCATGCGGGCATTCGGGCCGCCGCCAATGTGCTGGAAACCCTTTACGGCACTCCCCCCTACCTCACCCGGGAGGGAGGCTCCATTGCCGCCTGCGCGCTGTTTCTCAAGGAGCTGGGGGCCTATACGGTGAGCTTCAGCTTCAGTTGCGCGGATGAAAATCTGCATGCACCGAATGAATTTTTCCGGATAGAGAGCATGGAAAGGGGGCAGAAGGGCTACGTCCTGCTGCTGATGAAACTGGGCGAGGAACTTGGGGGCGGCACCGCTTCGTCTGAATAGCGCAGGGTTGGGCACCTTGGTGCCGGGAAGACGGGCGGATCCGGCCGTCCTCAAAAAGGACACCTCGACGCATTCCGGATTTCAACCGATCGCGACAACATCGCCATGGCATTCAAAAGCGGGGAACCCCAGTTCGAATCCCGGGCGTTTTCGAAAGCCGGAATCGCCTGTCAATAAGGAGCGTTCACTTGTCAAAAAACCATAGACTCCAGCGGCTTCAACAGGTGATGGTGCAAACGGAGGTGGACCTGGTCGTCCTCTGGCCTTCGGCAAACTGGATTTACCTGGTGGGCCATGCGCCCATTGCCGTTGAGCGGCCGACCTTCCTCATGGTATCGCGGGACCACGTCTGTGCCGTGGTGCCGGCCTTTGATCAGCAGGAGCTGATCGATAAGACCGGCCTGGCCGACGTGTTCGCCTGGGACGATGCCCAGGGACCGCCGGCGGCGATAAAAAAGGCCTTGCACCGGGTGACCGGGGAAAAAGTGCAAACGATGGCTCTCGACGACACCCTGCCTTTCGGATACCTGAAGGCGCTTGAACCGCATATCTGCGGGGTTCAGACGCGGCTGGCCAGTGAGGCCATGACGGTTTTGCGTCGGACCAAGGATCCGGAAGAGATCGCAGCAGTCCGCAAAACCGCGCGCCTCATCGAGCGCGTGCTGGAAAAGGCGGATACGGTTTTCAGGCCGGGGGTCACCGAAAAACAGGTCGAACTCAACCTCAAAGCCCTGTTGTTGGAAGACGGCGCCGAGACCCTTGATTTCGTGCTGGTCCAGACGGCCCCCAACAGCGCCCATCCCCACCATCTCCCGGGCTCGGCCGCAGTCAAGGAGGGTGAACCGGTCTTGCTGGATATCGCCGTCAGCACCGGCGGATATTATGCCGACATCACCCGGCAGGTGTGTCTGGGTCGCCCCGGCCCGAAGTATCAGACGGTATACGCCATCGTGCGCCGCGCCCAGGAAGCGGCGTTGGAAGCGGTAACGCCGGGTCGGGCCGTTTCAATCATCGACCGGACGGCTCGAGGGATCATATCCGAAGCCGGAATGGGGCCGTTTTTTACCACCCGCACCGGCCACGGCCTTGGCCTGGAGGTTCATGAACCACCCTCGGTGGCGGAGGGCAACGACCTACTCCTTACGCCCGGAATGGTCTTCACCATTGAGCCGGGAATATACCTTCAGGGGGAGTTCGGAATCCGCATCGAGGATACGGTCGCCGTTACCGAGGGCGGCGTTGAACGGCTCACCGTTTCGGATCGGGAACTCATGGTTCTGTGAATGAATTGGGCACAATCGCTGCGCTCCCTGCAAAAAAAGGAGCCGGCGGAAAGCGCTGACTCCTTGATTTCTTGGTGCCAAGAACGAGAATCGAACTCGCACGGGGACAAAGCCCCAAGGGATTTTAAGACCTTTACAGGCTTATTTCATAACTTGTTGGTATTGTTTAACCGCATAAAATAACAATAAAAAAGCTCTTCCGTTTAGCTCCCTTCAACCAGCCCTTTAAAGGTAGCACTAGGGTAGTCAATTGCTGAATGATCGAACTAATTAATAATCCTGGACAAATTCACCTCAAGCAGATACAGTACAAAAGAAAAACTGTATCTGGAGGTGACATTATGCTGAGTTCTATTTTT
>NZ_JBGSQX010000034.1:0-3664 GCF_041737845.1 Desulfococcus sp.
GCGCCGACGAGGAACGCGACATTATCCCCACCGTCGACGCCCGCGCCGCGGCGACGCCCGAGCCCGAAACCACCGTCGCGATCGGTTTCTCGGTCAACGGCGTCCGCCGCGACATGGTCGTGGAGCCCCGGTGGACGCTGCTTTACGTCCTCCGGGAGAAGTTGGGCATCACCGGGACAAAGCCCGGCTGCGAGCGGGGCGAATGCGGTGCCTGCACCGTCCTGGTGGACGGCGTCTCCCGATACGCCTGCCTGACGCTGGCGGTCGAGGCCGACGGAAAGGAGATCACGACCATCGAAGGTCTCCTGGACGGGGAGCTTCTGGGGCCGGTCCAGGAGGCCTTCGCCGCGCACGACGCCTTTCAGTGCGGCTACTGCACGCCCGGCCAGATCATGGCGGCCGAGGGGCTCCTCCGCCGCAGCCCCGCCCCCAAGCCGGACGAGATCCGGACGGCCATGAGCGGGAATCTCTGCCGCTGCGGCGCCTATCCCCATATTGCGGCGGCCGTGTCAAGCGCCGCCAAACTCAAACGGGAAAAGTGAGGTGAACCTTGGCTGAAGATCGCATGCGAATTTTCGACCTCTCCGGGCCGCCGGTGCCCGAAACGCCCAAACCCGGCGAGCGCCCGGCCCCGTGGGGGGAGACCCGCATCGTCGGAAAGGCCCTTCCCCGCGTCGATGCTTATGAACGGGTGAGCGGCTCGGCCGTCTTCCCCTCGGACGTGACCCTCCCCAACATGCTCCACGGCGCCATCCTTCGCTGCCCCCACCCCCACGCCAAGGTGGTGCGGGTCGACACGGGGAAGGCAAGGCGCATGCCCGGCGTCCGAGCGGTTATCGACGGCAGCTCCCCCGGGGCCGACCTCCTGTGGACCTACAGCGGGTCGGGTACGACCGTCCAGACGAAGATCTTCGATTCCGTCTGCCGGTTCGAGGGGGAGACCGTGGCTGCAGTGGCCGCCGAGAGCCCCTACCAGGCCCGGGACGCCCTGAGGGCCATCGAGGTCACCTATGAGGTGCTGCCGTTTGTGGCCGACGAGCGGACCGCCCTGGACCCGCAATCCCACCCGGTCCATCCCGGCGGCAATCAGGTCGGAAAGACGGACACCTATTCCCGGGGAGACGTGGACCGGGGCTTTGCCGAGGCGGATGTGGTGCTCGAGCAGTCCTCCCGGACCGCCTGCGAGATCCACACCCCACTGGAGCCCCACGGGTGCGTGGCCAACTGGGAGGGGGACCGCCTGACCCTCTGGGAGTCGACCCAGGGGGTCTATGCCATCCAGAAAACCGTGGCCGAGGTCCTGGGCATGCCCCTGTCCAAGGTCCGCGTCATCGGGCATTACATGGGCGGCGGGTTCGGCAGCAAGCTTACGCCCGGCAAATACACCATCATCGCGACCCTCCTGGCCCGCGCCGCCGGCAGGCCCGTCCGAATCTTCCTGAGCCGGGAGGAGACCTTCCTGGCAGTGGGCAACCGACCGGCCAACACCATGACCCTCAAGGCCGGCGTCAGGAAGGACGGCACCCTCACCGCCTTTGACTTCACCTGCATCGGGTCCGGGGGCGCTTACCCCTTCGGCGGTTCCCTCGTGGTCGACTGGCTGATCCGCGACCTCTACGCCTGCCCCAATGTCCGGACCACGGCCACCGACGTCTACATCAACGCCGGCCCGGCCCGGGCCTTCCGGGCTCCCGGCCATCCCCAGGGGGCCTGGGCCCTCGAGCAGATGATGGATGCCCTGGCCGATGCCATCCGGATGGACCCCGTGGATCTCCGCCTCAAGAATATTCCGCCCGTGAGCCAGGCCCGGAAAGGGAACCCGCCCTACGGCAACCAGGGGTTTGCGGAATGCCTGAAGCGGGGGGCCGAGGCCTTCGGGTGGCCCGAAGCGTTGAAGGCAGCGGCTGGGACGGGCAAGGAGGGCCACATCCGGCGGGGGGTGGGCATGGCCGCCGCCCTCTGGTCCTCGGGCGACGGCAGACCGCCTGCGACCGTCATCCTCAAGCTCTATGCCGACGGGAGCGTCAACCTCAACATGGGCGCCAGCGATATCGGAACCGGCACCAAGACGGTGATGGCCCTGGTGGTGGCCGAAGAGCTGGGGGTTACGCCCGACGTCATCCAGATCGAGCATGCCGATACCGGCACCACCCAGTTCGCGACGCCGAGCGGCGGGAGCAAGACCGTCCCCACCGAGTCCCCGGCCGTCCGGGCCGCGGCCGTCAACATCAAGCAGCAGCTCCTGGAAATGGCCGCACGGGGCCTCCAGGTGGACGCCGCCGACCTGCGCTACACCCCGGGCGTCATCGTGAGCCGGAGCGACCCCTCCAAACAGATCGCCATCGACAGGATTCCCGGCCTCCGGATGGCCGGGGTGGTCGTCGGCGTGGGCACCCGCGACCCCAATCCGCCCAACCGGGTCATCAATCCCTTTGCGGCCCAGTTCTGCGAGGTGGAGGTGAACACCCGGACCGGCGAGGTCCAGCTCCTCCGGTTTCTCGGAGCCCACGACAGCGGCCGGGTCATGAGCCGCCTCACTTACGACAACCAGGTCTTCGGAGGGATCACCATGGGGATCGGCCTGGCCATGACCGAGGCCCGGATTCTGGACGGAAACCAGACCGGCAAGATGGTCAACGCCAACTGGCACGACTACAAGATCCCGACCGCCATGGACGTGCCTGTCGACATGGTCTCGCTCCCCGTCGAGATTCCCGACGACGAGGCCAACACCACCGGGGCCAAGGGCCTGGGCGAGCCGGTCACCATCCCCACCGCCGCGGCGGTCGCCAATGCCATATTCAACGCCACGGGCTTGCGCGTCACCGAGACGCCCATGAACCCGATCCGGCTCTGCCGTCTTCTGGCGGCAACGCGAAAGGAGGCCTGACCCATGATGCCCAGCTTTTCCTATCTCCGGGCCAACTCCCTGGGCGAGGCGATCGAGGCCCTGTCCAAAAAGGGGGCCTACCTCCACGCCGGGGGTACCGACCTCATCGGGTGCATCCGGGACCGGGTCTTCGAGGCGTCCACCGTCGTGAGCATCTCCCGGATCCGGGAGCTCGAAGGCATTCGCCGGACGGCCGACGGCGGCCTCGCCATCGGGGCACTCACGACCCTCGACGCGGTCTTGCGGGATCCGGCCGTTCAGTCGGGATACACGGCCCTTGCCATGGCCGCGGGTGCGGTGGCAAGCCCCCAGCTTCGTCACCAGGGGACCCTGGGCGGGAACCTCTGCCAGAAGCCCCGCTGCTGGTATTACCGGGGGGATTTCGCCTGCCTGAGGAAGGGGGGAGATCTGTGCTACGCCGTTGACGGCGAAAACGCCCTTCACTGCATCCTGGGCGGCGAGAACTGCTATATCGTCCACCCCTCGGATACGGCACCGGCCCTCGCGGCCCTGGAGGCGACAGCCGTCATCACCGGCCCCCGCGGAAGCCGGAGCGTCCCGGTGGCGGCGTTTCACGTTTCCCCCGCGGAGGATTATACAAAGGAGACCGTTCTCGGGCCGGAGGAAATCCTGACGGAGATCATTCTGCCCCCGCCCCTGGAGGGCCTGAAAAGCCTCTACCGCAAGGTTCGCGCCCGCCGGGCCTGGGATTTCGCCCTGGCCGGCGCGGCCGTCGCGGTGCGGTTCAAGGACGCCCGGGCGGCCCACTGCCGG
>NZ_JBGSQX010000044.1:0-4477 GCF_041737845.1 Desulfococcus sp.
GGCGCCGAGGGCGTCGCCGCCCCCGGGGGCGTCCATGGTCTGCCAGCGGGTCCCGTCGTAGTGCAGGATCACCCCGTCATAGCCCACGGCGAAAACATCGCCTGCCGAGCTGCCCCAGACGCAGTCAAGAAAGAGAACAGGCCGGCCCGCGCCGTTCTCCATGGCCCGCCAGCCTGTGCCGTCGTAATGGAGGATGGTCCCGAACGCCCCCACGGCAAAGACGTCCGAGGCCCCGCTTCCCCAGACGCCGTAAAGGTGGGCCGTCGTGCCGCTCGCCATGCGCCGCCAGGCGGCGCCGTCAAAGTGGAGGATGACACCGTCGTACCCCACCGCGAACACGTCGTTTTCACCGGCGCCCCAGACGCCCTTGAGGTCCGGCACAGGACCGTCCGCCACGGCCATCTCCCGCCACTCGGCGCCGTCATAGCGAAGGATCACGCCGGCCCCGACCGCGAACACCCGCCGCGGGGAGGTTCCCCAGACCCCGCAGAGATCGCTCCCGGTGCCGCTCTCCTGGACCGTGAAGGCCTTGCCGCCGTCGTGATGGAGGATCAGCCCGTCGGCGCCCACGGCAAAGACGTCCGCGGCGCTGCTGCCCCAGACCGCCTCCAGGTGAAGGGTCTCCCCCGTGTCGAGGGACATGTCGTGCCAGGCGCCGCCGTCGAACCGGAGGATCGTCCCCCGCCAGCCCACGGCGAAGACGTTCCGGCCGTCTGCCCCCCAGAGCCCCTTGAGGTGGCTCTCCGTCTGGTACCCGGCATCATCCTGCCAGGAAACCGCCTCCACCAGCATCACCTCGGCCGTGTCGGGGGTCCCCAGCGAGGCGCCCTGGCCCGGGTTGTCGAGGCGGAGGCGGATCAATTCCGCCCCCTCGGTCCATCCGTCCGCCGAAACCGGGATCTCGACGGTTTTCTGCGATTCGCCGTCGGCAAACACCAGGGTCATGGCGATGCGCGAATAATCTTCGCCCGCCGCCGCGCTGCCGTCCAGGGTCTCGACATCGACCGTGACGCGGCCGCTCGTGCTCTCCTCCCGGATCACGGAGAAGGCGGCCTTCCCAGAAGCCTCCCAGGCCATGAACCGGTCGGCGGCGAACCGGAGGCTCCCCGGGTCGTTGTCGGCCACCACCATCGGAAGGGCAGCCGTCGTCCACCCCGCGGCCTCGGCCGTCACTGTCACGGGCCGGTCGCCGTTGATCACGGCGTCGTCGGCCACCGAAATGTCGAAATCGACCTGCATCCGCCCCGCGGGGAGGGTCACTGCAGCCGGCAGGATCAGATGCCCGGTCGGATCCGAGGCCAGCGCGACCGTCAGGTCCTGCGGCCATATGCCGGGGATCGCGACGCTTCCGCCCCCGGCCAGGCGCCCCGCGTTTTCGGAGACCGTTTCAGGCAGCGTGAGCGTCAACACCGTCACCTCGTTGTCCAGCACCGTCACCGTCCGCCGGTCGCCGGTCCAGCCGTCCACGCGGGCGGCGATCTCGACGGCCCGCGGGCCGTCGAAGATCCGGTCGTCCACGACGGTGAGGTCGAAGGCCGCGCCGGTTTCCCCTGAGGGGATCGTCACCGCGGCGGGGACCCGGAGCTTCGTTTTGTCGCCGGAGGTCAAGATCACGGCGACATCCCTATCCACGGGTCGGTCCACCGTGATCCGGCAGGACCCGGCGGCGGGATTCTTCCCCTCCGTCACCGTATCCGGCAGGGAAAGGGCCAGGGCGGCCGCCTCGTTGTCCGCCACCGCGACGAAGGCCGTGCCGATGCTCGACCCGGGCGTCGATGCCGTCACGGCCACCTGCCTTGCGCCGTCCAGAAGCGCGTCATCCAGGATGGTCAGGTCGAAGGCGGCGGAAAGTGCGCCCGCCGGGATGGTGACTGCGGCCGGAACGGCGATCTCGTCGGGGTCGTGAGACCTCAGGGTCACCGTCCGGTCCTCCGGCGACGAGCTGTCCAGGAAAACCTCGCCCCGCCCGGTAAGGAGGCCGTTCCCCTCCGCAGCCTGTTCCGGGAGCCGGATGCCCACATCGGCATAGTGCAGGATGAAGTTGTACCTGCCGACGACGAACACGGATCGGCCGGCGCCCCACACCTTTTCATAGGGGCCTGTCGGGGCCTCCATCCGGATCCACCGGCGGCCGTCGAAGTGAAACACCGCCCCGGAGGCCCCCACCACGAAAACATCGCTTTCCGACCGGCCCCACACCCCCCTGAGGGTGAGCCTGCTGCCGGCATCGATGCTCCGCCAGGCCGTCCCGTCGTAATGGAGAATGGTTCCGAGATGGCCGACGGCATAGACATCCGTCGGCGAGGCGCCCCAGACCCCATAGAGAACGCGGGTGGACCCGCTCTCCATGGGCTGCCATGCCCGGCCGTCCCAATGCAGCACGAGCCCGTTCCAGCCCACGGCGAAGCCCTCCCACGCCGGGCCGTCGCCGCCGTCTCCCTCCGGAAGGGGGGTGATCCACACCCCGAAAAGGTCCTCTGTCGTTCCGCTGTCCATCGCAAGCCAATAGGTGCCGTCAAAGGCTAATATGGTGCCCTCATCGCCCACGGCGACCAGTTGCATGCCGTCATCCGTGAGGCATCCGGAGACGTCGTTCAGGTTCGCATAGGTTCCCGAGGGCGATCTCCGCCAGCGGTACCCGTCGTACTGGAGGACCGTCCCCACATCCCCAACGGCGACCATCCGGTCGGCGGCATACCCCCAGATGCCGTTGAGGTCCGGATGGAAGCCGGTCTCCATCTGGTCCCAGCCAGTGCCGTCATGCCTCAGGATCGTCCCCATGTTTCCGACGGCGAATGCATGGGACCCCGATTCCGATTCGACTGCGCCCCCCCAGACATCGTTCAGATCGACATCGGCCGGTTTGCTGAGCTTCCATTCAGCCCCGTCGAAGCGGAGGATCAGGCCGTCGCTGCCCACGGCGAAGACCGCGGTCGCCGCCCCGCTTCCGGCACAGGCGCCCGAGACGCCCCACAGGCTCTCCCCGGACCCGCTCTCCATGGGGTGCCAGCCGGTCCCGTCGTACCGCAGCACCAGGCCCTTTCTGCCGACCGCATAGATATCCGTTTCCGAACATCCCGAGAGGGCGTAGAGATGGTCTGTCACGCCGCTTTCCATGGGCCGCCAGGCGCTGCCGTCGTAGTGAAGGATCACGCCCCCGTTGCCGGCGGCATAGACATGGTTTCCGGAGGTTCCCCAGATCCCATAGAGGCGCTCGCCGGTTCCGCTCTCCATCGCCCGCCAGGCGGCGCCGTCGTAGTGAAGGATGGTGCCCTTGGCCCCCACTGCGAAGACATCGTTCTCCGACGCCCCCCATACGCGCTCCAGCACCTGCGCGTGGCGCATGATCTCCCGCCACTCGCGCCCGTCGTAGTGAAGGATCATCCCGCCCGCGGCGGACGTCCCGCCCACGGCATAGACATTGCCGCCCGAGGTGCCCCAGACGCCGCTCAGGGCCTCGAAGCCGCCGCCGTCGATCATTTTCCGCCACGCCGTCCCGTCAAAGTGAAGGAGGATGCCGCCCTCGTCCGCGTCGTCGCCGACCGCGAAGATATCGTTCTCGGCGGCACCCCACACATCGTAGAGGGTTCCGCTCAGGGGGGTGTCCATATAGCGCCACGCCGCGCCGTCGTGGTGGAGGACCGTTCCATAGGTGCCCACCGCGTAGACATTGCCGCCCGGGGTGGCCCAGACCGCCCTCAGCACATCGCTCCCCCGTTCCGCAATGGACCAGAATGCGTCTCCGTCCAGAACGGTGATCGCCCCTTCATCCCCCCTGAACCCTGGAGAGGTTGCGGAGATCCGGACCGACTGGGCGTCGTCGAGCAGGTCGTCCCTCACGGGGAAAATATCGAACACCGCCGCGGTCTCCCCGGCGGGGATGGTCACCGTCCCGGGGACGGCCGCCTCTCCGGGGTCGTCGGAGGCGAGGGTGACGACCACATCCTCGGAAAAGGGCACCGGGACGCTTACCTTCCCTGCGCCGGGCAGGGTCCCCTCCCCTTCCCGGGCCAGGGGCGCGAGGGTGAGGGTGAGCCCGTACCGGTCGTCATCCTTGACGGCGAGGGCCGCCGATCCGCCTGTCCAGCCGGTCACCCGGGCCGTCACACCGGCCGTTTCCACCGCGTCGATCACGGTGTCGTCGGTGATGCGGATGTCAAAGACGGCCCGGTCCGCGCCGGCGGGAATGACCACCGACGGCGGGACCTTCACTGCCGCGGGGTTGTCGGAAGCGAGGAAGACGGTGACGTCCCGGCCGGCCGGGACGCTCATCCTCACCAGGCCCCGCCCTGCGAGATCGACCCCCTCGAACACCTCGTCGGGAAGATCGAGAAACAAAACCGCGGTCTCGTCGTCCGTCACCTCCACCGCGGCAACCCCGGGGGCAAGGCCCGGGGCCGCCGCCGCGACGCGCACCGAACGTGTGCCGTCCGCCATGGCGTTGTCCGGAGCCTCGATGTCAAAGGCCGCGGAAACC
>NZ_JBGSQX010000018.1:0-172659 GCF_041737845.1 Desulfococcus sp.
CAGCGGGTAGTTACATTATGGACCCGAAAACGGAAAGATGGAAACTTAGAGCCTGATGCCATGCCAATAAACACGGATCTTTTCAATGTTCTTTGGCGTAGATGGACTTCAAGAACACAAAACGACTGGGTTTTCTTTAACGACAAAACGAATGACCGTTACAACCGAAGGCCAAAATTTATGAAGGGACTCTGTAAGCGTGCAGGCATCCCTTATATTGGGTTTCATAGCATCCGGCACTTTATGGCTTCATTTTTGGCTGATAAACAAAAAATATCCTTGATGACAATTTCAAAACTTTTAAGACATCGGTCACTGAACACCACTGAAATTTATTTACACAGTATCGGGGAAGGTCAGAGAGCTGCAATGGACGGCATTGAGGGATTATTTTCTGCGAGTGGATTTGCGAGTGCTTCTGAGCTAAAATCCTCTCGCAATAACTAAAATGGCATAATCCTGTTATAATAAAATAAACTATTTAAGATGGTTATATAACATAGCACCTGCTTTGGGAGCAGGGAGTTGGAGGTTCAAATCCTCTCGCCCCGACCAGCAGCACATCCGTTAAACAGGGGGTCGCGTATGCGGCCCCTTTTTTTTGTGCAATTCCTCTTTTTCCGGAAAGAGTGATATCATCAAAGCGATTGTCCATCAACCCTTTGTCCGGCATGGGGCCTCGACGCGGATGGTGATAAAATTCCTTGAAAAGCCTCTTCAATGCGGATATGATAGGGCCATTCAATTTGACATATCGTTTGACAAATTCCACGTTTCGGTTCTTCGACATCCAAAATGCTCAAGAGGCACCGATCGGAAACATGACCGGCGATCAGACGTGCTTTGCATGCCTGTTTCAGGATGATCTCAATCTTAGACGGCTTTTCAGTTGGAATCACAGCGGCATCCCGGGCGTCACCGTTCTTTGAGGATAAGCAACAATGCCTGTATATGAATATACCGCCCTGAATACCCGAGGCAAAACGGTTTCAGGTATCATCGACGCCGAAAGTGCTCAATCCGCCCGTCAAAAACTCCGGGGCTCCAAAATCTATCCCGTCTCCATCAAGGAAACCCATAAGACCTCCGTGCAGAAGTCCTCCTGGTTCACCGGCTTTTCCAGGCCGTTCATCCGGATCAAGCCGTCCGAGATATCCATGATGACCCGCCAGCTGGCGACCCTTGTCGGGGCCGGTTTTCCGCTGGTTTCGGCACTGGATACCCTGATACCGTACACCAAGTCCCACGGGTTCAAGCGGGTCCTCGCCCAGATCAAAGACGCCATCGTGGAGGGGAACAGCTTCGCCGCGGCCCTTTCCGGGTATTCGGGCATTTTTTCCCCGGTCTACATCAACATGGTCCGCGCCGGAGAGTCCTCGGGCACCCTTGAAATCGTTCTGGACCGGCTTGCCGATATCACCGAAAAGCAGCAGGCGCTGAACGGCCGGATCAAATCCGCCCTGGCGTATCCGATCCTGATGGCGCTGATCGGGACACTGGTCCTGTTCTTTTTGCTGACCTTCATCGTGCCGAGCATCGCCTCGATCTTTTCCGACATGGGCAAAGCCCTGCCGGCGCCCACCCGGATCCTGATCAGCATCAGCAGTTTTTTCAAATCGTTCTGGTGGGTCCTGATCATTCTTGGCGTCGGGGCGGCCATCGGCATTTCACAGGTCAGAAAAACTGAAAAGGGCCGGTATCACTGGGACAAGGCGCTTCTCAAGACGCCCGGCATCGGCGTGCTGATCAAAAAACTGGCAGTTGCCCGATTCGCACGGACCATGGGATCGCTTCTCGAGAACGGTGTCACCATGCTGTCGGCCCTGGGCATCGTCCAGAACATCGTCGGGAACGCCCTGCTGTCCCGGGCCATATCGCAATCCGCGGAAGATGTGGGCAAGGGCCAGGGGCTTGGACCGTCCCTTGCGGCCAGCGACCTTTTCCCGGGGCTTTCCATCCAGATGGTCATGGTCGGCGAGCAGAGCGGCGAGTTGGAGGCGATGCTGAACAAGGTTGCCGATGTTTATGAAACCGAGGTCGAGACCACCATCATGAGCCTGACCTCCCTCCTGGAGCCGCTCATGATCCTGTTCATGGCCGTGATCGTCGGGTTCATCGTCCTGTCGATATGCCTGCCGATTTTTGAAATGAATGAATTGATCCGGTAGAAACGGATTCCAGAACCGAACATGCGCCCAATGGAGAGAGAATGAACCGAGATTTATTTACAAAGGAAAATAGGATCAAAGGATTCACCCTGATTGAACTCATGGTCGTCATCGTCATCCTGGGCGTCCTCGCCGGACTGATTGTCCCGAGAATCATGAGCCGCCCGGGCGAAGCGAAGCAAATGAAGGCCAAGATTCAAATCGAAAGCCTCGAAACCGCCCTGAAACTCTACAAACTGGACAACGGCGCCTACCCGACCACCGAGCAGGGCCTGCAGGCGCTGGTCGAACCGCCCGAGACCGGCAACGTCCCGAAAAACTGGAAAAGCGGCGGATACCTGGAAAAAGGGAAGGTCCCCAAAGACCCGTGGGGAAACGACTTCATCTATCTGAGCCCCGGCGTCAACGGAGAATATGACATTACCTCCTACGGGGCGGACGGCGTCCCCGACGGCGAGGGGGAGAACAAGGATGTCAACAATTGGGACCTCGAATAGCGCCTGCTCCGGAGCCGGTACGCCGTGGGGGTGCGCTGCGGGCAGTCGCGGGGTTCACGCTCATCGAGCTGATTGTGGTCCTTGCCCTGATCAGCATCCTTCTTTTCTTTTCGATGCCGCGGTTTCAGGGGGAATTCCTTCAGGACAGCACTCAGAAAGCGGTGAGATGGGTTATGCATACCGTTAAAAACCTCCGACAGGATGCCGTCAAGCACAGAAAAACCTACATCCTCCACATTGATCCGGGCCAGGGCGCCATGTGGGTGAGCGATGAATCCATGACGGAGGAAGACATCGAGAACGCAAGCAAGGGGAGATACGAATTCCCGGATCATATGACGATAGCGGATGTTGCATTTCCCGACGGCAGGAAAAGCGGACAGGAGCAGGCCGATGTTCGTTTCTATCCTAAAGGGTATTCGGACAGGGCGGTCATTCACATCCGGGCGAACGAAGACGAACAGATCTCCCTGCTCATCGAGCCGTTCCTGGCGAATATCAAGGTTTACGACACCTATGTGGATTTTGAAAAGTAAGCATCCGTCACCCGCCGCGGCGGGCATTCCCCCGGGGTTCACCCTCATCGAGGTCGTCGCGGCCATGGCCATCATGGCCATTGTGCTGCTCGCCGTCTATCGGCTTCACGCCCAGACCATATCGATGAACGGTGCCGTGAGGTTTTACACGATAGCGCCGCTTTTGGCCCAGATTCGGCTTTCGGCCATAGATACGGACCCGGAGGGCCGGGATTCCGGGAGCGGGGATTTCGGCCCGGACTTCCCCGGCTATGCCTGGGAGGTGACGATCGAGGACACGGAATCGGAATATCTGGGAGAGACGGCGGAAAACCTGAAAAAAATCGACCTCGTCATTTCATTGAACGAAAATGAGTCGACCTATCGCGTCAGGACTTACCGACTGATGCCGGACAAGGGATAGCAAAATGATCGGCGTCTTCAAGGTCCGGGGGCGTGAAAGCGGTTTCACGCTGTTCGAGATTCTGATCGCAGCGTTTATCTTCAGCGTGATCGTCACGACCATTTTCGGCTCCTACCGTGCCGTCTTTTCGACGACCGAAGCCCTCAATTCCGGTATGGAGGCCTTCGAAATGGTCAGCGGGAGCCTGGACCGGATGGTTGTCGACATCACCTCTGCATGCGTGGCGAGATATCCCGGCTATTATCCCCCCAAGGGGGACAGTCCGCCCGACCCCTATCGGATTGCAGGCGATCAGGGCGCCCTTGCCGAGGGTGACTTTGCCAGGCTCCGATTCGCCTCCTTCGCCCACATGCCCATGGGAACGGACCGCACGGGCGGCATCGCCCAGATCGTTTATTATGTCGAGCCGACGGAAGAGAATCGCTACGTACTGAAACGCGCGGATCACCTGCCCCCGTACCCCGACATGGAGGAGCCCGGCAATGACCCGATCTTGATCGAACGCCTGAAATCCCTGAAATTTCTGTATTACGACACCGAGGGGACCGAACACGAAACCTGGGACTCCGAATCGCAGGAGTTCAAATATGCCACCCCTGCAGCGGTAAGAATCAAGGTTGAGATCGGCGATGATTCCGGTTCCTTTTTTTTCGAAACAATGGTAAATTTTCCCATTGTCAGGGAGCCGCGCGAATGACGCCCTTTTCCGCAAAGATGGGCCCAGGCGGGCGACCCCGCTGCCCCGGGGCGTCGGGTCCGGCGGCAGCCCGCGGAATTGGCACCGAGGGGGGCATGGCCCTCCTGGTCACCCTGTCGATCATCACCGTTCTCATTGCCGGAGGGCTTGAACTCAACCGCCGGGTGCGGGCGGCGGTCGTTGACACCGCGGCGACCAGGGACCGCCTGACCCTCACCCTGATGGCTTCCTCGGGAATTCATGCGGCCATGGCCATGCTCATCAAGGACAAGAGCGAATCCCCCGTCGACTCCCTCCAGGAAGACTGGGCCAATCCGGAAAAAATCGCTGAGGTGATCGCGGATATTCCGTTTGATGCCGGACAGATCGGCGTCACCATCATCGATGAACTCGGGAAAATTCAAGTCAATGCGCTGATCGATTTTCCCAAGGGGCGGCATTTCAACGAGTCTCAGAAGATCATGTGGGACCGCTTCACCCGCCTCCTGATCGCCCAGGACGAAGAAACCTTCAAGGATGTGGAGGCAACGGCGATCATCAATTCGGTCAAGGACTGGCTCGACTCCGGCGACGACGACGCCACCACCGGCCTGAACGGCGCGGAGGCGGAATATTACCAAGGGCTTGATCCACCATACATGCCCGCCAACGGCCCGTTCATGGACATCAATGAACTGTCCCGGGTCAAGGGGATCATCCCGGAGCTTTTCCGGGGGACGGGCCCTGCGGGCCTGGAGCCTTACGTGACCGTCTACGGAATGACCCAGGTACCACAGGAGGTCGACGGAAAAGATTTCTCCTATGAAGGAAGCATCAACATCAACACCGCAGATCTGCCCGTGCTCATCGCCATGATGCCGTCCGAAAACACAGACTACGCCCAAGCGATCTTTGACTATCGCAATGAAAAGGACGGAGAGACCTTTGTGCATGATCTGTCGGGAGACGGCTGGTACAAAAACGTCCCGGAAATCCCGAGCGATTTCACCATCGATCCCAAGCTCATCCGGAATTCCAGCGATGTCTTCCGCATCCAGGCCAACGCCCAGATGAATGACATCCAGGAGACCGTGACGGCTGTTATCCAACGTGAGCAGGAAAAGAAGACCGGAAAGTGGACCTGCAGGATCCTCCGCTGGCAGGTAGGAACATATGAGTAGAAAATTCCTCGGGCTCGATGTCCGATATGACAGTGTATCCGCGGTGCTTGTCACCAGCAGTCTCCGGGAAACCCAGATCGAGGGATGCCTTCGCGTCCCCATACCGGATACCGGAGATCCCGCCGCCGGTCTCAGGTCCGCGATGGAAGCCGTCCAGGCCGGCATGGACACGGCTCAGGCCTACTGCATCGCCTCCATCCCGGCCGATGAGATCTCCTTCAGAAATCTCCGGGTTCCCTTCACGGGTGAAAAAAAAATCGACCAGATCCTTCCCTTTGAGCTGGAGCCCATCGTACCGTTCCCCCTGGAAAACCTGGTGATCGATTTCCAGACCCTCCCGCACGCCGGACTGGGGGGCGCGACCGACCTCATCGCCGTTGCGGCCCAGAAATCAACCATCGAAACCTACCTCGACGCCTTTGCCGGCGTGGGCATCGATCCCCAAATCCTTATCCCGAGCGGATATTCGACGGCGGTCTGCCTGAACCGTTTCGCGTCCCCTCCCGACGACTGGATTCTTGTCGACATCGGCTCGCATCGGGATACGCTCTTTTTTATCGCCTCCGGACAGGTCCGCCTGATTCGATCCTTACCGTCGTTCCGGTCGGGAAAAGGGGACACCGGCATCGAAGCCAAAATACGGCAGACCCTTCTGGCCTTTGGAAATCTATCCGCAGAGCCCCTTGAACCGCAAAAAGCATTCTTAACCGGACAGGGATTGAACGGCAGGGGCGAAGAGTTGACAGGCACCCTGGAAAAGGCCCTGGCGTTTCCGGTATCCCGGTCCGACCTTCTCCGGTGCGCCGGGGGAAAAATCAAGATCGCCTCGGAACAGGAATGGAAACCCGACGAGATGGACAACGCCCTGGCCCTGGCGATTGCCCAGATCGAGGGGAAACCCCGCCTGAATTTCCGAAAGGGCCAATTCGCCTCCAGGCGCAACTGGGCCGCATACCGGAACCATCTGATGCGGTTGGGGGTGTTTGCCGCGATCCTCCTCTGCCTGGCGGGACTCGACATCTTCATCGAGAGCCGGGCGCTGAATCGCCGGATCGACCGGATCGACCGGGAAATAACGTCTATTTTCCGGTCGACCTTTCCCGAGATTCAGCGGGTTGTCGACCCGGTTCATCAGATGAAAATCGCAATGGATTCGCTCCGAAACGAAACCTTCATCCCCGGGGATTCGAACGCGCGCATTCTGACGATCAACATTCTCGACGAGATCAGCAAAAATGTTCCAGACGAAATCGATGTTGAATTCACCCGAATGGTCATCAACCCTGAGGATATCCTCATCTCCGGAAACACGGAAAACTTCAATTCCGTCGACGATATCCAGACACACCTGGAAAAAATTCCCATATTTAAGAAGGTAACCATCAACTCCACGAACAAAGACCAGAATGAAAACCGGGTTCAGTTTAAAATGAAGGTGGACCTATGATCCTCAGCCGGCTCAACCGACGCGAAAGACTTGCCGTCATCGCCGCCGCGGCATGTGTTTTCATATTCGTCGCCGTGGAATTTATCATCACCCCGATCACAGAGCGACGGACCCGTCTTGATGCCACGCTTCTCCAGAAACAGACCATCCTTTCGGAGATGCAGTCGATGAAGTTGGAGTATGAGTCCCTGAAAGGAGAAAACGAGCGCTTCAAACAGAATTTTTCCGCCCGGCCCCAGGGATTCACCCTGTTTTCCTTTTTGGATCAACTGGCCGGCGAGGCGGGGGTCAAGGACAACATCGCCTACATGAAGCCCTCCAAATCACGGCCGAAAAACAGCCCCTATCCCCTGTCCATGGTGGAACTCAAGCTTGAGGGGATCAGCATCACCCAGTTGACCCCCTACGTTCATATGGTGGAGACCTCCAAAAACATGGTCTTCATCAGGCGAATCTCCATCACCAAGACCGGGAAGGAAGGGCTGATCGACGCCATCATTCAGGTTGAAACCTTCGAGGCTTAAGGGATAACGTTCACGTTTATGACCAGAATACCCAAAAAGTGGTTATTTTACAGCCTGTATACACTGGCTGTCGCATCCTGTTTCCTCTATTACCTCTTTCCCTCCGAGGCCATCGAGGCGTATCTGACCGCCGCCATCCAGAAGCAACGGCCCAGCGCGACCCTCACCATCGGCCGCGTCGCCCCCGCCTTTCCTCCGGGCGTCAAGGCATCCCCGGTTTCCTATTCCGAGGGCGGCCCCCTGGAACTGGCCCTTGAATATGTCAAAATCATGCCGGAAATTCGGACGGCCTTCGGCGCGTCCCCCGCATTCTCCGTCAGAGGGGAAGGTTATGAAGGCCGCATGACGGGCAGGATCACCCTCGATTCCAACAGGACCCTATCGTCCCTGCATGCGGATCTGGCCGATATTCAGATGAAAGCCATGGCGGCGCTTCAGCGCCTGTCGGGCCGCAACATCGCCGGAACCCTCTCTGGAACGATCGATTATGAAAAAGCCGATGGCGGAACCCGGCTGACGGCGGATCTGTCGGCGTCGCGGTTCCGGGTCGATCTGGGAATTCCAGGCGTAAACTTGAAAGAATTGACTTTTTCAGAGGCAAATGCCAAGTTGGCGGCTGGCGGCGGGACGGCCCTTCGCATTGAAAGCCTGACGGCGAAGGGGAGCCAGGTCAACGGAGACCTCTCCGGAACAATCCAGATAAGAGCGCCTTTCGAAAAGAGCGTGCTCGACATGACCGGCTCCGTCAGGCCGCACCCCTCGTTCATTTCAGACCTGGGGAGTCCGCTCGCCGCGTTGTTTCAGAATCGCGGCGGCAATAATTCCTTCCCGTTTGCCGTCAAAGGCACTATAGAAGCGCCAGAATTTTTATTACGGTAACAAGGAGCGATCCAAGATATCATGCCGGCTGAAAAACCCCTCACGGTTATAATAAACCTCGTTTTTATGACGATGGTGGTCTATCTCGGCGTCAACATCTTCTACAAGGGGGTGGCCTCCAAAATGGATGTCATCCAGATCCAGCGCTCCCAGACAGCGCCGGAACCCTGGCAGGCATCCGCCCCGGCCCGCCCGATAGGCGACTATGACGCCATCGGGAAGCGAAACATCTTCAAGACCGCTGACCCCGCTGCATCGGGATCTGCGGAGACCAAACCTCCGGCCGACGTTTCCGAACTGAAGGAGACGGAACTCAACCTGAAGCTCTGGGGAACCGTGAGCGGGGAAGGCGAAAAAACTTACGCCGTCATCGAGGATCAGCAGAAGCGAATCCAGAATCTCTACCGGGAAAACGATTCGATCATGGGCGCCACCGTCAAGCGCATCATGCGGGAAAAGGTGGTCCTCACGGTGGGCGGTAAGGACGAGGTCCTGGCCATGGAAAAAACCGGTTCCGGTGAACTTCCCGCAGGAAGATCGCTGCCCGCGCCATCCCTTCCGTTCCCTCCCGTTTCCGGCGATGCGACAGAAGACTCCCAGCAGCGGCTTTCCCTGAGCCGCCAGACCGTCAACGAAGCCATGGGCGACATCAACGGCTTGATGGACCAGGCCAAAATCCGGCCCCATTTCAGAAACGGAAAACCCGACGGCCTCACCATCTCCCGGATCAGACGGGACTCCATTTTCTCTCAGCTCGGGCTCCGAAGCGGGGACATCATCACCGGGGTAGACGGCCAGGCCATCGAATCCGTCGACGACGCCCTCAAATTTTACAACCAACTGAAATCCTCTTCCAACGTGAACCTTCAAATCCGGCGAAGAGGCATGCCGAAACAGATTGAATACACTATCGAATAACCTTCAGGAGACGCTCCGCCCAAGCGCCATGACAACAGGAACGGGAGCACAACAGGTTGACCATGAAATCCTACGGCACTCTTAACAGGCGATTGATTCTGATCTGCGCTTTCGGCCTGGCATTATTGTTTCTGGTAGTAGCGACGGTCGTTCATGCACAGGATGAGAATGGAAACGGCAAGGAACGGTTTGTCTCGATCGATTTCAATGACGTGGATATCAACGTCTTCATCAAGTTCATCAGCGAGCTGACCCATCGGAATTTCATCGTCGACCGCCGGGTCAAGGGAAAGGTCACCATCATTTCCCCTTCGAAGATTTCCGTGAAGGAGGCCGATAAGGTTTTCGAGTCGGTCCTGGAGGTCCATGGGTTCACCACCGTAACATCCGGAGAGGTCACCAAGATCATCCCCTCCCCCGACGCCCGAACCCGGGATATCGAGACCCTGTTCCGCGACGATATGCGCGCGCCCGACGACAAGGTCGTGACCCAGTTGATCCCCCTGAGATACGCGGACCCGGAGGATATCAAGCGATTGCTGGCGCCTCTGGTGTCCAAAAGCAGCGTCATTCTGGCCTACCCCCCCACCAATACCCTCATCATCACGGATGTCCACTCCAACATCATTCGCCTGGTCGACATCCTCAAGACCATTGACGTCGAGGGCGTGGGGCAGGAGATCTCGGTGGTGCCGCTGACCAACGCCGACGCCGAAAAAATGGTGAAGACCCTGTCCACCGTCTTCCAGGCCCAGAAAACCGCCAAAAGGCCGGGGGTTCCCGAAGACACCGCCAAATTTGTCGCGGATGAGCGCACCAACGCGGTGATCATTCTTTCGAGCGAGGACGAAACCGTTAAAATCAAACGCCTCATCAGCCGCCTGGACAAGGATCTCCCCCGCGGGAATGAGGGGATTCACGTCTATTACCTGGAGCATGCCACCGCCGAGGATCTCGCCAAAACCCTTCAGTCGCTGTCGGGCAAATCGGGAAGCACCGGAGATGACGGGAAAAAAAAGGAAAGCCCGATCGTTTCCGACAGTGTCAAGATCACCTCCGACAAGCCGACCAACAGCCTCATCATCTCTGCGGGCAAAGATGAATACGGGGCCATCGAGGAGATCATCAAGAGCCTGGATATCCCGCGGGCCATGGTCTATATCGAGGCCCTCATCATGGAGGTCGACGTCACCAAGGGATTCGGCGTCGGCACCGAGTGGATCGGCGGCGGCAAGGTCGAGTACGGAAGCGACAAGGACGCCTGGGTCGGCGGCGGATGGAGCGGCGGCGGGGATACCCCCTATTCCATTCTGGGCGGCATCGCCGGCGCAGCCGCGGCGGGCACCGTAGGGCTTCCCCAGGGGTTCACCATGGGCGTTTTCGGAGAGATCATCGAAATCGGCGGCCTGAAGTTTCAGAATATCGGTGCCGTGGCCCAGTTCTACCGAAGGGACGGATCCATCCACATCCTGTCGACCCCGCAACTGCTGACCACCGACAACGAGGAGGCCTTCATCAACGTCGGCAAGAACATCCCCTACCAGACCAAAACGGGCACCACCGCCACCTCTGAAACCTACAACACCTATGAGTACCGGGATGTGGGCATCACCCTCAAGGTAACGCCCCAGATCAGCAAGGACCGGCTCATCCGGCTGAAAATCGAACAGACCCTGACCAAGCTGGACCAGGCGGCCAACACCTCGGACGACGAGCGGCCCACCACCTTCAAACGGGAGGTCAATACCACCGTCATCGTCAATGACAAGAACACCATCGTGATCGGCGGCCTGATCGACGACACTTTTTCGGAATCCGAGAGCAAAATCCCCTGCCTCGGAGACGTCCCGGGCCTGGGATGGGCCTTCAAATCCATGAACCGGGGCCGGGAAAAAACGAACCTCTTCATCTTTCTCACCCCCCATGTCGTGAAAAATCAGGAGGAGGCGGCCCTCATCTTAGAGAAGAAGCAGAAAGAGGCCAGTGCCGTGGATGAGGAAGGCGGCATCAAACTTTACTACGAAAAAAACAAGGATACCTACGATACCGTACCCTCGCTTCCCGAACTGTTCGACAAGCCCTGACGGTTCAACGCGACGGGGCGTTCCGCGGGACGACCGATGCAGAAAACACTCGTTGATATCTTACAAGAGAAGACGGGCCTCACCAAAGAAGTCCTTGGAGAGGTGCGCCTGATTCAGTTGGAAAAGGGCGGCAGCATCGGGGATATCCTCATTAAAAAAAAAATGCTGACCGAAAACCAGTGGCTGGAAATCCTTTCCGACGTTTACAGCCTTCCGGTACTGCAGCAGCTTCCCGTCGGCAGCACCCGGAGTCTGGTCCTCCAGACCATCCCCATCCAGTTCCTGAAAAAATACCTCATGGTGCCGCTGGAAAACGAAATGCCCGGAACGCCTCCCGGGAGCACCGGCGACCATAACCCCGAACATTCTCCCGCCATGATCATCGCCGTAAATGATCCAACGCAATTTCAGCCCGTAGATGATCTTATCCGTATCATCGGGATGGAGAACGTGACGCTGGTGCTGTCCACCCGGGAAGCCATCCTGTCCGCCATCAACATCTCCTATGACCTGAGCCGGGATTCCGCCGAGCAGCTCGTTCAGGACATGGAGGAAAACGAGTCCCTGATCCTCTCGGAGATCGAGGATACCGCCGACCTTCTGGACGACACCAGCGACGCCCCCATCATCAAGCTGGTGAACCATGTCATTTCCCAGGCCGCGAAGGCCCGCGCCAGCGACATCCACATCGAACCCTATCAGGACAGCTTCAAGATCCGCTACCGGGTCGACGGGATCCTCTACGACCTGCTGACCCCGCCCAAGGGCATCCAGGCGGCATTGATCTCCAGGATAAAGGTCATGTCGAACATGAACATCGCCGAGAAACGGCTTCCCCAGGACGGACGCCTTCAGGTGAAGATCGGCGACCAGGACATCGACGTGCGGATCTCCACCCTGCCGACGGCCTTTGGAGAACGCGTCGTCATGCGGCTGCTCAACAAGTCGTCCTCCCTTCTCGAATTGACGGAACTGGGGTTGTCGCCCGAACGGCTGGAGCGCCTCAAGAAACTGATGACCTCCCCCAACGGCATCATCCTGGTGACGGGCCCCACCGGCAGCGGCAAGACCACGACCCTCTATGCGGTGCTGTCGTCGATCAACAAGCCTGAAATCAACATTATCACCATCGAGGACCCTATCGAATATCAGCTCAAGGGCATCAGCCAGATCCAGGTAAACCCGAAAATCGACCTGACCTTTGCCAGAGGACTCAGATCCATCGTCCGGCAGGATCCCGACGTGATTCTCGTGGGAGAGATCCGGGACCGGGAAACCGCCAATATCGCCGTCCAATCGGCCCTGACCGGACACCTCGTCTTTTCGACCCTCCACACCAATGATTCGGCCTCCGCCATCACCCGGCTCGTGGATATCGGCGTGGAGCCCTTCCTGATCTCCTCCTCGGTTATCGCCGTCGCAGCCCAGCGCCTGGTCCGCATCCTCTGTCCCGAATGCAAGGAGCCCTATACCCCGAGCGACGTCATGCTGGAAGGGATCGGGATCGACAAACACCTCCTGAACCGCCATACCATCTACCAGGCCAAGGGATGCCCCAACTGTTTCCACACCGGGTACAAGGGCCGCGTCGCCATCCTGGAGATCATGGAGATGGATGAAAATCTCAAGAGCGTGATCCTGACAACCTTTGACTCCAATGTTATCAAGAGCCATGCCAGGGGCATGATCACCCTTCGGCAGGACGGCATCCAGAAGGTGCTCATGGGGCTCACGACCATCGAAGAGGTCGTCCGGGTGACGCAGCAGTAGATGAAGGTCTCCCGCTTCAGCCACCGGTCCTGCGCCCGCATCCTGCTGCTCGGAACCACGCTCCTGTTTCTGGCCGCCCCGATCTCCTTCGCCCGGACCATCGAAGTGGATGCCGACCGGCAGTTCGAATTCGCCGGACATCTGTTTTCCAGGGGGGATTACGACAGGGCCGTCACAGAGTACGAGCGATTCATCTTCCTTTTCCCCGAAGACGCCCGCGGGGCCGAGGCGCGCTATCAGATCGGCATGGCGCATGTCCACACCAAAAACGAAAAACAGGCCATCGAAGCCTTTTCTCAGGTCATCGACCGGCACGGCGGACGCCCTGTCTCCGGATCCGATATCACGGCCGACGCGTATTTCCGGATCAGCGAATGTTATGTCAGGATGGGGGAGACCGGACAGGCCGTCAACAACCTCAACAACCTCGCCGCCGTGGCGGAATCCGACCAGATTCAGGGGGAGGCCCGCTATCGGATGGGCTGGATCCTGCTGGAGGCAGGCCATTGGGAGAAGGCGGCCCTCGTCTTCCGCCAGATCCCGCCGGATCAAAAAGGTCCCTATCGCCTGCCCGATCTCTTCAACGCCATGGAAGGGTACGGCGACATTCCCCAGAAAAACCCCGCGGCCGCCGGCATCCTCGCCGTGATACCGGGAATGGGCTACATTTATTGCGGGAGGTATCAGGACGCCCTGGTCTCCTTCCTCCTGAACGGCGCCATGATGGTTGCCGCCTACAAGGCCTTTGAAAACGACAACCCCGCATTGGGCGGGCTGCTGACGGTTGTGGAGCTGGGCTTCTACAGCGGAAGCATCTATGGATCGATTTCGAGCGCGCACAAATACAACCGGGATCAAGCCGAACGGTTTACCTCCGAAATCCGGAGGCGCCACAAAATCGATCTCTCCCTTTCTCCGGTGCCGGGAGGGGCGGCCCTTTCGTTCCGCTATCCGTTTTAGACAGGATGGTTGAATCCCGTGACGAACCCCAGGACAGGAAAGGATACCCTGCCATGACGATCAGAGGCGCAGGCGGAACCAGCGGCGGCATCGGTAAATTTTTCATCGGCATGGCCATGATGATCGGCGGTGGCTACCTCTTTCTGGATGCGGTTCGCATCACCCACCATCTCCACCTGGGGTACGCGGTCTTCTCGTTCGGCGCATTCCGGCTCACCACCGGGATGACGCTCATCCCCTTGATTTTCGGAGTGGGCATGATTTTCTACAATGCCGGAAATCCATTGGGCTGGATCCTGTCGGCGGCAACCCTCATCATGCTCCTTCTGGGCGTCCTCTCCACGATCCAGTTCAGGATCCGGGGCATGTCGGCCTTCGAACTCATCATGATCCTTGCCTTGTTTGCGGGCGGCGCCGGATTGTTTCTGAACTCCCTGAAAAACACTGAAAAGTAAAATTGCTTTCCATTTCAGGTATCGATGCTTACTATGAAACCCTAGCCTGAAAGGACATCAAGCATTGAAGCCACCACTGCTCATCGATCCGTTCAACCGGAACCTCACCTATTTGCGGGTGTCGATCACCGACCGCTGCAACCTGCGGTGCATGTACTGCATGCCGTCCCGGGAGACGATTCCACGGCTGGCCCACACCCAGGTGCTGCGTTACGAGGAGATCCTCCGGATCGTTCGCATCGGGGTCCAGCTCGGGATCACCAAAATCCGCATCACCGGCGGGGAGCCCCTGGTGCGCAAGGGAGTTTATGAATTTCTGTCGGAGCTGGGGAAAATCGAAGGGCTGACGGACATTTCACTGACAACCAACGGCGTGCTCTTAAAGGATCATCTGGCCCAGATCCGGGATGCGGGCATCAAACGGCTCAACATCAGCCTCGACACACTGAACCGGGAAAAGTTTATCCGGATCACGGGGCAGGATGCGTTCACCCAGGTCTGGGAGGGCATCGAGGCCGCCCACCACATGGGGTTTGCGCCCATCAAGTTCAACACGGTGGCGATGAAAGGGATCAATGACGACGAACTCACGGACATCGCCCGGCTCTCTTTCACCTATCCCTTCCATATGCGGTTCATCGAGTACATGCCCATCGGCGATCATCACCTCGACCGGAGCATACGCCTGCTCGCCCCGGAGATCCTGGCGCGAATGAGCCCGCTGGGCGATCTGACGCCGATCCGGCGAAGCCGGGACGACGGCCCGGCAGAACGGTACCGGTTCCAGGGGGCCCGGGGGGAAATCGGCATCATCCAGCCGCTCAGCAACCATTTCTGTCACCTTTGCAACCGGCTTCGGCTGACGGCCAGCGGCCAGCTGCGGCCCTGCCTCCTGTCAGACCGCCAGGAGGATCTCAAGGGCCCCATTCGAAAGGGATGCCTCGACGGCGACATCGTCAAGGTATTCCTGGAAGCCGTGAGGTTCAAACCCATGGAGCATCGGGTTGATGACGTCCGGCAAGACGAGGTCAGGGACGCCATGTCCTCTATTGGCGGGTAACCCCGGGCCGCCTTACTTCAGCAGGCCCGGCAGGATGGTGACGATCTCAGGGAACAGCATGAGCAGCAGGATGCAGATCAGATAGGTCGGCAGAAAATAAGCGACCCCCCGGAAAACCTCCTCCAGGCGGACCCCTTCCGACATACCGGCCACCACGTAGGTCGTTGCCCCAACGGGCGGCGTCACCGCACCCATTGTCGTCACCACGGTAATGGTCACCCCGAACCAGATGGGATCGTACCCCAGTTCGACGGCCACCGGAAAAAAAATCGGAATCGTGATGAGCAGGAGGGCCAGGGCGTCCATGACCGCCCCGCCGATGATGTAGATGAAAAAAATGATCATCATGATGATTCCCCGGGGTACGGGAAGGGAGACCACCCATCCGGCAATATCGTAGGGAATACGCGTCACCGCCAGAAATCGGCCGAAGATCACCGCGCCCATGACGATGGTGATGACCATGCAGGAAATCCCCAGGGTGTCCATCACCGACGCCGTGAATTTCCGCCGGCTCAGGCTCCCTTGAATCAGGCTGATGAGAACGGCAAAAAACGACCCCGCGGCCCCGGCTTCGGTCGGTGTGAAGATGCCGAAATAAAGCCCCAGCATCACGAGCAGGAAGAGCACCAGCATCTCCGTGGCCCCCGAAAGCGCCCCCAGTCTTTCCCGCCACCCCACGGCTGGCCCCGCCGGCCCCCAGTCGGGATGCCGCCGGCAGATCAGGGCCACCGCCCCCATCATCAAGAGCGCCAGCAGGACGCCCGCCCCCACGCTGCCGTAAAACAGCCTGGCGATGGACTGCTCCGTGGAAAGCCCGATGACAATCAGCACGACGCTGGGAGGGATGACCACCCCCAGGGTAGACCCGCATGCCACGGCGCCGGTGCTCAGTTTGGGATGGTACTGATATTTCTTCATCTGGGGCAATGCCACGGTGCTCATGGTGGCTGCGGTGGCCACATTGGAGCCGCAGATGGCCGAAAACGCGGAGCAGGCCATGATGGTCGACATGGCGAGGCCCCCACGGATATGGCCGACCCACTTGTAGGCGGCATTGTAGAGTTTTTCATTGACGCCGCAATGGAAGGCGATCTGCCCCATGAAGATGAAGAGGGGAATGACCGTAAGCCCATATCTGGAGAAGGTATCCCAGACCACGGAGCCCACCATGTTCAGCCCGGCCTTAAATGAGATGATATGGCAGAACCCCAGGAATCCGACAATGCCCATGGCGAACCCCACGGGCATGTTCAGAAAAAACAGGGCCGCCAGAAGCAGCAGAATGCCGCCGATGCCGATCAGCACCAGGCTCACGATTCCTCCCCTTTTTTCGGCAGGAACATCGCAGGAAGACGGCCGATCAGGATCAGCCCCAGAAAACCGCAGCCTGCGGCCGTGCCGTAGGTGAACGGGTAATAGGCCATGCGAAGGGTCTCGCTCACCTCCCCGGTCTGAAAAAGGGTATGGCCCTTTTCACCGAGCTGCCATGCCACAATCCCGAAAAACCCGGCGCAAAGCAGATGGTTGATGCCGTCCAGAAACCGGCCCACCGGCGGGGGAAACCGCCGGAACAGCACATCCACCGAGATATGCCCGCGCTTCATCTGGGTATACCCGAGGGCGAAGCTGGTGGCGACCGCCCCGAAAAACCCCATCAGCTCGAAGGTCCCCCGGATGGGCAGCCAGACGAAGCGAAGGAGGATATTCCCGCAGGTGAGCGAAATCATCGCGACGAGAAAGATCCCCGCGACAATCATCAACACCCGGTTGATCCCCGCCATCATTTTATCGAACATCATCCACCGCCTCCCGCCCTTATTAAAGCCTCCATCATCATTGACCGGCGCGCACCGAAAGCCTGTGCCGGATATCCTTCACGATGGCCTCGGCCGGAAAGCCCTTGGCGTTGGCATCCGCAATCCACCCGGCTGTTATCGGTTCGAGGAGCGCATCCCATTTGGCCTTCTCCGCAGGCGGCAGGGTGATCACCTCCACCCCGTGATGCTGCCGGGACCAGGCGACGGCCTCTTCAACATGACCGTCCATGTAGTTTCCGGTCCACTCCGCCTGCTCGACACTCAGGTCATCCATCACCTTCCTGACATCTTCAGGAAGGGCTTTCCAGGCATCCAGGTTCATCACCACGGCAAAGGGATAGATCACCGTCTCGGTCATGGTGATGTAGGGGCAGATCTCGGCGAATTTGAGATCCTTCATGACCTCAAGGGAGGAGAACAGCCCCTGGACCACCCCCTTCTGAAGGGCCTCGGGGGTGTCGGACATGGGCATCCCCACCTGATTCGCCCCCCATGCCGTGAGGATCTGGGCGGCCCCCCCCGAGGCGCGGAGGTCCAGACCCTTCAGGTTTGCGAGGGATCGGACCGGGGTTTTGGACATGATATTGGCGGGGGCCGTGGTGAACATCGTGAGCACCTTGACCTTGGCGAAGGATTCGGGCTGGTAGGCCTGGTAAATGTCCCAGAGCACCAGGCTACCGACCCTGGCGCTGGGGATGGCAAGGGGCAGACTGAGGGCGTTGGTCAGGACGAATCGCCCCGGCTGATAGGCCATGGAGAGGCACCCGATATCCGCCTGACCCGCGATGACGCCGTCCATCATGTCCTTGGCGTCGAGGAGCGTGCCCCCGGGAAAGGTCTGGATCCGGACCTGACCGCTGGTCCGCTTTTCCACCTCGGTTTTCCAGCGCTCCATCTGAACGCAGGGGAATGTCGGGGCCGGGGGAAAATTCGCGTACCTGAGTTGGACCGGTCCGGCCGCCGCACCCCGGACCGGGGCCGTTCCCATGATCATCAGAACCGCCAGCACCGCCGTCCATCCGCAAAAAGACTGTCTCTTCATCGCATCGCCCTCCGTGTTGTTTGGGTTGACCCGGATTTATTCATTGGGGGCCGCCTGGCAGCCCGCCTCAAATGCCGCAAGGGCGGCCGCGCCCATCGTGCCCTGCTTTTCCAGCCGGCGTTCTAGAATCCGGCGGACCGCTTCGGCCCGACAGAAGATCTCCGGGCTTCGAGCCAGGACAAAGCCCAGCATGATCAGATTGACGGACTTGGGGCTGCCCAGGGCGGCGGCCATCCGGTCGGCATCCACCGTGCAGCGGGTCATCTCGCACACCGGCGCCTTCGGCTGGTTCACCACCGACCATCCGCCGGGCTTCAGGAAATAGCCGTGCAGGGCGACGTTCTCGGCTTTCATGATGAGAACCCCGTCCGCCATGCCCGGACGGATGAGGGGGCTCGTGAACCTCCCGACCTTGAGATGGGATACAACGGTCCCGCCCCGCTGGGCCATGCCGTGGGTCTCGGAGGTCAGGACCGGAAAACCGCTCTGGATCGCGGCCTCCGCCAGGATCCGCGTCACGAAAAGGATCCCCTGGCCGCCCACGCCGCTGATCACGATCTGCTGCCCCGTCGTCGTCATGATTTGACCTCCTCGATGGCCCCCTTGGGGCAGACATGGATGCAGACGCCGCACGCGGCGCACGCCATGCGGTCCACATGAACCTTTTCCCCGGCCGCGTCGAGCACCAGCGCCGGGCATTCGAACTGCGTCACGCAATGGGCACAACCGTCGCACCGATCGGTCGCGACCACCGCAATTTTGGCCTCCCGGGCGCCCTCCTGGCGGCGGTCCAGAATGCAGGGATACCGGGAGATCACCACGGCCGGCCCGCGGTCCCGGCCGTAGGCCACCGCCTCTTTCATCAGGCCGATGAAATCGTCCAGGCGGTAGGGGTTTCCGGTGGTGCAGTATTCCACACCGCACGCCTTCACCAGGGCTTCGATATCCACGGTGTCGAGCGGTTCGCCGCAGGCTCCCAGCCCCGTCGCCGGCGTGGGCTGACTGCCGGTCATGGCCGTGGTGCGATTGTCCAGAATGACCAGAACGAACCGGACCTTCTGCACGACCGCATCGATGAGGGCCGGAATGCCTGCGTGAAAAAAGGTGGAGTCCCCCATGGTGGCGACGATATCCGGCCGCTTTTCCAGATCCTTGTGGGCATGATAAAAACCGGCGGCCTGGGAGATGGCGGCCCCCATGCAGAGGACGGTATCCACCGCCCCCAGGTTGAGGCCCAAGGTATAGCACCCGATATCCGACGGATAGATCCCCTTGGGCGCAGCCCGCTTGATGGCGTAAAAGCTGGCACGGTGAGGGCAGCCCGCGCAGAGGGTCGGCCGCCGGCCCTTTGCCTCGGGCGGCAGGGGTGCGGTCCTGGCGGGAACGCCCGCAAACCCGGCGATGAGCCGTTCGATGTCCTCCGGGAGCAGCTCCCCGACCCGGGGGACCGCCCGGCTGTTTCGGCCCTTGACGCGCCGCCCGTCGGCGATCTGCATCTCGATGACTCCGGTGGTCTCCTCGATGACGAGGATCTCGTCGTGGCGGGCAAGAATATCGGAGATGAAATCGACATGGAGCGGGAAGGGCTGGATGACCTGATAGACCGACAGGCTCCCCCAGAGTCCCATCTCCTCGACGATCTCCCGGGAATGGGCGGCGGCCACGCCCGAGACGACCAGGGCCCGCCGCGCCGGCCTTCCGGGGTTCAGCCATGCGGGCGCCGTCTTCCCATACCGGGCAATGGCATCCAGCTTCTCCTCGAGCTGCCGGTGTAGCTGGTGCCTGAACTTCGGCGTGGCGGCCCACCGGGCCGGATTCCTTTCAAAATTCGCGGTACGCCGCTGGCTTTGGATCGCGGAGGATGAAATATCCTGCCGGCTGTGGCAGACCCGGGTGGTCGGGCGGATCATCACGGGGATCTCAAAGGCCTCCGACAGGTCATACCCCACAGCCGTCATATTTCTGGCCTGTTCCGGCGAATCGGGGTCCAGGACGGGAATCTTGGCCATGACCGCCATGAGCCGGCTGTCCTGCTCCGTCTGGGAGGAATGGGGGCCCGGGTCGTCCGCGCTGATGATGATGAAACCGCCCTTGGTCCCCATGTACGCGGCGCTCATGAGCGGATCCGAGGCCACGTTCAGCCCGACCTGCTTCATGCTGACGGCGGTGCGGAGCCCGGTGATGGCCGCGGCATAGGCGATTTCAAAGGCGATCTTTTCGTTGACCGCCCACTGGACGTGGAGGGACAGCCCGTGGGTCCGCTTCAGGGAGGCCACCGATGCCAGTATCTCGGAGGCCGGGGTCCCGGGATAGGATGTCGCCACGGCACACCCGTTCTCCAGAAGCCCCAGCGCCATGGCCTCGTTTCCCAGCATCAGTTTCCGTTCGCTCACCCGATCCCCCTTTGGATATGGAATGTCATCTCATGTATGGAGCAATCCCGGCCGAATTATCCAACTCGCCCGGGTTTGTCAAGCACCGAATCGCGGTCTGCGGGAGATGGCGGCACCCCGCAGCCGCCCCCGGCCGAGAGGGCCATTTCAGCGAGAAGGTCGTCGTAGGCCCCCGAAGCCTTTTCCCATGCATGGACGGCCATGGCCCGGGAAAGCCGCCGCCGCGCGTCGGACATTCGGGATGCGTTCATGGCGAGCCAGGCCAGTTTCTGAACGAAGTCCCCATGCCCCTCATAGAGAAATTCCTTGTGAAACTCCGGGGGGAGGATCTCCGGGTAGGAGAGCCGCCGGGGCAGGAGGGGGAGGCACCCCGCCGCTATGGCCTCCACCACGGATATCCCGAAATTTTCTTGAAAGGCGGTGCTGACGACAATGTCGCCCTGCCGAAGGATGTTTTGATATGCGTTTTTATCCGGGATATAGCCGTCATGAATGATGCGGCCGCCATACCGCTCCCGAGCCCGGGCAAAGGCCGCGGGGATGTTTCGGTAGCGCTCTCCCAGGAGTGCGAGCCGAAATTCGGTCCCACCCTCCATCAGGGCGTCCAGCCCCTCGAAAAAGCCCTCGGGATTCTTGTCGAACTCCCATCGATGATTCCAGATGATGAGGGGCGGATCCTCCCGGCGGGGACGCGTCAAGTCGCCGCCCTCGAAGCGGCAGCCGGGATGGAGCACCCGGGCCTTGCGCCGGATCGCCGCCGCCACCCAGTTCGGGCGGCAGTCGGGCATCATGTTCAGAAAGCCGGGGAGTTCGCTGAAAAAGCGCTCGTGATGGGTCCGGGAATTGAACACCACCCGGTCTGCGGACAGGGCGGTGGTGATGTCGGTGAATCCGAACTGAGCGTCGAAGGACTCGCCCGCCGACAGCGGGTAGGTCAGCTGGCTTTCATGGAAATAGACCATGGCCGGGGGGCACCCGGCGCCGGCCAGGGACCTGAAATCCGACAGGCTCATGAGCCCGCTTGCGATCAGGCCGTCGTAGGATCCCAGGGGACGCCCGCGACGGGACAAGGCCTGGAGTTTCCCCCAGAAATGGAGGGCCGCCCCCCGCATCCGCCATTTCCAGAACCGTGCGGGAAGGGTCACGAGATCGATTTCGTGACGGGAATGAGCGGCGAGGCCTTCGGCGAAATCCCGGTGGGAGCCGCCGAAGAACGGCTCCAGGAACAAGAATTTCAACCTTCCTACAGCCGCCAATATTCGATGGCCATGGCGGCCGCTTCGGACGCGCTGAACGCACTTTTGATGTCGATGACCAAGGGCGTTTCACCGGCGCAGAGCCCGGCGATCCCGCCCAGGCCCATCTCCCGGTAGGCGCGGTGCATGACGGCCAGGATCACCGCGTCCATCCCCGCGAGATCCTCCAGGGCGCACAGGGTCAGGCCGTAATATTTCAGGGCCTCCTCCGGGTCCGCCAGCGGATCGTGGACCCTCACCTCGATGCCGTAATCCCGCAGCTCGGACACGATGTCCACCACCCGGGTGTTCCTCAGATCGGGCACATCCTCCTTGAAGGTCAGCCCCAGAACCGCGATTCTGGCACCCAGGATCGGCCGGCCCGTCTTGATGAGCATCTTGACGGTCCGCTCCGCCACGAATTTGCCCATGCCGTCGTTGATGCGCCTGCCGGCCAGGATCATATCCGGATGATACCCCAGGGATTCGGCCTTGAACGTGAGGTAGTAGGGATCGACGCCGATGCAGTGGCCGCCCACGAGACCCGGCTTGAAGGGCAGGAAATTCCATTTGGTCCCGGCCGCCTCAAGGACCTCAGTGGTGTCGATGCCCATCTTGTCGAAGATCATGGCCAGCTCGTTCATCAGGGCGATGTTGAGGTCCCGCTGGGTGTTCTCGATCACCTTTGCGGCCTCGGCCACCTTGATGGACGATGCCCGGTGCAGCCCGGGCCTGACCACCTGGCCGTAGATCCGGGCGAGCAGGTCGAGGGTCGCCTCGTCGGAACCCGACACGATCTTGAGGATCCTGTCAAAGGTATGCTCCTTGTCCCCCGGATTGATCCGCTCCGGGGAATAGCCCACCGTGAAATCCCGGCGGAAGGCCAGTCCCGATTCCTTTTCCAGGATGGGCACGCAGACCTCTTCCGTGGCGCCTGGATAGACCGTGGATTCATACACGACGCAGCTTCCCCGGCGCATGTGCCGCCCCACGATGCGTGACGCCCCCCGGAGCGGCTCCAGATCGGGAATCCGGTAGACATCGATGGGCGTCGGGACGGCCACGATGATGAACCGGCATTCGGACAGCCGGGCAGGATCGTCCGTGAAGGCGATGGCCGACGCCGCAAGGTCTTCGGGGGTCACCTCAAGGGTCCGGTCATATCCGGAGGCCAGCTCCCGGATCCGGGCCGATTTCAGGTCATAGCCCACCACGTCGAAATGCCCGGCCAGATGGATGGCGAGCGGAAGGCCGACATATCCCAGGCCGACAACGGCAATCTTCTCTGTTTTATTATACAATCCTTCTGCTGTAATCATTTTTCTCCAAACCCGTTGTAACGCATTTATCATGATGTGGTTGCGGCGGGTTCGAAACCTTTTGGGTTTCCCGCAGCGCAATACCTTGCCCCTGTGAAAAAAACATGACGGATACCTCTCCCCTGTGCCGGCTCGGATGGCTTGCGTTCCTGGCAGGCTATCACCGGGGCATCTCGGGAGCCGGAATCCCCTGTCCCACCAGGTCTGAAACCTCCTGTTCCGTCAGATGGCGCCAGGACCCCTCAGCCAGGCCGCCCAGGCGGACCGACGCGACCCTTACCCGCTTCAGGGCCGCCACCTGCCCGCCGACCTTTCGGACCATCCGGCGGACCTGCCGGTTCCGGCCCTCCCTCAGGGTAATCCGAAACTGTGTCGGAGAGATCCTCCGGACCCTGGCGGGCCGGGTTCGGACGCCCATGAGGGGCAGCCCCTCGGCCATCTTCCGGAGGGCGCCCTCCGGAAGGGGCTGGGCCGTGGTCACCTCGTATTCCTTTTCATGGTCGAAGGAGGGATGGGAGAGCCGATGGTGAAGGCTGCCGTCGTTGGTGAGGAGCAGCAGGCCCGTCGAATCCTTGTCCAGGCGCCCCACGGGGTAGACCCGCTCGGGGACGTCCACCAGCTCCATGACGATCCTGTCTCCTGGCTGCTCACAGCTCGTGACATACCCCAGGGGCTTGTTGAGGGCGATATAGATGAACCGCTCTTCGAGGGAAACCGGCGCACCGTCCAGGAGGACGCGGTCTTTTTCGGGATCGATCTTCGTGCCGAGCACGCAGACCACCTCCCCGTTCACCTGGACCCGGCCCTCCCGGATACAGGCCTCCCCGTGGCGCCTCGAACAGGCGCCTGAGGCGGACAGAAACTTCTGAAGGCGGATCAATCCCATGGGTCTGCGGCCATTTCCCGGATCAGGACCGGTAATCCGCGTTGATCTTGACGTAGTCGATGGAAAAATCGCAGGTGAAGACCGAGGCCGACGCGGTCCCCATGTGGAGATCGATGACAATGCGGTATTCCGGCTTTTTCAGAACCGCCGTGACCGCCTTTTCAGCCTCATTCCCGCAGGTCATCCCATTTCGGCACATCATCACGCCGTCGAACCGGATGTCGATGGCATCCGGCGCCACCGGTACCCCCGAGCGCCCGGCAGCGGCGATGATCCGGCCCCAGTTGGCGTCTTCCCCGAAAAGGGCGGTTTTGACCAGGTTGGAATGGGCCACGGTGTCGGCCACCTTTCGGGCGTCCCCCTCCGACGCCGCGCCGACGACGGCGATCTCGACCAGCTTCGTGGCGCCCTCCCCGTCCTTCACGACCATCCTGGCCAGCCGGATCAGAACGTCGTCCAGCCGGGCCTGGAACTCGGCCTGCTCCGGGTCGCTTCGGACGGCCGCGCCGGACCGCCCGCCCGCCATCATCAGGACGGTATCGTTGGTGCTGGTGTCTCCGTCGACGGTGATGCGGTTGAAGGACCGGTCTACGCCTTCGGCAAGGGATTTCTGAAGCACCTCGGGCGAAACCGCCAGGTCCGTCACGATGAAACAGAGCATGGTCGCCATGTCCGGACGGATCATGCCCGACCCCTTGGCGACTCCCATCAGGGTGTAGGGCGTACCGGCCATTTCAGCCTGGACCGACACGACCTTCGGGACCAGATCGGTGGTCATGATGGCTTCGGCAAACTCGTCGATGCCTTCCGGCGAAAGTGCGTTTGTCAGTTGGGGCATCGACAGGACGACGGCATCCATCGGCATGGGCTGGCCGATGACGCCCGTCGACGCGACACAGACGAGATCCTCGGAAATTCCAAGGGCCGCCGCCGCATGCCGGGACATGGCCTCGGCGTCCCGCATACCGGCGTCACCCGTGCAGCAGTTGGCATTCCCGCTGTTCACGATCACGGCCTGGCACCGGCCGGACTGGACACGGCGACGATCCAGCAGGACCGGTGCGGCCTGAACCCGGTTCCGGGTGAACACCCCGGCAACCGAGGCCGGCGCCTCCGAAACGATCAGGCCCAGGTCCCTTCCCCCCTTTTTTTTGATGCCCGCGGCAATCCCCGCAAACGTAAAGCCCGCACACCTCTTTTTTTCCATGTTCACCATCGCTATACTTTGACTTTCCCAAAGATTCGATCTATTATTTCGATTTCAAAAATAGATATGATTTTATTTTGACCATTTGACAGAATCGTTCACGCTTGTCAATTCCTTTGGATTTCATCCCGTCGGAAGGCCGACACAGGAGAATGATCGAATGTACCATGGATTTCCGCAGATGAAAGGGGGGCGTCTGAAAAGCGCACCATGCCCGACGTGCGGCGGCCCCCTGGATGTCCAGCGATCCTGACGGCAGACCTTTCTGCGCTGCAGGTCCTGCAGCCGCCGCTTCACCATTGAACAGATCGCCGATGCCCTGGATGACGACCTTGAGGAGCTGCTGGCCAATATCCCCTGCAACCGGCTCTAATTGCAGATGGTTGTCCTAAACGGCCTTTTCCCGGTCCTGGCCCTTCTGTTTCTGGGCGGATGTCTGAAAAAACTCCGCCTGACCAACGACGCCTTCCTGAAAACCGCTGACAAGCTGGTCTATTTCATCTTTTTTCCCGCCATGCTTTTCTGGAAGATCGGCGGCGCCCGGACCGCCGACGGCATCCACTGGCCCTTCTGCCTCGCGTCCCTGACCGCCGTGGGCATCCTCTATCTCATCAGCGCGGGCGTCATCCTGCTGGCTGTTCCCGAATTCGAAGCCGGCTCCTTTTCCCAGGCCTGCTACCGCTTCAACACCTACATCGGCATGGCCGTCATCCTGGGCACCCTGGGAGAGGAAGGCGCAAGGCATTTCGGCATCATGGTGGGATTTGCCATCCCCATCATCAATACGCTGGCCGTCTCGACCCTGATCTGGCATTCCGGCAGGCGGTTTTCCCCGGGCGAGCGCCTCCGGATCACCGGACGGGCGCTGGTCTCCAATCCGCTCATCCTCGCATGCGCCGCCGGCATCCTGCACGCCCGGCTTGCCGGGGCCTTCCCGGCCTTCATCGACGGCGCCTTCAAACTGGCCACCTCGGTCACGCTGCCCCTGGCGCTCATCTCCATCGGCGGCACCCTGACCTTCGAAACCCTGCGGGGGCACCTGAAGCTTTCCCTGGTTGCGGCTGCTCTCAAGCTGATTCTATTCCCCCTGGTTGGATATACCTGCTTGAAATATTACAGTGTTTCAGGCGTCCCCTTCAAGGTGGGCATGATCTTTTTCGCGCTGCCGACGTCCACGGCCATCTATGTGCTGTCATCCCAGCTCAACAGCAGCACGGCGCTTGCATCGGCCAGTATCGTGGTGTCCACGCTGCTGTCGTTCATTCCACTGTCCATTGTGCTGCTGCTCTGATAGACATATGTTGAGAAACTTCAGAATGACCATTGAATACGACGGGGGAAACTACGCCGGATGGCAGTTTCAGAAAAACGCAAGGACCATTCAGGGCGAGATCGAGTCGGCCCTCCAAACCATGGTCGGCCGCCCTGTTCGCCTTTGCGCCTCGGGGAGAACCGACGCGGGGGTCCATGCCCTGGGTCAGGTGGCCGGATTCCGCTGCGACACCCGGCTCTCTCCGGAGACCTTTCAGAAGGGATTGAACAGCATGCTGGACGACGACATCGTCATCCATGACTGCCGGGAGGCCGCAGGCAGTTTTCACGCCCGGTTCGACGCCGTGGGCAAGACCTATCATTATTACATTCTGAACCGGCCCCTGCCCTCGGCCATCCGCCGGCGCCACGTCTGGTTCATCCGCCGGCCCCTGGACGATGCGGCCATGCAGAGCGCCGCCGACATGCTCACCGGAGAACATGACTTCAGTGCCTTCGAGGGCGCGGGGAGCCCCCGGGAGCACGCCATCCGGGTCATTACGTCCGCGCGGTTCGAAAGGGGCGGGGGCGGGGAAATCGCTTTCAAGATCTCTGCCAACGGGTTCCTTCGGTTCATGGTTCGGAACATCGTCGGGACCCTCGTGGAGGTGGGGCACCACAGGATCACTCCGTCTGAATTCCAGGCGGTTCTGGAATCGCGGGACCGAAGGCGCGCCGGCGCCACCGCGCCGCCCCAGGGGCTGTTCCTCATGAAGGTCTGGTATCCGGGCGAGGAGGATCGGACATGACCAAACGGAAAGCATTCAAGACGACGGGTTTCGTCAAGGTGGCCCTCATCGAGAACCCCATCGAGGCCCAGGTCCTGAGCGGCGCCCTTGCCCAAGAGGGAATTCCCCATGAACTGAAAAGCTACCATGACACCGCCTACGACGGACTGTTTCAGGCCCACAAAGGGTGGGGAGAAATCCGGGCGCCCGAAGCCTTCAGAAAAAAAATCCTTGAATTTCTTGACGATATCCGGCGGGAAGACCTGAGCGACTTTGAGGCGCCCCCGGCGTGACGCCCTCGTCCGAACCCCATCCGTCGATCCGGTATTTTTCGCAAAAAGATTGAATTATTCAGCAGATGCACTAAAATATGCGTCATAATTTTAATGAGAGACGTCAAAATGATGACTTTGGTACAGCGGGGCACGGACTTCGTGCCCGATCCCATGCCGGGCATGACGTCAATTCTTTAACGCCATACAGGAGGTTCAGCAATGACGGATTTTGAACGCGCATTGGACATCGGTCGTCCCCCCAACGTCAAAAAGATATTTCCCCATTCAAAAGCGCTTCTCGTGAGCGGCAAGTTCATTGATCTGGCGATGACCCGGAAAGGCCATGCCATCTGCATTGCGGCCAACGGCCGGAGTCATTTCGTCATTCGGGGGGCCCTGGCCGCGGCCCAGCGCGCCAAAAGCGCGCTCATCATCGAAATCGCCCGCTCCGAGGGCGGCGCCTCCGCCTACTGCGCCGTCAATCTCTGGAATATCGCCCGCCAGGTGGACGCCGTCTGCAATGAACTCGGGATCACCATTCCCGTCGCGGTTCACGCGGACCATTTCGGCATCAAGAAAACCGGCGACATCGCGCCGGCCAAGGTGGAGATTCCCTCCCTCTTCGACGCCGGCATCACCTCCATCGCCATCGACGCGTCCCACATGCCCGACGACCAGAACCTGCTGGCCAGCATCGACATCATCCGGAGCGTGGTGCCGGAATGGGCCGGGCTCGAAACCGAGGTGGGTGAAATCAAGGGAAAGGAGGGCCTGTCCACCGTGGACGAGGCGCTCTTCCTCATCCGGGGACTCAACGCCCACGACATTTTTCCCAACTGGATCGCCCTCAACAACGGCACGACCCACGGCATCGAGGCCAGCGGCCAGGGCATCCAGGTGGAACTGACGGCCGATATCCATGCGGCACTGGAAAAGTACCGGGTCTCCGGGGCTCAGCACGGCACCTCGGGCAACAGCTCCGAGAGGCTCCGGGAGATCGTCCGGAAAACCCGGACCACCAAGGCCAATGTCGCCACCGCCCTCCAGATGATCTCCTGGGGCATCGAGGTGAACGACTACGGCAATGCCATTCTGGACGCCGGCGGCAACTTCATCAAGGTGAAGGGAGAAGGGGTTTCAGAGGAGATGTGGGCCGCCATGGTCGCCCATTCGGAAGCAAATGGCTGGAAAGGCGGCAATTTCAAGAACTTGAACCTGCCCTTTGAAAACAAGCTCTTGGGTCAGCCCCGGGAGGTCCGGGACCGGATGGCCCGAAGGGTCGAAGATTTCGTCTACAACATGATCACCGGCGTGTTCAATGCCGGGGATACGGCGGACATCGTCATCGACGCCATATTGAAGGCCGGTTCCCACGACCCGGGCCCCAAGGCCCATCGCATTGAAAACCCCGCCGACTGGACCCCTGAAAAAATTCTTGAACGGGGCAAGTCCCTGGCGGGGAATAAAGGCGCTAAAGGAGATTTTGACGATTAACGACATCCAAGACAAAAAATTCTGCACTTCCTGCGGCCATCCGCTGATCCGGAAGGAATGGGAAGGGCGGAACCGCCTTTTCTGCGAGCGCTGCAACGCGCCGTTCTACGAGAACCCCATCCCCGCGGCCTGCGTCATCGCCGTTGATTCCGTGGGGAGGCTTCTACTGGTCAGACGCAGCGTCGAGCCCAAGCGGGGGCTCTGGTGCCTCCCCGGCGGATACATGGAGCTCGGGGAGGCCCCGGAGGAAACGGCCCTGCGGGAACTCCGGGAGGAAACCGGCCTGCTCGGCCGGATCGACCGCCTGTTGGATGCGGATTCGAATCCCAGCCGGATCTATCACACGGTGGCCCTGGTCTGCTATCTCGTGAGCGACTTCCACGGCGAGCTGGCCCCCGGCGACGATGCGGACGACGCCGGCTTCTTTTCTCCGGAAGCCCTCCCCGAACTGGCCTTCAGCAGCCACCGGAAGTTCATCCAGCGTTTTTTCGGGCAGTCCTGAGGCGGTCTTCACAGCCGCCCGTGGCGGTGCGCGCCCCGACGGGCCAGACATCCCTCCACCGCAAAGACAGGGTCCGTGCGGGTCACGCCATCCGGTAGAGCTTTCCCGGCAGATCCCTGCCCAAAAACGCCGACAGGCGCCGGGTGCAGGATGCCACCTGCCGCCAGTCGACACCGGTGGCGGCACCCATGGCCGCCATCAGGTGGACGGTGTCCTCGGTCGCGATGTTCCCGGCTGCGCCGGGAACGAACGGGCATCCTCCCATCCCGCCCAGGGCGGTGTCAAAAAATGTGACACCGCACCGGAGTCCTGCCGCCGCGTTGACGAGACCCAGCCCCCGGGTGTCATGGAGGTGGAGGCCCATGGGAACGGCGGCACTGGCCGCGTCCAATGCGGTGAGCATCCCCTCCACCGCAGGCGGCGTCCCCATCCCCGTCGTATCGGCAAGGGTCAGCCGCGCCACGCCGGCATCCGCGAACATCCGGGCCGCCCTCAGGACGCGGGCCGCCGGGACCGCCCCTTCATAGACGCACCCGAAGGCGCACTGAATGCTGGCTGTTACCACCATGCCCGCGCTCCTGGCGAGGGCGACCATCCTTTCCCCTTCCGCCAGGGCTGCTTCATGAGACATCCCCGCATTCTTCCGACTGTGGGCATCGCTTGCGGAAATGGATACCTCGATGCAGGAGAGCCCGGCCTCTCCGGCCCGGGTGACCCCGGCGGTATTCAAAGCCAGACCGAAAAAGGTCACCGACGGCGTCTTCGGCAGTCTTCGGACGAGGTCTTCGGCGTCGGCCATCTGGGGCACCCGCTTCGGGCTCACGAAAGACGCCACCTGGATGTGCTTGAGCCCGGCCGCAGCCAGGCCGGTGATAATGTCGAGCTTGAGGTCCGTGGGAAGGATCCTGGATTCAAGCTGGAACCCGTCCCGGGGGCCGACCTCCACGATTGTGACGGACTTGGGCAGCGACATGCCTCTGCTTCCTCCTGATAATCTCCATCGGAAGCATGCTTCCGAGAATCGATGAAGTTATGTTTTTTCGATCATGACCCCGGCGTCGCACCGCAGGGCTTGCGGCCCCCGGTTACGACCGCCCGGGCCGGGCTTGTCATCCGGACCGCCCCCGCGAATGCCTGGCTCCGGTCCGGGACTCAGCGCTGCTTGTAGAAAACAACGGCGCCCCCGGTCAAGGGGAAATCTCCACCCGCCGGTCTCCAAGCCCAAAAAGCCCTTGACGAAAACGAAAGGAGCGCTGTAAGACCCTCGCCAGTCAATCTGCCCGAGCAGGACCCATCACCGAACGAAGGAAACAGGATGCCATGGCGGAACGTCACCGGCCCCCCCTCAGGATCTGCCTCCTCAGCTACCGGAGCAACCCGCATTGCGGCGGTCAGGGCGTCTACGTCCGAAACCTCAGCAAGGCCCTTCGCGACCTCGGCCACGCCGTGGATGTCATCTCCGGGCCTCCCCTGCCGGTCCTGGACAACGGCGTCCGCCTGACCTACCTGCCCGGCCTGGATCTTTACAACCCCGAGGACCTGTTCCGGACGCCGTCGATCAGGGAACTGGCGGATCCGGTCAACCTGCTGGAGTGGCTGGGTGTCTCCACCATGGGGTTTCCCGAGCCTCTCACCTTCGGCATCCGCGCGTTTGGGTTCCTCCGGAACCGTCTCGGCCGGTATGACATCCTCCACGACAACCAGAGCCTTTCCTACGGCATCTGGGCCCTCAAGGACCGGATTCCCGTGATTCCGACCATCCATCATCCCATCACCGTGGACCGGGATATCGCGGTCCGTTCGGTCCGGTCCTGGTGGAAGAAGCTGAAACACCTCCGGTGGTATTCCTTCATCGGGATGCAGATCCGCGTCGCCCGGAAATTTTCCAGGATCATCACGGTTTCGGAATGCACCCGCCACGATATCAGCCGGGAGTTCGCCATCCCCGCCCGGCGCTTCCGGGTGATCCCCAACGGCATCAACACCGGTCTATTCTATCCCATGCCTGAAATTCGGCGGGACCCCCGAAGGATCATCGTCACCAACAGCGCCGATATGCCGCTCAAGGGCCTCTATTACCTGCTTCAGGCCATCGCCGGTATCGCGGGGAAGGCCCCCGATCTCAAGCTCGTCGTCGTCGGGACCCCTAAACCCAACGGCGGCGTGGTCAAACTCATCCGCAGGCTGGGCATCGGGGACCGCATCCGTTTCACCGGGCGGATCAGCGACGAGGCGTTCGTCATGGAGTACGCCAGGGCCGGCATGGCCGTCGTGCCGTCCGTCTACGAGGGCTTCGGCCTGCCGGCGGGGGAGGCGATGGCCTGTGGCGTTCCCGTTATCTCGACCACCGGGGGGGCATTGCCGGAGGTGGTCGGCGATGCCGGGATCCTCGTGCCGCCGGCCGATCCCCATGCCCTTGGTGCGGCCATCCAGCGCCTGATGGATCACCCCGATCATGCGCGGGATCTCGGCATGAAGGGATTGAAACGGGTTCAGGAAAATTTTACCTGGCGGACCGCCGCCATCAAAACGGTCGAGGCATACCGCGAGGTCATTCATGCTCACCGTTGATTTCAGGCGAACGCCCCTCAGGGCCGGAAACCGGATTCTGGATGTCGGCTGCGGCTCCGGCCGGCACATGGGGGAAACCGTCCGCCGTTCCGGAACCCTGACCGTGGGGACCGACATCCACCGCAAGGATCTTCTGGACGCCCGAAAACGGCTGTCCGAGCTGAATGCGATGGGGGAAATCCGCGGAGGGTGCGCCCTTGCGGCGGCCGACATCACCACCCTGCCCTTCCCCGACCACGCCTTCGACCTCGTGATCTGCTCGGAGGTACTGGAGCACGTTCCGGACCACCGGGCGGCCATCGCAGAACTGGTCCGCGTCCTGAAGCCCGGCGGAGGCATCGTGATCAGCGTTCCTAGATATTATCCTGAAAAAATATGCTGGATATTGTCGAAAGCCTATCGTTCGACCCCCGGCGGGCATATCCGGATTTACGGCCGAAAGGCAATGGAGAACCTCATAATGGAATCGGGTGTCGCGCTGCGGGAATGCTGCCATGCCCACAGCCTTCATGTTCCGTATTGGTGGCTGAGATGCCTTCTGGGCCTGGAGCGGAGCGACGCCCTTCCGGTAAGGGCGTACCATCGGTTTTTGCTGTGGGATATGATGCGCCGCCCCTGGATCACCCGTTTCCTGGACCGGCTTCTGAACCCTGTCCTGGGGAAAAGCGTTGTTTTCTATGGAAGGGGAAAAACACCTCAGGCCACACCCGATCCGGGCCGCGCTTCACGCTGCACCGTACCGTCCTCCATTTCCAGACCCGAGAAAGAGACATCGAGAAAGAAAAAGACCGTTTCTAACACCCCGAGAGTCCAAATTCGTCCCGCTCTTCTTCCATCTCAACGGAATGGTGGCTCACCCGATGATGGCATGAGGGGCAGTAGAAGTAATTGGGCGAGGGATCCTTGCCACAGATTTTGCACTTCCGCGCTGGTTTCTTCTTGGATTTCAGCACCCGAATGGGTTCGTCGGCGTCCTCGAGATGAATCGTCTTTTTCTTCTGTGATTTTCGTTGTTCTCTCATATATTCCTTTCTCTCGGATCCTCAGCCGTTTTTCTAATTTGACAGCGAGGTTCATCCGTGGCATCCAAATCGGATGACTCCAGACCTTCAAACAATGTTTCGGCGCGGCGGCGGAGGGAAGGTCCTCCCGTTCATGCCCCAGCGGCGGAGACGCCGGGTGGAATACCGATCTGAAGGTCTCGGAAAAAAGAAAGCCGGCACCTCGCCAATACCGTGAAATTAAAAGCAACGAACGTGCCAAATATTCAGAAGGATTTCCAATATACTGGCATAAAAAGTGCTTAAAACCACCCGTCGATACAAACGTCATGCAGATGCCCCATACCCATCCAATCTGGATATTTATGGGCTTTTATTTTATTCACCTGTCGTTTTTGAACCTGGATGAAGCAAAATGGAATCAACCATCCTTTTTACCGGCATCTTGATTTTCTTCGCCCGGATTTTCGATGTGGCTCTGGGGACGCTTCGAACGATCGTGACCGTTCAAGGCCGAACGGTCAATGCCTTTTTCCTGGGCATCGCGGAGGTGATCATCTGGATCCTCGTCGTCAGCACCGTCGTCAATCAGATTAAGGAATCACCTGTATTAATTCTGTTTTATGCACTCGGATTTGCCAGCGGGAATGTTGTCGGCATCCTTGTCGAGAGAAAACTGGCCTTCGGGAACATCGTGCTTCGAATCATCTCCACAAAAAGGGGCAATGCCCTGGCCAATGAGTTGAGAGCCGCAGGCCAGCCCGTGACCGTGTTCGTGGGGGAAGGGATGCACGGGCCGGTGAAAGAGCTTTATGTGGTCTGCCGCAGGCGGGACATGAAGCGGCTGCTCTCCGTGGTGGACAGCATCGACGCGTCGGCGTTTATCATCACGGAAATGGCCCGGGACGTGAACAAAATCCTCCATCCGTTCAGGGTCCCTTTCACCGGGTGGCGGTCGGCCACGAAAAACAAATAGGCCCCCTCCCCCCGCCGGTCCGAAGCCCCCAGGCTGCCCTTACTTGAAGGCTTCTTTTCGAATGCCGTATTTCAGCATCAGCTTGTTGAGCTGCCGGGTGCTGATGCCCGCATCCGCCGCGGAGCTGCCGACCCTTCCCTTGTGACGCGTCAGCAGCTCCATCAAATATTGTTTTTCGAAGGCCGCAACCGAGCGCCGCCGTCCTTCAGCCAGGGAGGCGCCTGAATTGACGGAGGATTGCGCCCCGCGATCCTCAACCAGTTCGACCGAGAAGCTTTCGGGCGTCAACAGCGTGGTGCATTCGACGATATAGGCCCGTTCAATCAGGTTTTCGAGTTCCCGGATGTTGCCCGGCCAGTTGTATTTCATCAACGCATCGAGGACCAGAGGATGCACCCCCTGGATCTCTTTGGCATACAGACGGTTCAACTTCTTCAGGAACATCTCCACAAAAAAGGGGATATCCTCGATCCGCTTTCGCAGCGGCGGAATTTCGATGGGGAACACGTTCAAGCGGTAATAGAGATCTTTCCGAAACTGACCCTCCTGGCTCATTCGTTTGAGGTCCGCGTTTGTCGCGGCGATCACCCGCGCCGCCGTCTTCAATTCCTCTTCACCGCCCAGGCGGCTGAACGTCCCGTCCTGGAGCACCTGAAGCAGTTTGATCTGGACGAGCGGCGTGATGGTGCCGACCTCATCCAGGAATATGGTGCCATCGTTGGCGATCTCGAACTTTCCAAGCTTTCTGCGGCCGGCGCCGGTGAACGCCCCTTTTTCATGGCCGAACAGTTCATTTTCAACCAGGGTCTCCGGGATGGCCCCGCAGTGGACACTGATGAACTGGGCGGTTTTCCGGTGGCTCTGCCGGTGGATCAACCGGGCGAGCACGCCCTTGCCGACGCCTGTCTCCCCGACAAGGAGAATCGGCGTCCGGGTCGGGGCCACCATTCGAATATTCTGGAATACGCTGGTCATGGCGGGGTTCCGGGAATAGACAAGGTCGTACGCTTCGGCCAGGAAGGGATGTTCCCGCAGATAGGCCAGCTCCGATTTCAGCCGCATCGATTCCCTCAAGCTATTGACCACGAGCGACACCTCTTCCGGTTCGACCGGATAGGTCAGATAGTCTCCGGCGCCGAATTTCACGGCCTTGACCATCTGGCGTATCTGGCTCTTAGTAGAGAGAACGATTATTTCTAAGGAATCAAACCCTTTCCGGAAACCGGTGATGGCATCCTCGATCGACAGGTCCGGGTAGGCCGCCTGAAGGATATCGATATCGATGAACACGAATTCGTAGGCATTTTTTTTCAGCATGCCCGGAGCGCGGGATGGGCCCGAAACCTGATCGACCCTGCACCCGGGCGGAAAAGCGGAGATGATCGCCCGGACCGCATCCTTGTCCCGGCAAATCACGAGAACGGATTCCATTAACGCCTCCTGAAAGATTTACAGCCATCCAAGGCTCCGTATCCCCCTGTCCGATCGGGGCCAGGAACCCGGAGTTCCTCTTTTATGGCGCTTTCAAAAGGAATTCAACCTCAAACAAACGCCCCGGTGTTTTTTCACACCCGTTTCCCGGTAAAATGACCCTTCCGGCGCCTCCTGAGCCTGATCCGGGGCAGGCCTTCCGTCAGATCAGAACTCGTGGTTCCCATGGGCCGATGAATCGGAATCACGGATTCTTTTTCTGCCGGCGCATCCGGGCGCAGCCCCCGGGTTGCGCAGAAAAGGAGGCCGCGCATCAATCCTGTCGCAATCCTCATTTTTGAGATGAAACGCACCATGTAAATGCTTCCATGGGGTGAAAGATATTCAGGCATGATTATTGCTTGATCTCTCTATCATATCCTGTGTCGGTTGTTCACAACGTCACCACCACGAAAAGGGCCGATGATGAAGAATAAAAACAGGAAGGAGACGCAAACGATCGAGGGGCTCTTGATTCCCTGCGCCTGGGACGACGATGGCGTTGTTCTGGAAATGGAAATCCAGACAACGGATGAAAAGACCTACGGCATTGAAAACGGCGAATCTTTTTTAGATCTCGTGGGAAAGTGCATCCATGCGACCGGACCGATTTCAACCAGCAAAAAGGGGGAAAAACGGATTTACATCAAAAAAATCGATGTCATGGAACATAAAAGAATCGAACCAGCCCCCGCGGCGCCATTGAAATCATCCCGCGTCCAATAAAGACGCTTGTCTCGTCCGTGTACCGGCATCAATGCGTGTGAAGTAGAAACAGAGGCCAAAATGAAGAAAATCGTTTGCATTCTTGGAATGGTAACCATCCTCTTCGGAATCGTCACCCTTGCAGCGGGTCCTGCGACTTCCGCAACCTCGGACAGCTTTGCCGATTACGAGAATACCGACCCCGTGCGGGCCGGGGTGGATGCGCCCCGGGAGGACGCCGTTCTCGAAGAAGAGGGAGAGATGCCCCAGGATGAGTTCATCAGTGAAGAGGAGGATGGCCCCATCATCGGAGATGAAGAGTACGAGGAATTCGACCCGGAACCCTCCGCCGAAGAACCTGAAGAAACGCGGCAATAGCGGAAGATCCCGTTCCCTCCTCCCCCGACACCTTTCCCGCATGCTGACGGCCGACACCCATTCATGAAGCCGCGTTGCGCATGCCTTCGAAGGGGATCAGGTGCATCGGGGCCCGACGCAACCTCCAGACAGGATCTAACCCTATCATGCACCGTCAACATCTGCTGAACGCCCTTCGATTCTATTTCATCACGGACGACACCGCCCCCGGCTGCTCCCCGATGGATCAAGCCAGGATCGCCCTTCAGGCGGGCGCTACCATGGTCCAATACCGGAACAAATCCTACTCCGATGATTTTCTGGCTGAAATTATTCTGATTCGGGAGATCTGCGGGGAGAAGGATGTCCCGTTTATCGTAAATGATCACATCCGGCTGGCGCAGCGAGTCTCCGCCGACGGCGTCCATCTCGGGCAGGATGACGCTGCGCCCGGTATCGCGAGACGAATCCTGGGCGAGGGGGCCATCGTCGGCATCTCCGTGTCCAACCCCCTTGAGCTTCGCAGCACAGATCTTTCGCAATGTGACTATATGGGCACCGGACCGGTCTTCCCCACCGGCACCAAGGCCGATGCCAAGGCGGTCAAAGGCCTGGCCGGGCTGAAGGAGATGGTCGACCTGTCGCCGATCCCCGTAGTGGCCATCGGGGGCATCACCGCAGACAACGCGGACGCCTGTTTCAAAAGCGGCGCCGCCGGCGTTGCCGTCATCAGCTTCATCTCCAGGGCCGACGATCCGTTTGCCAACGCCGTTCGGTTGGGGAAAGCCTGCGGTGTGCCCGGAGTTCTGTGAACTCATCCCGAAAGCCTGTCCCAGATGTTTTCATTTTTTTCCGGGGGACGGTTTTTCCCGCCGCCGGGACCCGGGTCCCGAGGGACCCCCCGAAGCTTCGCGATCCGAACATCCAGGGGCGGATGGGTCGAAAAGAGGCTCATCAGGCCGCTCCCGGAAAGAGGATTCACCGTGAACATGTGGGCGGTCTCGGGCCGGGCGTTCAGCGCGAGTCTTCCGGAATAGGCGCCCAGTTTCTCCAGTGCCCGGCTCAGGCCGTCGGGGCCGCCGGCCAGGCGAGCCGCGGTTTCATCCGCCAGGTATTCCCTGGAACGGGAGATGGCCATCTGGATCAGGAGGGCCGCAATGGGCGCCAGGATGGAGGTCAGAATCAATCCGATCCCCCCCATACCGCCACCGCCCTCGTCATCACTTCTCACCCCCCCGAACAGGGCGGACCACCGCGCCATGTTGGCCAGGAGCATCACCGCGCCCGCCATGGTCGACGCAATGGACCCGATTAGGATGTCCCGGTTTTTGACATGGCCCAGTTCATGGGCCAGCACCCCCATGATCTCCTGGCGGTCCATGAGGCGGAGAAGCCCTTCCGTGACCGCCACCACGGCGTGATCGGGATCCCGCCCCGTAGCGAACGCGTTGGGCGCCTCCTCCGGAATCACATAGATCCTGGGCATCGGCAAACCGGCCTTACGGGCCAGGTCCCTTACCATCTCATGGAGTTCGGGCGCCTGGCCGGGGGTGGCCTCCTCCGCCTTGTACATGGAAAGAACAATCCGGTCGGAGAACCAGTAGCTGAAAAAATTCATGGCCGCGGCGAAGACCAGCGCCATCACCATGCCGCCCCGTCCGCCCATCAGTCCTCCGATCCACACGATAAACCCTGTCATGACCGCCAGGAGCAGGGTCGTCCGAATCTGGTTGTTCATCTTGTTGATTCCTCCGGTGATTGCAGAATCCTTGACGGCAACAAGCCGTATCGTCCCCTTCTCTCGTGAGGTTTGGAGTAAAATTTAAGACAGTTGCCCGATAAAATCAAGATATCTGGATTGCGGGGGATCATTGCGGCGGGATCCGGCCGTGCCGCTCCGGGACACCGGCGTCATGACACAAAAAAGGCATCCGGGCGGATCGGCCGGGATGCCTCATGGATGCGCTTATGGCTATGGGTGGCTATATCTTAACGACATTTGCTGCGGCGGGTCCCTTGTCTCCATTTTCGATTTCGAAAGAGACCCGATCTCCTTCATTCAAGGACTTATAACCGCCCATGCTGATCGCAGAGTAGTGGACAAAAACATCGCCCCCCTCCTCCTTTTCAATAAAGCCGTAGCCTTTTTTATCGTTAAACCATTTTACGACACCATTTGCCATAATTCTACCTCCATCTTTATGATTCCCCTGATATTCGAACCGTGGCTGAAAGACGGGCGCTTCCTGCACGGTCCAGATGAACACAAGAGGCCGCTGGCCTGACAACCTCTCAGGTTAGAGCATAGATCCGCTTATCCTCTTCTCCCTTTCGGCGTCGAATAACGTTGCAGGGCGCCTTGGGCGTTGCATCTTTATGAGATACCTCTTTCTTCAATTCGTCTTCAATCAATTTCCGCAGCTTTTCTTCGATTTCGGTTCTTTTTACAATATCCATTCGCTCCTCATTCTCATTCTTTTTCTTGAATCTGCGACGCTACCATACCATTAGACCATAACATATTGTTTTACATAATATTCAGGAGAGGGGGGCAACACCATCAACACGGGCGCGGCTTTCACCTGCGGATCGTCGTCCGGCGAAAAGGCCCGGCCCATTGGCGGTGCGTTCATTTATGGGGAATCACTCCGGGAGTCTTCATTGGATCTTTTGGCTTTGGATGCTTCTAAATCTACCATTTGATAAAGACGAAGGAAAACTGAGGCAAACGATTCCTCTTGAACGGGGGCGGTCATACACACCGGCTTTTCATTCACCTTAGAATCAACCAGACGATCAGGATAAGCGAGATTACATGACAGCGATGATGGGTGCTATGACCAATTCACATTTTGTTTTTGATAGTCCAAAGCGACTCTTTTGTCAAATATTAATTGGCGCCCGGAGGAAAAATTGAAGGGGATTGCCATTCTCCGCAAGGCCGGAGGGGTCATTTTTTTTTGGATTCGAGAATCGCCCGCAGCCGATTTCGTTCGGCCTTCGCCTTGCGGAGACGATCCTCTATCGCCGGGCGCTTCTCTATCGGCGCATCCCGAAGCGCATTCTCCAATTCTTCCGCCTCGGTGATCAGACGATAGAGTTCTTCCGCGATCATTCGGACCGACATGCTTTTCTCCCATGGATTTCAGAAACGGGAGAGCGGCACGGCGGCTCTCCCGTTTCTCGTGATCAATATCGGTTTTATGAAACTCACTGCTTTCTTTTGTCCTTCAAAATATTGTTGGATATCACCACCCGCTGGATCTCCGAAGTGCCCTCGTAAATCGTGAAAACCCGGGCATCCCTGTATAGGCGTTCAATGGCATAATCCTTGGTGAAACCGTACCCTCCGTGAATCTGTAGGCATTTTCCCGTAATGCGGTTGACCATCTCCGAGGCGAAGAGCTTGGCCATGGATGCCTGCTGGGTATATTTTTCACCGCGATCCTTCATCGCCGCCGCGGAGAACATCAACTGGCGGGCGGCTTCGATTTCCGTGGCCATATCGGCGATGTACCACCGGATCCCCTGGAATTTGGCAATCTTCTGGCCGAACTGATCCCTTTCCTTGGCATACTTGACGGCGCTGTCCAGGGCGGCCTGGGCCACGCCGATGGACTGGGCCGCAATGCCGATCCTGCCTCCGTCTAATCCTTTCATGGCGATCTTGAATCCGTCGCCCTCATTTCCCAGGATATTCTCGGCCGGGACGCGGCAGTTTTCGAAGATGAGGTCGGTCGTGTCGGAGGCCCGCAGCCCCATCTTGTCCTCGATATTTCCCACGATCAGCCCCGGGGCGTCCTTCTCGACGATGAAGGCGCTGATCCCGCGGTGCTTCTCGGCTTCATCCGTCTTTGCCGTGACAATCACCAGGCCGCAGTTTTTCCCCGTCGTGATAAACCGTTTGGTGCCGTTGATGACGTAGTAATCCCCGTCCCTGACGGCGGTGGTGAGCTGGGCCACGGGATCCGAGCCGGCGTGGGGTTCGGTCAGGGCGAACGCCCCGATGATTTCCGCATCGGTCAGGCGCGGCAGGAATTTCTTTTTCTGGTTTTCGCTTCCAAAATTCAGAATGCTCTCGCATACAATGGAATTGTGAACAGACATGACGACCGCAGTGGATGCACATGAATAGGCGATTTCGGAAAGAGCCAAAACATAACTGATGGTGTCCGCCCCCTCGCCGCCGTATTCTACGGGGATCATCATTCCCATAAGGCCTAGCTCACCCATCTTCTTCAGATTTTCGGCCGGGAATTCCTTGGTTTTGTCGCGTTCCGCAGCCGTCGCTGCGACAACCTTCCGCGAAAACTCCCGGACCATGCTTTGAATCATCAATTGTTCGTCTGTCAGTTTGAAAAAAGCCATACGTCACTCTCCGGTTTCCCTTTAACTGTAGTCATTGACCTTATGGGCCCACCCATGTCCACATTGCCGGCGGCGGTCAGGGGGTATAGATGACCACCAGAAGTTCCGCGGTCTCCTGGCCGATGTTCTTCAACTGATGCTTGATGGCGGAGTTGAAATGAAGGAATTCGCCTTCTCCCAGAATGTTGACGTGGTCCCCGACCATCACCTGGATCTTCCCTTGCAGCACGTAATTGAACTCCTCTCCTTCATGCTGGTAGCCCACCCCGGTATGCGCCTCCATGGGTTCGATCGTCACCCGGAAAGCCTTCAGATGCTTGTTTTCGGCGCCGGGCGTCAGGGTTTCATAGGCATAGGCGTCCGTGCGCTTGGTATATTCCTGGACCCGTTCTTTCATGCTGGCTTCCTGCTCCCTCAGAAAGAATCCGGAATCGATCTCAAGGGCGCGGGCGATTTGAAGGAGCGCCCCCACCGGCGGCATCTCCTCCCCCGCTTCGATGCGCTTCAGATAATCGATGGAGTAACCGGTTTCATTGGCGATACGATCGAGCGTAAAACTTTTGTCGAGCCTCGCCTGTTTGATTTTCTTTCCGATGGGTATCAGTTGTGACGTCATGGTATCTCCTTTTCTTGAAAGACTTGGGGGCAGGTCGATACCCGCCCCCTGGGGTGATGTCCGTGCCCGTCACCCCGCTTTTTGTCGGATGCTTCAGATCGTACGCCTATTCATAAACGTAAAATCCCCGACCGGTCTTCCTGCCCAGCCATCCGGCCTCGACATATTTCCGAAGCAGGGGGCAGGGGCGGTATTTCGAATCCTTGAACCCGTTGTACAGGGTTTCCATGATGGCCAGGCAGGTGTCCAGCCCGATCAGGTCGGCCAGGGCCAGGGGGCCCATGGGATGGTTCATGCCCAGCTTCATGACCGTGTCGATGGCCTCGGCCGAGCCGACATGGTGATACAGGCAATAGACCGCTTCGTTGATCATGGGCAGAAGAATCCGGTTGGCGATAAACCCGGGAAAATCATTGGCCTCGGCCGGCGTTTTCCCGAACTGGATGGAAAGGTCCCAGGTCGTCTTGAAAGTTTCATCAGAGGTGGCGAGCCCCCGGATGACCTCCACCAGACGCATGACGGGAACCGGATTCATGAAGTGCATGCCGATGACCTTCTCCGGCCGCCCGGTCTGAGCGGCGATCCGCCCGATGGGGATGGAGGAGGTATTGCTGGACAGGATGACATGGGGTTTGCAGATCGTGTCTAAATCCTTGAAAATTTTGAACTTCAGGGTCTCGTTTTCCGTGGCCGCCTCCACGACGAAATCGGCGTCGGCCATGTCCTTGAGATCGACGGTAGTCCGGATCCTTCCGAGGACGGCGTCCTTTTCCGAGGCAACCATCTTCCCTTTTTCGACGCTCTTGCCGAGCAATTTGGTGATATTGGCCAGACCCTTCTGGACAAATTCATCCTTGATATCGCTCATGATGACGTTGAGCCCGCTCATGGCAGCCACCTGGGCGATGCCGTTTCCCATCTGTCCGGCGCCGATAACGCCAAATGTCTTGATGCCCATTATGTTCCTTCCTTCTTTCGATGCGGTTTCAATTCGGTAAAAACAGGGTCTATCGCTTCACGATCATGGCCACGGCCTCTCCGCCGCCGAGGCAGAGGGACGCAAGACCGATCTTCTTGTCCTGCTTCGCCATTTCGTGGAGCAGGGTCACGAGGAGCCGGCACCCGCTGGCACCGATGGGGTGCCCCAAGGCCACGGACCCGCCGTTCACGTTGACCTTTGCGGGATCGAGGTTGAGCTCCTTCAGAATCGCCACGGTGGACCCGCTGAAGGCCTCGTTGATCTCAAAAAGGTCCACGTCGTCGATGGAGATGCCTTCCTTTTTCAAGCACTTGGGGATTGCCCAGATCGGGGCGACCAGAACATATTTCATGTCAATGCCGTAGGATGCCTGGGCGCCGATGGCGGCCAGAATGGTGCATCCGAGCGCTTCGGCCTTTTCCCGCGACATGACCACCACCGCCGCCGCGCCGTCGCTGATGATGGAAGCGTTTCCGGCGGTGCCCACGCCGCCCTTCTTGAAGGCGCCGGTCATCCCGGCAAGGGCCTCGTACGGCGTCTCGCGGGCGCATTCATCCTGGTCGAAAATCTTGGGCGCCCCTTTCCGCTGGGGGATCTCGACCGGCATGATTTCATCCGCAAACCGCCCCGAGGCGACGGAGGCCACCGCTCGCCGGTAGGATTCCGCGGCGTACCGGTCCTGATCTTCCCGGGTCACGCCATATTTTTCGGAGCAGAGTTCGTTGGACATGCCCATGTGAAAATCATTGACGATGTCCCAGAGGCCGTCGTGAAGCATGGAATCCTGAAGCTGGCCCGGCCCCATCCGGTAGCCGAAGCGGGCCTTCTCCAGGTAGTAGGGCGCCAGGCTCATGGTCTCCATGCCGCCGGCCACGACGACATCCGCATCCCCCAACTGGATGGCCTGGGCCGCCAGCATGACGGTTTTCAGGGCCGATCCGCACACCTTGTTGACCGTGATGCATTCAGCCTTCCAGGGAAGGCCCGCCTTTACCGCGGCCTGCTTGGCCGGGTTCTGCCCGTATCCGCAGGGCAGGACCTGGCCCATCAATACCTCGTCCACCGCTTCCTTGTCGATCCCCGCCCGTTTGACGGCCTCGGCGATCACCATGCCGCCCAGGTCCGTTGCACCGATGTTTCCCAGGGCCCCGTTGAAGGCCCCGAGGGGGGTTCTTACCGCACTGACGATTACCGCTTCTTTCATATCTGCTCCATGGGTTTGGTTTTTACATTCCGGACAGCGGCCGCATGGGGAAAGCCTCCCTGCGGCCGCCGGGGGATTTCAGGTCGATGAAGAGGCCTTACATGTTCCGCCGATACTTACCGCCCACATTATAGAGGCCCTGGGATATCTGCCCCAGGGAACAGCACCGGACCGCGTTCATCATCTCGGCGAAGATGTTCCCGCCCGACAGGGCCGCCTCCTGGAGCCGCTTCAAGGCCCCGGGCGCCTCCGCCTCATGGGCCTTCTGGAAAGCCGCCAGGCGCACGAGCTGGGACTCCTTCTCCTCCGGGGTCGCCCTCGCCAGTTCCAGACAGCCGCCCGCCTCCACAAGGTCCTTGTCGTCTGCGTGGGGGTCCCTGAAGGTGTTGACGCCGATGATGGGCATCTCGCCCGTATGCTTCAGGGTTTCATAGTAGATCGACTCTTCCTGGATCTTGCTCCGCTGGTAGCCGGTCTCCATGGCGCCCAGGACGCCGCCGCGCTCGGTGATCCTGTCGAACTCCGACAGCACGGCCTCCTCCACCAGATCGGTCAGGGCTTCGACGATGAAGCTGCCCTGAAGCGGATTCTCGTTCTTGGCGAGCCCCCATTCCCGGTTGATGATGAGCTGAATCGCCAGGGCCCGGCGCACTGATTCGGTGCTCGGCGTGGTGATGGCCTCGTCGAAGGCGTTGGTGTGGAGGCTGTTGCAGTTGTCGTAGATGGCGCACAGGGCCTGAAGCGTCGTCCGGATATCGTTGAACTGGATGTCCTGGCTGTGGAGCGAGCGGCCCGAGGTCTGAATATGGTATTTCAGCTTCTGGGACCTTTCGGAGGCGCCGTATTTTTCGCGCATGGCGACGGCCCAGATGCGCCGGGCCACCCGGCCGATGACGGTGTATTCGGGCTCCATGCCGTTGGAAAAGAAGAACGACAGGTTGGGGCCGAAGCTGTCGAGATCCATGCCCCGGGACAGGTAGTATTCCACGTAGGTGAAGCCGTTGGCCAGGGTGAAGGTGAGCTGCGAAATGGGGTTGGCCCCGGCCTCGGCGATGTGATAGCCGGAAATCGACACGGAATAGAAATTCCGGACGTTGTTTTCCATGAAGAATTCCTGGATGTCCCCCATCATTTTCAAGGCGAATTCGATGGAGAAGATGCAGGTGTTCTGCCCCTGGTCTTCCTTGAGGATGTCCGCCTGGACCGTGCCGCGGACATTGGCGAGCACCATGGACCGGATCTCCTCGTATTCCTCGGAAAACGGCTCCCGGCCGTGTTTTTCCTTGAAGGCATCGACCTGCTGGTCGATGGCCGTGTTGAGGAACATGGCCAGGATGATCGGCGCCGGGCCGTTGATGGTCATGGACACGGAGGTGGACGGCGCGCACAGCTCGAATCCGCCGTAGAGGACCTTCATGTCTTCAAGGGTGCAGATGCTGACGCCGGAGTTCCCCACCTTGCCGTAGATGTCCGGACGCAGGTCAGGGTCGTATCCGTACAGCGTGACGGAATCGAAGGCCGTGGACAGGCGCTTGGCTTCATACTCGCCCGAAAGCAGCTTGAAGCGGCGGTTGGTCCGGGCCGGGTCTCCCTCGCCGGCGAACATCCGGGTCGGGTCCTCCCCCACCCGCTTGAGGGGAAAGACGCCCTCTGTGTAGGGAAAATAGCCCGGCAGGTTTTCCCGCCGCATCCACCGGTAGATCTCCCCCGGGTCGGTGAACCCGGGAAGGGCCACCTTCGGGATCTTCTTGTGGCAGAGGGACTCGGTGAACAGGGGAACCCTGACCTCCCGGCCTCGGACCGAGTAAACGAGTTCATCCCTGCCGTAGCTTTCCTTGAAAACCTTCCACTGGGCAAGGAGGTCCCGGGTCTCTTTTTCCTGGGCCGCTTCGGCGGCGGCCAGTTCGTTTCGGAAACGGTTCAGCAGGGTCGGCGCATCGCCATCGAGACCGCCCAACGCTGCCATGGCCTCCTTGAGGTGCCACGATTTCCGGACCGCCTGGGCCTGCTCTTCGGTCTTTTTATGATACCCGCGAATGGCGTCGGAAATCTCGGAGAGATAGCGCGTCCGCTCCGGCGGAATGATGATGGTCTTGGAACTCGATGTCTTGGATTCCGGCCGCGGCAGGCGGGTTTCAAAACCGGCGCCGGTCTTCTCCTGGACGGTATCCATCAGCGCATGGTAAAAAGCGGTGACGCCGTCGTCGTTGAACTTGGAGGCGATGGTGCCAAAGACGGGCAGGTCCTCCGGCTTTTTCGTCCAGGCCTGCCGGTTTCTCTGAACCTGCTTCCGGACGTCGCGCACCGCGTCCTCTCCGCCCCGCTTTTCATATTTGTTGACGACCACCAGGTCCGCAAAATCGAGCATGTCGATCTTCTCGAGCTGGGAGGCGGCGCCGAACTCACTGGTCATAACATAGACCGAGACATCCACGAGGTCGCTGATCTTGGAATCCCCCTGGCCGATACCCGCGGTCTCGACGATCACAAGATCGAACCCGGCCGCCTTGACCACATTGATGGCATCCCCCAGGAAATCGGGAATCTCCGCATTGGATTTTCGTGTCGCCACCGAGCGCATATAGACCCGGGGGGAGTCGATGGCGTTCATCCGGATGCGGTCTCCGAGCAGCGCCCCGCCGGTTTTCCGCCGGGAAGGGTCGGAGCTGATGATGGCCACATGGATGTCGTCGATATCGTGAAGGATCCTGAGGATGAGTTCATCCGTCAGCGAGGATTTGCCGGCCCCGCCGGTGCCGGTGATACCGACCACCGGAACCTTCCGGTCGCCGGTCTTTTTTGCGATCTCCGCCCGCAGGCTTGCAAGGTGCCCGTTATCCCGGGTGGCGGCCTCTTCCACGGCCGAAATCATTCGGGCCACCAGGCGCTTGTTTTCGGTGTCGAGTGCCGAAAGGTCGACAGCCTTGTCGTCGCAGATCGGATAGTCCATGGATTCGACCATGTGGTTGATCATGCCCTGAAGGCCCAGCCTGGCGCCGTCCTCGGGGGAGTAGATCTTGGTGACGCCGTAGCCTTCCATTTCCCGGATCTCCTCGGGAACGATGACGCCGCCGCCGCCGCCGAACACCTTGATGTTGTCGGCGTTCCTCTCTTTCAGCAAATCGATCATGTATTTGAAGAATTCCACATGCCCGCCCTGGTAGCTCGTTACGGCGATGCCCTGAACGTCTTCCTCCACGGCTGCATCCACGATCTCCTGGACCGACCGGTTGTGGCCCAGGTGGATGACCTCCGCGCCCGTTCCCTGCAGGATCCGGCGAAAAATATTGATGGATGCATCATGACCGTCAAACAGCGATGTCGCGGTGACGACCCTGACATGATGCTTGGGTTTGTAAGGTTGAACTTCCCTGTTCATATGCCTCTCCTTGTTGTGATAGGTGTTCGGTTTCGGGTAAACGGTCCCGGGCGCCGGAGCACCGGCAGGGTTGCTGCCGACCGAGCGCCTGAAACGCGAAACCTAAAGCCTGGATCGATGCCTGTTATGACATTCAATTCTTCAGCCCGCTGTTTACGGGCCGGTGGAAATCCCCAGAATAAAATCAGTTTGAAACGCGATGTAATCGTCGATGCTGTAATGCCGCGCCAGAAACCATCTTCGGAAGGTCCACATATGCCCCAGGACGGAGATGTTGTGGGCGACCATTTCGATGGAGCGGTCATTCAGCCTGCGAAAATTTCCCGATTCGATCAGGCGCGCCAGCACCTTGACGAATATGCCGGTAATCCGAATCTCGTTTTCCAGCACCTTTCTCCGCCATTGGGACGGCAGGGACTGGGTTTCCTGATAGATGAGAAGAATGTGGTCGGACATCCGGTGACAGACCAGAAAATACTCGCGGATCACCTCGGCAAGAGCCTCTCTTCCCTGCGTCGTGCGTTCAAGCGCCTGAAAGACGCCGCGTTCCACCTCCGCGTGGATGGCGTCGCAGACCAGGTAGAGGACATCCTCCTTGGATGCCACGTACTCATAGAGCGACCCGATGGAAAAGCCCGCCGCCTTGGCAATCTGACGGGTGGTGGTCTTGTGGAAACCTTTTTCGATAAAAAGCTGCACCGCAGCATCCACAATCTGACGCCGTCTGCGCTTGACCAGTTCGGGGTTCTTGATCTGCGTCGGAATCTCTTTCAATTTGCTGCCGTGTCCCGTCATTTCCGCGGTCCTGTTCTCTAACTATCGGTTAGGCAAGGAAAATTATCAGCATGCCCTCAAAATCTCGAACGAGCGCTCAGTCATGCGTTATCATAGTCATTTGCATGATGTCAAGCATTTAAATCGGAAAAAATCGGAGGTGGTGGGATGCGTCGATCCGGCAGCGCCATCGGAGGGATTTTCAGGTCTTGATCATAACTTTATTGGGGAACCGCCGCCCTGCGGTCCAGGATCGCAAACAGGATGAATTGGATAAAGATCGAGCAGGCCTGTTCAATTCATTTCATTGCCGGTCCTTACCATGGATTGAATGGGGGGATGGCCCCGACAGGATGATCGGGACCATCGACGGCGAAATCGGCCCTCTGTGCGTTGGGCCGAAAAAGGATCTCCCCTGCCGCGTTCGGAAGGAAGATCTACCAGAATCCCAGGGTCTCGAAGTGGTCGCCCTGGATCTTCAGCAATTCGAGTTTTTTCACCGCATCTCCGGTTTCATCGAACTCGGTTGCACCGGTCACCCCCCGAAAGAATTGAATGCGGGAAAGCGCCTCCCGAACGGCCGGCCGGCCGCCCTGATCCGCTGCGGGGACCGTCTCGATAAGCATCATGGCTGCGTCATAGGCCAGCGCTTCGATAAACCCGGGCGCTTCCCCGAAATGGGCGGTGTATCGCCGGACAAAGTTCTGAACCTCGGGCTGAGGGCTATCGGGATAAAATACTTCCGGGAAAATAGCGCCCTGGGCATGCCGGCCCGCCGCACTCACCAGCTTTTCGGAATTCCAGAGGTTCGTTCCCAAAAGCTGAACGCCTGACAATCCATGATAGGTCAACTGGGGAATGATCAGGCTGGATTTGTCAGGCCCCTCGGGGATGAAAAGCGCCTCGATTCCGCTATACTGAAGCAGCCGCTTGATGGGGGCGCTGAAGTCCGATGTCTTCATGCCGTAGGACTGGGACGTCACCAATTCCCCCCCCTGTGCCTTCACCTGGCTTTTGAATGTCTCCAGGAAAACGGTTCCGTATTTTTCCTGCGGGTAGAGGATGGCAAACCGGCGGATCCCCATCATCTGCGTCGCATGGGAAACAAGCGATCGGGCCTGCATCTCGGGTGTCAGGAAATTTCTGAAAACGTAATTCCCGGTTTTCGTGATGTCCGGCTTCTGCGTCAGCACGATGATGGGGATCCCGGCCGCCTGAGCTTTCGGCGCAGCAGCCGGCGCGGAGATAATGGGACCGATGATGGCCGTGACGTTCTCCCGGGCCATCTCCTCGACGGCCGCCGCTGACCGGGTTTGATCCGAGCGGGTATCCTTGACGAGGATGCGCACTGTCGGTGCGGCCTCGCTGACGGCAAACTCGATCGCCCTCAGCGCCTTTTTTCCGAAGCTCTCATACGATCCGGTGAGGGGAAGCAGGCATCCGATCACATATTTCCCCCCGCCCGGACCTGTAACGGGGCCGCCTTCGAGATGCTGCAGCATCCTTTTGGCCTCCCCGGAATGTTCATGCTCCGGGTAGGCTGCTATGAACTGGGACAGGGTCCTCGCCGCGTCGGCGTATCGCTTCTCCTCGGCCTCCTTCACGCCGAGGGCATAGATGAGGTATCCCCGCGTCTGAGCATCGGTCACCCGTTCGGACAACGCCAGAATATCGGAAACGGAAAGCAATTTGACGGCGGCTTTCAGGCGCGTGGAGATCGTTTTGCCTTTGGGAGGGGAGACCTGTTCAAGTGCCTTGGCATAAAAATAGACGGCATTGACAGGGGAGTTCAGCGCCATGTAGGTGTCTCCCAATATGGCAAAAACGCCGACGGGTCGATCGACCCCTCCCGGACGCCTCAAAAAGGTGTCCGCCTGCTGAATCACTTCCCGATGGCGCTTTTCGTCGTACAGCGTCTGGAGCGTTCCAGCCATGGCATCGGGCACCAGGTGGCTGCCGCCGTAATTGTCGATCAGATGAAGATAGTATTTCCGCGCATTCCGGTAGTCTTTCCATGCGCGATATATCTCGGCTTCCCGGAACAGCGCGGTTGGGGCCTGAATGCCGCTGGGAAATTCCGAAAGGTATTCGTTGTAGGCCTCCAGGGCCTTTCTGTAAGCCCCGGAGCGATAATTTCTTTCGGCTCGGGCGAACAGCTCCGCACCGGGCTCCGCCCGGTCGGTGCCCACGTAGCCCGGCACACAGGCGGCCAGAGCCAAGGCGGCTGCGAGAACAAGGATCAATTTACGGTTCATAGAATATCTGTGGGTGGAGGGTTCACTTCGCCATGAATGATATCGCAAATAGGCTATAATAATTTTCATGAATCGTCAATTTCATTGTTGAGTCCGGAAACAAACATCGGTATACTGGCTGAAATCTGGTGCCGCGCCCCATTTCCCGAGAACGAAAAGGAGACCGTTTATGAAAAGGATAATGTGCCTCATTCCAGCTTTTTTTTGTCTGTTCCTCTCTGTTTCCGTTCCCATCGCCTCGGCGGAGATCTATCGATACACCGACGAAAGCGGCATCACCCGGTTTACGGATGATTTCAACATGGTGCCCCTCGATCAACGGCTGACAGCGGATGAATACGTCGAATTGCAGAGCGCTTTGCCGGCGCCGGAGGCCCTCCCGGCCCCCGAACCCAGCGAACCGATTCCGGTGCTGGAAACCGAAGCGGACGTCGTCGAGGCCTCCCGGCAGCTCAACGCAACCCGGGATTCCCTGGAAGAGGAAAGAACCCGCCTCATCAAAATCCAGGAGGGCCTTCAGAATGCCAGCGGGACAACGACTTCCAAAGCGGAGGCCAAACAGCATCTGGACCGGGTCGCACAATTCAAAAAGGAAACCCGGGCCTACGAGAAGAAGCGCCAGTCCTATGAGCAGGACCTGGCGCGCTACAATGCCCAAGTGGACGCGCTCAACCGAAAACCGCCGGATTCGGATAATGAATCCGGCACCGAGTAGCATCCAGAGCCCCATCCATCTCACACCAGGGCGGACCGGGTCCGGATCGAAGCGGGGCCGGCTGCGGCCGCATCGATCAGCGCGGCCGGATGCCCTCCTTGAGAAGCGCCTTCAATCCGGAGAGGGTTCCCTTCCATGCGACATCTTCACCCACCATCAGCGCGACGATCACATCCTTTTCCACGCTGACCTCGAGGACGATCTCCTCGTCTCCGACCCTGAAAACAGCCTCCCCCCATCGTTCGGCCGGGAGGCCGGTCGCTTCACAATCATAGTCGGTCCGCAAATCTCCCGTCATCCGGATCTCGCTCATCCATTCCTCCTTTGGGTTGGCAGAAAAGGCTCATCATCGGGCTGCGGTCTCTGTGAACCGCTGCGGATCGCCGCAACGGCTTCCCGGGCAGCCTCCTTCACCTGGGTCGGATGGGGTCCGCTAATCACCGACGCCAGGCGGCCCAGAATCCCGGCGTCTCCCACGGTTCCAAGCAAATAAAGGATATCTCCTTGAACGGCTTCCTCGGCAGCAGGGAACAACGCCCAGAGGGGCTCGATAAGGCACGCCCCGAGTTTTGGGCTCTTTTCGGCCAGGGTTTCAGCGGCAACCATCGCACCGAGCCGCGTCGGCCATTTCTCGTGGGTCAGCAGTTCCAGGAACGCAGGGAATATCATGCCTTTTTGCAGCATCATATCTGCAAGCCCCGCTGCATCCCCCGCCTCGATCATGCTCGCCATGGATTCGGCCCCCAACCGGGAAGGATCTCGGGAGGCCGCAACGCCAAGAATCTCCGGGATGCTGAGGGTTCCGGTCCAGCAGATCCGATCTCCCCCGACCGGGTCTCGAAAGACAAGCGCTGGCACCGATCTGACGCCGTCCGCCGCCGCATCCTCGGGGAATCTTCCCGCATCGACAATGGTCAGGTCTGCCGGACCGCCGTCAGCCGTGAGCGGCAGGAGGCTCCGGACAGCCCCCGGACAGAAAGGGCAGCGGTCGGCAATGTACAACGTGAGCCTCATGGGAAACGCGGGGGCTTCTGCAAGGTCCGCCTCCGGCATCGGTTCGGACGGCGGCCCGGAGAGGGCATCCAGAAAGGGGCCCAACTCGGGACCCGCGGGGATGGCCCGGTATCTCAGGCCCGGCCGGATCTCGATAGCCGGAGCCCGCTTCCCCGGGACGTCAGCCGGTATGAAATCAACCTTGGGCGCCCATTTTTTGAATATCCTGCAAAATTCCAGAAACGGGTCGTCCTGGGCGTTCCCGGCGCGGATGAGGATTGCTGTCACGTCGCCCGGGAGCCGGTCATTCCATTCCGAAATCAAAAGGCTGTCTTCGAGCAACGCTCCCCTTTCCGCCCTTCCTTATCCCCCGGTGGAAGGGCCTCGCACCTCCGCCCCGATGCCCTTTTCATCCTCAGGGCCCGCGCCCCGTCAGCCGCACTCCGCAGGAGAAAGTCCATCGGGCGTGTTTGCAGAAAGAAAAAGGCACAGCCCGCGTCGGCAAGCCATGCCCGATATTTCGACATTCCATGGATTAGTCGTCAAGCTCCTCGAAAAACTCTTTTTCCGCGCCGCATTTCGGACAGGTCCAATCGTCCGGAAGGTCTTGAAAAGAGGTCCCAATGAGGATGTTGTTTTCGGCATCGCCTTCGGCCGGATCATAAATATACCCGCAAGGGCATTCCCATCTGCTCATGTTTTTCTCTGCCATGTTTCACTCCTAACCTGTTGGATGTTCAGTTGGATGCATCGTCCCTCCGCCGGATCCGCGTCCGGCCGGGGCATTTGTCACGTTCGGGGAAAATTCTGAATATTTTGCGCATACGATTCAAAGTCCTTCTCAAAAAGAAACCGCGATATCATCTCACCCACCTTGTCCGCCGTGTCGACATGATATCGTCCCCTCTCGTCGCACCCTTCAATTTTCTTGGCATTTTCCACGATAGCCTCAAGGGCCTGGGCGCTGATCTCCACCCTGGCATGGATGATCAGGGTCGGCCGGGGATCTTCCATTCGCCCTCCTTTCTGATGATGCGCGTTGAGACCTGCATGCGGGCTTCAAGCCGGAATCGGGCGACGCTGTCCGCATGCAGGCCTTTCAACATCGCTTACCTTAATGATACCCCTCTGCATCCGCGACCTTTCCACGGAACACCCGATAACTGTAAACAGTATATCCCAGCACCACGGGAAGCACCACGACAACCCCCCACAGGGTGAAAATCTGGGTTTCGCGCTGGGCGGCGGCCTCATAGATGGAGAGATCCGGCGGAATGGCCATGGGATAGATGGCCGCTTCCAGCCCCAAATAGGCGGATATGAAGAGCAGGATGCTGCTGACGAACGGCATGAGTTCCTTCTTTTTCCTCAGACTCCAGAGCAGCATGCCGAAGGCGATCATGCCCAATAGCGGAAAATTCCAGACAAAATAGATCCGGGGCTCCGTAAACCATCGCGCCACAAGGTCCGGCGCATGGTAGGGCGTCCAGATGCTCACCACCACCATGAACCCCGCCGTTGCCAAGGCGGCCCGGAACGCCTGCCGGTAGGCTCTCTCCTGGACGACCCCTTCGGTTTTGATGATCAGGAAGGTCGCCCCCAGAAGCATGTAGCCTGAGACCAGAGCCAGCCCCACGATGCAGGTAAAGGGGTTGAACCAGTCGAAGGGGCCGCCCGCAAAGGCGCCGTCAACGATCCGGATTCCCGAGATATAGCCGCCCAGGGTAAAGCCCTGACCGAGCACGGCCACCAGGCTGCCGATGAAAAAGGCTCGGTTCCAGACCCCCTTTTTCCGGGTGTTGGCCCGGAATTCGAAAGCAACCCCCCTGAAGATCAATCCAAATAAAAAGGTCAGGAGCGGAATGTAAAGAGCGCTGAACAGAACCGTGTATATCCTTGGAAACGCAGCGAAAAGGGCGCCGCCTCCAAAGACGATCCACGTCTGGTTGGCATCCCATATCGGTGCGATGGAATGGATAAGGACGTCGCGATCCTCCTCGGTCTTCGCGGTGGGGAAAAGCATGCCGATACCCAGCCCGAAGCCATCCAGAATGACATACAGAATCACCACCAGGCCGACCAGGGCCATCCACAACTGAACCAAGTCCATCATGTTCCCTATACCTCCTTTACCACATCCTCAACGGGCCGCATGCCCGAAGGCATCTGGACGGGTGGAATGGGGCTGGTCATGTCCGGTCCGCTTCTCAGAATGTTGAGGATATAATAGAAATAGCTTGAACCGATAATCCCGAAAAATACGATGAAAACGATGAAGGACCAGAGAACGTTTCCCGCATGAATGGGGGAGACCCCGTCGGAGGTGCGCATGAGTCCGTAAACAACCCAGGGCTGCCTGCCGACCTCCGTGGTGATCCATCCCATGACAACGGCTATGAATCCCAACGGCTGAACGAGCACCAGGGTCTTCAGGAATGGCGTGGTGTCATAGATCCGCTTCCGAACGGCCAGGATCAGCGCCCACAGCATGATGCCGATGAACAGGAAACCAATGCCCACCATGACCCGGAACGACCAGTAGGTGATCAGGGCATTGGGTCGGTCTTCTTTGGGAAAATCCTTCAGCCCCTGGACCTTCCCGTCTCTGGTATGGGTGATCAGATAGCTCAGGCCGTTGGGGATGGAGACCTCAAACCGGTTCCGTTCCGCTCCCATGTCGGGGATCGCAAAAAGGTTGAACGCGGCGCCCCCCTGGGTGTTGGTCTCCCAGTGCCCTTCCATTGCGGCCAGTTTGGCCGGCTGGTGGCGGGCCGTGACCAGCCCCTTCAGATCTCCGATCACCCCCTGGGCGGGGGCCATCACCGCCGCCATGATGAGGGCGATCTTGAGGGAGCGCCGGTAGAACTCAACGTGCTGCTCTCTGAGAAGAAACCAGGCGGAGATCCCGGCGATGGCAAATGCCGTGGTCTCATAGGCCGCAAGGATCATGTGGCCTAAGTGGGTCGGAAAGGCCGGGTTGAAGATGACCTCCCGGAAGCTTTTCACCAGCAGCGTTCCGTCGACCATCTCAAAGCCGGCCGGCGTCTGCATCCAGGCGTTGGCCGCCATGATCCAGAAGGAGGAGAGGGTGGCCCCCAGCGCCACCAGGCACGTGGCCAGGAAATGGATGAGCGGCGACACCCGGTTCCAGCCAAAGAGCATGATCCCCAGAAAACCGGCCTCCAGGAAAAAGGCGGTCATCCCTTCGAATGCCAGGAGCGGCGCCAGGACATTGCCGACATACTGGGAAAACCGGGCGAAATTGGTGCCGAACTCAAACTCCAGGGTGATGCCGCTGACCACCCCGACCGCAAAGTGAAGTGCAAATATCTTCACCCAGAAACGGTACATGCGATAGTACATCTCGTCCCGGCTTCTGAGCCAGAGCGCTTCGACAATGACGAGAAAAAACGCCAGTCCGATGGTGAAGGTCGGAAACAGAATATGAAAAGCGGTTGTAAAAGCAAACTGCAGACGGGATAGGGTGATAAGGTCCATCAATGTCTCCATGGTTTCAGGGATGGTTGGTGCTGCCCCGAACTATACGAAAATATGCGACAATCATATTTCATCATCTTCTATAGGGCAATTTGCCGGTGATGTAAAACAAAATAGTAAGATGAATCTGCCGCTTTTCAACTGCGTCCCGCAGCCGTCGGTCTGTTGACAGGAGACCGGACGCATGTCATATAGTTCGTCTGAAATCAGAAGAAAATCTTACCGATCAAAGGTGTCCCGAATGATGAGAGCCATCACCGCGGCCCCCATGGCATCCGCCATGATGGGCATGATCATGATATGGATGATCGCGATGCCCCGGGAGGTCATGGCCGGGGCATCTCTCTCGGACGACGAAAAAAAGGAGATCGTCTACGGGATGTATGCGGGCTACAAGAAAAAATTCCCCGCAGTGACGGATGTCTCTCCTCTAAAAGCCATGGCGCTCATGAAAGCGGGGAAGGTGGTTTTCCTGGATATCCGCACGGCAGAGGAAATGGCCGTTTCCGCACTGCCCGGCGCCATATCGAAAGAGGCCTTTCTGCTTCATCCGGCGTTCTACCATGACCATATAATCATCGGGTACTGCACCATCAGCTACCGCAGCGGGAAGTTTGCGGAAGAAATGGCCGCAAAAGGCATTCAGATCCGCAATCTGGCCGGGGGATTGCTGGCATGGGTCCTGGAGGGCGGGAAGGTCTATGAAAACGGAGCGGAAACCCGCCGCATCCATGTCTACGGCAAGAAATGGAATTACCCTCCCGCAGGCTATGACAGCGTCGTGTTCCGGCCCCTGGAACGTCTTTTCTGAAGCATCACAAAAAAGGGCGGCCCATCCGTTGCCCATGGCTGCTCCGGATGTTCCGCCCCATGATGAATACGCCCACGCTTTCAGAATTTAATCGTTGATTTTCCGCGCCGCGTAACACTTTCGTTCGATATAGCTTCGCGCGATCTTATCGTATACGGCATCCCGCTCATGGATATACCTCGGGCCGCCTTCCCATCCGCCGCACGCCAGCACCACCGTATCCCCCAAACAGAATTTTCCTGCGTATCCCTTGGAATTGAGTTCATTGAGCTTCGCAAGGTCCAACATGATTTTATGCGGGGGAGTCACAAGAGTTTCCATAACAACCTCCCTTGAATGAAGTTTTCACCATACATCTATTGAAATTCTAAGAACCCGCGGGCGGATGTCAAATCCACGGGCGGGAATGTGTCATGCCATATAGTTTCGGGCAAAATTCAGCTCATCGCTCCGCGTCTTGATCCGGCCGTTCAGTTTCGCATTCAGGGTGGCGTCGAGTATCTCACGGTAAACCGGGCCCGGCTTGACGCCGATCCGCTGCAGGTCCTTGCCCCCGATCGAGGTGGTAATCTGCCTGAGATGAGTGAAATAATTGGAGATCATCTTCTGAACCGCCTCGTTTTGGGTGATGCTCATCATATAGAGAAGCAGTTCCACCCGAAACACGGAGAGTTCACGATAGATCTTGCTGTTCTCCAGGGGCATGTTCCGCCGCAGCCAAAAGAGGCACTGGTCGGCCGGGTATCTTTCCTCCAGGAAGATGGCCTGGTATCGGGACGCCATTTCAAACTTTTCACAGATGGATTTCGTGACATCCGGTTTGAACTGGCGGAGAAGAACCATGAAATACACCACCCATTGATGGTACTTTTCTTCCAGGAAAAGCAGATCGTGCCAGTCCAGAACCTTTTTCACCGCCTGGAAATTGGCGAGCAGCCTCGCCGACGGCTTTAAATCCGGATGGATGTACTTCAGCAGGTCAAAATCATGGAGGCGCCGAACCGCCGGGGCCGGGTCCGCCTCCTCCAGGATCTGACGAATCTCGTTGAAGATCCGCCGCCCGCTCAGCTTCTTGAAAAACTCCATCCTCACCGCATTTTTGATCAGGTCCGAGGTCAGCTTGCCGATGGTGAACCCGAAGCGCTGCTCAAACCGGATCGCCCTGAAAATGCGGGTCGGGTCCTCCACGAAGCTCAGGTTGTGGAGGATCCGGATGACCTTCTCCTTGATGTCTTTCTGGGCGGCGAAAAAGTCGATCAAGGTGCCGAATTTGTCGGCATTCAATTGAATCGCCAGGGTGTTGACGGTAAAATCCCTTCGGAACAGGTCCAGCTTGATGGAGCTCATTTCCACATTGGGCAGGTCCGCGGGAAACCGATAGTATTCCATGCGGGCGGTCGCGACATCGATCTTGAATCCATCGGGAAAAATGACCACCGCCGTCCCGAATTTGTCGTACGTATGGATGCGGGCTTTTCTCAGCCGGGCGAAGGTCTTGGCGAACTCGATGCCGTTTCCCTCGATGACGATATCGATATCCTCGTTGAGGCGATAGAGAAAAAGATCGCGGACAAAGCCGCCGACCACGTAGGCGCCGTATCCAAGCTCGTCCGCCACCTGGCCGACGCTCACGAGGATCTCCATGATGTAGTCCGTAAGGCGCTCCTTCATCTGCCGGAGGATGCTTCGCGTCCTCGCGTTCGTCACCTCCATGAAGGGATTCATCTGCTTTCTGTCGCCGTAGTCGCGCTGCTGAATCAGGATATTGAGCAGATCGGTCCGGGTGATGACGCCCACGATTTTTCCGTCGTCCACCACAGGCAGAATGCGCTGCTTGTTCTCGATGATCTGCGCCTGGATGTCCGGGAGCTCCGCTTCCGGGCCGACCGTCCCGATCTCCGTGGACATGTATTCGCGCACCGCGGCCTGGTCCAGCTTGAGGTACAGGGCTTTGGCGATAATCTGACGAGAGATGTATCCCATAAGCATCTCCCGGCCGCCCTCGATTTCGGTCACCAGGAGGGCATTGACATTATAGCGGGTCATGAGGTTTCGGGCCTCTTCCAGCGGCATATCGGCCTTGACGTGGATCGCCGGAGAAGACATCAGGTCCCGGGCCTGCTTGCTCGATCTCACCTCCTGGTAAAGAATATCGATCAGCTCCTGTTCCACCTGGATGAGCGTCTTGTTCTTGATGGATGCCGATGCGGCGAAGGCATGGCCACCGCCGCCCATTCTCCCGATGATGCCCCCGACATCCACGTCCGGGTTCCGGCTTCTGGCCACCAGATAGATCTTGCTGTCCATTCGGCCGATGGCGAAGATCACCGGGATGTTTTCCATCTTGACCATCTTGTGAACCAGGAACGCAAAGTCCGGCACGTAGTGTTCGGTGCTGACCGAGGTCATGGCGATCTCGACGCCTTTGATATGGTGCCGGACGACGGCCTGAAGCATGTCGTTCAGGACCCCCACCTGCTCAAAACTCATCTCCCGCGCCGTCAGGTTGGAGATAATGTCCAGCTTCGCCCCCTGGGACAGGAGAAAGGCCGCGGTCAGAAAATCCGCTTCGGTCGTCGAGGTAAATGTAAACGACCCCGTATCCTCGTACAGGCCCAGGCACATGATCGTGGCCTCGTTGTCCGACAGGGGGATATTCCGGTCCTTGATCATTCGGGCCAGGATGGTGATGGCCGCGCCGGTGGGTTCGATCACCTCGACCTGGCCTCGGATGTCGTTCTTGAGCGGCGGATGATGATCGTAGATATGGATTTCCAGGTCCTTCTTATCGAGGATCTCCGAAAATCGGCCGATCCGTGCCGGCTGCCGCGTATCGACCAGCACCAGGCGCCGGATATTCTGAAAGTCGATATCCCGGATATCGGCCATATTGAAAAGATACACCATCGACTGAACGAAAAAGTTCCGGAGCGTCTTCTCATGGGATCCGGGAAAGACGACAATCCCGTCGGGATAAAGCTTCTGGGCCGCAAGCATGCATGCCATGGCATCAAAATCGGCATTCATGTGGGTCGTGATAACCGTCAGCCCCTGCGCTGCGGTGGTGTCCGTCGTCTCTCCCATAGGCCTCCAGATGGATTCGCATTTGATGGAAATGGCGCCAGGATGCAGTGGATTTGTAACATACACCCTTCCGGGCCGCTTGATCAAGACGCAGGTTGCCTTGCCGGCGAATGTTCCGACGAATCAAAACGGCCTCGATTTGAAAGGCGTTCTGTTGTATGGACGGTTAAGGTGAAAGAACGCACGGCAGGATGCCTGGAAAAAACGCCCCCGCCTCCCGCATAACGCCCGGAGAAGCGCAGGGCGATGGCGCATCAGATGCATACCACGACACCGGCAGAGGGACACAATGCAATACCATCAGCTTGATTCTATCGAGGCAAGGGAACTGGTTCAGGGGTTTACGGTGAGGTTTGTCCACGCCGAATCCATGACATTCGCCTACTGGGAAATCGACAGGGGTGCGGCGCTTCCGGGGCACGCCCACCCCCACGAGCAGGTCGTGAACATGCTCGCCGGAAAATTCGAATTCACCGTGGACGGCGACACCCGCGCCCTTGTTCCCGGAGACGTGGTGGTGATCCCGCCAAACGCGGTCCATTCCGGAAAAGCGCTGACAGACTGCCGCATACTCGATGTATTCCACCCGGTGCGGGAGGACTATCGCTGACACGCCCTGCCCACGGCGCGAAGAAGGCCCCGACGAAGACGCATCCCCCGCGAGGGTCCGCGGCCGTGAACCGGTCCCCGCACGGCGACGGTTCAGGGGCAGCGCCCGCCCCCCCGGCACGCGTCAGCCGGCCTGGGCCGACTTCCAGAAGGGGGACATGGCCCTGAGCCGTTCGATGATGGGAGGAAGCTTTTCGATCACGTAATCGATTTCTTCCCGGGTGTTGTAGACGCTGAGGCTGAACCTAACCGATCCGTGGGCGGCCGTGTAGGGCACGCCCATGGCCCTCAGCACATGGGACGGCTCCAGCGACCCCGAGGTGCAGGCCGAGCCTGACGAGGCGCAGATGCCCAGTTCATCCATCATCAGAAGGATCGATTCCCCCTCGATGTATTCAAACGAGATGTTGGTCGTATTGGGCAGCCGGTGTTCCGTGTCGCCGTTGATGATGGCGTGGGGAACGGCCGCCAGGATACCGGATTCGAGTCGGTCCCGCAGCGCCTTCACCCGGGTGTTTTCCTCTTCCAGGAGACCCGCGGCAAGCTCCGCGGCCTTTCCCAGGGCCACGATGGAGGATACGTTCTCCGTGCCGCCCCGTCGGTTTCCCTCCTGGTGGCCGCCGATCATAAACGGCGTGAACTTCGTCCCCTTTCGCACGTAGAGGGCGCCCACTCCCTTGGGGGCATGAAGCTTGTGGCCGGAAAGGGAGAGCAGATCGATGTCGGTCCGGTCGATGTCCATGGGAATCTTTCCCACCGCCTGAACGGCATCCGTGTGGAACACCACGCCCCGGGCCTTGACCTCCCGGGCGACCTCCGCCACGGGAAACAGGACTCCGGTCTCGTTGTTGGCCCACATCAGGCTGACCACGGCGGTGTCCTCGCTCAAATGATCGTAAAGATAATCGAGATCGAGCCGGCCCTTGCCATCCACCGGAACGAAGGTCACCCGGTAGCCGTTGTGGGCGAGGTATTCGTATAGATTCTTGATGGCGGAATGTTCGACACGACTGGTCATGATGTGCCGTTTCAGGGGGGTTGTCCGGATTGCGGCCCAAATGGCGGTGCTGTCGCTCTCCGTTCCGCAGCTCGTAAAAACGATCTCTTCCGGGGAGGCCCCCAGGAGACCGGCCACCCTGGCGCGCGACTCCCGTATTTTCAAGGCCGTCTGTCGTGCCATGCCGTACATGCTCGAGGGATTTCCATAGTGGTCCCTCAGATAGGGCAGCATCTCCTCCACGACCTCCGGCGCAACAGCGGTTGTGGCATTATTGTCTAAATAAACCATTTTCATGACCGCACCTCCTCTACGACCAACTCCGGAAGCACGAACTCGCGAAGCTTCTTTTCCACGAAAGCTTCGAGGGTGATCTGAGCGGCACTGCAACTGGAGCAGGAGCCCCGGAGCTTCACCTGCACCCGGTTTCCTTCCACATCGACCAGATCGATATCCCCGCCGTCCTGCTTCAGAACCGGCTTGATTTCCCGCTCCAGCGTCTCCTCGATCAGCCTTATCTTCTGGATGTTGCTCATCCGTGGGCGCTCTTCTTTCACCGGAGGGGTCTGCCCCGTCACCTCGTTGATGAGTTCCTGGATCCGGTCCTGGCATTTTCCGCACCCGCCGCCGGCCTTGATATAATTGGTCACATCCTCGACGGCGGCCAGATGATGATCCGTCAGGACGCGCCGGATCTCCACATCCGTCACCCCGAAGCATTCACAGACCAGCTCGCCCTCTTTCTCTTCGAGAGGTTTGCCCCGGTAGCATGCAATCGCCTTTTCCAGGGCCTCCTGGCCCATGACCGAACAATGCATCTTTTCCTTGGGAAGACCGCCCAGATAGTTGGCGATATCATCATTCGTTATTTTTTCAGCCTCCTCGATCGTCCTGCCTTTCAGCATTTCCGTCAGGGCGGAAGAGGATGCAATGGCGCTGGCGCATCCGAAGGTCTGAAACTTGACATCCACGATCCGATCATCCTCGTCGACCTTGAAGGTCAGCTTCAGGGCGTCGCCGCAGGATATGGACCCGACCTCTCCCACACCGTCGGCGTCTTCTATGACCCCGACATTCCGAGGATTTAAAAAATGATCCTTAACCTTATCAGAATATTCCCACATTGATTCCCTCCCGGGTTGTTCTTGACGTTCCGGCTTCAACCATTGGGCTTTCCACAAAGAAAACCTTCAGTTCCGCGTACCTTCCAAGTAATAATCATCCCCCTGAAAAAAGAAACCCGCCGGCGGCGCATGGCGATGTCGAGGGCGGCTTCCATTTCTTGACACACCTGGCGCTTTCTTTTATGATTGCCTTCCTGTTATCGCGGTCACAGCGGAAATAGATTTCCGGATCCGGCAGCGTTGGGTCTGGATGGCTTGTTGAATGCCTTTTGAGGATCGACTTCATTTGGAATGCGAACCGGAAAGAGTGCCTTATGTCGCGCAGGTTATTGATATCAAAGAAAGCTACGGCCATCTTGGTCTACGGCCGCCCCCTTCTCGTTTTCGCGGGGATGCTCTGCGCCATCGGCGTGATGTGGAACCGCAGCCCGGTTCTCTATACACTGGGCGTCACGCTGCTGTTCATCTCCATGACCTTTGATCTGGTGGACGGATGGTTCGCCGCGCGCTTTCAGCCGCATCCGACGCTTGCGCAGCTTGCGGACCGCATCATGGACAAGCTCGTCTACTCGATCATTTTCCCGCTCATCGCCGTCGGCATCATGTGGCGCCTGGTCAACCTCTCGCCCCACTACAGCCGGATCGAACTGCTTCATGCCATATTCGTGCTGCTCATGTGCATCGCCGTCCTGGTGAGAGACAATTTCGCCAGCTTCATGCGCAATTTTGCCATCCGCCAGGGTCAGGAGCCGGAACCCAGCGAATTTACACGTCTCAGGACCATTGTGGCGGCGCCGGTGAGCGCCCTGCTCTACGCCCATGCGTTCTATGTCCCTGAAATCCCCAACGGCCCTGCGACCTCCAAGCTTTACGTCTGGATCTCATGGCTCGGCAACCTGCCGGTCCGCGGACTCTTTTTCATTGAGATCCTGTTTTTCATCATCACCTTCGGGTCCATTGCCGCCTATTGCCGGAAATATGGAAATTATTGCCTGGATGATCTCTGTCTGGACGACGAGGTGCTGCGGCGCCGGATCTTATCTTTTTTTCCGAACGCGCTCACGGTGATGAATGCGATGATGGGGCTCCTGGCGGTCTTTTTCGCCTATGAGTGGCGGTTTCGCGAAGCCTTCATGCTGCTGATCGGCGCCGCCATGTTCGACAAGTTGGACGGCGCGGTGGCCAGACGCCTGGGGCTCACCACCCCCCTTCCGGAAGCGGTGGACCGGCCCCTGCCGAAAATCAATGTGGGGGGGGTCATGGATGATCTGGCCGACGGGGTCAGTTTCTGCATCGTCCCGGCATGGATGTTTTATATCGCCTTTTCAGGCATTCAAGATCCCTTCATTCACAAGATCGCCGCTGGGCCGATCGCTGTCTTTTATGCGCTCATGGGGATCATCCGGCTGATCTATTTCACCCTGGACAAATCTCCGATTCCAGGTTTTTTCAAGGGGATGCCAACACCGGCCGCCGCCCTTTTCGTCACGGCGCCGCTCATCATGCTGAGCCAGGCCGCTCAGAGCGCTCCGGACTGGGTGCCCTTCTGGGGAATTTTCTGCGCCGCGCTCATGGTTTTCAACGCCATCATCATGAACCTCTATCCGATTCATTATCTCCATCTGGGGCGCTTCATGAGCCGGCAGCCCTGGTTCGCCCGGTGCACCCTGCTCCTGTTGTTCGTCTTCGTTTTCACGCCCTATCTGGGTCATTTTGCCTTTTGTTATGGTTTTCTATATCTTCTGTCGCCCTTGGTGACCTGGCGAATCGCCCCGGATGTCGCCGAAAAGGAGACCCGCAACAGCGGGCCGGGCGACCAGAGATAACCCATCACGCATCTGCCGGCGGAGCCTTTTTCGCCTTCTGGCCAAAATCATCCGCCTCGTATTCCTCAGGTCGATCCGCGCCGGCCTGTTTCCCCTTCATGCCGCCTGCATCACCCTCCTTTTCCCAACTCTCGGCAAATTCGTCGAATGCCGGATACCGGCCGCCATCAGTGGCATCCGGCTGCTCAAGATCCATCATCCACTCGGCGCCCGTCCCATTTTCCCGGATTTCCTTGGATCCTCCCGGATCCGGATGCTGTTCGGTGTTCTCCATCTCCTTTTCAAGGTAGAAGCGCTTCTGCATCCGCTTTCTGGCCATTTTCTGAAGGTCCACAACGGAATCGTTTTCATCAACGATCTCCGTTCCCAACACCGTCTCGATGAGATCCTCCAGCGTCACAAGACCCGAAACGCCGCCGTATTCATCCCCGATGATGGCGATATGAAGCCTCTTTTTGAGGAAAGTGGTGAGGAGGACCAGACAGTTTTCCTCCGCGCGGACAAACATGATGGGTTTGGTGATGGCCGCCAGGCGGGTCTCCGGCTCGCTCTGAATCTGGGCGGAGCTGAGATCATGGGTCATGATATACCCGACGATGTTCTCCCGATCCCCCCGGTAGACGGGTATCCGGGTGAACCCTCTTTCCCTCGCCGGCCCGACCGCCGCCCCGACCGTCATCTCTTCATCCAGGGTGAACATCACCGTCCTCGGCGTCATGATCTCTTCAACGGGCTTGCCCTCCAGGCTGATGATATTGTGGAGCATCAAGCTCTCCCACTGTGAAATTTCGCCGCCCCTCGCGCCCAGGCGGATGGTCCCCAGGATATCCTCCTCCGTCACCGCGGGGCCCTTGCCGTCGTCCCGCATCATCATTTGGGAAAACTTCTGGGTGATGAAAATCAGCGGGTACAGCGCATATTTCAGGATGGTGAGGGGCCAGATGATGGTGGGCCACAGCGAACGCCAGTGCACCACGCCGATTGTTTTAGGAACTATCTCGGTTAGATAGAGTACGGCCACGGTAAATACAAGGGAAAACATGGGCACCATGGCATCGCCCAGGACCCTGCTGGCATACATCCCGGAAAGGGTGGCACCGGCGGTATGGGCCACCGTATTCAAGATCAGGATGGCGGAAATGGGCACGGAAATCTTGCTCTTCATTTGGATCATCTTGATCGCCTGGGCCTTTCGTTTCCCCCCGGTTTTTTCCGCCTCCAGAGTTCCCAGCCGGGTGGAATAGAGAATGGCTTCGTACAGCGAGCATATAAATGATACTATTAGGGTTATTGATACAATTGTAATCAGGATAGCCATTAATCATCCTTAATTGTTTATTGATAAAAAATCTTTTTGTGTATCGAGAAGATACGCCAAAAAGACAGGTTTACGGCGTCTGCCGGCGATTGAATCTTTGAGAGTTTCATGAGGCTTCCCTGCCTGATGGCAATGGTGTTCCCCTTGGCGTCCCGATCAAACGGCAACCTCCGGCGTCATAGGCCCTCAGTTGCGCGATGTCCGGGGCCAAGGACCGTTCGGTCGAGTGCTCGTCAATTCCGGCGCTCGGGGGATATTCCTGGAAGTGGATGGGGATTGCCAAACGACGGCGGGGCGGCGGAAACAGTTCTTCAGACCTCCCCGCACGGACCGTGGTTTTCCATCCACAGATCTGATCAAGGCGGCGGCATCCGATTTGGGTGCATGTCTTCCTTTATTTCCTCTTGTTACGGCATGGTAAGATGACTGGTGGGACGGCTTGCATCCCCTGGCTCACCATAGGTCATCCGGCCAGGGGATGGTTGGTTGAGGTCTTGCTTTTCCGCAAAAGGGACCGGTCTGTCAAGATTTTTTTCACTATCACGTTAAACGGTTGATGACGGACTCCGACAGCGAGTCGTCATCCGATTGGAATACCGGAATCAGTTCCGCAGCGATATCCTTGATGGACTTAATTTTCTTTCTTCGCATGACCGCCTGTATTTTCTCGACACCGTCTTCAATTGACTTCAATCCTTCGGCGATGCGGAGGATGTCGTCTCTGGAAATGCGTTCTTCCGCCATGTTAGCCTCCTGTAATAGGGTGATTCAGGGCCGCCCGGCCCTTACAGTCCATCTTGCCCTGTTTCATAATATAGGTTACCCCGGCCGGGGATGTCAAAAGAAATGATGGCTTTTATCTTCAAATGAGGCTTCCGTCAGCGCGGTACCGATGCCGGGATGAAAGACACCGGGAGCCTGTTCCGTGTCGTTAAAAGAGCGCCTGGTTCCGAATCAGCGTATATCTCAGCTCCATCCGGCCGTCCCTGTCGGCGGGCCTGACGTCCACGATCAGTCGCCATGCCGAGTGGGATTCCATCAAGTCCGCGGCCTGCATGACCTTCAGCATCACCACAGGCGACTCGTCCGCTTTGACCGTGATGGATTCGCTCTCTTCGAAAGAGATTTCATCTTTTTCATTTTTTCCGTACCCAAGACCGACCAAAGCGCTCCCATCCCCGTAATAGAGAAGCGCCTTGTTCACGGCCGCGGCCAGTTTCGGGGTGTATGTTGAAATTTCCCTGCTGATCGTGTTTACCAGTTCAAAAGGTGTCATCCTTAATCCCCATTTTCAGTAATTGGCATCTTGAAGTGCCTTCGCCAGACCTTGAAAAACTGGCCTTCTTTACCAGATTCGCCGGCAAAAAAAAAGCACCCTCTTCGTATAAAGGGGGTGCCTTGAAAATCCGCAGGCAGCCTCCAGGCCGGATTGCCCGTTCCGGAGGCTGATTGCCGAACGTTTTATTCGCTAAGCGGTTTCGATTTTTGCCGCTTCCTCGCGGTTCAACGCCGTGGTCGCCAGTTCCCTCAGCTTGTACTTCTGGATCTTGCCGCTGGCCGTCGTGGGATATTCGTTGACAAAAAGGAAGAACGCCGGAATCTTGTGAAAGGCGATCTTGCCGTCACAGAAGGCCTTCATCTCCGCTTCATCGGCGGCGACGCCCTCCTTGAGCTGGATGAACGCCGCCACCTCTTCGCCGTATTTTATGCTCGGAACCCCGACCACCTGGACGTCCTTCACCTTGGGTTGGGTATACAGGAACTCCTCGATCTCCCTGGGATAGATGTTTTCACCGCCCCGGATGATCATGTCCTTGATGCGGCCGGTGATCTTGCAATACCCTTTCTCATCCATGATCGCCAGGTCCCCGGTATGGAGCCACCCTTCGGCATCGATGGCGTCGGCCGTGGCCTCGGGATTCTTGTAATAGCCTTTCATCACGTGATAACCGCGGGTGCACAGCTCTCCCTGGACTCCCGGTGCCACCGTCTCCAAGGTTACCGGATCGATAATTTTGACCTCTTCGTTGGGCAGTGCCCGTCCGACGGTGCTGACCCGCCGTTCCAGCGAATCCTCCGGGCGGGTCTGGGTGATCACCGGCGAGGCCTCGGTCTGTCCGTAGGCAATGGTCATCTCCCTGGCGCCCATGACGTCGACCACCTTCTTCATGACCTCGATGGGACACGGCGATCCAGCCATGATTCCGGTCCGAAGGGAAGAGGTATCGTATGACCGCTTCGTCATTTCTTCGAGTTCGGCGATGAACATGGTGGGGACCCCGTGAAGGGCCGTGCACTTGTTGTGCTCGACCACCTCGAGCACCTCCGTCGGGGTAAAGGACGGCACCGGCGACATGCAGGCGGCTGAAACAACGCACGAAAGCGTCCCCAGTACGCAGCCGAAGCAGTGGAAGAACGGCACCGGTATGCAGAGGTTGTCCTTGGACGACAGGCTCATGCATCCTGCGATGCTCTTGGCATTGCCGATGAGGTTGGTGTGGGTCAGCATGACACCCTTGGGGAACCCGGTCGTCCCCGAGGTATACTGCATGTTGATCACATCGTGGGGATCCATGGAATCCTGCCGCGCACGAAGGTCCGCATCGGATACGGCCCGCCCCATTTCAATGACGTCGCCCCAGGTGAACATTCCCGGCTGCCGCTCCTTGGCCAGGAGGACCACATTCTTCAGCTTGGGAAGCTTGGCGCACTCAAGCTTGCCGGGTTCGCAATCCTTCAGCTCGGGACAGACATCGTAGACGACCTTGAGATAATCGTCGGGTTCCCGAATGCCGCCGACCAGCACCAGCGTTGTGGCATCGGACTGCCGCAGCAGGTAGTCCAGCTCAAAACTGCGGTAGTTGGTGTTGACGGTAACGAGGACGCCGCCCATCTTGCCGGTGCCGAACTGGCTGAAGAGCCACTCCGGGACATTATTGGCCCAGATGGCGATATGCTCCCCCTTCGCCACGCCAAGGGCCATGAACCCCTTCGCCACGTCGTTGCAGACTTTCTGGAAATCCCGGTAGGTATAATCAATCCCTGCTTTGTGATACATCACCGCCTTGCTGTCGCCGAACTGGTCGGCAACCAGGTCGACCAACTGGCCGATGGTGGTCTTGCCGACTTCAAACCGAGGTAACGTCATACATCCTCCCCATAAATCGATTGTTCGCGTTAGATTGTAGCCTAGTTCATTACATCGAGACCTATCTGCCCCGCTGACGATTCACCGAAATCCGGGCGGACCCGGAGTGAAAGGTGACCGTCATCGTGAATGATCTGTTTTTCTGAAGACCCCGTGCCACAGGAACGGGCTCAGTTCACCTTTTTATCCCGGCCTTTCCACTCCTTATCCCTCAGCTTGAATTTCTGGATCTTGCCGGTAGCGGTTTTGGGAAGCTCCCCGAATTCCACGGTTTTCGGTGCCTTGAAGCGCGCCAGGTGCTCCTTGCAGAAATTGATGATGTCTTCCGCGGTAGGATTGGTGCCGGGCTTCGAAACGACGAAGGCCTTGGGCACCTCTCCCCATTTTTCGTCGGGGACGGAGACCACGGCGACCTCCATGACATCGGGGTGCTTGTAGAGAACGTTTTCCACCTCGACGGTGGAGATGTTCTCACCGCCGCTGATGATGATGTCTTTTTTCCGGTCCATGATCTGGGCGTAATTGTTGGGATGCATGACCGCGAGATCGCCGCTGTGGAACCACCCGCCCTTGAAGGCCTCCGCAGTCGCCTCCGGATCTTTGTAATAGCCCAGCATCACGTTGTTGCCCCGCATGACGATCTCGCCGATGGTCTGGCCGTCCCTGGGAACCGGCTGCATCGTCACGGGGTCCACAACGTCCATGTACATGGCGATGATGAACGGGACGCCCTGGCGGGCCTTGATCTTTGCCCTTTCCTCAAGGGGAAGATGGTCCCATTTTGCCTGCCACTGGCAGACGCTGTGGGGGCCGAACACCTCGGTCAACCCATAGGTCTGGGTGATATTGGCCCCGATATTCTCCATGTTCTGGATGACGGTCGGCGCCGGCGGCGCACCGGCCGTCATGATCTCAAGGCGATGATCGAGCTTGATGTTATGCTGGGTGGCGTAGGTGGACATGCCGATCAAAATCGTCGGCGCCGCACAGAGGTGGGTCACGCCCCCTTCCTTGATCAGGCGGTAGATCTCCTCCGGGACCACCTTCCGCAGACAGAGGTGCGTCGCCCCCATGGCCGTGATGCCCCAGGTGAAACACCAGCCGTTGCAGTGAAACATGGGGAGGGTCCAGAGATAGATCGACCGGCTGTTGGTGCCGAACTCCAGTTGCTCGCCCAAGGCGTTCAGATAGGCGCCCCGGTGGTGATACATGACGCCCTTGGGCAGCCCGGTGGTGCCGGAGGTATAGTTGATGGTCATGATCTGGTACTCGTCATCGATATCCGGCACGATGGGGTCGGGTGAGCCGGAGGCCAGGAACTCCTCGTATTCCATGCCGTCGAGGGGCCGGTCCTTGCTGATGTCGCAGATGTTGACGTAGGTCTTGACCTTGGGGAGATCGCCCGTTACGGGCGCCACGAGGCCCGCGAATTCGTTGTCCGCGAAAACGGCCTTGGCGTCCGAATGGTCGATGATATAGGCAATCTCTTTGGCGGACAGGCGGATGTTGATGCTCACCAGGGCCGCCCCGATCATGGGAACGGCATAATGGGCCTCCAGCATGGGCGGGATGTTGGGGCAGATGAATGCCACCTTGTCGCCCTTGCCGATGCCGATCTTTTTGAGGCCGCTCGCCAACCGGTTCACCCGATGGTAGAACTCCGTGTAGGAGTATTTTTTATCCCCGTAAATCACCGCAGTCTTATCATCATAGACCGCCGCGGACCGGCTGATGAAATGAACCGGGGTTAAGATGTCATAATAGACGCTTTTATCGGACATGAATATCTTCCTCTCGGCTAGATGCCGTTCATGTGCTGTTTGCGATATTGCTTCACGGTGTCCTCATCCACCAGGTGGCGGATTTTGAGCAGGCACTCTTCATCCTTGCAGGCCTCGCCCCAGATGGCGGGAATAACCTCAACGATCAGGTGTTTCTGGTCGGCCGGGCTCAACTTCATGATGGCTTGTTTGATCTCTTCCAGGGTCATCGTATTCCTCCTTGATAAAGGATTGCATCAAAGTTTCGGGGGGAAGCCGCCGGCCGCAAAACCGGTCCGGCGGCAACAACCAACGGACTATTAATGGCCTTCGTGGGTATAGAACGGCCATTTGTGGAAGAACCATTCGTTCCAGAGCAGCGGAATGATCCACCAGAAGTTCCAGACGAGGGACTCCCCGTCGACGAATTTATGCGCCCAGTGAGGATTGCCCAGGCCCCAATCACCCCATCCGACGTAATAGAAAATCACGTAGTTGATGGCGCAGAAGACCAGAACGCCCACGGTTCTGAACCAGAAGGCCGCCCAGGAATCCTTGTCCGCCATGGGGACCATATCGTCGAAATAATGGTGCCAGGCCAGGAAGGGAATCAGGGTGAAACCGGCGATTTCCGCGGCGTGATACCAGAGGAACCGGATCAGTTCGGCGTTCTCGGGTTTCGCCTCCTGCAGGTGATGAAGGACGTCACTGGGCAGCCACAAGGGCGCGATCTTGACGCAGAGAAGGGCGATGAGGTAGGCCAGACAGAAATTGATCACAAAGGAGATCACCCCCTTCCACGGCTGGGGCAGGGTGATGAGGCTCCAGGGTTTCATCCGCCATACGTTGGGGGTCATGAACAGGACGATGATCATCCACTCCCACCAGCCGAACACCCAATGGACATGGGTAATTCCGGAAATGCCGCCCCACCAGGGCGTATTCAGGCCGTAGGAGCTTCCCAGGGCCGTTCCGAAGACCTGGCCCCAAAAGGGAACGATCAGGACCGTATAGAAAATCAGGGTCCACATGGAACACCAGCCGATTTCAGCCAATCCCGCCTGGGGCTGGGGAAGGTCGCTCGGCCGGATGGGCCATTTCCCGAAGAGGATGGTGACAAAGGGGTAGCTGTAAAAGCCGATCAGCACGAAACAGACCACGGCACTTTCAGCGAAATGCTTGGCTTCCATGGTGGCGAGATCCACAGCGCCGGTCTGGCCGGCCGCCGCCAGGGCCTCCAGGTTGCTCTGGCTCAAAAAATTGAATCCCGCCCCGAAGATCCTGTAAAAAACGACATGGATCATGAACCAGACGAGCACCAGGTTGATGATGGTCTGGACAATCCCCCGGGTCGGCTGGGGCAGTTTTTCAAAAGGCCAGTCACCGAGAAACATGTGCTGATAGAGCCCCACCAGAATCATCATGGCCAGATACATGACAAATGGGTAGGGGAACGAAGCCACCGGACCCCGGGGATCGCTGAAGATATACCAGAGTACCCAGGCGATCACCGTGAAAGAGACCAGTGAGATGATGCCGGTCAGCGGTTGGCCCCACCGGGCTGTCAGCTCCCCGTGAGCGGCCGCTTTTGCTGCGCCTGTTTTTACCGAACTTCCAGATTGGATAACACCTGCTTGCGACATACCATCCTCCCTTGATTGGAATGAAAAGCTTCCGGGCGGCCCAACCTTCGGATCACCCATGGTTAATAAAAACCTACAACTGTATTACGATCTTCGCCATTCCCGGCTCCTTAGCTCGATCCTGCGGATTTTGCCGCTGATCGTTTTCGGCAGGAAATCGACAAATTCTATTTTTCGGGGATATTTGTAGGGTGCGGTGACCTTCTTGACATGGTCCTGCAGCTCCTTGACGAGTGCGTCGCTCCCCGTGTACCCGTGGGTCAGGATGATGAAGGCCTTCACCACCTCGCCCCGGGTTTTGTCCGGGCTGGAGACAACGGCCGATTCGGCGACGGCGGGATGTTCGACGAGCGCGCTTTCCACCTCGAAGGGTCCGATGCGGTAGCCTGAGGTCAGAATCACGTCGTCGGATCGACCCACGAACCAGAAATACCCATCCTCATCCACATAGGCCCGGTCTCCCGTGAGGTACCAATCGCCCTTGTAAACCGTTACCGTGCGATCCGCCTCCTTCCAGTATTCCTTGAAAAGTCCCAACGGGCGGTTCGGTCTGACTCGAAGGGCGATGTCCCCCTCCGTGTTGGGGGGCAGGACATGGCCATCATCGTCGATGACACGGAGATCCACCCCGGGCGACGGCTTCCCCATGGAGCCGAACCGAGGCTCGATGCAGGGGAAGGAGCCGCACAGCAGGACCGTTTCGGTCTGGCCGTATCCATCCCGGATGGTGCAGCCCGTGGCTTTTTTCCAGACTTCGATGATCTCGCGGTTCAGCGGTTCGCCGGCTGCGGCACAGTGGCGGAGGGTTGGAAAAGAGAATCGGCTCAGGTCCTGCATGATGAGAATTCGGTAGACGGTCGGTGCGGCACAGAGGGTGGTCACGGGATACCTGGCCAGCAGATCGAGCGTCTTGACAGGGTCAAATCGGTCGCATTGGTGGATGAACTGGGCCGCGCCGCAGATCCATGGACCAAAATAGCTGCTCCATGCGGCCTTGGCCCATCCGGAATCGCTGATGTTCCAATGAAGGTCGTCTTTTCGGAGGTCCAGCCAATACTTGCCCGTGGTAAAATGACCGATGGGATAGGAAGCGTGGGTATGGAGCGCCATTTTGGGGAACCCGGTGGCGCCCGAGGTAAAATAGACGATACAGCCGTCCTGGCTCAGGGTTTTGGCCGTTTCAAAATCTTCGGATGCACCTGAGACGATTTCGTCGTAAAAAAGCCACCCGTCGCGGGGTTTGGTGATGATGATTTTGGATTTGACGGTGGGGCACTCATCCGCGACCTTGTCGAATTTTTCAGCAACATCCGGATTCGCCAGGATACAGACAGATTCGGCCTTATTGGCCCGGAAGGCCAAGTCCTTCGGGGTGAGCTGCGTCGTCCCCGGCGACACGACGGCACCCATGCGGATGCACGCGGTGACCGCCACCCACCAGGCGATGTCCCTGGGCAGGATGAGCATCACCATGTCGCCCTTCCGGATGCCCTGGGCGGCCAGTACGTTTGCCAGTTTTTTTGAGGCGGCGCTCAACTCACGGAAGGTTCGCTTCACCTCGACACCGGCATCGTCCACCCACCACATGGCGAGTTTGTTGGCATCTTCCGCCCATTTGTCGATCACGTCACCGGCAAAATTGAAATATTCAGGAACCTCGTACCGAAACGAACCGTAGGCTTTCTCATAATCCTCCATATTGTTCGTCGGCATCATGAAAGGCTCCCCTTGTGACTGCATGGCGCCCGAACGGCACTCCATCGCCTGCCTCATGGAACAGCAGTGTTCGCGACGAAGGGCGTTCTCAGGGCACTGAATTCGGACTCTCCCTGAAAGAAAAAAAAAATCGATCGAGCGATCACTCATTTTCAGGGAAAATAAAAAACACGCCCGACCCAGTTTCTGATCGAGCGCTCGATTTTATTTCGGAAAGCATTGTAGCCGGTTGTGCGCATGCTTGTCAATGTATTTTTGCTGTCTCTCTACAAAATGAACGGGATTCTAAAGATAGGCAAGACGATCAAAATGAGACGATCATTTATGGTGAAGGGCGCCCGGTCCCGGATCCGATCACTCGTCGTGGATCATCGTCAGGAGCAGGGATACGCCCGCGAGGGCATCCTTCAATGCAACCCGCTCCTTTTTTCTCAGGCTGTAGGGATCGATATAGTTGTCGGGCCGCTTTTCCTGCTTGATCTCCTTCAGGTTTTCCCGGATGTTGAGCATCATCAAATCCTGGAAACTCCTGCGGAAAATCTCTCCGTCCTTATCAGAAATCACGCCGGCGTCGACAAGGCGGTCGAGCCGCCCCAACGTCGACGGCTCTGTGATGCGGCTTTTGGCGGCCAATCGCCGCACGCCGTTGACCATGTGCATGATCGCCGACGATTTCAGGTTGATCTCATTGTTGTGAAGTCCGCCTCTCTCGGTGATGAATGTGCCGAGGTAGCTTATGGGCGGATGATACTCGACGGCCGTGTCAGTGCTGAAAAGCTTCTTCCCCGACCGGCTTTCCACCGCATGGACCAGCCCTCCCAACAGCGTTTCGGCCAGAGCCATGTTTCCCCATAACGGCCTGGCGTCAAAGAGATTGAGCACGGCTTTGTCCAGGTCCCTGTCGGATTGTTCGGTCCACTGGCGGATCAGCGCCATCCAACCGCCGATGGAGCGCCGCCAATACGGATTAACAGCCATGATCTCCTGATCGCACCTTTCAAAACCGCACTGGGCAAGACCATCCACGATGATTTCGGATAGGGCCGCGAAATAGGCGTCAACCCCGGAGGCCTCGCCGTCTTTCGGATCGGCGTACACAATGGCGTTCGCCTGGCCCGTCAGAAGCGGCTGTTCGTAGCGCGCGGCGCTTCCCATATTGATGAGGCAATATTCCACCGGAGGCGGCCCCCATCCGTCCAGTTTCATCCGCTCCTCGGAAAGCTGGATGACCCGGCGGCTCATGCGCTCGTAGAGTTCAGACATCACGTCAAAAATCTCGGTCATGGTGGCGTTCTCCTCGATCATCGCCCCCAGGATGCTGCCGATTTCCCGACTGACCACCGCAAGCCCCCGGATATCGGGCTGGGATTCGATGTCCCGGGTCATGAGCAGGGTCCCCGCGCTTTGGGTTTTGATCAGATCCACCAGGGTGACCACCCCCACGAGTTCGCCCCGCTCCATCACGATGAGGTTTTTGGTCTTGCTGCGCATCATAGCCACCAGGGCTTGACCAATGAAGGCATGGGGGCTGATTTCAACCAGGTTGCTGTACATGACATTCTCGACCCTGCAGGTCTCCACCGGATAGGTCTGTTTGGCGATGAGGTATTTGACCAGATTTTTTTCCGTCAGGATCCCTCTCGGCCGATTCTCCCGGTCCAGGGCGACAATGGCATTGATATCCCTTTCCGCCATGACGTTCGAAACGGTCGCCACCAGATCCTCCGTTCGGCAGGTGATGGGCGGATAGGCCATCACCTCGCTGACCCGCTTTCTGAAAAGCTCGGGCTCCATTTGACTGATCCCAGAATATCCCCCCTTGGAGCGCTCATCCACCAGCGCCTCGTACAACAGCCGCATCCTCTCGGCCAGCAGGACGTTGAAGAATCCGCAGAACTCCGGATAGTCGTAGATCAGTTTTTCCAGATCCCTGCGATAGACGAGACAGCATACCAACTGCTCCTTGGCCCGGATCGCGCCGGGGTATCGCTGCTGGGACAGGACGACGGTCTCCCCGAAAAAATCAAAGGGCCGCCTCAAGCCGATCACCATCTCCAGCCCCTTGTCATCGACGACGATCATTTCCGCAAGGCCTGAATGGATGATGAACAGCGCGTCGAGGCTCTGCATTCCGGTCTTGAAAACATAGGTATTGGCCGCATAGACCTTCATCTCTATCTTTTCGCCGAGTTCCCGCAAAACCTCCGGCTCCAGTATTCCAAAAGGATCCGTTCTGGTCAACGTCCCGTAAATGTCTTCCCCGTTCATACGCCGCACACCTTATGCATGCCCCCTTCTGTCAGGGAGGCACATTGAAATTTCCATGTCAAAATGAATATCTTGAAAATCAGCGAGATCTTTGTTAGTTAGGAACTGTTCTTATTTAGGATCCTAAACAAAATTAATTGGACAAAGATTGCGCCGGATGTTGGGTCGTCTTCAAGGCGCGTTAAAGGTTGCATACTTTACGGATTCGGCCTTTGGCGCAACGCAGAAGACAGCTCAGATCCTTAAAGTGGGGTTTGATGGGTTATGCCCCCTGCTGTCATTTGAGAAAAAACGGCGCTGCCATCACGCCTTGAAAAATTTTACAGAGATGGTATATGATAGTGCTCCAATATGAAACAAAGCGCTTTACAACGTCAACCAATAAAATGTAAAAAGATACCAAATCCAATAGGCAAAAAGGCCCGGAAAAGAAGGTTTCGCAATCGAGCCGCCTGCAGACGGTTTCGCAGCAGCGATCCTGCTCAAGGCTTGCGAATCCCGAAATAGCCATGGGTCGTCACAGTGGGCCGAAATGACAAAGGACGCGACTCAGCCGGCTGTCGGATTTTTGCGGAACCGTCAAGAAAAGCATTGGGCGCGTCTTTGTTCGGCACTGTGGAATATTTTCTTTGCCGGCGACAACCGTTTTCAGCGGTGCACGACACAGTGCATCTCATGAAATCCCGCGATGGAATACCGCGGAATTTCCATCCCTACCCAAAGAGAAAGGAGAGATAATGGCAAAGAGGCTGGAAGTATACAAATGTGAGGCATGTGGAAATATCGTTGAGGTTCTGGAGGGCGGCGCCGGTGAACTGGTCTGCTGCGGCGCGCCGATGAAACTGATGACCGAAAATACGGTGGACGCGGCCAAGGAAAAACATGTGCCCGTCATCGCAAAGGTGGAGGGCGGTTTCAAGGTGACCGTTGGAAGCGTGGCCCATCCCATGGAGGAAAAACATTACATCCAGTGGATCGAGCTCATCGCAGACGGCATCGCCTACCGCCAGTTCCTCAAACCCGGACAGGCCCCCGAAGCCGTGTTCTGCGTGGCCGCGACCCAGGTAACCGCTCGGGAATACTGCAACCTTCACGGACTCTGGAAGGCCTGATCCTGCCGGCGCATGCGGCAAGATGATGGAGGCGACCCCATGACCATTTGGAAATGCCAGAATTGCGGGTATACGATCCAGGCCGAAGGGCCTCCCGAGAAATGCCCCAATTGCAATCAATCGTGTGAGTTTCTGAACAATACCTGCTACACGCCGGATTGTTCCAAAGAGGGTGTGGACAAGCGGATCAAATGATCCAGGCCGTCCATGGCGGACCTGTCGGTTCCGCTGCGGAGATGACGCTTCGCGGACCCCGATCGCCGGATGTTTGATCTCAACCTTTACAACTAACCCAGGAGAGCGACATGACCAATACCCCTCAGCACTGCCCGGGATTCGAGCAATTCAAAAACCTTCAGTCTTTTGCCTGCAAATGCCCCGAATGCGGAGAAGTCAAGGAGATCTTCTCGGATGAGTTCGATCGGGCCCATACCTGCGACAAGTGCGGCAAAAAGATCGATTTCACCCAATGTGCACTCGAAGGCTCGGCAAAATCGGATGACCCCCGGTAGCCGACCGGATGGGAGCACCGTTCCATCTTCCTTAATCGCGACCATCCGCCCGCCGCTGCCCTCCCGGCCGCGGCAAGGCGGGTGGTCCACTGATTAAAAGCCTTTTCAGAACCTCTTGCGGATAATATTTAACCTCTTGATCTTTTAAGGAGAAACTATGGATGTAGTGCTGCTTTCGCGCCTGCAGTTCGCTGCCGCAACCATCTTCCATTTTCTGTTTGTCCCGCTGACAATAGGGCTCTCCACCCTTGTGGCATATATGGAAACGCAATACGTCAGGACCGGGGATGAAACCTATTTGGCGATGACCAAGTTCTGGGGAAAGCTGTTTCTGATCAACTTTGTGGTGGGCGTCGTCACGGGAATCACCCTGGAATTTCAGTTCGGCACCAACTGGTCCGTCTATTCGGCCTACGTAGGCGATATTTTCGGCTCCCTCCTGGCCATTGAGGCCACTGCGGCCTTCTTCCTCGAATCCACGATGATCGGCGTCTGGGTCTTCGGATGGAACAAGCTTTCCAAAAAGGCTCACGCAACCGTCATGTGGCTCATCGCAGGCGCCTCCACGCTGTCGGCGATATGGATTCTCATCGCAAACGGCTGGATGCAGCACCCCGTGGGTTTCGACATCCAAAACGGACGGGCGGAGCTGGTCAGCTTTTTCCAGGTCGTCTTCAATAAATTCGGCTGGATGATCTTCCTCCATGTCATCGCGGGGGCCTTTGTCCTGACCGCCTTCTTTGTCATGGGCATCAGCGCATACCATCTGCTGAAAAAACAGCAGGTCGATTTTTTTACCCGCTCCTTTAAAATAGCCCTGATCACGGGATTTGCGGCATCGGTGCTCGTCGCGGTTCAGGGAGACTTCCATGCCGCCCACGTCGCAGAGGTTCAGCCGGCCAAGCTCGCCGCCATGGAAACCCTCTGGGAAACGCAGCCCAAGGCGCCTGTCTACCTCTTTTCCATTCCGGATGAAGAAAAAGAAGGCAACCTGATCGAAATCGGAAAAATACCCGGTCTCCTCAGCTTTCTCGCCTTCAAGAATGTTGATGCCGAGGTCAGGGGCCTCAAGGACTTCCCCAAGGAAGAACGGCCGCCGGTGCTCATCTCCTCCCTTGCGTTCAAGGGAATGGTGGGGCTCGGCACCTATTTTATCCTGATCACCTCGGTCGGCCTGCTGCTTCGAAACCGCCTGGCAGAATCCAGCCTCTATCTTAAAATTATGATGTTTTCCATTCCATTGCCGTATATCGCCAACGAACTGGGCTGGATCTTGGCCGAAGTCGGGCGCCAGCCGTGGATCGTCTACGGCATGATGAAAACCGCGGATGCCGCCTCGCCCGTGGATTCGGTCCAGGTTGCAATATCCCTCGCCGGTTTTCTGCTGGTGTACGGTCTGCTGGGTGCGGCGGGATTCTATCTGATGGCTCAAAATGCGATAAAGGGACCGGCACTGGTCGAAGGAGAGGTGTAAGCATGGAACTTCAGATCACATGGTTTTTTCTTTGGGGGCTGCTGTGGGCGGTCTTTTTCATCACGGACGGTTTTGATTTTGGCATCGGCACCCTGATGCCGTTCCTCGCCAAAAATGACACTGAAAAACGCGTCATGCTGAACGCCATGGGCCCCTTCTGGGACGGGAACGAGGTCTGGCTGATCGCTGCGGGCGGGGTCACCTTCGCTGCCTTCCCGATCCTGTATGCCACCATGTTTTCATCCCTTTATTCAGCCCTGATGCTGATTCTCTTTGCCCTCATCCTGAGGGGGGTGGCTCTGGAGTTTCGGGGAAAGGTGGAGCACCCGATGTGGCGGCAGATCTGGGATTTCTGCGTCTTCTTCGGCAGCGCGGCTCCCGCGGTGCTGTTCGGCGTCGCATTCGCCAATTTCTTCAGAGGCATTCCCATCGACGCCGCCGGCCTGTACCACGGTAATCTGTTCAGCCTCCTGAACGGTTACGGCCTGCTGGGCGGGGTTCTCTTCCTGCTCCTCTTCCTGGAGCACGGCGCCCTCTGGCTCGCCATCAAATCCGACGGCGACCTGCATGAGCGCGCGGTCCTCACGGCCCACGGCCTCTGGTGGATCCTCGTTGCGGCGGCCCTCCTCTTCCTGATCGCCTCCAAATTCGAGACCCGGCTGTACGACAACTATTACGCCAATCCGATCCTGTTCCTGCTCGTGGTGATCAACCTGGCAGCCTTTATCCAGGTGAAATGGTTCCTGATCAAAAAGGCCTATTTCACGGCTTGGTTCTCATCCGCCCTGGCCATCCTCTGCTGCACCTTTTTCGGCATCATCGGTCTGTTCCCCAACATGCTGCCATCCAGCGTCGACAGCGCGGCCAGCATCACGGCGTTCAATTCCTCATCCAGCCCCCTGACCCTCAAGATCATGCTGACCGTGGTCATCATCTTCTTGCCGATCATTCTGGCCTACCAGGTCTGGGCCTACACCCTGTTCAAGGGCAAGGTGACGAAGGAAGATCTGGCTTCGGAAGAAGCTTATTAGGGAGACGGCCATCCGGGCGGTCGAGGCATCATGCGATGAATGCCCCTCTGCCGCCGGATTGCCCCAGCGCTTCGAGGGAAAAGACCGGTGTTGTCAGAACCACGGCGCGCTTCAGCAGACGGACGGTAACCTTAAGGATGCCCTATCATGCTGGTACTTGGACTACAGGGGAGCCCACGAAAAAAGGGCAACACGGAATTCCTGCTGTCGCTTTTCCTGGAAGAAGCCCGGAAATACGGCGCCCAAACCCATATGGTGAACGTCTGCCAGAAGCATATCGAACCCTGCAAAGAGTTCACCACCTGCGAAAAAAAGGGATTCTGCCCCATCCAGGACGACATGGATCCCGAAATATACCCCCTGCTCCGGAAGGCCGATGTGGTCGTGCCGGCATCCCCTGTATTCTTTTACAACGTCACCGCCCAGCTCAAGGCCCTGATCGACCGGTCCCAGACCCTCTGGGCGCGCAATTACCGCCTGAAGCTGACCGACCCCAAACGCGGAATCCGCCGGGGATTCATGCTTTCCCAGGGCGCCACAAAGGGCAAGAACCTCTTTCTGGGCGTCGACCTGACGGCCAAATATTTTTTTGACGCTGTGGGCGCCCGTTATTCGGGCAGTCTGTATTACTGGCAGATCGAGCACAGGGGGGACATGGAGCGCCATCCTTCCGTTCGTGGGGATGTCGCCGCTGCGGTCGGCGACCTGCTCAAGCCATATGTCGGCCGCCGTAAAATTCTCTTCGCCGGGGGGCGGGGCTCCGCCCGGAACCAGATGGCCGGCGCCTTTGCACAGATGCTGGGCGGCGAAAAGATCGATGCCCTGATCGGCTGCGACCGTCCTGCGGAAAAAATCGATCCCCTCATGGAGGCGGTTATGGCTGAGAAGCGCATCGATATGGGGTTTCGAATTCCCGAATCCATTGATACGGCCCTTGAAGCCGGCCCGCCCGATATGATCGTCGCCATGGGGTGCGGCGATATCCCGTCCGCGCCGAATGCGGTGCGGGTCGATTGGGACCTGCCGGACCCGGAAGGCCTGGATATCGAGGCGATGCGGAGCCTTCGGGACGAGATCGAGAAGCGCGTCTCGGATTTGATCGGACAGTTGAAGTCGTAACCCGGATGTTTAACTCTAAATGACAGGAGGTACCAGTGAAGAAATACGTTTGTACGATTTGCGGCTATGTCTATGACCCCGCCGAGGGGGACCCCGACAACGGCGTGCCCCCCGGAACGGCGTTCGAGAAAGTCCCGGACACCTGGGAATGCCCCATCTGCGGTGCAGGCAAAGGTGATTTCGAGGTCGAAGAATAACGGTTGACATCGCCTTCTACACGTTTAATCTTCTAGAGCACAATGCCCTTTTCGCCGGACCGAATGGCAAAAAGGGCATTTACCTTTTTTCGTCGCTATCGCTGCATCCGATCATCCGTAACACTGCAACATTAAGGAAGACCAATGAAACCCGTTGAAATTGCCAAAGGAATTTACGATGTAGGCGTCATCGACTGGACTATCAGGGATTTCCATGGTTACTCAACACACATGGGGACCAGCTATAATGCCTTTCTGGTCGTCGGTGAAAAAATCGTCCTGATCGATACGGTCAAGAAAAACTTTGCCGACCAGTTGCTCAGGAACATCGCAAGAATTGTGGACCCCGCCAAGATCGACGTCGTGATCAGCAACCACACGGAGATGGATCACAGCGGGGCGCTGCCCTACATCATGGGAAAAGTGGGGAAGGAAAAACCCGTCTACTGCTCCAGCATGGGGCAAAAGAACCTCTCCCGCCATTTTTCGGAAACCTTCAATTTCCAGGCGATCAAGGAAGGCGAAGACCTCGTTCTGGGAGACAAGACCTTCAGTTTTATCGAGACCCGAATGCTGCACTGGCCGGACAGCATGTTCACCTATCTGAAGGAAGACAAGATTCTGTTTTCCAGCGACGCTTTTGGTCAGCATTACGCCGGCCATGAGCAGTTCGACGATGTGGTCGGTGAAAAGATCATGTCTCACGCCAAAAAATACTTCGCCAACATCCTGCTGCTCTATGCCCCCCTGATTCTCAAGCTCATCGACAAGGTGGTGGGCATGGGCCTGGAGATCAACATGCTCTGTCCGGACCACGGGGTGCTCTGGCGGAATCCCTCCACCATCATCGACGCTTACGCCAGATGGAGCCGGCAGGAAGACCTGGAAAACAAAGCCGTGGTGGTTTACGATACCATGTGGCACAGCACTGAACTCATGGCCCTTGCCATCGCTGACGGCCTCCACCTGGAGGGCGTCGATGTCCGCCCCATGAAGCTTCGGGAGTACGACCGCAGTGATATCATGACCGAGATCTGCGACGCCAAAGCGGTGGTGGTGGGCTCCCCCACCCTGAACAACGGCATTTTCCCGACCGTGGCCGATTTTCTGACCTATATGAAGGGACTCAAGCCCCAGAACAAGATCGCCGCGGCCTTCGGCTCGTTCGGATGGAGCGGTGAATCCGTCAAAATCCTGGAGCAGGAGTTGGCCGACATGAAATTCGACCTGATCACCCCCGGTCTCAAACACCAATATGTCCCCGATGATGACGCACTTGAAAAATGCGTGGCCTTCGGCCGTCAGATCGCGGCAGTCATCAAGGAGACCCGCAGGTAATATGAAAAGGCCTGTAATTGATCTGAGTGCCTGCAATGGCTGCGGTGCCTGCATCGAGGTCAGCCCGTCCGTTTTCAGCATGAACGACCTGGGATTCATTCAGGTGGCGGACCTGGAATCCTATCCCGAGGCTGAAGTCGACGAAGCCATCGCACTCTGCCCCCAGGACTGCATCTCCTGGGAGGAATAAACCGGCGGGGCCAGCCCCCGCATCAACCTCGCGAGGTGATGACCCATGAAAAAAAACGCCCTGTTTGTGTTCAACGGGGATGCCATGTGTTTTATCCATGTGCTGCTGAATGCCCTGGACATGAAGGCCAAAGGGGATGAGGTGAGGATCGTGGTGGAGGGTGCCGCAACCCGCCTGGTACCGGAGCTTGACGCTGCGGATCATCCCCTTCACGCCCTCTGGGAAAAAGTCAAGAAGGCGGGCCTCGTGGACGGCGTGTGCGAAGCGTGCTCGAGAAAAATGGGGACCCTGGACGCCGCCCGGTCTGCAGGGTTGCTGCCCCTGAATGACATGAACGGTCATCCGAGCCTGGCCCGATACCAACGGGATGGCTATGAAATCATCACCTTCTGACGGCCTTCGGCCGCCATTTCCCTCCGGTCAGGTTTTGACAAGGAAGATTCCAAGGAAGGATCTGTGATGCCGGAAAAATTGGGAAGCCGCGCCCTGAAAAAGGAGATCTCGAAACTCCTGCGCGAAAAGACCTTCGAAGAGGCTATGGACGTCATCTGCCGCTTTCCGCCCAAGCAGGTTATCGGTCCTCTCTTTTCCCATTTTTACGGGGATGACATCGTGTTTTGGCGGGCCGTCTCCGCCATGGGGGTTGTGGTTTCCGCAATGGCCGACAGCGGCACCGTAGAATCCGCCAGGGTCGTTCTGCGACGGATGATGTGGCAGCTCAACGACGAGTCCGGAGGCATCGGTTGGGGATGCCCGGAAGCCATGGGGGAGATTATGGCCCGAAACCAGCGCCTGGCCGAGGAGTTCCATCGGATTTTGGCGTCCTACACCATGGTGGAGGGCAATTTTCTGGAACACCCGGTGCTTCAAAGAGGACTTCTCTGGGGCGTCGGCCGGCTTACCCACGCCAGGGCGGGGCTGGTTTCCTATGTCGCGCCCCACCTCGTCCCTTTTCTGACATCATCAGACCCGATTCACCGGGGTCTGGCCGCCTGGGCGCTCTCCCCCATTGCCGATGCGCATACAAAGGCCTTGATAAAAGCCCTTGCCGGTGATAACGCAACCGTAACGATTTATATCGACGACTGTCTCATCGAGCGGGCTGTTGCAGATTTTGCTCGAAACGCAATGACATAAGGATCGCAAACAAAATGAATCGGACAAAGATTGCGCCGGATTCTATGTCGTCTTCAAGGCGCGTCAAAGGTTGCATACGCTGCGTATCCGGCCTTTGACACAATGCAGCAGACGGCCCAAAAGACAAGCGAGATTGTTCAATTCATTTCGTTTCCGATCCTAAGACACTCACGTCAGGAGTTGCCATATGAATCCATTCGATCTCATTCCGACAGCCGATCCGATCCCCGCGCCCGGCGTGCTGTTTTGGGTCCTCCTCAATGTTTTTTTCATGATTCATATCCTGCTGGTGAATATCATGGTCGGCACCGGCGTTATCACCCTGATCGCAGGCCTGAAAAAAGATGCCTCCGAATCCCTCGGAAAGGATGTCGCCCAAAAGCTGCCCGTCGTGATCGCGCTGGCCATCAACATGGGCGTCGCACCGCTCCTGTTTCTTCAGCTTCTTTATGGTCAGTTTGTCTATACCAGCTCGACGCTCATGGCCGTGTTCTGGCTTTCCGCCGTCGCGCTGCTCATCATCGCCTACACCAACGCTTATTATTACAAATCCAGATTTGATGCCCTGTCGATCGGCTCCCGGAGATTCTTCCTCGGTTCCGCGGTCTTCCTCTTCCTGACCATCGGCTTTGTCCTGTCCAACAACATGACCCTGATGATCAATCCCTCATCCTGGTTCAGATATTTCATCCGTCCGGACGGCTTCCTGCTCAACCTGAAAGATGCGGTGCTCCTGCCCCGCTACCTCCATTTCATGACCGCCTCCCTGGCTGTCGGAGGGCTGTTCATCGCCGCGGTATGGACCTTCAAGAAAAAAAAAGGGGCCATGGACGCCGACAAGAACATCCGGCTCGGCATGCAGTGGTTTACCGGGGCGACCCTGGCCCAGATCCTGGTGGGGTTCTGGTTCCAGATGAGCCTTCCCAAAGCCGTCATGGCCCTTTTTATGGGCGACTCAAATCTGCACACGGCCGTGTTCATGATCGCCCTCGCCCTGGTCATCCAGACACTCTACTATGGCATTCGGTCCCAGGTGTGGCCTTCGGTTGCGAGCGTGACCGTTCTGATTGCCGTCATGATCCTCATGCGCGATTTGGTGCGAACCGCCTACCTGAAGCCCTATTTCAGCATCCGGGACCTTTCGGTGATCCAGGAAAACGGCCCCATGATCCTCTTTTTCATGTCGCTGGTTCTCGTCTCGGCGGCGATCCTTTGGGTCCTCCGCCTCCTGCCGGCAGCGGAAAGGAAAACCGCCTCTCCGAAACCCTGATTCCGACGCCCTTCGGGTCCTTTTTCTTGCCCCCCGAATCATCCTGTCTTAATCTTATGACCGTTTCTGAGAACCTTACAACCATCTGACCGGACAGCCCCCCGGGGATCGCCATCCCGGCGGGCACATCCGGCGGGATATTTCTTTGGGTGAAGGAGGATGCGCCGTGGAGAGAACAGCATGATTCAAGAGGCCTTTTGCGATTACTATATCGCGAACCATCAACTGCTACCGACCTCTGACCAGGAACGGATCCCCCCCATGGACCTGTCGTCGATCTATGAGGTCATCAAGATCATCGACGGGGTCCCGATCTTCTTCGAGGAGCATATGGCCCGCCTGAAACAATCCCTTCGGCTTTCGGGGGCAGCCACCGCGTTTTCGGAGGAAGCGATTCTGTCGGATATCGACCGGCTGGTCCGAGCAAACCATTGCGGACGCATCAATGTCAAGATCGTACTGACCCGCGGCGCCGGAGGGCCCCGCATCCTGGTCTATTTCATCCGGACCGAATACCCCGATGCCGAGACCTACGCCCGGGGGGTCGCCACCATCCTTTTCGCGGGAGAGAGAGAAACCCCGAACGTAAAGACCCTTAAGGATTCTTTCAGGGAGAGGGTCCGCGCCGCGCTGGCGACGGCATCCGCCTATGAAGCCCTCCTTCTGGACGACAACGGGGACATCACCGAAGGAAGCCGGTCCAACCTTTTTTTCCTCAAGGGCGGCAGGCTCCATACCCCGCCGGGGCAGCGCGTGCTGCTCGGCGTGACCCGCCAGAAGGTGATGGATATCTGCCGCGCGAACGGCATCGACGTGGCGGAAGAATGCATTCATCGAAGCGGCCTGCCGGATCTCGAGGGCGCATTTATCACCGGCACGACCGTAGATGTCCTGCCGGTCGCCGCCATTGGGGAGATGGTGCTCCCATCGGCCGCGGCGCCCGTCATCAGGAAAATCATCCGGGAGTTTGCGAAGGAAGTCGCCCGCTATATCGAGAAACGGAAGATGGGGGAGGGATGACGGGAAAAGCGCCTTCCGGGGATCACAGAGAGAAGCTCAGGATAAATCCCGCCACCCGTGGCCTTAGCGGGGCGGGAGGGGAAACCGCGACGGATCCGGGCGAAAGCACCCCGGAGCCGCCGCGGCAAGAGTCAGGGAGTTACTTGGCCTCTTTTGGATGACACGTTGCGCAGCTTGTCGGGGCCGCCTTGGTGTTGTTTTTCTTGTTGTGTTCCTTGTGGCAGTCGATGCAGTTGGCGTGGAGCGCCTCGGCGTGGTATTCCATTTTTTCCGAATCGGACATCTTCTCGCCCTTCTTTGGCGCCGGGGCCTTGCTGGCCTTGGGATGACACTCGATGCATCTCTGAACGGCATCCCCTTCTTTCAGCTCGGTGAGGGGCTCGGCCTTTTCATTGTGATGACAGTCGCCGCAGGCAGACTTGTATTCCGTGGTGTGCTTCTTGTGGGTAAACTGCACAATAGTCTTCGTATGCTTGGCATAGGCGGGCTCGTTCATGGCAATGACATCGGCAACCACGCCGCTGCCGGAGGCTTTTGCTGCCGTCGCAGCCTTTTCGACGGGCTTGGCGGCCTCTATTTTCTCGGCGGGCTTTTCTTCCTTGGCCGGCTTCTTGGCTTCAACGGCCTTTTCCGTTTTTGCCTCGGCCGCCTCAGGCGCTTTCTCTTCAACGGCCTCCTCAGCCTTCGCCACTATGGCAGCAGGGGCCTTTTCCTCGGAAACGCCCTCTTCCGGTGCGGCTTCCGTCGCCTTCTCGGCAACAGCGGTATCCGCGATACCTTCGGCATGGGGCTTCTTGTTAAAATCCATTGCGACCACGACCACCAGGGCAACAATCAAAACAACCTCGGTCAATATTAGCGCCAACGTCTTCCTGTCCATCTACAAGCCTCCTCCTGTTTCGTTCGGCCTCCGCCCGGGTTTCCCGCGGCGGTCACCATCTCTTGGTTAGAATGATTCCGCACCTCTTTAAGGCAAAACTTCTCAATGATGGAAGGACCATATTTATTATAAAACCATTTCTTTGTCAAAAACTTTATCGCGCCCGAATCAGGAGCGTTCGGGAAAAAAGACCCGGGGGAATTTGCGGAACCGGCCCCTTTTCGAATGAGGTAACACGCCATCTGTTCAAGCCGAATGTCAGGGATGCGGGAGACGCTGCGCCCCATGAATCCAGCAGGCTGCTCCCTGTCTTGACCGGAATCAGGGCCTGCCAGACTGCGGTGGTTGCTGCCGCTTCACAGGATTCGAATGCCATGGGCCGGACAGTACACCCCGATCTGCACGCCGACGCGAAGCCCGAGCGACGCATAGGCCTCGCGCCTCATAAGAACACTCAGGTGGATGCCGATATCCACCACTACCCGGATTCCATCGGACTGATCGGTGATCTGAACGATCCGCCCTGTAAAGACGCCCTCCCCGGCCGGAGGCGCCTCACCATGAGGGACGATCACGATCTGCTCCGGATGGACGGCAATCGAAACAGACATCCTGTCGGTCGGGGGAATGGGAAAAGCCGCCCCTTCGCTCACCCGGCAAACGCAGCGATCGTTGCGGCGAACCACCTTTCCGTAAAAAATATTATCGCTTGCCGACGCTCCCGGGCGGCCGTTGAACAATAGAATCCGATCCTCGACCAACCTGGATGCCTGAAGCAGATTATGCGTGGCAATGACGATTGAAATGCGGCGATCCGCATGAAGGTCGCGGATGATGCTTTCGATGGCGGCCTGACTGCCGGCATCGACACTGGCCGTGGGCTCGTCGAACAGGATCACTCTGGGTGAACAGGCAAGTGCCCTGGCGATGGCGACCCGCTGGGTCTCGCCGCCTGAAAGCCCGGCACCGGGTGCATTTTGCAGGTGGCGCATCCCGACCCGGTCCAGGGTCTCTTCGACCATCCGGGTCCGATCCTTTTTGGGAACCTTTCGGATCTTGAGACCGAACTCTACATTGCGATGGACCGTGGTCGAAAACATGATGGGGTGCTGATTGACCAGCACGATCTCGCGGCGAAGGGGCTGAAGGCTTCTTTCTGAAAAGTCCACCGGGCGACCATGATACCATACAGCGCCCGTCGAGGGTTTCTCGAGAAATGCCAGAATGGAAAGGAGGGTGGTTTTTCCGGAACCGTTGGGCCCCATGAGGCCGTATATTCTCCCCTGTTCCATGGACAGCTCCGGGATATCCAGGACGGTCCGGTCGTCGTAGACCCTGGTCAGGTTTCGAAGCGAATAGAGGGTCAATTCGACGACATCCTTCCCTGAAAATAGTTCAGGAGCACATTGATAAAGAGGCTGATGGTCATCAGAATCATGCCGAGGGCAATCGCCAGAACGAACTCTCCCTTGTCATACTCCAGCGCCATGGCGGTAGTCATCGTCCGGGTGAATCCCCGGGCGTTTCCGCCCAGCATCATGCTGATGCCGATCTCCGAAATCACCCGCCCGAATCCCCCGACCACGGCGGAAACAATCCCGAACCGGGCCTCCATCAGCAGGATCCCCAGGGTTTGAAACCGGTCCGCCCCCAGGGTCATGGCGGTCAAGCGATACCGCCGGTCGATCCGGCTGATGGCGGAGATCGTAAAGGTTGTAATAATCGGTATGATGAGGATGATCTGGCCTATGACAATGGCTTTTTGGGTGTAAAGCAACCCTAAATTTCCAAAAATTCCCTTTCTGGAGATCAGTGCATAGACAAACAGGCCGATGACCACCGTCGGCAAGGCGAGCAGGGTATTCAATACCGTAATCACCGCCCGCTTTCCCCTGAAGCGGTTGACGGCGATGCCTATTCCCAGGGGCACTCCGATCATTGAAGAGACCAGGCTGGCGGTGATGCTCACATTGAGGGAGACGCCGACAATGCTGAGGAGATCCGGATCCAGACGCCTCATCATCATCAACGCGGAGACGATGCTATCCAGGAAGAATTCCATAACAGGAAGGATATCCATGGCAAACCGGGACAGCATCAGGCCGCCCCGGCTGGATCAATGGTTCGGAAGCCGATTACTTGACATTGGGGATGGCGTCGGGAAAAAAAAGCTGCTGCCCGTGAACCTTGTAGTCGGCGATCAGGGACTGCCCCCTGGGAGACACCAGCCACCGGGCAAAGGCATCGGCCAGATCATATCGTATCGGCGGAGTTGAATCCTTGAACTTTTCGGGGTTTACCGGGATGACACCGTATGGATTGTAAAGCGACGGGTCCCCTTCACTCAACACCTCCAGCCCAAGCCCCTCTTTCCTCCCCAATTTATATTGGATATAGGTCCCCCGATCCGCCAGGGTATAGGCCTGTTTTTCATCGGCAAAGACGAGGGCCTTTCCCATCCCCTGCCCGATGGACATATACCACTTTCCCAGGCCGTCCGGGTGGACAAAGTGGATCTCTTTGGTTTTCCCCTCTGAGGAGACCGTCTGCTTCACGGTCTGCAGCGGCAGCCCCGTCCCCTTCCACAACTCCTGCTCCTTGCTGTGGGTGCCGGAGTCATCCCCCCTCGAAACAAACATGGCCCCGGCCGCGGCGATCTTTTTCATGGCGCCGACCGCATCTTTCATGCCGCCTACCCCGGCAGGGTCATTTTTCGGCCCCAAGAGGATAAAATCATTGTGCATCACCGGATAACGCTTGGTGCCGTATCCCTCCTCGACAAATTTCCGCTCGCGCTCAATGTCGTGGACAAAAACCACGTCCACATTGCCGTCCATGCCGTCCCGGATGGCGGCGCCGGTTCCCTTTGCGATGACCTTGACCTCCATGCCGGTGTCCTTCTGAAGCTCCGGAAGCAGTACATCCAGCAATCCCGAGGACTCGGTGCTGGTTGTTGTCGACATCTTGATGACCTTATCCGCGCTGTAGCCCTCCGTGGCGCCGATCAGGCAAAACAGACAAATGATCCATCCATTTTTCATCTTTTTTCCTTTCACGAATCGGGGTAACAGGTATGTTTCTTATCCGAAGATATCCGTCCATATCATAAATTTTATATGATTCATAGATATCAGAAAGAAAAAACCAATATCACCCCAAACATACGGGAAAGGATACTCCTTTGCTGTATCGATTCGAAATCGGCGGTTTCTATGGAAGCCTACAGCAATTTCAAATGCCTTGCATGGTCATACACCTGCCGGGCCAGTCGGACCGTCGCCTGGTCCACCATCCGCCCCTCCACCGCCACCGCCCCGCGGCCTCGGGACGCCGCATCGCCGAAAGCATCCAGCACCTTGACCGCCAGATCGATATCCGCCTGTGACGGCGTGAACACGCGGTTGACGATCTCGATCTGCCCTGGATGGATCGCCCATTTCCCATCGCACCCGATGGCGCAGGCCATGACGGCGGAGCGCTCCAGCCCTTCTACGTCCGTAAAATTCCCGTAAGGCGCGTCGATGGCCATCAAGCCGCGGGCTTTGGCCGCCATGATCATGCGGCTCAGGGCAAAATGCCACCGGTGGCCAGGATAGAGCGCCTCCTCCTTCTCGCCGTGACCGGAAATCGACACCAGACGGGCGCCGATGGATGCGGAATAATCGGCGATGCCAAAGACCAGGCTGACCAGACGGTCACTGGCGGCTGCGATATCCGATACGGCATCCATGCCCCGGGCGGTCTCGATGGATGCCTCGATCCCGACGCGCCTGGAAAATCCCTTGGCCATTTCAATGCCGTCCATCATCCGGTCCACGAAGTGGATGTCTCCCGGTGCGTTGACCTTTGGAACGACCACCGAATCCACCCGGTCGCCGCAGCTTTCGACAACCGCCAGGAGATCGCGGTAGGCAAAGGGGGTATCCAGGCCGTTGACGCGGACGGTGACGACCTTCCCGCCCCAGTCCATCGCCTCCAGCGAACGGACCACCTGGTCCCGGGCCGCATCCTTCTGGTCCGCGGGGACGCTGTCCTCCAGATCGAGCATCACCACGTCGGCATGGCTCTGTCCGGCCTTGAGATGCATTTTTTCCACATGACCGGGAACGGATAAAACAGAACGCCTCGGCTTCATGGATGATTCCTCTCCTGAAAGATTGCGGCGGAAACCCCGACTTTGGTTGCAGAGATAAAAAATGTCGACTCGATCCAACGGCGCCCATCAACAACAGGCGACGGCAAGATGCTTCGGAGGGTTATAGATAACAGGTAAGTGTTTGTCAAGAAAGGGTTATAACGAAAAAAGGCCGGCACATCGCACAGATATGCCGGCCTGGCTTCATGAAAGAGACCTGCGTTCCCGCAAAATGAGATCCCCTCCCGCGCAGCAGGATCAGTCCTTCCGGGCCTTTGCCAGACCGATGGCGGACAGGGCCTCCGCCATCTCATTCAGGGTGGTCGGATCATCAATGGTCGCCGGAACCTTGTATTCCTGATTATCGGCGATCTTCTGGATCGTCCCCCTCAGGATCTTGCCGGAACGCGTTTTGGGAAGGCGCTTGACCACCGTCGCCTTTTTAAAGGCGGCCACCGGCCCGATGCGATCCCGGACCATCTTGACCACCTCTTGAATAATTTCTTCCTGGCTCCGGGTAACGCCGGCATTGAGGACCAGGAAGCCGATGGGAATCTGGCCCTTCAGGTTGTCCGCCACGCCCAATACCGCGCATTCGGCCACATCGGGATGATCTGCCAGGACCTCCTCCATGGCGCCGGTGGACAGGCGGTGGCCCGCGACGTTGATGATGTCGTCCGTGCGCGACATGACGTAGACGTAGCCATCCTCATCCACATACCCCGCATCTGCGGTCTTGTAATAGCCGGGGTATTCCGCGAGGTAGGATTCCACGAACCGCTTGTCGTTCTGCCAGAGGGTCGGCAGGGTTCCCGGCGGCAGCGGCAATTTGACCGAGAGCGCGCCGATTTCGCCCGGAGCCTTCTTGTTGCATGCCTCGTCCAGGGCCTGCACATCCCAACCCGGCACGCCCTTGGTGGGGGAGCCGTACTTCACCGGGAAATGGTGCAGCCCCATGCAGTTGGCGGCAATGGCCCAGCCGGTTTCGGTCTGCCACCAGTGGTCGATGACCGGGACCTTCAGGTTTCTTTCGGACCATTGGATGGTATCCGGATCCGATCGCTCGCCGGCAAGAAAAAGGATCTTGAAGCACGACAGGTCGTAGTTTTTGATCAGCAGCCCCCGGGGATCTTCGCGTTTGATCGCCCGGTATGCGGTCGGCGCGGTAAACATGCACTTGACCTTGTGCTGGGAGATGACCCGCCAGAAAACGCCGGCGTCCGGAGTCCCCACCGGCTTGCCCTCGAAAAAGACGGTGGTGCATCCCTTGAACAGCGGCGCATAGACAATGTAGGAATGGCCCACGACCCAGCCGACATCAGAGGCCGCCCACCATACGTCGTCTTCATCGATGTCGTAGATCGCCTTCATGGTCCATTTCAGCGCGACCGCGTGTCCGCCGTTGTCGCGGACGACGCCCTTGGGCTGACCCGTGGTGCCGGACGTGTAGAGGATATACAGCGGATCCGTGGCGGCAACGGGCACACATGCGGCAGGCTTGGCATCGGCCATGGCCTGGACCCAGTCTATGTCGCGTCCGGGCGTGAGGGGGGCGGTTTCCTGGGGACGCTGGAAGATGATGCACTTTTCGGGTTTTACGGATGAAAATTCAATCGCTTCGTCCAGGAGGGGCTTGTATTTGATGACCCGCTGCACCTCGATGCCGCAGGAAGCCGACACGATGACTTTGGGTGCCGCGTCGTTGATGCGGGTGGCCAGCTCCTTTGCCGCAAAGCCGCCGAAGACGACGGAATGAATGGCGCCGATGCGCGCGCAGGCCAGCATGGCGATGGCAGCCTCCGGGATCATGGGCATATAAATAATCACCCGGTCTCCCTTGACCACGCCCTGGGTCGTGAGGACGCCGGCGAATTTCGCAACCTCATCCCGCAGTTCACTGTAGGTATACTTCTTGATCGTGTTGGTCACCGGGCTGTCATAGATCAGCGCGACCCTGCCCCCCCTTCCCCTTTCGATGTGGACATCCAGGGCATTGTAGCAGGTATTCAGCTCTCCGCCCGAAAACCAGCGGTACATGGGCTTATTGGAATCGTCCAGCACCTTGTCGTATTTTTTATACCAGTGGATCTCCTCCGCCGCCTTGCCCCAGAACCCTTCAGGATCTTTGATGGACTGCTGAAACGCCTCATCGTACAGGTTGGTCATGCTTCATCTCCCTTTGCTGAATTTACGTGAACCGCTATTTTTTCGGCGCTACGCCGCCAATGATGGGGTTGCCGCCCGCTGCGCACCACAGCAGACCGCGGCCCGGCAAGATAAAACTGAGCGATCGATAAATATTTAACAAAAAAAGATGCACGGGTTCGGCGTTGATCCTCCTCCCCCTTTCACAAGCCATTTATTGAACGAACGCTCAATCATAATTTGCGGTCACTATCTAACTAAAAAATGTTAACTTTGTCAAACTATTTTTTTGAATGGCATTTAGCCTTAATCGCGGACGTACACGAAGAACAAAAAAGATGCCGGCAAGCATCATCTCGTCGGCATCTTTTGGGTTGTATCCCCGCTTTCCGGGGCAGGATGGTTTCTATCGGGTCATGCGTCTATGTCATGGCGACGGCGACACCGCCTACTTTCTGGCCCCGGCAAGCCCGATGGATTTCAGGGCCTCTTCCATTTCGTTCAGAATCGTCGGGTCGTCGATAGTCGCGGGGACATTGTATGCCTGATTGTCAGCGATCTTTTGAATGGTTCCCCTCAGAATCTTTCCGGAACGGGTCTTGGGCAGGCGCTTGACCACCGTCGCGGTTTTGAAGGCGGCCACCGGCCCGATGCGGTCCCGGACCATATTGACGACTTCCTTGACGATCTCTTCATTCGCCTTCGACACCCCCGCTTTCAGAACCAGGAACCCGACCGGCACCTGCCCCTTGAGACTGTCTCCCACCCCAAGCACCGCACACTCGGCGACATCCGGGTGGTCGGATAAGACCTCTTCCATGGCGCCGGTGGAGAGGCGGTGTCCGGCGACGTTGATGATGTCGTCGGTCCGGGACATGACGTAGACATATCCATTCTCATCGATATAGCCGGCGTCGGCCGTTTTATAGTATCCCGGAAATTCATCCAGATAGGATTCCTTGTATCGCTCGTCATTCTGATACAATGTCGGGAGGCTGCCCGGGGGAAGAGGCAGTTTGACGACCAGTGCCCCGATTTCCCCGGGACCGACCTGTTTGCATTCGGGGTCCAATACCTGAACGTTCCATCCCGGCGCCGCTTTGGTCGGCGACCCGTATATCACCGGGAAGCGATGCAGCCCCATGCAGTTGGCGCAGATGGCCCAGCCGGTTTCCGTCTGCCACCAATGGTCGATGACGGGCACCTTCAGATTTTCCTCGGACCATTTGATGGTATCCGGATCGGAGCGCTCTCCCGCGAGAAAAAGAATCCTGAAGTTGGAAAGATCATATTTTTTGATAAATTCGCCCTTGGGATCATCCCGCTTGATTGCCCGGAATGCCGTCGGCGCCGTGAAGAGGCTTTTGACGCCGTGTTCTGAAATGACCCGCCAGAATACGCCGGCATCCGGGGTCCCGACAGGCTTGCCCTCGAACAGGATGGTGGTGCACCCCTTGAAGAGCGGGCCATACACGATATAGGAGTGCCCGACGACCCAGCCGACGTCGGATGCGGCCCAGTAGACATCCCCGGCATCCACGTCATAGATGTTTTTCATGGTCCATTTGAGGGCGACCACATGTCCGCCGTTGTCGCGGACCACGCCTTTGGGCTGGCCTGTGGTTCCCGAGGTATAAAGGATGTACAGCGGATCGGTTGCGGCAACCGGAACGCAGTCCGCCGGTTTGGCGGTTGCCATCACCTCATTCCAGTCAAAATCCCGGCCGGCGATCATGGACGCCTTCTCCATGGGACGCTGGTATACGATGCATTTTTCCGGCTTGTGGGAGGAGAAATTGATGGCATCGTCCAGGAGAGGCTTGTATTTGATCACCCGCTGCACCTCGATGCCGCAGGAGGCCGACACCATGACCTTGGGTTTTGCGTCCTGGATCCGGGTGGCCAGTTCCTTGGCGGCGAACCCCCCGAAGACCACGGAATGGATCGCGCCGATGCGCGCGCAGGCCAGCATGGCCATGGCCGCCTCCGGGATCATGGGCATGTAAATCAAAACCCGATCCCCTTTCACGACGCCCATCCCCGCCAGAACCCCCGCGAATTTCGCCACCTCGTCCCGGAGCTGGGTGTAGGTATATTTCTTGATGGTATTCGTCACGGGGCTGTCATAGATCATCGCAAGCTGATCCCCCCGCCCGTTGTCGACATGAAAATCCAGCGCATTGTAGCAAGTGTTGATCATGCCGCCGACAAACCATCGGTAAAAAGGCTTGTTGGAATCATCCAGCACCTTGTCCCACTTCTTGTACCAATGGCAGTCCTCAGCGGCTTTCCCCCAAAAACCCTCCGGGTCCGTCAATGATTGTTGGTAGGCCTCATCGTATAAATTGGTCATGTTCCCTCACTCCTCATCTTGAACGGTTACTTCATGGGCCTCTCCGAATGGAGAAACCTGTTCCGCAGACCTCCGCGACACCTCCACCGAGCGCCGGCACCCAAGAGACTGTTGGCATATCCCGCACGATAGGATTTAATCTCTCATAGACTATAATCAAAAATCATTCTATATGTCAAGATAAAATAAATGAATGACATATAGTATATTAAATGAGCATCCTGGCCCGGCATGTATCTCCTTTGGGTCGGTTTTGAGATGACGATTCGGATGCCCCGGCCCGGGGGAACACAGCCAGACCCGACGGGCAGCGAACCCACCCTGCCTGCAGAAAAAAACTCGATCCGGGCTTGCGACCCTGGCATTGTTTGCGGAAAAAATTATTTGGAGGATCAAGCTTGGGGCGTTTGGGTGCGGAAATGACCCGGGATTTTCTGAAAATACACGGGCGGCAAGGACGTTCAGGCGGCTGGGACCCGAAGCGGAAGCCAGGCGGCTGACCGCAGCTCGGGCATGGACGGATGTCCGGGTTTTTCGGAATGGACTGCCTTGGCTTCAGAACCCCAGCGGTTCATTGATGAGAACGACCGAGATATCGGTCATAATGGGCTTCCGGTGCAGAATGGTCGTGATCCGGCAAATCCTCTGAGGCGCGTTGCAGTCGCTGCACCTCCCGGTTTCCGCGCAGGGGGTTTCCATGCCGAGGCTCCTGGCCCGCATGGGGGCTGCCACCTCTCGGATCCTCGCCAGCGCTGAATCCAGAGAAGACGTCACCTTGTTCATGCCGGCGATGATCACAACCTTGGGGCATCCGAAGGTCATGGCGTTGTTCCGGTTTCCCACCCCGTCGACATTGACGATTTCCCCGGTGGCGGAAACCGCGTTGGCGCTGCAGAGGAAACAGTCGCAGCGCCCCTGTTTCAGGCGGACATCCAGATCGGTCATGTTCTCCGGCGGCGCCCAGTGATCGTAGACCACCCTCCCCAAGCGTTTCAGGGTTTCGGGAAGCCCCAGCGCCCGCGTCGTGGATGACCCCCCGAAGCCGAAGCTCTGACAGGAGGTCAGCAGGTCCATCACCAGCGCCCGCGCATCGTCGGCCGCGGGGGCAAAATGGGCGTCAAATCCGTTTTTTTTGAGATTTTTGACGCATCTTTCCCCGAGCTTCTCGCCCAGCCACTTATCGTAACGGATATCCGTCTTCACGCCCCCCAAGTCCACGGCAGCCTGCTGTCCCTCAGAAATTGAAATCGCCTTACCTTGCCAGGTCTTTTGCCCCCCGGTAGATGGCGTCGAACAACGCCTCGAGGTTCTCCTCATCCACCGAAGAAAACGCGATCCTGAGGTCATGTTTTCCGGTGGCGATGGTCCCCACCCGGTATTGATTGAGAAGGTGGAGGCGGAGGGCTTCAGCCTCGACGGTTTTGAGGCGGAGGCACATGAAATACCCGGAATTGAAGGGATAGACATCCCAAGCGTCATTGTATTTCGTTCCGGCCAGCAGGCGCTTGACAAGGTTGGCGCGCCGCTTGAGGATCATGACCTTGGCGTCTCGCTCCCGGCGGAACTCGGGCGAACCCAGGGCTTTCAGCACCAGCCGCTGGCCGATGTGGCTGGCGCTGGAGATGGACCCGCGGACGCCTCCGGCGGTTTTCTTTTCCAGTGCCTCGTAGAGCGAGACCGCCTCGCCGTGCATCACCTTCGTGCCATAGGTGATGAACCCGACCCGGAGCCCCCAGACGAACATCTCTTTGGTGGCGCCGTCGAGCTTTACCGCCAGGAGGCGGGAGTGACGGTCGCACAGCCGTGCAAAGAGGGATTCGCTGATGGGCTCATCTTCATATCGAAGCCCGAAATAGGCATCGTCGGTGACGGCGATGATGTTGGTGCCGCCTTCTGCGATATCGGTGAGGATATCGACGATCCGATCCGCCTCGGCCTCGTTGATGGTATACCCCGTCGGGTTGTTGGGGAAGTTGAGGAACACGACGACCTTGTAATTGTTGTCGGCCTCCATGCGGACGCGCTTTTCAAACGCATCGAGGTTGAAACCGCCGCGATCGTTGAACATGGGGTAGTTGCTGATGACGGCATCCCGCCTCACCGCCATGACGAGATGGTTGTTCCCCCACATCTTATCAGGAAATATCACAACATCATCCGGATCCAGAAACATATCGGCGAAGATGCTGATCCCATGGGTGATACCGTTGGTCACGATGGGAAGGCTGATGGTTTTTCCGGCGAGGGACGGATTTTTTTCGCAGATGAATTCCCGCCACAGGTGCCTCAGTTCGGGAAGGCCATAGGAAGGCGCATAGGTCAGACATTCCCGGGCCTTGATTTCCTCGCGGTTGATGTATCCCATGACCGAAGGCAGATACATGGTATCCAGATGCTCGGTGGCAATGCCGATGGTCGCGTTGAATTTGGGATCGGCCTTTTCCCTGGCCTCGGCGCTCTGGGTCAGAATCCCCTTGGGAAAAAAAAGCCGCCGCCCTGTCTTGGACAGCATCTCCATCAGGTGGGGATTGCCGTTTTTGATGATTGCATTCAACTCCTGTGCGATGGGATTCACGCTCATCTGCCCTATTCCTCTCTAATCGAAGCGCCTTGTTGTCGGCATCATGTTCATCATCCCCTCCCCGAACGCCTCGCCCCGGGCGCACGGCAGGTGTGACGCCCTCATGCGTCAACGGGCATGCACGTCCGAGGGGGGGTATCGGGTCAAGGGATATGCGGTAAACAGCTATGTTGTGTAATGTTTTAAGAGAAAAATATCAAGCAGAAAAAAACCGGCGGCAGGGGATAAAAAAAAAGCCCCGCCCGATGGATCCGGGAGGGGCATGGGGGCGATATGAAGGCGATCTTTATTTTCCGCGTCGGGCGCGCTTGGAGGCCTTCAGAGGGTTCACCTTTGCCTGGGGCGAAACTTCTCCCAGCTTCACATGGGTGGCCATGTTACACACGCCGTTTTTCCATTTCAGCGAAGGCTCCGGAAAAGAGCTGCAATACCAGCCGGTCTCCATCTCGGTCATGCGGGCGCAGCCCTTGCAGGCCTCAACGGTTTCCAGACAGCTCCCTCCGTTGTAGGAACATCCTTTGGCGGTCATAAAAGGGCAGTCATACCCTTTTCTTACAGTGGTACAAATCATTTACGTATCTCTCCTTTAAACTTGGACTGAAAAAAAGTTTGAATCGATTTTTCTCAAACTTCTCTTTCGTAACTGTCGAGATTAAAGCAGCTCAAGAATCTTGTCAACCAAAAAAGTCATGGGGCCATCAAGAATTCGATCTCTTCAGCTTCAATGGGAATATTGGCCATCAAATCGACAGGCCCCGTGTCTGTTATGAGGACATCATTTTCAATCCGGACGCCGATGCCCTCCTCCCGTATGTAAATGCCCGGCTCGCAGGTGAAAACCATGCCCGGCTCGAAGGCCCGCGATGCTATGCCGTAATCATGAACGTCCAGGCCGAGATGATGGGAGGTGCCGTGCATGAAGTAGGTTCGGTAGAGCGGGGCATGCTCATCCTGCCGCTTCACCTCCTCGGGGTCGAGGAGGCCCAGGTGAATGAGCTCCCTTTCCATGATGGCGCCGACGGCCTTATGATAAGTTTTGAGGCTGTTGCCCGGTCGAAGCATCTGGATTGCCGCCCGCTGGACCCGGAGCACGGCGTCATAGACCGCCCGCTGGCGAGGGCTGAAGCGCCCGTTCACCGGAACCGTGCGCGTAAGATCCGCGGCATAATGGGCATATTCGGCCCCGAAGTCCATCAGCACCAGGTCGCCGTCGGCCATCTGCCGGTCGTTCTTGACGTAGTGCAGGATGCAGGCATTCGGCCCCGAGGCGATGATGGGCTCGTAGGCCGGCCAGCGCGCTCGGTTTTTCAGGAACTCATGGCAGATTTCGGCCTCGACCTCGAACTCCCACACCCCCGGCCGGATGGCCCCCAGAACTCGGCGAAAGGCCTTCTCCGTGATATCGCAGGCCCGCTGAATCAGCTCCGTCTCGATGGGGGATTTCACCGCCCGCAGCCGGTGCAGGATGGGCGCGGACCGTTCGTAGCGGTGGAGCGGATACGCGGCCTTGCACCACTTGAGAAAGCGCCCGTCCCGGGTCTCCACCGTCACGTCGGCCCGCGGGTGCTCGTTGGTGTTCAGGTAGATGCAATCCGATTCCAGGGCAAGTCCCCGGAACACCCCTTCGAACTGGGAAGTCCAGTAGATCGTCCGGATGCCGGAGATGCGGCGGGCCTCCTCCTGGGTATACTTCGGGCCTTCCCAGGTGGCGATCTTCTCGCTGGTCTCGCGGATGAAGAGGACCTCCCTGTGCTTTTTCTCCGCGGCATCCGGGCATAGAACCAGGATGGATTCCTCCTGGTCAATGCCGCTCAGGTAAATCATATCGGTCTGCTGGATGAAGCGCCTTACACCGTCGGCGCTCTTGGGCGCGACGTCGCCGGCATTGAAAACAGCCACGGAACGGGGTTTCAGCGAGCCTGAAAACGCGGCCCGGTTCCGAATGAAGAGTTCGCGGTCAATGGGAGCGTATCGCATGGGTCCTTGTCCTGTATCGGCCGGTTGCTAAACGATCGGATCCTGTATCCGGGTGTCGAATACCCGCTGGCTTTTCCGCTCGGAGCGCGGGAGGTGCCCATAGGCCACGACCTCCACCGTCGGCGTGACCAGGACTTTTTTCTTGATGCGCGTCCGCACCTCGGCGGCCAGGTCCTCCGACCTTCGTTCGTCGACCCCGTCCGCGCGCTCGACAACCAGACGCATGATGCCCCGCTCGGATTCATCCCGGGACAGATGGATCTGATACTCGGAGCCCAGCCCCGAAATCTCTGAAATGATGGCATCGATGGTGGAGGGATAGATGTTCACCGCCCGGAAAATGAACATATCGTCGGTTCGGCCCGAAATCCGGGAATGGCGGGGCAAAATAGATCCGCAGGTGCACCGGCCGGGAATGATCCGGGTGATGTCGTGGGTCCGGTAGCGGATCAGGGGGACGGCCTCCTTGCAGAGCGTCGTGACCACCATCTCGCCCCATTCCCCTTCGGCCACCGGTGTCAGGGTGTCGGGGTCGATGATTTCGAGGATATAATAGTCTCCCCAGAAGTGGATGCAGTCGTGGTCCGGGCATTCGATGCCCGTTCCCGGACCGTACAGCTCCGTCAGCCCGGTGATGTCGAAGAGCTCGGCCCCACCGAAAAGCTCGGATACCTTCTTGCGCATGGAAACGGACGAACGCTCCGATCCGTAGATCACTTTTTTGATGTTGATCTTCCGGACGAGCCCCCGGCGCTTCACCTCCTCGGCCATCAGGAGCCCCATGGAGGCCGTGCAGCAGAGCACGGTGCTCTGCATGTCCACCAGGAACTGGCACTGGAGGTCCACATTGCCGGGTCCGACGGGCAGGGCCATGGCTCCCAGCCGTTCGCAGGCCATCTGAAACCCCACCCCCGCGGTCCAGACACCGTAACCGACGGCAATCTGGACCCGGTCCTCGGAAGTCACCCCGGCCATCTGGTAGGCCCGGGCAAAAAAATGAGCCCAGTCATCCACATCCTTTTGCGTGTAACAGAGATTCTTGCGCCGGCCGGTGGTGCCGCTGCTCGAATGAATCCGGACGATCCTCTCGAAGGGGACCGAGCGCAGGGGAAAGGGGTACCCGTCCTTGAGGTCCTCCGCGTCGGTAAAGGGCAGCCTCCGGATGTCCTCAAGGCACCGGATATCCCCGGGAGACACCCCGGCGGCGGACAGCTTGGCCCGGTAAACGGGAGACCCCTCATAGGCGTGGGCCACCGTCCACTTCAGGCCCTTCAACTGGTGGGCATACAGTGCTGCTTCGGTTGGAAATTCCGGCATAAAGTTTCGTTTCAACATATATCCTCCGGTTTCACGGCACGGGTAGCGCGGTTTGCGGGGTTATGGCATCGGCGTGTAAAAACGTCAAGAACCTTCCCGCGGGTTGAATCCGTCAAGGGCGTTAACCGATAGAACCCGCCTCAAAAACCGCCCGGTATGGGATGCGGTTCCGGCAGCGACCGCTTCGGGGGTGCCGCTGGCAACGACCCATCCGCCGCCGTCGCCCCCTTCGGGCCCCAGATCGATGACGTGGTCCGCGGTTTTGATGACGTCCAGATGATGCTCGATGACGATCACGGTGTTCCCCATGTCCACCAGACGGTTCAGTACATCGAGGAGCTTTCGGATATCGTCCATGTGAAGGCCCGTGGTCGGCTCATCGAGAAAATAGACGGTTTTCCCCGTGGCCCGCCGGCTCAGCTCCTTTGCCAGCTTCACCCGCTGGGCCTCCCCTCCCGAAAGGGTGGTCCCCTGCTGCCCGATCTGGATGTACCCGAGCCCCACCTCCGAAAGCGTCTGCAGTTTACCGTGGATGCCCGGGATGTTCCGGAAAAACTCCAGGGCCTGATCAACGGTCATGTGGAGGACCTCGGCGATGTTTTTCCCCTTGTAGCGGACCTCGAGGGTCTCCCGGTTATACCGTTTTCCCCGGCAGACGTCGCACGTCACATAGACATCCGGAAGAAAATGCATCTCGATCCGGACGATCCCGTCGCCCTGGCACGACTCGCACCGACCCCCCTTGACGTTGAAACTGAAGCGCCCCGCCTTGTACCCCCGCATCCGGGCCTCCGGGGTTTCGGCAAAAATCTCCCGGATCGGGGCGAATACGCCGGTGTAGGTCCCCGGGTTCGAACGGGGGGTCCTGCCGATGGGCGATTGGTCGATATGAATCACCTTGTCCACGAATTCGACCCCCGCGACATCATCGCAGGCCCCCGCGCGCGTCCGGTTTCGGTAAAGCTTCCGGACAAGCACCCGGTAGAGGGTTTCCAGGACGAGGGTCGATTTTCCGGATCCCGAAACGCCCGTGACACAGATGAGGCTCCCAAGGGGGAAGGACACATCGATGCCCTTGAGGTTGTTGGCCCGGGCCCCTTTCAGGACGATCCGTCGACCGTTGCCGGCACGCCGGGTGCCGGGCACCTCGATGCGTTTTTTCCCTGAAAGATACTGGCCCGTGAGGGAGGTTTCCGACTGGAGCAGGCGCCCGGGGGGGCCGGAGAAGACCACTTCGCCCCCCCGGGCCCCGGCCCCCGGCCCCATATCCACCACGTGATCGGCGGCCAGAATCGTCTCTTCGTCGTGCTCCACCACCAACACCGTGTTCCCCAGATCCCGCATCTGACACAGGGTGGACAAGAGCCGCTGATTGTCCCGCTTGTGGAGCCCGACGCTCGGCTCGTCCAGCACATAGAGGACCCCCGTGAGCTTCGCCCCGATCTGGGTCGCCAGCCGGATGCGCTGGGATTCTCCGCCGGAGAGGGTGCCGGCCGAACGATCGAGGGTCAGATACCCCAGCCCGACATTCTCCAGGAACCCCAGGCGGTCTGCGATCTCCTTCAGGATCTTTCGGGCGATGACCGTCTCCTTTTCCGTGAACTCCGGCGCCGCGGCGGAAAAGAATTCCCGTACCTGCGTGATGTTCAGGCGGCTGACGTAGGCGATGTTCCGGCCGCCGACCCGGACGGAGAGCGACACCGGGTTCAGTTTGCAGCCGCCGCAGGCCTCACAGGGCCGGACATTCATGTATTGCAGGATCTCGTCCCTCGAGAGCTGGGAGTCGGTTTCGGCATAACGGCGGGTCAGCTTTGGAATGATCCCCTCGAAACGCTTGCGATAAACGACGCGCCGGTTCTTCCGTTCAAAGAAAAAGGAGATCTCGTCTTCTCCGGACCCGTGCATCAGGACCTCCTTGAAGCTGTCCGGAAGGTCCTGGTAAGGGGTGTAGATGTCCACCCCGTATCGGCCCGTCAGGGCTTCCAGGAATTCCATGAACTGGACGGAGTTCCGGTTCTCCCATAATTTCACCGCCCCCTCCCTCAAATTCAGCTCCGGGTTGGGAACGATCAGCTCGGGGTCGAACTCGCTGGCCGCACCCATCCCGTTGCATTTGGGGCAGGCGCCCTGGGGGGAATTGAAAGAAAAACTGGCGGGTGAAATCTCGGGAAAGCTGACCCCGCATTGGGTGCAGGCGGCATGCTCACTGAACAGGATGCTTTCCCCGCCGATGACGTCGATGGCGGCCAGGCCGTCGGCCTGGGCCATGGCCAGCTCCAGCGAATCGGCCAGCCGATGCTGAACGCCCGGCTTCACGACCAGACGGTCGACGATCACCTCGATGGCGTGTCTCCGTTTCTTGTCGAGAGTGCCCGCGTTCTCGATGTCCATGGCCTCGCCGTCGATGCGGACCCTGGAAAACCCCTGCTTCCGGAGGCTTTTGAGCAGCTTCTCGTGGCCCCCCTTCTGGAGGGACGCCAGCGGTGCGAGGATGATGATCTTGGTTCCTTCGGGAAGCGCCGTCACCTGAGCCACGATCTGATCGATGGATTGGGGGGTGACAGGCCTGCCGCATTGATGGCAGTGGCGCCTGCCGATCCTCGCGAAGAGCAGCCTGAGATAATCGTGGATCTCGGTGACGGTCCCCACAGTGGACCGAGGATTGTGGCTTGCCGTTTTTTGTTGGATGGCGATGGCGGGAGAGAGGCCTTCGATCAGGTCCACATCCGGCTTGTCCATGCGCTCCAGAAACTGCCGGGCATAGGTGGACAGGGATTCCACGTACCGCCGCTGCCCCTCGGCGTAAAGGGTGTCGAAGGCCAGCGTGGATTTTCCCGATCCGGACAGGCCGGTCACCACCACCAGCCTGGACCGGGGGATCTCCACATCGATGTTTTTCAGGTTGTGCTGCCTTGCGCCCTGTACAATGATATTGCCCGATGCCATGCCTGTCCGATATCAAAACCGTGATTCGAGGTCGCGGCGGAAGCCCGCCGGAAGCATTCCAGACCGCATCTTATCCGGCCTGTTTTTCTTTTTCAAATAATTTATTTCATTTCCACGAGTTGTGATCAGTTTGACAAATTGCAGGGTATTTTTCCGAAAAAAGAAGATAATTCAAGAAATATCAAGATTGCGAGGGGCGTGGGGCTGCTGCGATTTCCGGGGTGCACTGCCTTTCCCCTTAAAATACTTGGGGATAAACCAGGTAGCTGAAATGGATTGTATTTATGGAGAGTTGGAAGAAATAAAATATTAATAATCAATTTATTCGAAATGTTAAAATAATGGATGCCTGCTGCGCCAAATTTTCTTCCACCCTGTTTCATCCGATTTGACGATGAGGCAAGAATCCCCTATTAGACCATCCCATGTGTAAGGAGATGCCGGACCATATCCCGTCAATTGGGCCATAACTGGCCAAAGCAACCCAAAACGCCGAATACGACGACAAATTGAGCGCCTTATTTCTATTGCGCGAGCAATAAAGGAAGCATATTGCCCAATGGAAAATATCTGGAAAAACATCAAGGCTATGGTCAAAAAGGAGATCCCCGCCCACTGCTTTCGGATGTGGATCGAGCCTGTCGAGTTCGTCAAGGCGGATGGAAACGCCATCGTCCTCTCCTGCCCCAACTTTTTTGCAAAAAAGCGGGTCGTGGACCATTACGGCGCCATGATCGAAGGGATGCTCCGGCGTCATGCGGGCGGCGACTCCAGAATCGCCATTGAAATCGCTTCCAGGCAGAACAGCGCCCGTCAGCGGAATTTCGATCCCGCCGAACTGCGGGTGGAGCCTCAGCTGGAGCTGCCCGCCATGCCTCAGCCGCCCTCCAGCGGCCGACTCCTCCGAAAAAACTTCACGTTTGACCGTTTCGTGGTGGGCAACAACAACAACTTTGCGTATTCGGCCGCCCTGTCTCTGGCATCGCGGCAGGGCTTGAACCATAACTCCCTGTTTCTCATGTCCCAGACCGGGCTGGGGAAAAGCCATCTTTCCCAGGCCATCGGACACCATATCCTCTCCAATTTCCCAACGGAAAACGTGTATTACATCACGGCGGAGGATTTCACCAACGAGATGGTCCGGGCCTTCCGGACCGACGCCATCGAGCAGTTCAAGCTGAAGTACCGGAACCAGTGCGACGTTCTGCTGCTGGAGGACGTCCATTTTCTGACCGGAAAAGAGCGGACCCAGATGGAACTCGCCCAGGCGCTCGATTATCTCATCGACGCGAACAAAAAGATCATTTTCACCAGTTGCCACCTCCCGGCGGAAATCCCGAACATGAGCGAGCAGCTCAAATCCCGCCTGGCCCGAAGCCTGATCTCTCACATCGAGATCCCCGACTTCCAGACACGGGTCAAGATACTCAAAAGAAAGATGAAGGAGCACGGCTGCATGCTGCCCCCGACGGTCATCGAGTATCTTGCCGGCGAACTTTCCGAGAATGTCCGTCAGCTCGAAAGCGGCCTCATTGGCGTCTCCGCCAAGGCATCCCTGCTGGGGGAATCCATCGACCTGAGGCTCGCCGAGAGCGTCGTTCGGAACATCACCCAGCAAAAACAGGCCATCACCGTTGAGCTTATCAAGGAACTCGTCTGCAAGCAGTACAACATTTCCCTTGAGGAGATCATTTCCCCTTCGCGGAAACGAGCCATCGTCCGGCCCAGGCAGGTGGCCATCTACCTCGCGAGGAAATACACCGACCAGCCCCTTCAGGCCATCGGGAAAAGCTTCAACCGATACCACGGCACCGCCGTCCATTCCATCGCAGCGGTCGAAAAGGGGATCCGCTCCGACGGCTCCCTGAAAAAGCAGTTGGAATTCCTCTGCGAACGCATTGAATCCCACTGAATGAATTCAAGTGATTGAATCCCAGTGGCGGCGCTGGCCTCTGTTCGGGGGTTGAAATCATAAAACCGGGAAGATCGCGGCAGGGAAGATCGGGAAAAAACGAAGCCGGCCGCAGGCCGGCTTTTACATCTCTCAACAAATCGAATTATTGTACCTTGATGATCATCGTATCGGAGGATATCAGGTCCTCCAACAGCTCCAGCTGATCATTCTGTTCGCGTTCGATGGCACAGCGAATGTTCAGGGAACACATCTTTTTGCAGATCGGATCCCCCAGATTGAATTCACCGAAACATCCCAGATGATCGTTTAACGAAATCTTTTTGCCAGACTGCTTCATTTCTTTTCCTTTAACGCCAATAGTGACATCATTTCGCGGTGAATGCTGCCGTTTGTGGCCAGAATTTCCCGGTCTTGAACATCGAATGCCTTTCCTTTGAAATCGGTGACCCGCCCACCGGCTTCCGCCGCAATCACCATTCCCGCAGCGGTATCCCATGGTTTCAAGTTCTCTTCCCAAAATCCGTCAAACCGCCCGCACGCCACGAAGCAGAGGTCAAGAGCCGCTGCCCCCAGGCGCCTGACGCCCCGGGACGCCCTCAGGCAGGATTTGAAACGCCCCATGACGGAGTCGATTATCTCTTTGAAGTCATACGGAAATCCAGTAACCAAAAGGCTCTCCGACACGTCCCGGCTTTCAGAAACATGGATGGCCCGGCCGTTCAGCTCGGCGCCCTTTCCCTTGACGGCGGTAAACAGTTCGCCGGAGACAGGGTTCAGGACCACCCCCACGACCACCTCTTCCCGATAAGAAAACGCAATGGAGACCGCGAAAATCGGGATTTGGTGCGCGTAGTTGGTTGTGCCGTCAAGGGGATCGATAATCCACTGACAGTCTGGTTCGCCAGGATTCTCGCCGCTTTCCTCAGCGAGAACGGCATGGTCCGGGAAGCGGGACCGTATGGTTTGGATGATTTGCTTTTCGGAGCCCAGATCCGCTTCCGTGACAAGATCAATGGCGCCCTTTTTGCCGATGGAGGACAGGTTGCCCAGACAGGATCGAAGGATGCCGCCGCCTTCATAAGCCGCGGCGATACCGACGTTTCTGACGTATTCAAGATCCATGGACAGAAAACTTATATATTTTGGGTCGGATGTCAAGCGATAGATGACAGTATTTCAATTTCTTCCGCCACTTTTTCCGTAAGCGGCACGAGGGTTTTTCGCTCCAGTGCGGATATGGGGATCCCGCCCAGGGTGTGAACCAGATACGCCACGTCGTCGGGCGAAACCCGGTCGATTTTGTTCAGGACCCGGAGCACCTTGATATGCTGGAGATCCAGTTCGGAAAGGATGCGCTCCACGGACTGCACCTGCTCTTTGTATCTCGGGTTGCTGACATCCACGATGTGAAGCAGGAGGTCTGCGCTCTGAAGCTCCTCGAGGGTCGCCCGGAAAGCCACCATGAGATCCTTTGGAAGGTCCCGGATGAATCCCACCGTGTCCGTAATGATCACCTCGATGTCCCTTGGAAAGCGGAGCCGCCGGCTGGAGGGGTCGAGGGTGGCGAAGAGCCGGTCTTCGGCCAGGACCCTGCTCTGGGTGAGGGAGTTGAGGAGCGTCGATTTTCCGGCATTGGTGTAGCCGATGATGGAGACGACCGGAAGTCCCTTTTTGGTCCGCCGGGCCTTCTGGCGATCCCGATGCTTGATCACCTCTCCCAGGATCTTCTCCAGGTGGTTGATCCGCTCACGGACCCGCCTTCGATTGATTTCCAGCTTGGTCTCGCCCGGCCCCCGACCGCCGATGCCGCCGGTAAGGCGCGACATGGCCGTATTCTTTGTCACCAGGCGAGGCAGCAGGTACTTCAGCTGGGCCAGTTCGACCTGGAGCTTGCCCTCCCGGGTCTGGGCGCGCTGGGCGAAGATATCCAGGATGAGCTGGGTGCGGTCGATCACCTTGAGTTCGATCTGGTCCGTGATGGAGCGCATCTGGGAGGCGTTCATCTCCTGATCGAAGATGATGAGGGAGATCCCCTTCTGGAGCGCCAGGAGGTTGAGGTCTTGGAGCTTGCCCCGGCCGATGAGAAACCGGGGATCGACCTTTTTGCGCTGCTGCAGCACGGTCTCGACGACCTCGATCCCGCCGGAAACCGCCAGCTCCTTCAGTTCCGCCAGGGAGTCTTCAGCGATCTTCCGCGGTGCGGTGGTGACGCTGACCAGGACGGCGCGCTCCTCTCCCCTGGCGCCGGAAAAGCCGGATTGGATCTGGGCCAGCTCGCTTTCCAGGGCACGGATGACCTCCGTGAACCCTATATCCAGGCGGTGGGGCGGCAGGCCATCCAATATTTGGTAGGGTGCCTCGGGGGAGCCTTTGGGCAGGATGTGGGCCGCATGGACCATCCGGACTCCGCCCTCGGGGGTCATCGTCACGGCCGCCATCATGTCGAGGCGCAGGAGGGCGAGATCGGTGAGGTCGTCGGAGGTGAGCGGCTCGTCTTTGAGATGGGTGTGGATGCAGCGAAGCCCCTTGAGCCTGCCGGGCAGGGTCCGATGGGACGGGGTCTCGGGGATGACGATCTTTTGGGCATCCCCCACGATGACCGACACGACCCTTCCGGACCGGTCAATCAGGAGACCGATCTGCCGGCGCAGCTCCTGGGAAAGGTGGGTGACATCCCGGGCCAGCTCGGGGGTGATGAGAAATGTGTCCGGGACCTTTCGCCGGTAGAGATTTTCCAGGCGGCGGACGTGGTCCGCCTTGAGGTCGTCGATATTTCCGTAAAGATTTTTCATGACCTCCCGATCCCGGCCATATCGTCCGGCGCGGGATTTTCAAATCGCGTATACGTGTTCAGAAAGACCAGGCTGGCGGAGCCGATGGGGCCGTTCCGCTGCTTCCCGAGGATAATCTCCGCCTTCCCGCGGTTGGGGTTGTTCTCCTCCCGGTTGTAGACCTCGTCCCGGTAAATGAACGCCACGACGTCGGCATCCTGCTCGATGCTGCCGCTCTCCCGGAGGTCCGAAAGCATGGGCCGCTTGTCCGAGCGCTCCTCCAGCTTCCGGTTGAGCTGGGACAGGGCGATGACGGGAACTTCGAGCTCCTTGGCCAGGGATTTGAGCGACCGGGAGATTTCAGAGATTTCGAGGTCCCTGCGCTCCAGGGAGGAACGCCCTTTCATCAACTGCAGGTAATCGACGATGACCAGCCCCAGATTCTTCTCCATCTTGAGCCTGCGGGATTTGGCGCGGATCTCGATGGCCGTGATATCCGCCGAATCGTCGATATAGATCGGCGCCTCGGAAAGCACGCCGGCGGCCTCGGTGAGGGCGTCCCAGTCGTCCCGGCTGAAATAGCCGGAACGGATCCGGGAGGAGTCGACACGGGCCTCGGCGCAAAGGAGCCGCATGGAGAGCTGCTCCTTGGACATTTCCAGGGAAAATATGGCGACCGGCACATTGCCGTCCACGGCGGCGTTCCGGGCGACGTTCAGGGCGAACGCCGTCTTGCCCATGCTGGGCCGCGCCGCCAGGATGATCAGATCCGAAGGTTGGAACCCCGAGGTGAGATGATCCAGGCGCGTGAATCCCGTCGGTACGCCGGTGATGAGGGTCTTGTTTCCCTGGCGTTCCTCCAGGGCGTCGATGTTCGACTCGATGAGCTTGCTGATGGGGAAGAAAGCGGGATGGATCTTGTCTTCGGATATCTCGAAGATCGAACTTTCAGCGAAATTGATGATGTCGTCCACATCCCCCTGGGCGTCGTAACATCGGCGGGTGATTTCGTTGGCTTTCTGGATGAGGCGCCTCAGGCTTGCCCTGTCCCGGACAATCCGGGCGTAATGGGGGGCGTTGACGGCCGCCGGCGCCGCATCCGTCAGCCAGGAGATATAGGTTATGCCGCGATGCCCCTTGCCGCCGACCTCGTCAAGGAGGCCTTTCTCGGTGAGCCGGTTCGAGAGGGTGATCAGGTCGACAGGTTCGTTTTTTGAAAACAGATCAACGACGGCTTCATATATCTTCTGGTGAGACGTCGAATAGAAGTCTTCCGGCGAAAGGATCTCGACGACATCGATGAGCGTCGAATCATCCAGAAGAATAGCGCTCAGAAGGGATTCTTCCGCCTCGATATTCTGGGGGGGAAGCTTATATGCCGTGTCGGCATCCCGCTGTATGGATTTCACGGCCATGGGCATCCACCTCAAGATCAAGCATCAAGGCCCCTTAGGGGATGCCCTGATGCTTATCGGATTCGATCGGGTTTCTTATTCCGCCTGTTCTTCCGGAACAACCACCACGGAGATCTCGGGTTCAACCCCTTTGTAGACCCGGACGGGGATGGCGTAGGTTCCGATTTTCTTGATGGATTCCGGCATCAGAATCATCTGCTTGCGGACATCCAGCCCCTGTTTGGCAAGCGCGTCGATGACATCCCGGACGGTTACCGAGCCGTAGAGCCGGTCTTCATCACTGACCTTGGCGGCGATGGTGCAGGAGACGCCCTCCAAACGCTTGGCCATCTCCTCGGCAAGGGCTTTTTCCTTGGCGATTTGAACCTCAAACCGTTTTTTTTCGAACTCCAGCCGCTTGCGATTGGCGGGGGTTGACAGGACAGCCATTTCTTGGGGCAAAAGATAATTTCTGGCGTATCCTTTTGCAACCTTGACCTCGCTGCCGATGATACCCAGGGTTTCAATGGTTTTTGTCAGGATGACTTTCATATTAACCTCTCTCGGGGATGGATTCAGTCTGTTGGTGTTTCCAATTTTCGAAAATTGAACCATATATCGAAAAAGCCGATGCCGATCACCAGAAAAAGCGCGATCTGCTGAAGCGCGATAAACATGTAGATTCCGATCCGCAGAAACAGGGGCAACCGCTTTTTCTCCAGGAAAAAGGAGACGATGGCGATCCCGTTGAAAAAATAGACCGTCATCAGGATGATCAGGCCGTTGACCCCCACCATCCGAAGCCCGTTGTGCGGGAAGAGCAGGAGGATGCCGCTTCCGATGACGCCCCATACGAGCCATTCCGGCGCCCGCCAGTGATTCAGCCGACCGAAATCGGGGTAGGCAAGACCGTACCTGCGGGTGACCGGCTTCACCATGACAAGGGTCGTCCACGTGATGAACAGCACCGAGGATACCGCCAGCGAAGGAAGGATCCGCACCAGAAAAAAATGGATCGCCTCAAGGGATTCGGATACCGCCCGGATCACCTCCTCGGCCATTCCGACACTCTCATACAGCGCCAGCGTCATTTGAAGGTTCCGGTCGACATAGTCAGACACCATGGCCCAGGGACTGATTCCGGAGAAACTGCTGTAAACCGCCAGACATGCACCGCCGGACGCGATTGCGATCGCGCATGTCAGGAGAACGGTCCTTTCGATGGGCAGATTTCTTTCGAAGAGCTCCCCCATGACGAAGCCCAACAGCATCAGCTCCGCGAAAAAGAGCATCTCAAAGGATGCCGCACCCAGCGTCAGGGCCATGGCCGCGCCGGAAACCACGGGGATGATGCCGCCTGCCCTCTGGCCCAGCCGCAGGCGGTAGAAAAGGATCAGCACCGGGATCAGGAGGGAAAAGAAAAAACCGACGACCGGAATATGAGTCGCCGCATAAAACAACAGCCCGACGGCAAAGATCCCCCTGAAAAAATCCGCCGTCGCGCTCGATCTGCCTGTCGGCAGCACGTTCAGTTTTTCCTCGGACATGGCATCAGGGGGCGGGGTCCGCCCCCATGTAAATCCTTACAGATCGACCGTTCCAACAAACGGCAGAAGGGCGATGGTACGCGCCCGCTTGATCGATGCGGTCAGCTTCCGTTGATGGGTGGCGCAGGTACCGGAAATTCTGCGGGGAATGATCTTTCCGCGCTCGGTCGTGAACATCCGGAGCGTCTTCGGCTCCTTGTAATCGATGGCAATGCTGCTGTCGGCGCAAAAACGGCAGACTTTTCGACGATGGAAAATCCGTTTTTTCCTTCGGCCGCCACCGCCGCCTTTGACTGCATTTCTCTTGCGTTGAAAAGCCATTATTCCTCCTCTGCGGTGTCAGGTGTTTCGGTGTCGCCCACGGCGGATGCTGTTTCATCGGCAGCATCAGGCTTCTCGGCCGAAGCCGCCTCGGCGCTCCCCGCTTTGGCGATCTCGGCCTTTATGGCCTCGGCGTCAGCCTCTTTGGCAAGCTGGATCGTCATGTATTTCATGACGCGGTCGTCGATCCGGCAAAACCGCTCCAGTTCGCTGACCAGATCCCCGTTCCCGCAGTAATCAAACCTTACATAGTGTCCGCGCGTCCGCTTGTTGATCTCGTAGGCAAGCTTTCGCGGGCCCCAGTCGTCACGGACGATCAGCGCGCCGCCCTGCTGAGAGATGATTTCCTCCATTCTCTCAAAAAGCGGATCCCGCTTTTCGCCGGACAGGTCAGAATCGACAATGACCATGGTTTCGTATCTTCTCATAATTCCTCCTTGCGGATATTAAGCCCCGACATGGCGGAGCAAGGATAAAATCCCTTACCTGTGACAATTTCAAAATTTGGATCTTTAGCATCGCTGACGGCTAAAAGTCAAGATTATTTATCGAATATTCCATGAGGAAACAAGAGCCGACGCGACAGCAGTCGGCTTCAGGGAGAGGCCGGGCGGAGAGCGGTCGAAGGGCAGGCATGGGCTGGGCGGCGCCGGGCGCGGCGCGATCCCGCAGGGCCCATGAAAAAGGGCCGGCCATGATGGCCGACCCCGTTTTCATCCGTAAAAATAAACGGCCCTGTCTCTACTTGGCAAACAATCCTGCAATCGCTGCAGCCTGCGGATGCGCATAGATAAGGATCAGCGCGATAACCAGGGCATAGATACAAAGAGATTCGATCATGGCAAGACCGATCAGCATGGTAACGGTTACCTTGCCGGAAGATTCGGGATTTCTTGCAATGCCCTCAACGGCAGCCTTCAGGCCAAGACCCTGACCGATGCCGCAACCGAAAGCCGCTACCGCGATTCCAAAACCCGCCGCAGTCACACATGCGATAAAAAATTGTAATGCCTGAGCTTCCATCTAACGTACCTCCTTCACCTTGAATAGATTTGATGAGTATTTAGCTTCTTCCACTATCCCATTAATAGCGAAATTAAATCCGTACCCGATTATCCGATCGATCAGTGGGCGTGCTCCATGGCACCGGTGAAATACATGATCGACAGAAGAAAGAAAACGAAGGCCTGAACCAGTGCGACAAAGATGCCCAGCGCCATGATGGGCAGGGGGGCAAAAAATGCGCCGGCCAGGGCGAACAAAATCCCCAGGACCAGTTCGTGCCCCATCATGTTGCCGAAAAGCCGGAAAGAGAGGGACAGAATTCTGGCGATGTGGCCGATGAGCTCGATGGGGAAAATGATGGGAACCATCCACCATACGGGCCCTAAAAAGTGCTTGATATAACCAATCCCGTGATACTTAATGCCGATGATGTGGGTGAAAACCACCACCACCAGCGCACAGGACAGGGTGGTGTTCAGGCTGGCCGTCGGCGGAAAGAATCCGGGAACGAGGCCGATCAGGTTGCCGATGAAGATATACATGAAGATCGTGGCGACCAACGGAAAGAGCCACCGCCCCTCTTCGCCGGTGATATCCACCATGAAGTCTTCGATGCCTGAAACCACGATTTCAAAAAGATTCTGCATTTTGTTCGGGACCATGGCGATGCCCTTGGCCGCCAGGAAGCCCAGTCCGACAAGAAGAAGCATCACCACCCAGGAATAAATGACGTGGGGATAAGCATGGGCAAAATGGCCCAGGCCAATGAGTTCGAACAGCTTGACGAAGAATAGATAGGGATGTTCCACCTTATACAGCCTCCTTCCAAAAAAGGTTTTTAAATTCGATCAGGGTTGCCAGCATGATACTGACGACAACGACCGACAGCCCGATAAAAAGGCCTATGGGATTCACGATGTGCTTGAAGATGAGCACGAAAATGATCAGTCCGCTGATGATGAAGCGGACATAATATTTTGCCAGAATCACATTGTGCGAGGGTAAGTTGGCGGGAACAAGTGCGGTTCTCAGGGTTCGATACAATAGGTGGAAATTGACGGTGACGATGAGGCCGCCGCAGAAGATGCCGCCGGCAAATGCGGGTGTTGCCCAGAGAAGCCCGAGAGCGCTGGCAATGATCAGGAGTATCCAGTTCGTTCGTGTCACGAATTTTAATAAGCGCTGCTGGATCTTCAAAACCGTTTATGCTTTCCCGTCAGAATTTCCGGCTCTTCCTGATCGCAAGCCCGATATTTCGGTAGCCCGCGGCGATGCCGAGCCCTAAAAAAATCAACGTCAGCCAAGGATTGGTGTCGAACCGCCCGTCAAGATATACGCCGATGCCCAGGCCGATAAATATGGACAACGCGACCGACAACCCGATGCTGCTGAAATACGCGAGTTCTTTCAGATACTGAAGATTTCGTTTAGCCATTTATGGGAAAAAACCCGCCTGTAATTTAAGGTTTGTCGTTTAACACAGGTCGGTCTCCAAGTCAACGAAAATTCGACCGCCTCTCATACTTCCAGATGAAGATTTCCGCCCGCGCCGCCGCCCGCCGAACGCTGGTGCACCGGGCTTCTCCGCACCGACTCGCGGCACCCCGGCATGAAAATCGGCACCCTCAGATGAGGATGTCGGATGCATTGAAAACCGGCCCGTCGACGCAGGCATGCAGGTATGTTTCCGGATCCGCCGCCGCCGCCACCGCGCAGCCCAGGCATGCACCCATGCCGCAGCCCATCATGGTTTCGATGGAAATCTGGCAGGGAATGCCGTATTTCCCGGCGATATGGCTCGTCGCCCGCAGCATGGGAAGCGGGCCGCAGGCATAGATCAGGTCCGGCCGGCGGTCTCTCACGGCCCTTTCGAGAGGACCGGTCACCACGTCCTTCTCTCCGGCCGTGCCGTCGTCCGTGGTGATATTGAGCGTTTGGACGCCCATGGTGAAGAAATCGTTCATGCACAACAGGTCATCCTTGGAGCGGCCGCCGATAAAGACCATGCAGCGGGAGGTGTCGAACCCCTTTTCCCGGAGCGTTTCCGTCAGAAAGCACATGGGCGCGACACCGATCCCTCCGGCGACGATAAAGATCGTTCCAGGCTTTTCGGGAAGGCCGAAACCGCGGCCCAGAGGCCCCAGAAGACTCAGGCCGTCGCTCTTCCCGCACATGGCGAGTCGCTCCGTCCCCGTCCCGACGACCTTGTACAGGATCTCGAGGCCATAGACGGTCCCCGCTTCCGAGCGGATCAGACGGTGTATGGAAAACGGCCGCCGCAACAGGGGGTTCATCCGGTCCGTCACCCGGACCATCACGAACTGGCCGGGTTTTGACCGTGCGTAGTCGGGATGGCACGTCAGCCCCATGCGGAAATATCCGGAGCATTCAATGCGGTTCCACAAAACCCGAACGCGTTCCTGTCTCATTTCATCCCCCCAAAGGTTATTCCCGGCCCGGGAGCGGCTGCGCCGGAATCGGATATGAGTTCCCCCACGAAACTCCCCACCGCCACCCGGCTCTTTATCCTGACGGGTATGTGCCGGTGATCGGCCGACACCCACAGCTCTATTTTGGCATTCCGGCTCTTGCTGAAGACGCCGCCCACATGTTTGAGATCGGGATCCAGACGATAGGTGTCATAGTCCCTGCCGTTCACCCGGATCGTCTCCCTTCCGAGCACCCTCACCCGCCCGAGAACGCATTTCTTGCCGTCGCTCACGGGCCGATCGACCACCTTCCCCGTCGCCAGGCCGACGGTGCGGACGAAATAGAAGGCGCCGAGCGGATCGAAGGCGCCCGACATCAGCGCCACGGGGTTCCTCGGACTGCCGAAATTGGTATATACCGCCGTCTTGCGATGCCAGTCGAACCGGACGATGATATCGCCCTCATGGCGCCCTTCCCGCTGCTTTTTCCGGTACAGGATCGAATGGTCCATGGAAAGGTCCGTAAAGGACTCGATGCGGTTACGGACCTTGTAAATCTTGTCCAGGAAGCTGTTGGTCCCGGCGGTCAGCACGAACCGGCGGACGCTCCGGCCCTCCAAGGATGCATCGGGCAGCACCTCAAGGGTCGCCTCTCCCGCGGTGATGAACTCCCATTTTAGGGCGTAGACCAAGCGCTCGCCGGGCTGAAAGGCCGCCAGACCTTCCGGAGGGGCCTCCGCCGCGGCGACCCGCCCCATCATGCACCCCAGGGCCAGGAGCGCTCCTGCGGACGCCCGGAGGCGCAACCCCATCGATCGCCCGAGCCACCTCACAGGCCCGCGGCCCGGAGCAACCTGTCTCCGCCCAGGTCCTGAAGCGGGCCGAGTGGCCGCTTCTCATCGATCAGTTCGTCAATATTGGGCTTCCCACCGCTCAGCTTATACACCACCAGGTCTCCCTTAAGAATGATGAACGCATTGAATTCCCACCCGCTTACCTTCGTCTTGCGCCGGAAGCCGAAGAGGTCCATGAGAACATTGCCGAAACGCTCTTCATGAGATTTCTTCAACGCAAGCTCGTATGCCGTGCACGCATCCTTTGCGGCCAGGCAGTCCTGAACGCCCTCGTCGAGGTCTGATTTGGTGATGGAGTTGTTGGGCAAAAACCGGTGAAGGAGCTCAATGTAGGTCAGCAGGGTGATATTGGGGGTGACAAAGGGGTCGTAGCCGATCTGTTTCAGGTCCGCCACCGTCGTTTTGTAGGGAACAATCGTGTTGAAGGTGGTCCTGGCCTCGTCATAGGAACTCCAGGTCGTTATCGTATCGCGCTTGGCGCTGGGAAGCCAGCTACTGCATCCGACAAAGAGAACGCAAATAAGCAGCATTCCCACGGCCCGATGCCCAGGCATCTTTTCTGAACCGGCTTCCAAGCTCATCATCGTCCCCCTTTATCCGTTTGTCCCCATTATCCTGTTTCGACGCGAAGGTCAACACGGACCGATTGCCGGCCGAGACCCATCCGATGCCATCTTCCCATGGATTCGAATGTTATCGTTTCCAAAACAAATTGTTACATCGCTTCCCCTCCGATGGATCATTACAGCCCATTGCGAAAAATGTCGCTCGTGTCGGAAACGGGCTGCCGTGAATCAGTGCCTCAAGGCGAATGATATCTCTCCTAACTTTCCGGTTTTGATTTCGATATTTTCATCCAACCTTTTTATGCTCTCACCCCTTCCATATCGGAAGAGCTTTTTATTGACAGATATGTTGAAATGGGATTAATAGAAACGCTTTGACCAGCAAGTGAAAACTCAAGAGAGAGATCGCAGCAACCAGGATGAGGTTGACGGTGCGTCGCCGGCCGTCCCCGTTGTCCGCAGCATCGCCAGCGCCGGCAATTCCCGCTCGCCTGAAACGGCGCCCTCCGTTCACCCAAGACCTGCGGAGGCCCGCAAACGGTTAAAGCCGGGTTATCGGTCGAAACGGAGAACCGAGACCCACAACAAATAAACGAGAGGTAATTGAATATGAAATCAGGCAGTAATTTGGAGAAGGTACTGAGAGCCGGACATTTTGCTTTCACAGGTGAACTCGGACCCCCGCGCGGCGCCAATGTGGAAGAAGTGAGACATAAAGCTCGCTACTTGAAGGGGATGGTCGATTCCGTCAACATCACGGACAATCAGACGGCCATGGTCCGGATGTCCAGCTGGGCGGCTTCACTGATCGCTATTCAAGAAGGCCTCGAACCCAATTACCAGATGGTCTGCCGTGACCGCAACCGGCTCGCCATGCAGGGAGACATTCTGGGGGCCTCGGCCCACGGTATCCGCAACATCCTGGCCCTTTCGGGGGACCACCAGCAGTTCGGGGATCATCCCAACGCCAAGGGCGTCTTCGATATCGACTCTACCCAGCTGATTTCAGCCATCAAGAAGATGCGGGATGAATCCAAATTCATGAGCGGTCAGAAAATAGACGTCGCCCCCAAATTTTTTATCGGCGCCGCCGCCAACCCGTTTGCCGAGCCCTTTGAATGGCGGGTTCACCGCCTGGCCAAGAAAATCGAGGCCGGTGCGGATTTTATCCAGACCCAGTGCATCTACAACATGAAAAAAATGCGGGAATGGGTCAGGATGGCCAACGAAATGGGTCTCACGGAGAAGGTGTACATCCTGGCCGGCGTCACCCCCATGAAGAGCCTTGGTATGGCCCGATACATGAAAAACAACGTCCCCGGAATGGACGTACCCGACGAGGTCATCGATCGCCTGAAGGGCGCCCCCAAGGGCAAACATGCGGAGGAGGGCATCAAAATGGCCTGCGAACAGATCGCGGAGTTCAAAGAGATGAAAGGCGTCGCGGGCGTCCATCTCATGGCCATCGAGTGGGAGCACAAGGTCCCTGAAATCGCCGAGCTGGCGGGCATGCTTCCCAGACCCACCTTTGACGACGCGCCGGTGGAATAGCCTTCCCGCACACCGCGCCGCCGCTCCGACACAGACATCCAGGCCGCCTGAACCCCCCGCCCCCCGGGGGCGGATTCAAGCGGCCTTTTTTCATTCAGGACGTGGTGCGGACAAACCCCTCTTCCAGGGCCTTGCGAAGGGATTTGATCTCCGCCACGACCCGAAATATCTCCGGGTCTGTTTCCCCACCCCCCCTTCTCAAAATGGCCGTCTGCGCCGGACAGAGATACCAGGTGCAGATCCACGGCCGGCAGAGCCGATCCAGCCGGCACCCCCTTGGACCCCAATAACGGCAGATCTCGTCCCAGGCGGAAATGGGCTGGGCCTCCGGCACCGGCAGACCGGCAAGGTGCAGCACCAGGAGGTCCGCGGTATCGAACCAGATCTTGGCCCCCAGGCAGCATGGCTCGGGGCAATGACGGCAGGTGCTCCGGCACAGGGCGTCCAGCAGGGGCGACGCCAGCGCCAGCCGGTTACGAACAGCCCCGGCCGTCTCGGCAAGCGACGCGATCGCCGTTCCGTGTCGGGCCGCGAGCCAGGCGATGCTTCGGTTGACCTCGATCCAGACGTCCCGATCCCCCCAGGGCGGGCATCGAAGAGGTTCCACCGGTGTCATCCTCTTCTCCACGGCGACTAAGGCCGTCCCCTGCGATCCAGACTCCGGTACTGGATGGCCTCGGAAAGATGGTCGATGCGGACCGTCTCCGACCCGTCCAGGTCGGCGATGGTCCGGCTGATCTTGAGGATGCGGTTGTAGGCCCGGGCCGAGAGGCCCAGCCGGCTCACGGCGGTGGCCAGAAGGTCCGCGGATGCCTTGTCGATGGCGCAGTGCTTTCGGATATGGCGGCTGCCCATCTGGGCGTTGCAGTGGATGTTGGCCCGGGAAAAACGACGCGTCTGCAACGTGCGCGCGGCGGAGACCCGACGGCGGATGGCAGGCGATGACTCCGCCGGCGTTCCGGCGGCAAGCTCCTGGTACGGCACGGCCGGGACCTCCACGTGGATGTCGATCCGGTCCAGGAGCGGCCCGGAGATCCGGGATCGGTAGCGGTCGATCTGGCTCGGGGAGCATCGGCACTCGTGGGCCGCATCCCCCTGGTATCCGCACGGGCAGGGATTCATGGCGGATATGAGCATGAATGCGGCGGGATAGGTCAGGCTGGAGTTGACCCTCGAGATGGTGACGGAGAGGTCTTCCAGGGGCTGGCGGAGCACCTCCAGGACATTCTTCTTGAATTCCGGCAGTTCGTCGAGAAAGAGAACCCCGTTGTGGGCGAGACTGACCTCGCCCGGACGGGGGATCCGACCGCCGCCGATGAGGCCCGCGTCCGAGATCGTATGGTGGGGCGACCGAAACGGCCTCCGGACCACCAGGGCCTGGTCCTTTTCCAGGCCTCCGACCACGCTGTAAATCCGGGTGGTCTCGATGGATTCGTCGAAGGTCATGGGCGGCAGGATGGAGGGGATCCGCCGGGCCAGCATGGTCTTCCCCGAGCCGGGCGGGCCGATCATCATGAGATTGTGCGCCCCGGCCGCCGCGACCTCGAGGGCCCGCTTGACGTGCTCCTGGCCCATGACGTCGGAAAAGTCATCCCCATAGTGCTCCGATTCGGAAAACACCTCGTCGAGATTGGCCTCGACCGGCGGGATGGCCGCGAGCCCCCGGTAAAAGTCGACCACCTGGGCAAGGTGGGTGACGGGCAGCACGGAGATCTCCCTTACCACGGCGGCCTCCCGGCTGTTGTCCCGGGGAACCATGATCCCCCGATACCCGGCCCGCAGGGCGGTCAATGCCGCTGGGAGCGCGCCCCGGACCGGTTTGACCCGGCCGTCCAGGGAGAGTTCGCCCATGATCATATAGTCCGCCAGGACGTCCTTCGGGATGAGGCCCAGTGCGGCAAGAATCCCCAGGGCAATCGGAAGGTCCAGACCCGTGCCCTCTTTTTTGATGTCGGCAGGGGCCAGGTTGATGGTGATCCGATCGTCGGGAAAGGCATACCCGGAATTCTGGATGGCGGCCTTGACCCGCTCCTTGCTCTCCTTGACCGATGCCTCGGGCAGGCCGACCGTCGTAAAGGAAGGCAGCCCCGCCGAGATGTCCACCTCCACCTCCACCACATAGGCATCGATGCCGATCACCGCACCGCTCGACACTTTGGATAGCACACCCGTCTCCTCTTTATTTTGAAGCTGTCAGGCTGAAGGAAAACGGAAAGATTACAGTCTTCAGCCTTCGGTCTTCAGCCTTCAGCCTATTTTTCCAAATCATAACAGAGCGCTGGAGCGAGCACAATGTATTTATCCCGCCCGAAGCCCCCGAAGTTTTTCCGGAATGTGTTGCCAAATCCTTGAACATTAGGCTAAAAGTGGTTAGAAATAACCATGCGGACGAACGATGTGCGGGAATATCGAGGCGGCGTCGACATCCGGCCCCGGACGAGGATCACCGGCGGATCATCCGGCACCCCTTGGATTGGAACCGTCAACAGGAGTTGGAGGAGACACCCGATGCAAACCCATCAGCAAACCCTGGCCAGGCCCGTTTCCTGTTCCGGTCTGGGTGTCCATTCCGGTAAAACCGTCAACCTGACCATCCAGCCGGCCCCCATCAACCACGGCATTCAATTCTCCCGGACAGACCTGCCGGGCAGCCCCAGAATCTCGGCCCATTTCAACCGGGTCGTGGACACCAGTCTGGCGACGGTCATCGGGGCCGACGGATGCATCGTCTCCACCATCGAACACCTGATGGCGACCTTTGCCGGCCTTGCCATCGACAATGCACTGGTGGAGATCGATTCCTATGAGATCCCCATCATGGACGGAAGCGCCGGCCCCTTCACCCGCCTGGTCCGGTCGGGAGGCACGGCGGCTCAGAAAGGCCCCAAATGCTATTTCAGGGTCAAGGAACCGATCACCCTCGAGGAAAACGAAAAATCGGTCACCATCTATCCGGCCCCCGTCTACAAAATCACCTGCACCATCGAATTTTCGCATCCCCTGATCCAGCGGCAGACCTATACCCTTGAGGTCACGCCCGAACGCTTCGAAAAAGAGATCAGCAGCGCCCGAACCTTTGGATTTCTCCACGAGGTCGAATATATGAAACGCTACGGCCTCGCCCGGGGCGGATCTCTCGACAATGCCGTCGTCGTCTCGGAAGACGGTGTGGTCAACGAGGGTGGCCTCCGGTTTCCGGACGAGTTCGTCCGCCACAAGATCCTCGACTGCCTGGGTGATTTTTCTCTGCTGGGGTTGCCCATACTGGGCCATATCGTCGCCCATCGCTCCGGGCATGCCTTCAACCATGCATTCCTGAAAACCTTCTTCCATCAGAAGGGATCATGGGAAACCCTCACCCTCGACAGCGCCTGCGGAATCGCGCCGGCCCGGGAAGAGGGCGGCCTCCGGAGTCAGCCTTTCTGACATCATGGCGCTTTCGAAATACCGGAACATCGGCGTCATCTGCTTTCTGACCCTGATGCTGCAGTTCCCCGCGGCGGTTGTCCGGGGGGCGGTCATCGCAGACATTTCCGTCACGAACAGCCGGGAGGACCTGCTGCTCTACCTGAAGGTCAAGGACGCCTTCACGAGGCCGATCCTGGATGCCGTGTCGAGCGGCCTCCCCACCACCTTCTCGTTCTTCATCATCCTTGAGGAGGTCCGATGGCTCTGGGCCAACCAGACCCTGGCGGAAGAGACCCTCTCTCATACGATCAAGTATTCCAACCTCAAAAAGGAATTCACCGTGAGGCGATCCTGGGAAGAGGAGATTCCCGTGCCCCTGAAAACAATCGAGGAGGCCCGGGAGCGGATGACCCGGATCGACGGATTCAAGGTGGTCCGGCTGGACCGCCTCAAGAAGGGCAAAACCTACCGGATCCAGGCCAAAGCCAAACTCAGCAAAATGAATCTGCCGTTTTATCTCCGCACCATCATGGTGATGGCGTCCATGTGGGAGTTCGAAACCGACTGGCACACCATCGAATTCACATACTGACAGAGATCTCCATGCCGCCCGGTGCCGTTGCGATGCGTTCTTGGCATCAAATATAAAACCATTTTCCCCGATCATGCCATGCGAAAAAACCGAATGACCCGACGCGCCAGTTTCCTGACCCCGGTGGACAGAAGACGCCGGAGGCGCGAAATCATCATCATCGCCGTCATCCTCGCCGTCGTTGCGGCGCTGACCTATGTCGAGAACCGCCTCTTTCAATCTGCCTCGGATTTCCCCATATCCAACACCATTCTGATGTTCATCCTCATCAACATCAACCTGCTGCTTCTCCTGCTGGTAATCTTTCTCGTCTTCAGGAACCTCGTCAAGCTCCTGTACGAGCGGAAACGCAAGGTCATGGGCGCCAATCTGAGGACCCGCCTGGTGATGGCCTTCATCGGGCTCACCCTCCTGCCGACGATGGTCCTCTTTTTTTTCTCCATCCATTTCATCACCACCAGCATCGAATTCTGGTTCAATGTCCCCATCGAGCAGGCCCTGGACAACTCCCTCAAGGTCGGCAGGCAACTCTATGGATATATCGAAAACAACAACCGCTTTTTCCTGAAACGGATCATCTATCAGGTCGATACGCGGGATTACATTGACGGATCACGGACCGAATCCCTGAATAAATATTCCCGTGTCGTTCAGCGGGAATTCAATCTGGAGGCCGTCGAGTTTTACGACGCCAATGCCCGGCGGGTTGCCGCCGCCGTGGGCGAATCACTCTCGGCGCCGCCGCCGGCCATGCCCAAAACCCGCTTCACCCAATATCTGGGGGATCAATCCATCCGGGCCATATCCGAGGAGGTGCCCAGCGGGGAACTGAGCCGGACGATCAGCACCATCCCCCTGGGGGCCCATCCCCGGAACGCCCGGGGATTCATCATCCTCTCCACCCTGATTCCGCCGAATCTGAGCGAAAACCTGGCATCCATTTCCCGGGGCTACGAAGAGTACCAGCAGATCAAACTATTGAAACAGCCCATCCAGGCGACCTATTATATCACCCTCTCCATTGTCGCGCTGCTGGTGCTTTTTTCGGCCATCTGGCTCGGATTCTATCTGGCAAAATCCATCAGCGTCCCCATCAAGGAACTGGCCGAAGGCACGCGGCGTGTGGCCGGAGGGGATCTGAGTTTCAGCATCGCCATGGTCGGCGACGATGAGATCGGCAGCCTCGTGGATTCGTTCAACCGGATGACCCGGGACCTCCGGGCAAACCGGGAGCAACTGGAGCTCTCCGCGCGCAAGCTCCGGGAGCAGAACGAGGAGATCGAGGAACGGCGGCAGTACATGGAAATCGTGCTCCGGAACGTGTCCACGGGCGTCATCAGCATCGATGCACGGGGGGTCATCCGGACCGCCAACAAGTCGGCGGAACGGCTGCTCAACCTGAAATCGGAGGAGATCCTCCAAAAGAACTACCGAAGGCTGTTCGAGGGTCACGAGCTGGACCTGGATGCAGATATCCTGGAAAAATTCGTCGACTCCGGGGAAAGCGCCGTCGCGATGCCCCTCCGGCTCACCATCAATGACCGGCCCCGCAGCTTCATGATTCACATCAACGCTCTCCGGGACGATAAACGGCGCCACCTCGGGCTGGTCGTGGTCTTCGACGACCTGACAGACCAGGAAAAGGCCCAGCGGATGGCGGCGTGGCGGGAGGTCGCCCGGAGAATCGCCCACGAGGTCAAAAACCCCCTGACCCCCATCTCCCTTTCGGCCCAGAGGCTCCGTCGGAAATACCGGCAGGTGATCGGGGACCCGGTCTTTGACGAGTGCACCCAGATGATCATCGACCATGTCGAGCTGATCCGCAACCTCGTGAATGAATTTTCGAAATTCGCGCGGTTCCCGGCGGCCAATCCGGAGCAGTGCAGGCTTGCGCCCATCATCGAGGAGAGCGTGGCGCTTTTCAGGGAGGGACACCCCGGCGTCCGATTCGAGCTGGACCTCCCCCCGGACATGCCGCCGCTCAATCTGGACCGTTTCCAGATCAAGCAGGCCGTCATCAACCTCCTGGACAACGCCATCAGCGCCATGGGCGGAATCGGCGCCATCACCCTTGGCGCGAGCCACGATCCTTCCCGGAAGACCGTGCGGCTCGACGTCGCCGACACGGGCCCGGGGATCTCCCCGCGGGATAAAACAAGGCTTTTCGAACCCGATTTTTCCACGAAAAAGACCGGGATGGGTCTGGGGCTTTCCATCGTCAGCTCCATTGTCGCGGATCACAAGGGCGCCATCCGCGTCCAGGACAACCATCCCAAGGGAACGGTATTTGTCATTGAGCTGCCGGTGTAGCGGAGGCCGGCCAAACACCACGAAAAGGAGAATTCATGTTCCCCACCATCATGATCATCGACGACGAGCCCAGCATCCTGAAATCCCTGAGCGGGCTCCTGTCGGACGAAGGCTTCGAGGTCATCACCGCAAGCAACGGTTACGAAGGGCTCAAGCTGATCGAAGAGAAGTCGCCGGACCTTGTCCTCCTGGACATATGGATGCCGGGCATCGACGGTATCGAGACCCTGAAGGAGATCAAACGCCACCACCCCTTCCTGCAGGTCATCATCATCACGGGCCACGGCAATATTGAAACAGCGGTGAAGGCCACGAAACTGGGGGCCTTTGACCTCATCGAAAAGCCCCTCTCCATCGACAAGATCATCGTGGACATCAACAACGCCCTCAACTTCAGAAGGATCGAGGAGGAAAACCGCTACCTCCGGAAGAAGACGCTCGAAAAGCACGCCATCAACGGCGACAGCCCCGCCATCGCGGAACTCAGAAAACAGATCGCCGTCATCGCCCCCACGGACTCCTGGATCCTCATCACCGGGGAAAACGGCACCGGCAAGGAACTCGTGGCCCGGACCATCCATCAGTTCAGCAAGCGCGCGGAACAGCCCATGATCGACATCAACTGTGCGGCGATTCCCGAGGAGCGCCTGGAAAGCGAGCTGTTCGGCCACGAAAAGGGGGCGGTCGCCTGGTCCGACACACGGAAGCGCGGGCGATTCGAGATGGCCAATTCGGGGACACTTTTTCTGGACGAGATCGGCGACATGAGCCTTCAGACCCAGGCCAAGCTGCTTCGGGTGCTCCAGGAACAGACCTTCCAGCGGGTCGGCGGCGGCAGGGACATCCGCGTCGACGTCCGGATCGTCGCCGCCTCCAACAAGGACCTCGAAGCCGAAATCGCTCAGGGCAGGTTTCGGGAGGACCTCTATTACCGGCTCAACGAAATCCCCATCCACGTCCCGCCGCTCAGAAGCCGGACCCAGGACATCCCCCTCCTGATGCGGATCTTTCTCGAAGACCGCGGAAAAAAGAACGGCCCCTCCCCGACGGGAATGGACCCCGAAGCCATGGCGATGCTCCTGTCCTATCCCTGGCCCGGCAATGTCCGGGAGCTCAAGAACCTTATCGGCCGCCTCATGATCATTCTGGACAAGCCCGTCATCGCGGCCGCGGACATCCCGTTTCCCTACAACCCCGTTGCCGGAGAGCGGGGAAAATCGGAAGAGGAGCTTTTCCGCATCGACCAGCTCTCCGCCGCCAAGGAGCGGTTCGAGATGGAGTTCATCCGCAGGAAGTTCTCCCGGCACGGCAACAATCTCACCAAGACCGCAAGCGTGATCGGGATCGACCCGGCCGAACTGCGCCGGAAACTCCGGCAGTTCGGGGTGTCGGTGTGAGGGTCATCGGCGGCCGTCTGCGGGGCCGGAAACTCATCCCCATCCGCGGCAGCGACATCCGCCCGACCGCAGACCGGGTCCGGGAGGCCGTCTTCAACATCATCGCCTCCGACATCCGGGACGCCCGGGTGCTGGATCTCTTCGCAGGCACCGGCGCAATGGGCATCGAGGCCCTGAGCCGGGGGGCAAGGTCAGCGGTCTTCATCGACGGCCGGAAAGCATCCCTTGCCGTGGTTCGGAAAAACATCGATCTTCTGGGCATCGGGGACCGCTCCCGGGTCATCCTGTGGGACGCCGCAAGAAACCTGAACTGCCTCAGGGCCGAGACGCCCGACATCCATCTGGTGTTCATGGATCCGCCCTACCAGAAAAGCCTGGTCGGGCCGGCCCTTCTCCACCTCGCCGACTGCGGCGCTCTTCTGCCGGGCGCCCTGATTGTGGTCGAACACGCCGTTTCGGAACCCTTGCCGGAAGAGATGGCGGCATATGCGCTCGCGGATCAACGAAAGTACGGAAAAACCTTTGTGTCCCTGCTCAATTATGTTATGGACGCACAAGCATAACCACAGGGACGACGATCTCATGCCAAAAACAGCGATTTATCCCGGTTCTTTCGACCCCGTCACCAACGGACATCTGGATATCATTCACCGAGGACTTCAGATCTTCGACAGGATCATCGTCACCATCCTCTGCAATCCTGCCAAGACGAGCCTTTTCACCATCGAGGAGCGAGTGGAAATGCTCAAGGACAGCCTCTCGGAGCTTCCCGCCGTGGAGGTGGACGTCTTTCACGGGCTCCTCGTGGATTATGGCCGCCTGCGGCAGGCCGATGCCATCCTGCGCGGCATGCGAGCCGTTTCGGATTTCGAATACGAATTCCAGATGGCCCTCATGAACCGGAAGCTGAACCGGGACATCCAGACGGTCTTCATGATGACCGGGCTTCGGTGGATCTTCACGAGTTCCACCATTATCAAGGAAGCCGCCAAATTCGGCGGGGATATCGAAGACATGGTGCCGCCCCTCGTGAATCGAAAACTGAGAGAAAAAGCGGCCCGGGCCGGCACTGCCGCCTGATTCATCCTGCCCCCGGAGAGGGTATCCGGGATGCCCTGGTCTCTTCCGGCCGGAGCCCTGACGCCTCCGTCTGCGACTGGGCACTCCGCGAGGGTGTCAACCTTTAACCGAACCCCGCCACATCACCGCTATGGATCTCTGGCAGCTCAACATATTCTGCAAGGTCATCGAACTCAAAAGCTTCTCGAAAGCCGGAGAAGCCGTTCACCTGTCGCAGCCCACGGTCAGCAGCCATATCAAGGAGCTGGAGGCCCATTTCAAGTGCCGGCTGATCGACCGCCTGGCCAAGGAGGCGATCCCCACCAAAGCCGGTGAACTCCTTTATGAATACGGCAGAAGGCTGATCGCCCTCAAGGAAGAGACGGAAACGGCCCTGGCGGAATTTCAGGGGAGCCTGAGGGGTCGGCTGGTGGTCGGCGGCTCGACCATTCCCGGGGTCTACATCCTGCCCCGGATGGCGGGCGCGTTTGTCGGCGCCTATCCGGATGTCACCCTCGCCATCCGCATCGGGGATACGGAGGGCATCATCGAGGATATTCTCAGCGGGCTCCTGGAGATCGGCATCGTGGGGGCGAAAACCGGGCCGAAGCAGATCCAGCAGGAGGCCCTTGTTGAAGACGAACTCTGCCTCGTCGTACCCGCCGATCATCCCTGGGCAGACGCCGGTGAGATCGGGCTGCCCGAGCTGAAAAAGGCGCCCTTCATCATCAGGGAAGCGGGCTCGGGAACACTTGCATCCATCCAGAATCAACTGGCGGCAGCATCAAGCGGGATCGATCAGCTCAACGTCATCGCCGAGATGGGCAGCACGGCGGCCGTCATCCAGGGGATCAAGGGGCATGTGGGCATCTCGATCCTGTCACGGATAGCGGTCACCGAGGAGCTCGCCCGGGGCACCCTGAAAGCCGTCGCCGTCAGCGGAATAACCCTGAAACGCCACTTCTACCTGACCTTCCATCGCAGGAAGACCCTTTCCCCTCTGTCGAGGGCGTTCATCGGCTTCCTGAGGCGTCGGATTCACTCCTGATCCGCGCCTCCCGTTCGTGGATGACCGCCACCACGGACGAACGCGAAGAGAGCTTGTCGATGAAAAAGACCAGCAGAAACCCCAAGACGGCGACCAGAACGGCCCCCGCGAGATAGGGCTGGTTTCCGGTCGATTCGAGATAGGATCCGGGGAAAACATTTCTTTCCACGAGCGGTTTCACCTCTCCCGCCGACGAGATAAAGGTCTCGACCACGATCTTCCACGGCCATACCTTGTTCAGGGACCCCATCATCAGCCCGGTCAGGCAGGCGATGGTCGGCGCATGCCAGCGCCTCAGGGTCCAGGAGAGCAGGTGGGAAAAGGAGAGAATGCCCACGGTGCAGCCGCAGCCGAAAACGGCGATGACCATAAGGTTGAAATCCCGGATCGCGGAAAAGATATATTCGTATTTGGACAGCAGTACCAGGATGAAACTCCCGGATATTCCCGGCAGGATCATGGCGCAGATGGCGATCATGCCGGAAAGAAAGACAAACCACAACGCTTCGGGGGTCCGGGCGGGAACGGCGACCGTGATGTAATACCCCAGCGCCGCCCCCAGGAGTCCGAAACCGAGGATTGACGGACCCCACGCCCCGATTCTTCTGGCCACGGCCAAGATGGATGCGATGATCAGCCCGAAGAAAAATGCCCAGATCAGCACGGGAAAATGGGTGAGCCAGTAGAGGATCAGGCGCGAAAAGATGAGAATGGATGTTGCGATGCCGGCGAGCAGCACGGTCAGGAAGGTCCCGTGGACATGCCGCCAGAGCGCCTTGAACTCGCGACGGTAAAGCAGTCCCAGTGCCCGGCCGTCAAAGGAGCGGATGGCCAGAAGCAGCTCCTCGTAAATGCCCGAAATGAAGGCGACGGTCCCCCCGGACACCCCGGGGACCACGTCGGCCGCCCCCATGGCAATCCCTTTGAGATAGAGCAGAATCAGTGATGGCATGAGCGCGTCGGTGCCTTCCTTTCTGGTTTTACCGGTCATTCCTTTTTCCACGCATGCTCGCCGACCAGCTTGACAAAGCGGCACCCGCCGAGGCTGACCTGGTGGACGCCGTGATCGTCTTTGACCACCTGGATCAAATCCTGGATGTGCTGGTCTCCCACGGGAATCACCATGCGACCGCCGGGCGCCAGTTGTTCGATCAGCGGCTGCGGGATCACGGGGGAGCCCGCGGTGACGATGATCGCGTCAAAGGGGCTCTGCTCCTTCCAGCCGCCGGTTCCGTCGGCGCACAGGGTGACGATGTTGTGGTATTTGAGGGTGTCGAAGAGCCGGCGGGTCTTGATGTACAGCGAGTGGATCCTCTCGATGGTGTAGACGCGGTAGACGATCCGGGCGAGAATCGCAGCCTGGTATCCCGAGCCGGTGCCGATCTCGAGCACGCGGTCTTTCTCCCCCACCCGGAGGGCCTGGGTCATCTCCGCGACGATATAGGGCTGCGAAATGGTCTGCCCGTCGCCGATGGGCAGGGGGAAATCGCCGTAGGCCTGGTCCTCCAGCGCTTCGCTCACAAAGAGATGACGCGGCACACTGCGCATGGCGGCAAGCACCCGTTCATCCCGGATTCCCCGCGCCTCGATCTGACGTTTGACCATCTCTTCACGCCGGCGAAGATATTTTGATGTCTCTTTATCCATAATCTCTTTTCTTATCAAGTCCGTGGCGTTACGTCAAGGATTAACCTATTATTTTAATTATAATTACCAATAAGTTAGACCAAATCCCCCCGGGACTTCGCAAAATGAGGCCATGCCGCGTCCGTCTGTTTTTCTTATTTTCTTGGCGTATCTTATGGTATATCACGCCCAACGGCAAACAGAAGGATTGAAATCGACCCGATGAACAGTGCAAAACATCTTGTGATCGTCTGTTTCCTGTCCATCGTCATGATCATCGCCGGTACCGGAGGATACATGGTGATCGAGGGCTGGGGGGTTCTCGACGCACTCTACATGACGGTCATCACCGTCGCCTCGGTGGGATACTCCGAGGTGCAGACCCTCAGCTCCGCCGGCCGGATCTACACCATGTTCCTGATCTTTCTGGGACTTGGATTTTTCGTGTATGTCGCCGGGGCCGTGGTCCAGTTCATGGTGGAAGGGCAGATCCGCAATGCCCTGGGGAGGCGCAGATTGGACAGAAAGATCAACCAGCTCGAAAATCACTTTATCATCTGCGGATACGGCCGCATCGGCCGGGTCCTCTGCAAGAAGCTGAAAAGCAGGCCCATGGGCATCGTCGTCATCGAGAAGGACCCCGAACTGATCGCCGTGATGGAGGCCGACGGGATGCTCTATCTCTCGGGCGACGCCGCCAGCGAAATGCTGCTTTTGAAGGCGGGCATCGACCGCGCGAAAGGCCTTGTGGCCGTCCTCGCCACGGACACGGACAATGTCTTTCTGGTCCTGACGGCCCGGCAGCTCAACAAAACCATCGAGATCATCGCCCGGGCCGGCCACGAGGCGTCCATGGCCAAACTCACGGCCGCCGGGGCGAACCGGGTGGAGTCGCCGTACGCCATGGGTGCCGCCAACATGGCCAACCGCATTCTGAGACCCACGGTCACCACCTTTCTCGACCTGGCCTTCACCTACCACCGCAAAGACATCCAGATGGAAGAAATTCCGGTCGGCGAAGACTCCTCCCTCGTCGGCAAGATGCTCAAGGATTCGGGCATTCGCCAGAACTTCAATCTCATCATCATCGCCATCAAGAAATCCGACGGCGGCATGCTGTTCAACCCCTCCTTTGAGGCGACCATCAACAACGGCGATACCCTGATCGCCGTGGGAGAGTCGGATAATCTGGAAAAACTGGAGAAGATTTTAAACCCGCACGAGCCGTCCGGTCCCCTGCGGGCAGGGCGTTAAATTTTGTAGATGATCCGCTGATCGGTGATGATGATGTCGATATATTTGTCATGGGATTCCATGGGAACCTGAGGAATGATATGGGATTCCAGAATCAGGGCGACCTTCCGGGTGGTGACGGACAGTTTGGGGATGAGACGGTCGTAATATCCGAGCCCCGAGCCGATGCGGCCGCCCTTTTCGTCGAATGCGACCCCTGGGATGACGGCAATGTCCACCTGGTCGATGGGCACCCGCTTGCAGCGGTTCGGATCCGGCTCGAGGACGCCCCGGGGGCCGATCTTGAGATCTTTCTGGATATCATCAACCTTTAAAAGAGTCATGGTCCGCTTCTCTCTGCCGAAGGCAGGAAGGACGACGATCTTGTGTTGTTCGAAGCACCACTCAAGGATGGGCCGGGTCGGAATTTCATGCGGCAGGTTCATGTACAGGAGAGGGATCTTGGCTTCCATGAAATTGGCGAAGTCAAAGAGACGCTCTGCAACGCGCCGGGTCTTCTCCTTGAAATCATCCTCGGAAAGGGCATCTACGCTCTTGATCATCTCGGTCCGGATACTGATTTTCTTCTCTTTGATCTCATCCATGTGGAACTCCCCTAGACACGTCTTTCCAAGACAATTTTTTATAAAAATTATAAATATATATACAATTTCAGAACGTAAAGTCAACCAATATTAGCCATTGACTCCCCCCATCGCCCATGGTAGTTTTTTGCCATTTTTTCCGGCGCCGCCGGCCATCCGTGCCGCCAACTGCCGATGAAGGATTTTTTTCCTCTTCAGAATAAACCGACTTTTGAGATTATAGGAATTATTATGCTGGAAATCAAGTTTTTGAGACAAAATTTAGCGGAGGTTCAGAACGCCCTGGCTGCCCGAAACGACAAAGCCGACCTCAGCACCTTCATCGAGACGGACGAAAAACGCCGGGAAATTCTTCAGGAGATCGAGGCATTGCGGCACCGTCGAAACGTGGTCTCGGATCAGATCGCCGACCTGAAGAAAAAAGGGGAAGAGGCCGAAAACCTCGTTCTGGAAATGCGGGATGTCTCCTCCCGCATCAAGACGCTGGACGGCCGGCTGGCCGGCTTCGATGAAATCCTCCAGGGTATCCTGATGACCCTGCCCAACCTCCCCCATGCCTCGGTTCCCGTCGGACGCGACGAGACGGAGAACGTCCCGGTCAGACAGGTCGGCGCCCCGCCGGAATTTGATTTTCCGCCCCAGGCCCACTGGGATATCGGCGAGAGGCTCGGCATCCTCGACCTCGAGCGGGCCGCCCGGATCACCGGGTCCCGGTTCCCGCTCTATCTCGGCCAGGGCGCGCACCTGGAGAGGGCGCTCATCAACTTCATGCTCGATATCCACACCACCCTGCACGGGTATCTGGAAACCCTGCCGCCCTTCATCGTCAACCGAACCACCATGACCGGCACCGGCCAGCTCCCCAAATTCGAGGCGGATCTTTTCAAGCTGGAGAACTGGGACTATTTTCTGATCCCCACCGCCGAGGTCCCCGTCACCAACATCCACAGCGGAGAGATCCTGGACGAGGAAGCGCTCCCGATCCGCTACACAGCCTATACGCCGTGCTTCCGCTCGGAGGCCGGGTCCCACGGCAAGGACACCCGGGGCCTCATCCGGCAGCACCAGTTCAACAAGGTGGAGCTCGTCAAGTTCGCCCACCCGGACCACTCCTATGCCGAGCTGGAATCCCTCCTCGAGAACGCCGAAACCATCCTGAAGCGCCTGAACCTTCCCTACCGGGTCATCACCCTGTGCACCGGCGACATGGGGTTTTCCGCCGCCAAGACCTACGACATCGAGGTCTGGCTCCCGGCCCAGGACAAATACCGGGAGATCTCATCCTGCAGCAATTTCGAGGCGTTCCAGGCCAGGCGCGCCAACATCCGCTTCCGGCGGAAAGGCAAAAAAGGGACGGAATGGGTCCACACCCTGAACGGCTCCGGCCTCGCCGTAGGGCGGACATTCGCCGCCATCCTCGAAAATTACCAGCAGGCCGACGGGTCGGTGGTCATTCCCGAGGCCCTGCGGCCTTACATGGGGGGCCTTCAGAAAATAGAACCCACAACATAGAGAGGGTGCGCGGTGAAACCAGAAGATTTTCCGAAAGAGATTCAGCCATACCTGATCCCCGGGAAAACCGGCCGGCTCGTCTACCGCTGCCTCGGCTGCGGCAGGACCCACGGCATCGAGGAGCTGCTGTACACCTGCCCGGACTGCGGCCAGGTGCTGCTCATCCAGGATGAACACTTCGACCGCCTCAAGGAGATTCCCGGATGGCTCTGGCACCGGATCTTCGACTACCGGCGGATGCTCAGGATCCCGGCCCTGAAAGGCATCTACCGCTACCACGAGTTCATCGGCCCGGTCCTCCCCCTGGCGGACATCGTCTACCTGGGCGAAGGGCACACCCCCGTCATCGCCGCCAACCGGACGCTTGCGGCCCTGGCGGGAGGGGCCTTCTACTTCAAGAACGACGGCCAGAACCCCAGCGCCTCCTTCAAGGACCGCGGGATGGCCAGCGCCCTCAGCTACATCCACTTTCTGGTGAACAGCGGTCTGGCAAGGGACGTGCTGGCCGTCTGCGCCTCGACGGGCGACACCTCGGCGGCCGCGGCCCTCTATGCCGCCTACCTCCAGCCCCACGTCAAATCGGCCGTGCTCCTTCCCCACAAGAAGGTCACCCCCCAGCAGCTCTCCCAGCCCCTGGGCAGCGGCGCACGGGTTTTCGAGATCCCCGGCGTGTTCGACGACTGCATGAAGGTGGTGGAGCACCTGGCCGAGAACTATCCGGTTGCCCTCCTCAATTCGAAAAACGCCTGGCGCATCCTGGGGCAGGAATCCTATTCCTACGAGATCGCCCAGGATTTCGAATACGAGATGGCCGGCAAGGCCGTGGTCGTCCCCATCGGCAACGCCGGCAACATCACCGCCGTCATGAGCGGCTTCCTGAAGTTTTTCGAAACGGGGATCATCGACACCCTGCCCAAGATCATCGGGGTCCAGTCGGAACATGCCAATCCGGTCTACCGCTACTACCTCGAGCCCGATCCCGACAAACGCAAATTCGTCCCGGTGAGCGTAAAGCCCAGCGTGGCCCAGGCGGCCATGATCGGGAACCCCGTCTCCATGCCCCGGGTCATCCATCTGGCGCGCAAGTACAACGAGGTCAGCGGCGAACAGCGGGTCTTCTTCGTCGAGGTTTCGGAGCAGGAGATCATGGACTGGGAGCTTACGGCCAACCGCAACGGCCACATCGCCTGCACCCACGGCGGGGAATCCCTGGCCGGTCTGGTTCGGGCGCGGAAGATGGGGATTGTGGCGGAAGACGAGACGGCAGTGGTGGACTCTACGGCCCATGCCCTCAAATTCGCCGGCTTTCAGGAGATGTACTTCGAAGACCGTTTCCCGGAGGAATACGGGGTTCACCCGGATCCGCGGCTGATGAACCGGCCTGCCTTCATGTGTCCGGAAGACCTGAAAGAGGTGCCCGCGCCCGGGAGCCCCATCGATGGGGAGGCGCTCAAAACCTTCGTCCGCAGGGTCGCAGAAGATATCGCCAAAGCGCTGGATCTCCCCGGGAGCTGACGCTCCGCGGGCCGGGAGGGCAAGAACCGCCGCCCCGGCCCGCAGCGTTTCCCCCGCAGCTATTCGATCACCAGTTCCCCGAAGTAGGGAAAATTCTGCATGTTCACGATGGCCCCGATCCTAAGGCTCCTCTTTCCCCCCCAGGAAAGGTTCTGCCAGTGGAGGGGGATGAAGGCCGCCTCGTCGTGGAGGATCTGCTCGACCTCCTGGAGCATGGCCCTGCGACGGGCCTCGCCGGTCTCCATGCGGGCGGCGAGGACCAGCTCGTCCACCTTGGGGTTGCAGTAATTCCCGGAGTTGTACCGGCCGTAGCCGGTCTCCGCATCGGGGCACATCAGGAGCGACTCCGTGTAGTTGGCCGAATCCTGGGTTTCCGGGTGCCAGCCGATCATCTGGATGTCCGCGTCCTGGGCGTCGAAGCGGTCCCAGTAATGACTTTTGGGCATGGTTTTGAGATTCACCGTGATGTTGATCTTGGACAACATGCCCACCACCGCCTCGGCGATCTTCGCGTCATTGAGATACCGGTTGTTGGAGGCGATCATGGTGCAGGCGAAGCCGTTTTCATATCCGGCCTCCTTCATCAGGGCCTTGGCCTTTGCTGTATCGTAGCGGGGCGCCAGGCTCGGTTTGTACCCCGAAAAGCCTTTAGGCCCCTGCTGCCCCGCGGCGGTAGCCGCCCCCTTCATGATCTTCTCGACGATCGTTGAAGCGTCCACCGCAAAAACCATGGCCTGCCGCACCTTGGGGTTTCGAAATTCAGCGCGGCGCTTCTGGTTGAGCTGCAGGGTGATCACCCGGCTCCCGGTGGCGGTGACGAGCTGGAGGGTTTCATCCGCCCGGATCCGGGCGTGGTCCTGGATGGGGACCGGCATGATGAGATCGACCCTGCCCGTCATCAGGGCGTTCACTCGGGCGGCGTCGTTCTTGATGGGGGTCAGGATGATGGTGGCGGCATTTCCCGGCGAGGCCTTGTCCCAGTAATCCGGGAACCGCTCAAAAACGGTTTTGACGCCCGGGTCCCGGTACGTCACACGGTACTTCCCGGTGCCGGACGCCCGGGTCAGGGCAAAAGAGGGGCCGGCCTTGACGACGGCGTCCCGGTAGCGCCCCGAAGCATCCACCCCCCAATAGAACCGGCGATCCATGGGAAAGATGAAGGTCGCCATATTGAGCACGAGGGCATAGGGCTTCCGGGTCACGATATCGACGGTGTGGTCGTCGATGACCTTGGCCCCCTCGAAGGGCTCGAAAAGCTCCTTGTAATCCTCGCTTTTCATCAGGCGGTCCAGGGTCCATTTCACATCCTCCGCGGTAAACGGGTTGCCGCTGTGAAACACGACATCCTTGCGCAGATAAAACCGCACGGCCGTATCGCTGACCCGCTCCCATCGGGACGCCAGGCGCGGCTCAAAGGTCATCTTCGCGGTCCAGCGCAGCAGCGGATCGAACACCAGGTGGGAATACTGGAGCATTTCGCCGGAGAGCTGGGCGTGGGGATCCAGAGAGATGGGATCGGCATCCGTGGCCAGTTTCAGGGTCCGCCCCTCCGAAGCCCCTGCCGCCGCCCCGAGGCACCCCATCCATACCGCCAGGATCATCAGTGCGCAGAATCTCTTCATATGCCCCGGTCAGATCCTCTCCAGAAGGTCCAGAAGGAGCCTCACACCGAATCCCGTGCCGCCGGGGCCGCAATAGGGGCCGGCCTTCTTGGCGTAGGCGGGACCCGCGATGTCGATGTGGGCCCACCGGGTATCCTTGACAAAGGACGACAGGAACAGGGCGGCCGTGATGGCCCCGCCCCATTTGGAGCTGCTCATGTTGCTGATGTCGGCAAAATCGCTCTTGAGAAGCTCCTTGTAGTCCTCGGGCATGGGCATCCGCCAGCACCGCTCGTGGGTCCGCCTGCCCGATGCGAGAATCGCCTCGGCCAGCGCATCTTCCGCCGTAAAGACGGCGGCGATTTTTTCCCCCAGGGCCACCACGCAGGCGCCGGTAAGGGTCGCCAGGTCGATGAGGGTATCGGGGTGGTAGGTGTTGACGGCATAGGCAAGGGCATCGGCCAGGATGAGCCGCCCCTCGGCGTCGGTGTTGCCGATCTCCACCGTTTTGCCGGAATAGGTCCGGATGATGTCCCCGGGGCGGATGGCCCCGCCCGACGGCATGTTTTCGACAAGGGGGAGGATCCCCACGATATTGACCTTGGGTGTAAGCCTGGCCGCACTGATGAGGGCCCCCGCCACGGCGGCCGAGCCGGCCATGTCCATCTTCATACCCTCCATGGACCCGCCGACCTTGAGGTTCAACCCGCCCGAATCGAAGGTGACCCCTTTGCCGATCAGGCAGACGGTTTTCGCGGCGTTCTTGGGCCGGTATTCCAGGATCACCAGCCGCGGCCGGGCAAGGCTGCCCTGCCCCACGGCCAGCAGCGCGCCGAAACCGTTTTCTTCAAGGGCCTTCTCGTCCCACACCTCGGCAATCAGGCCACGGTCCCGGGCCCGGGCCGCAATCGACTCCGCATAGGCATCCGGCCGCTTGTCGTTGGCGGGGAGCGAAACCCAGTCCCGGGCCAGGAGGGTCCCCTCGCACGCCGCCGCGACCCGGTCCGGGAGCCCGGCCAGGCGACCGGCATCCCGGGCCTTGACCCAGAGGGCGATGTCTTTCAGCGGGGCCTGTTTCTTGTCGCTCTTGTACCGATCGAAGATGTGGTTGGCCAGGAAGGCCCCCTCCATCATGGCCGTAATCAGGTCCGCCGCCCCGATCCCGCTCTTTCCCTCGGACGGGACGGCGATGAGGACATCATCGATCCCCCGGGTCATGCAGCCTCTGACCGCCCGTCCGGCCAGGGCGCGATAGGTTTCGAGGTCCGCCGATGCCAGCGGCCCCGCGCCCATGAGGATCACCCGGTCCGCCGCCAGCTCCGCGGGATGGTGGAAAACCACCTCCTCCTCGGCCTTGCCGCTGAACTCCTCCAGTTTCATCGCCTTTTTGGTCAGCACCCCGACAGGCCGGATATCATGGATATCGGCGTCCTCGCACACGGGAATGACGAGGGTTTTGATGCGCTCTTTTTTGGGATTGACGGATTTCAGCTCCAGCACGTTGAGGGTCTCCTTCCTTGTTTATCATGTATCGGTATCCGGTAGAAGCATGGCGAGCGAGGCCCCGGACCCGCGGGGATCAGGACCGAAGGGTCGCCGCCACCCGCAGCGGGTTGGACAGGAGCGCAAGGGCTGAAACGATGTCGCCGCACACGATATCCGCGGCCGCAAGGGTTTCGGCCGCGACCCCCTCCGCCAGCATGACGGCGACGCCCAGTGCGGCCGCTTTCAGCATGAGGCGGTCGTTCCGGCCGTTGCCCATGCACACGCTCTCTTCCGCGCCCAGTTGCCTCACATAGGAAAGCTTTGCCTCGTCCTGCCGCCCCGGGGACAGAATGGAGAGACGGCACGGCACCTCCGCGAGGGCCGCCCCGGCCTTCCCGAAGGTGTCGGCCGTAATCACATGAACCTCAATGTGCTTGGCCAGCTCGTGCAGTGCGCTCTTGACTCCGTCGACCATCCGGCCGTCCACGGCCAGGGTGCCGTTGTAATCCAGCACCAGGTGCGACAGGCGCAGTGTCTTGTATCCGGGGACATCGATCTCGATCATCCGCATCTCCTTTGGAAAGAAATATTCAAGGCCTGACGAATCCTGTTCTTACCCCATTTAACCGATGACGTGAAGGCTCTTTTTTGAGGGTATCCGCCCCCTCTCAAAAACCTCTTGTGCCCCCTGCCGAAAAGGAATATAAATTTTTGTATATGGCCATTGCCTTAGTCGGGTTGCCCGTTGCGAAGCGCGTCTTCGGCTGTAAAGATATCATTATACCACCCTTTGGAGGTCCAGGGCTTTTTTTGTTTACTCAACTTTCGACTTACAGAGGGCGGTGATGTCCGGGTTGGAGGACAAAATTCGAAAGTTGCGTTGTTTATGAATCGCTTTGGTGCGGTCTGAATAACCGGTGAATTTATGGATTTTTTTTTTGTGTCGTTAGGGCTCATTCTGGCTGGAGGATTTTTTCCTCTTTTTTTTAATCGACATTTTTCTTTGATGAAGGCGGTCAGCGTTTTCGGCATTGCAACAGGCTGCTTCCTGGGCTTGATCGACGCCGGGCGAAACCTGTCAATATCGGGAACGTCCTATGCTTCCTTTCATTATCTTGACGGACTCTCCCTCGCCTTCGCCATCGACGGCATGGCGGCTTTTTTCCTGGCAGCCATTTTTCTTGTTTCCATGTTGGCGGCTGTCTACAGCTTTCATTACCTGGACGCGCCGGATAAACCCCTGCGAACCGCCGCGGGGTACCTGTTCTTCGCCATCCTGATCGCGTCCATGGCACTGGTGGTGACGGCAAACAATATGATCACCTTTATGCTGTTCTGGGAAATAATGTCCCTGTCTTCCTTTTTTCTCGTGATCTATGATTATGAGAAAGCCGAAAACCGAAAGGCGGGTTATCTGTATTTTGTATTTTCCCACGCAGGGGCCATGTTTATTCTTTCGGCGTTCGGTCTGATGTATGGCTTTTCCGGCAGTTTCGGATTTGAGGGCGCGGCTCTGCTGCCGGAGTGGGTCAAAATCATCGTTTTTGTTCTGGCCTTTATCGGGTTCGGCTCAAAGGCCGGCGTTTTTCCGTTTCATGTCTGGCTGCCCCAGGCCCATCCATCGGCCCCCAGTCACATATCCGCCGTCATGTCCGGCGTGATGATCAAAATCGGCATTTACGGCATTCTCCGCATGTATGTTTCGCTGAATAGCGCAAGCCCCCTGTATGGCGAAATTATCGTAACCGCCGGCATGATCTCCGGTATCCTCGGCGTCGTGTATGCCCTGGGTCAGCATGACCTCAAACGGCTTCTGGCATATCACAGCGTCGAAAATATCGGGATTATTCTAATTGGATTTGGCATCGGCATGATGGGCAAGTCCGCCGGCAATCCGGTAATGGCGGCCTTTGGTTTTGCCGGGGGCCTGCTGCATGTTCTGAACCATTCGATTTTCAAGTCCCTCCTCTTCATGGGCGCGGGTATCGTGATAAAGAAGGCCGGGGTTCGGTCCATTGACGCTCTGGGCGGACTCATGAAAAAAATGCCTGTCACCGGCATCTCATTTCTGGCGGGTTCTCTGGCTATTTCCGGACTGCCGCCCCTGAACGGGTTTGTGAGCGAGTTTTTGATCTATATGGGTGGATTCAAAGGCGTCGGCCTGGATAAATTATCCTTTATCCTGAGCATGATGGCCATTATCAGCCTGGCGGTGATCGGCGGTCTGGCCATGGCCTGTTTCACCAAGGTCGTGGGGGTGGTTTTTCAAGGGGAGCCTAGAGGCGAAGGAGCCGCCAACGCCGATGAAAAGGGGCTCATGATGCTGATCCCCATGGTCGTCCTGGCGATTGCCTGCGCCATTATCGGTATTTTTCCGAACGTTTTTCTTCTCATGACCCTTCGAGGAATTTCTGCGCTCCATCTGGGATACGGTCATATTCCGTTTGAACCGCTTCTTCAGACGACCGGGAATATTACCCAGTCGGCAGCGATCTTTTTGATCCTTCTTATTTGCACCCTGGTCTTTCGCCATTTTCTCTACCAGGGCAAATCGATTGCCCGCGCAGGCACATGGGGATGCGGCTTTACCCGTCCAACGGCTAAGATGCAGTATACAGGCGCTTCCTATGCCCGATCGATTCTTATATTTTTCAGAACGGTAGCCCCGATGAACCAGAATTACCCCGAAGTTCAAGGGCTGTTTCCGAAGCCGACCCATTACCAAAGCCGCCTCGATGATATTGCAGAAAAATCCATGGGTGTTGTCATTGTGCGGCCGGTGCTGCTGTTTTTCGATAAACTGCGATGGGTTCAAAATGGCGATATTCACCGCTATATCGGGTATGTGCTGATGGCTATCGTCGTGCTTTTGTTTTTTGTCTAAACGGATCCGATTACGGGTTCTGCATGGCACACGTTACGGGGGTCAAACGGGCAAGCGAGACGGATATATGATTGAATCCATCATTCTATGGACGCTGGCGATTCTCCTGTCGCCGTTTTATGCAGCGATCATCGGTAAGGTCAAAGCGTTTTTCGGCGGAAAAAAAGGGCCGCCCCTTTTGATCAATTATCATACCCTGGTCAAGTTGTTTACAAAGGGCTCGGTTTACAGCACAAGCACCACGTTCATTTTTAAGATGGGACCGGTGGTTTCCCTGAGCACTCTTCTGACGGTGCTTCTGTTTACGCCCATTGCCGGGTTTTCCCCGGTGGTTTCGTTTAACGGCGATGTGATCTTTATTTTTTACCTGCTGGGGTTGGGTCGATTTTTCACCATTGCGGCGGCCCTGGACACGGCATCTCCTTTTGAAGGAATGGGCGCGGCCCGGGAAGCCTTTTTCCCCATTTTTTGCGAGGCCGCCCTGTTTATGATTCTTGCTCTTTTTTTTCATTTGACCGGTGATCTGCGCCTGGCCGCCTATTTTTCCGGCAGTCAACCCGCCGATCTCTGGCAAATTGCCGGCGCACCCATGATGCTTGTGGTGATGGCGTTTTTCATTATCCTGCTTGCGGAAAACTCGCGGCTGCCGGTGGATGACCCGGCTACTCACCTGGAGCTGACCATGATTCATGAGGTCATGGTGCTGGATCACAGCGGCCCGGACCTGGGGCTGATTGAGATGGGGTCTTTTATCAAATTGTTTTTCTATTCCACTATTGTTGCCAGACTCATTTGTCCCATGCATACAGGCAAGCCGCTTATAGACATCGGGATTTTCGGCCTGGCCCTTTTTGTGGTGTATGGCGCCACGGGCGTTATCGAATCGGTGATGGCCCGTTACCGGATGGAGATCGTTCCACGATTGCTGGTTGTATCGTTTTCCCTTGCATTTTTTGCATTCGTCATCACCCAGGAGTTGACCAAGTGAGTCATTCAGTGGACATCCTTTTATCGTTAGTATTGTTGTCGGTCCTGTTTTCCTTCGGCACCAGCCGTCTGGTGGTGATGATCCACATTGTCGCCCTGCAGGGCGTCGTGGTTTCCGTTATGCCGTTTTTTCTTAAGCATCCCATGACGTTCGGCAGCGTGATGTTTACGATGTCGATATTAATCATCCGGGGCGTCATCATCCCTTGGAGCCTCTATGCGATGATTAAAAAAATGGGAATCAAGCGGGCCCTGGAAATCAACGTCGGCTACCTCGGATCGCTGTTTTTCTGTCTGATCTTGATTGTGGTGTCACAGATGTTGAGCCGCAAATTCAATCTCAGCGATTTCAGCGGCAGCAGTTTGATGGTTTCCACTGCCATCAGCCTGATTGTGGCCGGTTTGTTTCTGCTCATGGCCAGACGAAACGCCATGGTTATGGTGCTTGGCTATATCATGATGGAAAACGGGATTTCCCTGCTGGGTGTTCCTCTCTCCGCCGGCGCACACACGATCGTGGAATTCGGCATTCTTCTGGACGTTCTGGCGGGAGTGATGATCATGGGCGTCATGCTCCAGAGCATCCAGAATAAATATGTGAACCTCGATACCGCCCAGCTCAGGAAATTAAAGGAATAGGGCGATGCTTGAAATTATTTTTCTGGTTCCTTTTTTCGCCGGGCTGGCGGTATTTTTTTTGCCAAGAACGGCCGGACGGTGGCTGATGGTTCTCACGGGAATCATCCACCTGCTATTGACGGTCGGACTCTGGGTGAATCCTCCCGCAGCGATGTTTCAAGGTTATTTCGGGGTGTGGCCCGAAGGGTTGCTTTCCTTGAGCATCATATCCCTGCTGTTTGTTCTGATTTCCAGTTATACGGTGGAATACCTTAAGCAAGCCCGCATGCAGCATGAAAACATTTTTACCGGCTCCCTGCTGTTGTTTTTATCCACCATGACCATGGTCGCCCTTGCGGATCATATCATGGTGATGTGGATCGCCATCGAGGCGACCACCCTGACCAGCGCGCCCCTGATATTCATCCACAGGACACCAAAGGCGCTTGAAGCGACCTGGAAGTATTTACTGATCTGTTCCGTGGGTATTGCCATGGCACTCCTGGGGTCAGTCCTCATCACGCTGGCTATGGATGTGGGGCATGTGAATGCGCCGGTTTCCTTTTCCGCGCTGGCAGGGGTCGCCGGGCAGCTTGACCCGGTATGGCTTAAGGCGGCGTTTGTTTTTATTTTTGTGGGATACGGCACCAAGATGGGGCTTGCGCCCATGCATACCTGGCTGCCGGACGCCCACAGCGAAGCGCCCAGTCCGGCATCCGCCATGCTCTCCGGAGTGCTGCTGAACTGCGCTTTCCTGGGGATTTTTAAAACCAATAAAATCATGGTGGCCGCGGGCCAGGGAGAGTTTTCCGGGATGATTTTAATGGTGTTCGGATTGCTGTCCATCCTGGCGGCGGCCACATATATCATCAAACAGACGGAGTACAAACGAATGCTGGCCTACTCCAGCATCGAAAACATGGGAATCATCGCTTTCGGCACCGGCATCGGCGGCATCGGGGCGTATGGGGCAATATTGTGCCTGATCCATCACAGTCTCATCAAGTCTTCCCTGTTTTTGACTTCCGGAAATATTAACGCCGGCTATAAAACCTGGCTTATAGACAGCGTCGGGGATCTCGCCGGCCGGATGCCCAAAACATTCGTTGCTTTTTTCGCCGGTTCCGCAGGGATCGCCGGGTTTCCGCCGTTCGGGATGTTTATCGGAGAATTGCTGATCATTGTCGGGGCATTCCGGGCCGGTCATTACACGCTGGCCGCCATCTTCATGGTAAGTCTGTGCTTTATTTTTGCCGGTTTTTCCAATCAAATCCTGAAAATGTCGTTCGGTGACCCTGCAGAAAACCTCCCAGACGCAGTTCCTGAAAAAGTGGGTCTGGTCTGGCCCCAGTATGTGCTGTTGCTTACTTCTCCGGCGTTGTGCGTGTGGATGCCTGATATTTTTTATCATACGATTATCGAAGCGACAGTAGCGATGGGCGGAGGATTTTGATGGCGGATTCTTTTGTTGAAGTATTGAACGGCACGGCGGTTCACAGACCGGGGATTCCTCATCTGGGGTTTACTGATTTCAGGAGACAGGCCCTCGATATCGTTGCGTCCGGCGGCAAAGTGGTCCAGCTTTTCGCCTACACGGATGGCGATACCGATAAGCTGATGGCTGTGTTGCGGACCGACAAGCTGATGGTCGCCGGGTGTGACGCGCCGGAATCCTATCCCTCATTGAGCGCTCAGTGTGAACAGTTCCATTTGTTTGAGCGTGAGATCGCCGAACAGTTCGGTATTCGCCCCGAAGGCCATCCCTGGCTCAAGCTGGTGCGGTATCATCCCAACTATCGGGGAAAAGAGGATGTTTTCGGAAATGATTATCAAAAGGATATTCCGGGAAACTACGACTACTATTCAGTGGAAGGCGAAGAAATTCATGAAGTGGCGGTAGGTCCGGTTCATGCGGGAGTGATCGAGCCAGGCCATTTCCGTTTCAACTGCATCGGTGAAAAGGTGCTGCATCTGGAAATCCAGCTTGGATATCAGCACCGGGGGATTGAATCCCTCTTGCTCAAGGTGGATCCCAAACGACTGCCGGTGATCGCCGACAGCATTGCCGGAGACACCGCCGTCGGTCACGGGGTCAGCATGGCTCAGGCCATCGAGGCCTTGAGCGTTAACGGGTCATCCATCCTGCCGGATGAAGGGGCGATAATCATCCGCACGATCGGGCTGGAGCTGGAACGCCTGGCCAATCATATCGGGGATCTTGGCGCGCTCAGCGGGGATGTGGCGTTTCTTCCGCCCGCGAATTATTTCGGGAGAATCCGCGGTGACTTTCTGAACCTGACCTTATTGATCTGCGGCAACCGGTTCGGCAAGGGACTGGTCCGGCCCGGGGGGGTTCGGTTTGCCATTTACGGCGAACTCCGCCGGCTGCTCATGGACCGCATCAATGAACTGGAACCCCAGGTCCGGCATGTCCTGGATCTGCTGTTGATGACCCCGAGTGTTCTGGCCCGCTTTGAAGGGTGCGGGATCGTCAGGACCGATGACGCCGAGAAGCTCGGGCTGGTGGGCCCTGCCGGAAGAGCGAGCGGGCTCGCCTATGATGCGCGCCGCTGCTTTCCCATGGAGTATTACGTCCATCTTCATATTCCTGAAAATCCGAAATTCACCGGCGATGTGTATGCCCGGGCCTGGGTCAGGGCGGACGAGATCCTGCAGTCCATCAACATTGTCAAGTCATTGCTTGATCACCCCATCGAAACACGACAGGTTAATCCCGGGAAGTTTGAGCTGACACCGTCATCTTTTGTGGTCACTGTCAACGAAGCCTGGCGCGGCGAGATTTCCCACTGCATTATCACCAACGCCGAAGGCGGGATGTTGCGATACAAGATCAAGGACCCGTCTTTCCATAACTGGAACGGCCTGGCCATGGCGCTCCGGAACACGGGAATTTCAGATTTTCCGTTGAATAACAAGAGCTTTAACCTGTCATACTGCGGGGTTGACCTTTAATTAAGGATGAAAGAAAAATCTCAAACAAGCGAGAACGGATAACCCGGTACCTAAAAGTGACCTCACGATGCTCAAAATTCTGAGAAACAGACTTGAACAGGGATGCCGAACCTCAGGCTATCCCAAAGAAAAAATTGAACTGCCGCCGCGTTATCGCGGGATGCCGAAGATTTACAGGGATGCGCCCCCCGAATTGGCCCTGGAATGCGCGGAAGCCTGCCCGCAGCATGCCATTGATGCGGAGAAAAAATTGATTGATATGGGGCGCTGTGTGTTTTGCGGAACCTGTGAGCGCATTTCAAAAGGACGCTTCGTCTCATTTACCAGGAATTTTGAGCTGGCAGTGGCTGAAAAAGATTACCTGATGACCGACGGGACACTGCCGGATCTTGCACGCCATGCGCGGCAGCACTTTAAAAAACTGTTCGGACGGTCGCTCCAGCTTCGTCAAGTATCCGCCGGGGGCTGTAATGCCTGTGAAGCGGATTTAAACGTGCTGGCCACCCCTTTTTTTGATCTGGCCCGGTTTGGCATCAACTTTGTGGCATCACCCCGCCATGCTGACGGCATCGTGGTGACCGGTCCTGTTTCGAGAAATATGAAACAGGCATTATGGGATACATATGAAGCGGTCCCGTCCCCAAAAGTGGTCATCGCCGTGGGCAGTTGCGCACTTTCCGGGGGCCCATTTTCAGGAAGCCCGGAAATTACGGAGGGTCTCGACAGCATTTTGACCGTGGATCTGTTTATTCCGGGATGCCCGCCGCATCCGATGACCAATCTGCATGCCTTGCTGACTTTTTTTAAATAGCATGGAATCCGTTCAAAATCAGTGCATCTTTCATGTATTTGACGGCCTGCGCGAAGGGCTCTCCCATTTTTCCCCGCCCAGCCGCGTAGCGTTGATTTATGCCGTCCACCCCGATGATCCCGTCCGAATTTACGACCCCCAGCTTCTCCTGCATGAGCACGAGCCCAAGCTGAAGGAGCTTTACCTGGACAGCGACGCCTGGCGAAATCCGGAATTCGATGCCAACTGGATGAAACGGTTCGAGGTCCATCACGAAGGCAACCTGCAACTGGCCGGGCTCATCTCCTTCGGGGGTCGGTCCCGGTCCATCGCCTACCAGATGTGGTTCACGGAACACCATCCGGACATGTGCTCCACCGGCCCGACCGAAAGATGGCTCGAACATGCCGTGTGGCTGCTTTCCCAGGACATGGCCAATGCCGAGGTCCCCTGCATCGGGACATCCGGATATGTTCTCCGGGAATATGCCACCCACGCCGTCCGCGACTATATCGTGGACGAACGGATCAACCTCATCGGCTGGGACACCCATATCCGGGTCTACCCCACCCTGGATGCCGTCCTGGGGATATCCGAGACCTTTGAAGAGGGCGTCTGGCCCCGGGGGGTGCTGGTATTTGTCGAGCCCTCCGCCGTCAGCGACATTCGGTTCATCGCCCGCTTTCCCACTTTGGAGCGCCCCCAACTGAAAAACTACAAGCACGTCCGCAAGCTTCTCCTCTCCGTGGAGAACTCCGAAAGGCGGCTCATCTCCGACGGCAAGAATATCATCGGCATCGCCATCGGCCCGATGCCCCGGGGCTGCATCATCGCGGATTTCCGGGGCGGCCACGGGTTTTTGCGCCTGAACGGGGATCTGATCTGCAGCTTCTTTGACGGCAGGTTCCACTCCTCGACCCGCAGGGCAAAACTCGTTCAGGTGGAGGAGGCGCTGCTGGAATGGGGGGAGGATTCAGACAACGGCACCACGCTGTTCAAGATCATCGCAAACATCGTCCACAACGCACAGGAACAAAGGCACGGATGCACCCTGGTCATCGACCTCAACCCTGAACCCATCCAGATCTCCGGCCAGCACCTGGAACATCCCCTGGACATGCGGCAGGAGCATCTGCTGGAACTGGCCAAGTCCCTGGCCCGGGTGGACGGGGCCCTTCACATCGGCGGGGACCTGCATCTTCACAGTTTCGCCTGTCTTCTGGACGGCTATGCCGTTCCCGGAGAGGACCGGTCGAGGGGGGCCCGCTACAATTCAGCCCTCCGGTTCACCAATCTCCACGATCACCTCATGGCCGTGGTGGTCTCGGCGGATCGCCCGGTCTCGGTCATTCAGGGCGGGGTCGAACTGACGGCGCGGTGTGAATGGAAGCCGCTTTACGGCTATGTCACCACGCCGCCGACCCTGGAGACCTACTTTAACAGATCCCCGTAGCGCCGTTCAGCCCGACCCGGGGGCCGGCCGTCAGGAGTCCAGCGGCGGCGCGCCGTTTGCGTTCCGGTCGACCCGGATATCGTATTTCTGCAGTTTATGGCGAAGCGTCCGGGGGCTGATCTTCAGCAATTTCGAAGCCTTTTCCCTGTCCCCGCCGGTGCGGCGCAGGACCTCCAGGATGGCCCTGGTTTCGGCCTTCTCCCGGATTTCGGCCAGGTCCATCGTCTTCGACGGTTCCCGGAAATGCCAGAGGAAATCCGGGGGCAGATCGTCCACGCCGACGGCCTTGTCGCTGCTGATGATAAAGATCCGCTCCAACAGGTTTTTCAGCTCCCGGATATTTCCGGGCCAGTCATACCGGACGAAGAGATCGATGACCTCGTCATGAAGCCTGGGCTTGTTTTTTTTATATATCGCCTCGAACTGGTTCATGAAATAGGCCACCATGCCGGGAACGGCGTTCTTTCTGTCTCTCAGGGGCGGAAGATAGATGGGGATCACCTGAAGGCGGTAGAAAAGGTCCTCCCGGAAGAGCCCTTTTCTGATCTCCTCCTTGAGGTCCTTGTTGGTCGCGGAAATCACGCGGACGTCCACCTGGATCAACTCCCTGCCGCCGATCCTCATGAACCGGAAATCCTCGAGCACGCGGAGAAAATCGACCTGGTTGTCGATGGGAAGCTCCGCCACCTCGTCCAGAAAAAGGGTCCCGCCGTGGGCCGCTTCGAAACAGCCGATGCTCTGTTCGACCGCACCGGTGAAGGCCCCTTTCTCGTGCCCGAAAAGCTTGTCTTCGAACATCATTCCGGAGAGGATGCCGCAGTTGACGGGAACAAAGGGACGCGACGCCCGAGGGCTCTGGAGATGAATGATCTTGGCAAGCATCTCCTTTCCGGTCCCGCTTTCACCCATGATCAGCACGTTGACATCGTAGCATGCCACCTGCCGGACCACTTTCATGATTTCCCTCATGGAGTTACAGTCGATAACGAATTCATTCATTACCGACCGTTCCGCGGATTCAGGGAAAGTGTAATGGGGTCTCATGTCGTCACCCTCAGTCTTAAGGATCGGAAACGATATGAATTGAACAATCCTGCTTGTCTTTTGGGCCGTCTTCAGCGTTGGGCCAACGGCCGAAACCGTAAAGTATGCGACCTTTGACGCGTCTTGAAGACGACCCAAAATCCAGCGCGATCTTTGTTTACTTCATTTTGTTCACGATCCTAACGGTATGCAATTCCGTTCTGCGAAGTAGCTTAATCCATATCCCTTGTCAATGGGAAATCGGCAAGGTTCTACCGCAAGCGGCAAGGATTTGCCTGGATGCTGCGGCCATGAACCTCGGCCGGATGACTGTCGCAGACACATTGCTTCTTTTTTCCAGATAATTACAGACAGATTCACCCCATCTGCATTTTTTGGCATTTTATTTGCTTACAAATTGGGATCTTTTAAATATCAGGAAATGGAGAATATTTCAGGATGCATTCGAAAACCATTGTCGAAACCGTCATGCATCCCCTTCATCAATATTCTGCGGTCGGGGAGGACGAGCGGGTCGACCGCGCCCTTGAGCTGCTCTCGACAGCCGTTCTGACGGGGAAGATGCCCCACCTCATGGTGATCGGGAAAGACCGGCACGCCAATGAGACCATCCGGGGGTTTGTATCCCCCTGCGACATCGTTTTCGGTGTCGCGGGTCATGTTCTCAGGGGTTCGGAAAGGGTCGGCCCGATCTTCTGGGAAGGGCTGCTTGAAAACGAGGCGCCGGAAGCGTTTTCAAAACGGGTGTCGGAGATCATGGCGCCTGTTTCGGTATGCGCGGGAAGTTCCCAGAACATTCTCGAGGCAATCTTTCTCCTCAACAAGCACCGGGCCAGTTTCATGCCCGTGGTCAGGCGGACGGAGGTGGTCGGGGTCATCCACCTGGATGACATCCTGAAGGTGCTCGTCGGGATGGCGTCCCGAAAAAAGCCGTGAGGCCGATCCGCGCCGACCGGAACGCCTTGGGACATCGTCGCCTGAACCGAGATGAAGTGATTCCGATTTGAACGGAATCGGTATATATAAAAGAATTCTGAAAAAGTATTTTTGAAACACAAACCAAGGAGGTCCATGTTGAAGGCAGAACTCGTAAAGGATTTAATGGTGCCGCTTTCGGAATATGTAACCGTCTACAAGGATGCAACCCTTGCCGAGGCGGTTATGGCGCTGAAAAGGTCCCATGCGGAATGCGATCCGACGAAATACCGCCACAGAGCCGTTCTGGTGTGCGACGAAAGCCGGAACGTCATCGGAAAGTTGAGCCTGATCTGCATGCTGCGGGCGCTCGAGCCGAAATACGACCAGATGATATCCGACAAGCGGCCGATGCACATGGGCTTCACCCGCCAGTTCCAGAAAGCCATGCTGAATCAATTGAAACTCTGGGAAGCGCCGCTGGAACACATCTGCAAGAAGGCATCGAATGTCAGGGTGGACAGTTTCATGGTCATCCCCGAGGACGGGGAGTATATCGAACAGGACGCCTCCCTCAACGAAGCGATCCACCAGTTGGTCATGGGGCATCACCAGTCCCTGCTGGTGACGGAAGACAAAAAGATCGTGGGCGTCTTAAGGCTGACGGACGTATTCACGGCGGTTTCCGACATGATCATCGCTTGCGGCATTTAATCTTTTATACATTCAATCGAACGGTGGAACCCTGCCGGTCAACAGAGGAGGATAGAGTTTATGGCAAGCGCCGCTGCAGCAGCACTCGACAAAAACAGCATTGACTGGAAGAAATATATCTTCATTTTATTAGGGGTGTTCCTGTTTCTCATCGTATATTACTCCCCCATGTGGCCCGACGCGGTCGATCCCGCGGGCAAGGCCTTCACCCTGACCCGGGAAGGAAAAGGGGCACTGGCGGTGTTTCTCCTGGCCGGCACCTGGTGGGTCTTCGAGGTGGTCCCCATCGGCGTCACCAGCCTGGCCATCGGCGTACTGCAGGTGCTGTTCCTGATCCGTCCGGCCAACGTCGCCTTCAAGGATTTCATGGACCCGTCGGTCCTGTTCATCTTCGGCTCCGTCGTCATCGGTCTGGTCTTCACGAAAACCGGGCTGACCCGCCGGCTCGCCTACAAAATGCTCATCATCGTCGGTGAAAAGACGAGCATGATCTACCTGGGCTGCTTTCTCGTCACGGCGGCCCTGACCCACATCATGGCCCACACTGCGGTGGCCGCCACCATCTACCCCCTCCTGGTGGCCATCTACTCCCTTTACGGCGAAGGCGACAAGAAAACCAAATTCGGCAAGGGGCTCTTCATCGGCATGGCCTACATCGCCGGCGCAGGTTCCATCATCACCCTCCTGGGCGCCGCCCGGGGGGCGGTGGCCCTGGGCTTTTACAAGGACATCATGAAGCAGGAGATCGGCTTTTTCGAACTCACCTATTACATGGCTCCGGTGGGGTGGCTCATGGTTTTCCTGCTCTGGGGATTTTTCATGGTCGTGCTCAAGCCCGAAAAGGATACCATTCCGGGTCTGAAAGACCGGGCCAGGCGGCTGAACAAGGAACTCGGAGGGATCACGAGAAAAGAGGTCATTGCCGCCGTGATCGTCGGCACCGTCATCCTGGTCCTGGGACTGACGGCCGTCCTGAAGAGCACCATGCCCGGATTCACGCCGCCCGACAAGACCGGCATCCTCCTGATCTCCACCATCCTCTTCTTCGTGTTCGGCATCCTGGACATCAACGATCTCGAGGAGATCCCCTGGAACATCATCCTGCTCTTTGCCGGCGCCATGAGCATCGGGTTCTGCCTCTGGGAAACCGGGGCCGCGGAATGGCTCGCCATCAACTGGCTGACCATGTTCAGGGAATCCAACTGGTTTGTCTTCGTCATGGGGATCTCGTTTTTCGTCATGGTCATGACGAACTTCATCATGAACGTGGCCGCCATCGCCATATCCCTGCCGGTGGCGCTGGTCATCGCCCCCTACCTGAACGTGACCGGCGAGGTCATCCTCTTCGCCTCCCTCGTCACGGCGGGCATGCCCTTCCTGCTCCTGGTGGGGGCCGCCCCCAATGCCATCGCCTACGACTCCAAGCAGTTCACCCCGGGCGAATTCTTCCTGTACGGCCTTATGGCGAGCGTCCTTCTCCTGGTGGTGGTGGCGTTTGCGGTGTATATCCTGTGGCCGCTGATGGGGATGCCCATCCTGCTGAAATAGGGGCGGGTTTTTCGCGTTACGCGGACCCTCCGAATCCTCTCCACGGCGCCCCGATGGGCGCCATGAAACAAAAGCGGGCCCTGCCGCGTCACATGCGGCAGGGCCCGCTTTTTGTTTTTCCGGGACAGGTTGCGCCAAAGGTGGTGCGATCCGGCTGTCTCTTTCCGGCCCGGAAAAAAACGGCAGCCGGATCGCCTGGATGTGGAGCGGGTCAGGGTTCGATGTCGATGGTGGGATAGAGCCCCCGGGCTTCCCCGGTGGGGTAGGGCTGGATGATGTTGAACGAGATGGTCTGCCCGGTCTGGGCGTGCCCCCTGCCGGTTTCGCCGTCGAAGAAGGCGCCGTTGGCTTCCAGGATATGGTGGATCCGCTGCCTGAAGACCTCCACGAACGCATCCCCCGATCCGCGAAACCGCATCCTGCCGATCGTGATCTGATCCTTGATTTTCGAAAGCCGCTCCAGCGGCATGCTGTGCTCTTCCAGGTCCGCCTGCCTCCGGATATACCCCCATACCAGATGATTGCCGGGAATGGTGACCGGCTCGACGAGATCAATGATGGTGTGGGGCATGATGATGCTCTCATTGCCGACGGTCAGCGGGCAGTCGGCCTTTCCCAGGATGAAGGAGTTGAACCCCACGAAAACTTTTCTGCCGAGCGTGGCATAAATGATGGTGGCGCCGTGGGCGGTCACGTTGAATCCCTCCAGCCGGGAAAAGCTGATGTAGCAGTTTTCCTGGGCGTTGGCACCCTCGCCCAGCCAGGATGACTCCAGATAGGCCCTCTGGGAAACCAGGACGTTCCTGCTGATGTGGTTTTTGCCTTTCCAGACGCTGTACCGGTTGATGGACGCCCCCGGAGGGATCTCCTTGATGGGCGACTCCAGGTTCACCACGTCGTAGAGCCGCTGAAAATCCATCTTGCGGTCCTCGGCGAAGTCCATGAACATCCCCATGGCGCCCTTGCCGGGGACAAAGGCGATATATCGTTTGCGCAGAACATCCTCGGGATGATTGTAGTTGAAATCAAAGAGATTTTTGTTCCGGATCCAAACCCAGCCCGCGTCCACCTCAATGTGGGACAGTTCGCCGACCTGGAGATAGGTGTAGGTGCCCACCCGGCAGTCGTGGAGGGTCGTGAGGTCGACCGTGGAGAAGGGTTCGAGAAAGCATCCCTCGATGGGAGACCCGTGAATATTGGCATAGGGGGCCGAAGCCGAGTTCTTGATGAGAAACAGCTCGAGTTTTTCCGGGTTGTGGGAATAATTGTGAACCAGGGTCTTGACGAGGAGGCTGTCCTTGATCCAGATGACCTCGTCCTCCTCGACGTTGAGGGTCTTGTCGTCCACATGGAAAACCTCGCCCTTCACCTTGAGCTCGTCGCCGCGGATGTCGCATTTATAGAGGATGGAGTTGTCGATTTTGCAGCGGCCCAGGAAGCAGCTTCCGGCAAGGTTGGAATTGCTGAAATGAAAATGGATCGGGTGGTTGGACCAGATGCCGTAGAATGCATAAAATTTGACCAACTGATTTTCCGGCACCAGGCCGCGAAGGTAATCTCCCACATCAATGGAAAATATCCGAAGATTGAAGTTGACCCGGCTGATGATCCGATCCATCAGATTGCTCAGTTTCTTCATTCAGCTCTCCTTTTGAAGTTTCAGCAGACGTTGCCGCCAGGCGGCGGTCAGGTCCCTACAATCCTCTTGAAACCGCCGCCCAAATGCCGTACACATCCCCAGGTGGCCCGTGCCGCCAATCCGAGCGACTCAAAGAGGTTCTCCCATGCCCCTCATCCGCACCGCCGGTTTTCTGGCACTGCCCGCCGCAGCCTATGCCCTGGGGTCCATTCCCTGGGGGCTGGTCCTGACCCGGGCCTTCACCTCCGTGGACATCCGCACCTCGGGAAGCGGCAATATCGGCGCCACCAATGTGCGGCGCACGGCCGGGACCTTTCTGGGACTGCTCACCCTGGCCCTGGACATCCTGAAGGGCTGGCTCCCGACTTTCCTGGCCTTGCTCCTTGCGGGTCGGGAAGACGCCGCAAGCGATCTCTACGTGTCCGCCGCAGCCCTTGCCGCCTTTCTGGGACATCTCTTTCCCATCTACATGAAAGGCAAAAACGGCGGGAAGGGCGTTGCCACGGCCGGCGGATGCATCCTCGCCGTCTCGCCCGCCGCCGTGGGCGCTGCCGTTCTGGGATTCATCCTGGTGGTCGTCCTGACACGCCGGGTATCGGCGGGGTCCCTGGCCGGTGCGTCCCTGCTCCCGGCGGCGCTCTGGATATTCACCGGATCCCCGGTCTTCGCGGCCCTGGGATTTCTGATGGCCGCGGGCATCGTTCTCCGCCACAGGGAGAACATCCGGCGCCTCCTTTCGGGGAAGGAGCCCCGGATATAGTCAGTGGCGGAACCCGATGCTCCAGACCAGGGTGATCACCCCCGCCAGGAGGAATTGGGACTCGGTCAGGAGCTCCAGCCGTATCCCCGGGCGGATGTATGCCTGCCGGTGAAACGAGATGAGCACCGCCATGTAGATCGGGCACAGGATGAGCGCGAGGGCGAGACCCGGCAGGATGCCGGCCGCCGTCGACAGAAACAGGATGACGAAAAGAAACAGAAGCGTCATCCGCAGCAGGGCGAGGGCCGGACGTTTGCCCATGAGGATCGGCAGGGTCTCCTTCCCGACGATCTGATCCCCCTGCATGTCCAGCACGTCGAAAAAGGCCGAACGGACGAAAACCGTGCCGACGGCCCAGGCGAACGTGGGAATCGTGGCCCACGCGATGGCGCCCGTCGCGGAGAGAATGGGAAAGAGGGCCGTCACCACCCCCCAGGCAAACGAAATCAGGATGGTCTTGGATCCCGGGATATCCCGGATGCAGCGATACTTGGCGGTGCGGACGCTGTCCGGGACGAGCTTCAGATTATAGGAGAGCCCCAGAAGCGTCATGATCAAAAGCAGGACAAAGGGCAGAATCCCCATGCTGGCCGCCACGAACAATCCGATGCCGCCCGAGGCCAGGGCCACCAGGACCATGTTCGTCTTGTGGGTTTCGAAAAAGACGGCCAGGTCCGGGTTGTTGTAGCGGGCTTCCTTCAGGCCCGTCAGGTTGTTCAGGGTGTGCATCGACAGGATGTAGAGGGTGGAGATCAGGATATAGGGAAACGGGTTGCGGACGTTCTGCAGGACGGAACAGGCGTAGCAGAGCGCGCCGGCGCAGACGGCGATGTAGGCGTTGGTGGCCAGGGCGATGCGCTGGATCTCGAACAGTCGCCGCCTCCAGAGCTTTTCGCCTTCCAGGGGAAGGGACTCGATGATCCGGTAGATCCGCTTGATGATCCAGTTGGGGGTGGAGGCCCCTGCGGTGATGCCGATATGCCTGGCGGCCCTCAGGAGTTCCATGTCCAGGTCGCTCTCGGTTTCGATATGGCAGGCGGGCTTTCCGGTTTCCCGGACGATCTCCACAAGCCGCTGGGTATTCCCGGAGTCGCGGCCCCCGACGACGATCACGGCATCCACATCCTCGGCCAGACGCTTGGTCTCGCTCTGGCGCTCCTCCGTCGAACCGCAGATGGTTTCAAACACCTTGTAGCGCGGGTGATGCTTTTGGGCCCATTTCTTCACGGACCCGAAAAATTGGACGTTCTGGGTCGTCTGGGCGACAAGAATGGCCTTGTCGAAGGCGGGCAGATTCTCCAGGTCGTGGATGCTTCCCACCACGTGGCCGTTTGCGCCGGCATACCCCATCAGGCCCGCCACCTCGGGATGGTCCCGGTCGCCGACGATGATGGATGCATACCCCTCCCGGGCATGCTTCTGGATGATGGCCTGGACCTTGATGACCCTGGGGCAGGTGGCGTCGATCACGGAGAGGCCGGCCTTCTCCAGGCGCTCCTTGGTGTCGGGGGGGACGCCGTGGGCCCGGATCAGAACCGTCCCGGAGGCCTTTTCAGGGATCTCCGTCAATATGGATATCCCCTTCTCGGCCAGCAGACCGAGCACCTGGGGATTGTGGATCAGGGGGCCATAGGTGTAAATCGGGGGAGGATACCGATGCGAGGCATTCAGGGCCATCTCGACAGCCCGCTGAACGCCCATGCAGAAACCGGCATTTTTAGCGACGGATATCTTCATGGATATTCTCAGGCGATTTCTTCAAGAAGGATCTTGTGTTCGACGAGTTCAAGCGAATGAATCCGGGCCTTGACGAATTTCTGCTCGCCGAAGATGTTGACCAGGCTGAGGCCGCCCGACCCGGGGGTGACCCTGTCCACGGATTCCATGATCAACCGGGGTTCCTGATCCTTGATCTGATACGCGATCAGATACGCGCTGACTTCGCACATGATGATGACCTCATGGGGTGGTATCCATATAGCGGCTTAAATGCTCCAAGATCAGTGTTTCAATGAGATGGGGGAGCGGCTCGGGAGGGACCCCCACCACCTCGATGTTTTCCTGGGAAAGCGGGATCAGCAGTTTTCTGGCGGGGCAAATGGCGACGGCCTCGGCCATCTTCGGGGTGACCTCGCCCATCATGGCGTGGGCCATGACGATAGCGATGGGCCCGATGAGCACATCCATTTTCGGAACCGTCCGGACGATGGCATTTTCGCCCGAAGCCCCCCGATTCGCGCGGGCTTTCAGCATCTGGGCCGTTGCGATGGCATTGGTCCCGAGGGCGGTGATATCGACACTCTCCCCGTAGATTTCTTTGATCTTGCGGATCACGGCGCTTCCGATCCCGCCGCCCTGCCCGTCCATCACGCCGATGTGACTCATGGGGTCCGGGCCTTTCCGTCCCGGTCGAAAACCCTGAGCAGGCGGTCCAGATCGTCGTCGTCGTAGAACTCGATCATCACCCGGCCCCGCTTCCCCCGCCGCTGGATCTGGACCTTGGTGCCCAGGCGCCGGCTGAGATCCTCCGCCACGCCGGCGAAATAGACCTCTTCGGAGCTCGGCTCCGGCGCTTCAGGATCCTTTCCGGCCTCCTTCAGCCGGTTGACGAACACCTCGGTCTCCCGGACCGAAAGGTCTTTTGAAACGACCAGCCGGAAGACCTCGAGCTGTTTGGCGTGGGTGGGAAGGCCCAGGACCGCCTTGGCGTGGCCCATGCTGAACCGCCCTTCCGCGAGGGACGCCCGGATTTCTTCGGGAAGAAGCCTGAGCCGGAGGAAGTTGGCCACGGCGGGCCGGCTCTTTCCGACACGGAGGGCCACCTGCTCCTGGCTGAGTCCGAATTCCGTCAGGAGCTGGTGGTAGGCATCCGACTCCTCGATGGGGTTGAGGTTCTCCCGCTGGATGTTCTCCACCAGCGACATCTCGAGGAGGCCGGACGGCGCCAGGGTTTTCACCACGACCGGGACCTGGGTCAACCCGGCCATTTTCGCGGCCCTGAGGCGCCGCTCGCCGGCGATCAGCTCATATCCGTCGCCGTTCTCGCGAACCACCAGGGGCTGAATGACGCCCTGCTCCGTGATGGAACGGGAAAGCTCGCTCAATTCCTCTTCGGAAAACCGGCGGCGCGGCTGATACCGGTTCGGGTGGATCCGCCGGACGTCGCATTTGAAATACTTCCCGTCCGAAGGCGTTACGGCCCGGGGTTCCACATGGGGGATCAAGGCGCCCAGGCCTTTGCCCAAAGCCATCTTCTTTCTTTTCTTCAGGGGATCGGACGGCTGCCCTTCGCTGTCCTCCCGCGGCGCATCTCCAGGTTCAACCATCTAGTATCTCTTTCGCCAAGGCAATATAGCTCTGCGCGCCCATGGACCCGGCATCGTAGAGCAGGATGGGCTTTCCGAAACTGGGCGCCTCCCCCAGCCTGACGTTGCGGGGGATGCTGGTGCTGAAGACCCGCTCTTTCCCCTTGAAGTATTTCATCGCCTCTTCGGCGACCTGATGGGAGAGGTTGGTCCGCTTGTCGAACATGGTGAGCAGAATGCCGGAAATGGAAAGGCCGGGATTGATGCCGCCGTTGATGAGCGCCTTGGTCTGGAGAAGCTGCCCCAGCCCCTCCAGCGCATAGAACTCGCACTGCAGGGGGATCAGGAGGACGTCGGCCGCCGCCATGGCGTTGAGGGTTAACAGGCTCAGGGACGGCGGGCAGTCGATGATGATATAGTCATACCGGTCGGCGATCCTGGACAGACATTTTTTAAGGACCTGTTCCCGGCCGTTTTCGTTCATCATCTCCACTTCGAAGCCGATCAATTCCACGCGGGAAGGAATCACCTGGAGCCGGTCGATCTCGGTCGCGGTGATGAGGCTCTCGATATCCGCCTCCCCGATCAGCCCGTGGTAGAGGGTCTGGGCCAGACCGTTCTTGTCGATGCCCATGCCCGTGGTGGCATTGGCCTGGGGATCGCAGTCCACCAGAAGGGTTCGCTTCTCCGCCAGCGCAAGGGCCGCCGAAAGATTGACGGCGGTGGTGGTTTTTCCCACACCGCCTTTTTGATTGGCTATGCATATTATCTGTGTCATAATCTTGAATCTTACCATAAATGTTTATATTTGGGAAGAAATGAGTTCAATTTGCCCATCGGCACAACAGGCAGCATGAAGAGATATGGTTTGTTCCGTTTTCCCGCCCTGCCCCCCACCGAATTACGGAACCGTCAGCGTTGTCAGAGGACACCATGAGCACACTTAAAAAACACCTGGGCATCTGGATGGCCGTCATCCTGGCCGTTCACGCTTTCCTTGCCGGACCGGCCCGGGCCATCACGATCCAGGAGGAAGAGACCCTGGGCAAGGAGTTCCTGAAACTCGCCACCCGTCATTACCGGGTGATCCATGATCCCGCCGTCGCAAGATACGTCGACGCCGTCGGCCGGAGGATTCTCAAGCAGCTTCCGCCCCAGCCCTTCTCGTATCGCTTTTTCGTCATCCAGCAGGAAGTCTACAATGCCTTTGCCGGGCCGGCCGGCAACATCTTCATCCACAGCGGCCTCATCGAGGCCATGGACAACGAGGACGAGCTGGCCGGCATCCTGGCCCATGAAATCACCCATGTCCAGGCCCGCCATATCTCCCACCGGATCGAACTCGCCTCCAAGATTCAATGGGCCACCCTGGCCGGCATGGTGGCCGGTATCTTCCTGGGCATCGGCGGCGCGGGCGAGGCGGGGAGCGCCCTCACCCTGGGCTCCGTGGCCGCCACCCAGTCGGCCTTCCTTGCCTACAGCCGCCAGGATGAAATGCAGGCCGACGAACTGGGGATCAACACCCTGACCGCCGCGGGGTACAGCGGGGCCGGCATGCTGACCATGCTCAAGAAGATCCGCGACAAGCAGTGGTTCGGTTCCTCGGACGTCCCCTCCTACCTCATGACGCACCCGGCGGTCGATGACCGCCTGGCCTACCTGGACACCTGGATTCAGGGCCATCCCGATGCCCTGAAGCTCCTGGCCAAACGCGACAACACCGAGTTCATCCGGGTGCGGACCCGCCTCACCGCCGGCTACGGGGATTCCACCGCGGCCCTCCGGAAGATGACGGCCGCCGTCGAGGCATCCCCGGACGACCCGATGATCCGCCACGGCTACGGCATCGCCCTGGCCCGAAACAGCCAGCCGAAGGAGGGCCTGCGCCAGGTCAGGAAAGCGCTGGAGAAAAATCCCTTCGACGCCGTCATGCTGAAGGATATGGGGGAGATCGCCTTCATGGACGGCCAGTACGAGGCGGCCCGCGCGGCCCTGGAGGGGAGCAAAGGCATCGATCCGAATGACTTTGAAACCTTTTTCCTGCTGGGGCGGACCCAGCTCGAACTGGAAGAAAACGCCCAGGCGGCGGACACCCTGAGGACGGTTCTGGAAAAGCAGCCCGACTATGTCCAGGCATTCAAATACCTGGGCGAGGCCTATGGAAAGGAAGGCCGGATGGGCGACGCCCATTATTATCTGGGGAGGTACTATCACGACCGGGGCGATATGAAAACGGCGGCGTTTCACCTCCGGCAGGTGATCAAGCACTCCCAGGATCCACGCCAGAAAGCCGAGGCGGAGGAGATGCTGTCAGCGGCGCGAAAGGAAGAAATGGCCGCCAAGGAGGAGGAAGAAGAATCGTCGACCGTCAGGACACCCAGGCCCCGGCAGCGGACGCGCGCCGCGCCGTTCAGTTCCGGTCAAAATGGGAGAACTGCATGGTGAAGGTGCCCCGCCCCTGGGTCGCCGACCGAAGGCTCGTCGAATACCCGAACATGTTGGCCAGCGGCACGACCGCCTTGATGACCTGGACGCCCCGCTGGATGTCGATGGCCTCGATCTTCCCCTTCCGTGAATTGAGATCGCCGATCACCTCTCCCATGAAGGACTCGGGAACAAGGATCTCCACCCGCATAATGGGATCGAGGAGATAGGGGCCGGCCTTGGCCATGGCCTCCTTGCAAGCCATGGAGGCGCTGACGCGAAAGGCCAGTTCGGTCCCCTGGGATTCTTTCCATGCGCCGCCCAGGAGCACCGCCTCGATGTCCGTCACCGGATACCCCATCAACGAACCGCTTCCCAGGGATTGCGCCACCCCTTCCCGCACGGCCGGGATGAATATCCCAGGGATCGCCTCGCCGGTCAGCTCCGACACGAAGCGGACCCCGGCCCCGCGCTCCAGGGGCCGCAATTTGAGGCGCACCTCGCCAAAGTGGTGCTGGCCGGCGACATCCTTGTCGAACACCGCGGTCGCTTCGGCCGCATGGGCAATGGTTTCCCGGTAGACCACCTGGGGCTTTCCGACGCTGACGCTGGTGCTGAATTCCCGCATCATCCGGCTGATGATGATCTCCAGGTGAAGCTCCCCCATCCCCGACAGAATGGTCTGGCCCGTGTCCTCGTCCATCCGCACCTTGAGGGTCGGGTCTTCGGCGACGAATTTGGCCAGGACCTGATCCATTTTCTCCTGGTCCGAATGGGTCTTGGGCTCGATGGCGATGGAGATCACGGGCTCGTAAAACTCGATATTCTCGAGGAGGACCGGATGATCCGGGTGGCAGAGGGTCTCCCCCGTCCCGGAATCCTTGAGGCCCACGGCACCCACGATGCTTCCCGGGCCGGCCGTCTCGATCCGCTCCCGCTTGTTGGCATGCATCTTGAGAATGCGGGAGAGCTTCTCCTTTTTGTTGAGGTTGGTGTTGAAAACATCCTCGCCTGCCTTCAGCTTCCCGCTGTAGACCCTCACAAAGGTGAGTTTTCGGCCCTCCATCATGGACACCTTGAAGATCAGGGCTGCAAGGGGCCGGTTGTCCAACGGCAGGCACTTGACCTCATCGCCCGTCAGGGGGTTCGTGCCGAGGATGGGCGGGACGTCCTCCGGGCTGGGCATGAAATTGACGATGGCGTCCAGTAGGGGCTGAATGCCCTTGTTTCTCAAGGCCGAACCGCACAGGACCGGCACCAGCGACATGGCGATGGTCGCCCTTCGGATCGCCCCGTAAAGCTGGGCTTCGGTGATCTCCTGCTCCGCCAGGTAGGCCTCCATGAGGACATCGTCTGTCTCGGCCAGGGTTTCGACCAGCTTTTCGCGGTAGGATACGGCCTCGTCCAGAAAACGGGGGTCGATCTCCGTCTCGTCGAAGGTGGCCCCGAGATCTTCGTTTCTCCAGGTGGTCTGCTTCATGCGGACAAGGTCGATCACGCCCGAGAAGCTGTCCTCGATGCCCGCCGGGAGCTGGAGCAACAGGGGCCGGGCATGGAGCCGCGCCTGCATCATCTCGACGGTGCCGAAAAAATCGGCGCCGATCCGGTCCATTTTATTGATGAAGGCCATCTTGGGCACATGGTATTTGTCGGCCTGGCGCCAGACGGTCTCCGACTGGGGCTCGACCCCGCCGACGGCGCAGAAGACGCCCACCGCGCCGTCCAGGACCCGGAGGGACCGCTCGACCTCGATGGTGAAATCGACATGGCCCGGGGTGTCGATGATCTGGATGTCCCGGCCCTTCCAGGGGCAGGTGGTCACGGCGGAGGTGATGGTGATCCCCCGCTCCTGCTCATCGGTCATCCAGTCCATGACGGCCTCGCCGTCGTGAACCTCGCCCAGCTTATGGGACCTCCCGGTGTAATAGAGAATCCGTTCGGTGACAGTCGTCTTTCCGGCGTCGATATGGGCGATGATGCCGATATTCCTGATATTTTCCACACCGCTCTTTTTTTTCATCGTCTTCACAAGTTGACCGTTTGGGTCTGTTTGAACAGGGATCTTCTTGAACAGGGATCTTCGGCAACGCGCGTGTCACCGGACAAGGAGCCTTTCATAGACCAAACCCCCGGTGATGTCAAGGAAAGAGGCGACGCGTCCGCCCCGGGCGCCGCCGCCGTTCCGCCGTCATGCCGTCGCTTGCAGGCAGGCTTCGTAAACCTTCCGCGCATCCTCCGAAAAGAGCATGAAGATCACCCGCTCCGGAAGCGGATGGCTTTTCAAGAATCTGGCCACGGCCGAAACGGCGACGCGGCAGGCTTCGTCCATGGGATATCCGTAGACGCCGCAGCTGATGGCCGGAAACGCGACGGTATCAAGCCCGCGTTCAGACGCGAGCAGAAGGGAATTTTCATAGCACCGCGCGAGCAGCAGCGGGTCCTCGGGGGAGCCCTTGTAGACCGGCCCCACGGTGTGGATCACATATTTTGCCGGGAGATGGTAGCCCCGGGTGATTCTGGCCTCCCCCGTCGGGCATCCGCCCAGGGTCCGGCATTCGGCAAGAAGCCCCGGCCCCGCGGCCCGGTGTATGGCGCCGTCCACCCCGCCCCCGCCCAGAAGCGAGCTGTTGGCCGCGTTGACGATGGCGTCTGCACTCAAACGGGTGATGTCCCCCGTCCGGACCTCCAGACGGTCAAGAATCGCTTTTTCCATGAGCCCTCCTTTCCCGCACTCCGGGTTGAGTTCGTACAGGGTGCCTTGCTTGAGTACTGATCCCTATCCCTGAATCGATGTTGGCTTCAGCGATAAATGTTTTTGCGATGCCCGACTTTCACAATCCAAATGGAGAGTTCATCGTTTTGGATTGAGTACAAAATACGATATCGCCCCTGTCGAAGCCGGTAGCGCTCTTGGCCGGTCAACTTTTCGCACCCCGTTGGCCGTGGGTCATCCTCCAGGCTTTGAATCCTTTTGAGAATTTTTTTCAGGTCTTTTTTTGGAATGACGGAAAGGTCTTTTTGAACCGATTTTTTAAAGAAAACCCTATATCCGCCCATCTTCTTTAAGCCTCTTGATCATCTCTTCGTAGCTGATCAGAGGTTCATCAGCCCGTTCATCAAAGGCCCTGATATCCTCCGCATCCTCTGCGAGGGCTTCCCGGACGGCTTCATTGACAAGATCGGATACGGTCCGAGAGGTCTCAACGGCTTTGAGCCTCAAGGCCTTGTGAATATCCGGGTTGAAATAGACGGTAACCCGCTTTGCCTCAGTTGCCATAACACCATGCTCCTTTTTTAGGATAGCATTATAACGCTAAAACGTTATGGTGTCAATGATGGTAAAGCGAATGTCGGGCATCGCGTGCGGATGTGGGGCGCAACGGAACACCGGTCGGGTGCGGAAAATCCTCAATGGCGGCAGGCTCTCCTTCAGAACACGCATCCATCATAGACTTCAGTTGGAGTGGGTCCATTGCTGGCCTAATTGTTAGGATGAAAAAAATCGCGACTTTGTTTTAAATATAGATTTTTCTCTAAATTATCGAGCAAAAGCATTGCCAAGCAAATCCTGCGCGCAAACCTTGACCAAGGGAAACCCCGGTATCAAAACTACTCAGGCTTGAGATCATACAGGGTCTCGTCCCGCCGGGGCGCTTTCTGCCGCCCCGAGGAGCCCCCCTTTTTCTTGCCTTGCAGGAGAAACGGGTCCTCCCCTTCGAGAAGATCCCCCATCTCCGATTCGATGGCCTCCGGGTCCTCGCCGCGTTCCATGCGCGCCAGGGCCTCTTCCATGCCGTGGCCGAGCTGAAGCCCCGTCATATCGCTCAGTTTCCGCATCAGGCCCGCCGCCTGCCTCGGATCGTTTTCATCGATCCGGTCGGCCTCCTTTTCGAGCACCGCCATGGCCTTTGCCATCTGGGACTCGTCGATGGGAAGATCGTCCATCTCGCTTTTCTCCCTGGCCTTGCCCGTGACCGCAAAGAGCGACACCTGGCGCGTCAGGCGGGGCACCCCGCATTTCGGGCAGGCGGGGCAGGTGGTCGTGTCGATGGATCTCGAAAAGAAGCTGAAAATCGTATGGCATTCCCTGCAATAGAATTCGTATATCGGCATTTCTTCCTCGTGAAGCTGATTTTTCTAACGAAAGTTTCCAGGGCCCGTCAGGCCCGGTTTTCGAAGCCCGCCCGCAGGAGGGAATCCCGGTTGATCATTCCCCGGTAGATGCCGTCTTCGTCCACGACCGGGAGGCGCTTGAACCCTTTTTCGGTCATGATCTGAATGGCGTCCTCGATAAAGGCATCCTCCCGGACGGTGACTATCTCCGTTTTCATCACCTCCCCGGCCTTCCGGCTGCGGAGCCGCTCCTGCAATGCCTTCTCGCGCTGCCCCTTCTCGGCAAACGGGAGGAACCGCGTCAGGTACCGCCAGATGCCCGGCTGATCGTCGGAAAAGGCCGAAAGAAGATTCCGGTCGGAGATGAGGCCCAGAAGACGCCCCGCCTCGTCCACCACCGCCACCCGCTGGATGTCGTCGGCGTCGATCAGGTGGAGGACCTCCTCCACCGGGGCGTCGGGCGAGACCGTCTGGGTGTCCCGCCGCATGATGTCGGAGACGAAATGGGCGTCTGCCATCTTGATTTCGCCTCTCCGAACGGCCTTCCAGTCGGGCGACTCCCGGGTGATGGTTTGAAAAATGTCCATGCGCGAGACGATCCCGGTGAGCTTTCCCCACGCATCCACCACCAGGAGGCGCTTGACCTTTTTTTCGAGCATCAGGTTGACGCCGTCCGCCATGAGCGCGTCCTCCTGGATATGGACGTCGGGCCGGGTCATGATGGCCTCGGCCGTCATCTCCGCAAGCGATTTCAGGATCCCGTCGACCCGCTCCGGCTCGGAATTGGCCATGAGGGCCAGGCGCATGGGCATCCCCGCCCGATAGATCAGGTCGCTCTGGGAGATGAGGCCCACGGGCCGGTCCTGTTCATCCACCACCGGCACGCCGGTAAACGTGGAAGATAAGAGGAGACGGACTACCTCGTCCACCGGCGTGTTCCGATGAACCCTTTTGGGCGTTGCGGTCATCACGTCCCGGACCTTGATCTGGGGCGGCAGGAGGCGCTTTTTGGCCTTATGCCAGTAGACGCTCAGTTCCCGGACCCCCACAATTCCCTCGCAGACCATCTGCTCGAGCACCTCCATCACCGGATCCAGCTCGGCCGACGGGAGGATGATCTCGATCTTGAGGGGCAGGTTGTAGGATAAATCGACGATATTCTGGGTCGCGGTTCCGCCGTCCTCGTAGCACGCGTCGGTGCCCCGGGTCACCGTGCACCGGGCCGCGATCTTCAGGCCCCGGACAAAGGCCAGGACCTCCTCGTACAGAACGCGGTTATGGCATCTTGCGCCCTCACTGGTGAAGATTTCAATGACGCTGTATCGGATGGTCATGTTATCTTCCTCCTTCCAGGATGATGTGAATCACCGCATACCCGGCCACCACCAGCACCCCGCCGCCGATGTTGTTGGCGAGAAAGCTGGCAAGCGCGGCGTAGCTGCCGGCCCGGAGATAATTGACCGACTCCAGGGCATAGGTGGAGAAGGTCGTGAACGCCCCTAAAAAACCGGTGACGAAAAAGAGCCGGGCGGAGGGCGGCAGGATCTCGGTGCGCTCCCCCAGGGCAAAGGCCGCCCCGATCAGAAAGCACCCGGTCAGGTTGGCCAGCAGGGTCCCCCACGGGAAGCGGACCCCGAGCCACCGGGCTCCGGCCAGGGCGAAGCCGTACCGGAACAGGGCGCCCAGGCTTCCGCCAACCATCACCAGCCCGATCTTTACCAGGATGTCCATCAATTCCCCGGCCCCTCCCGTCCCTGCTTTTCCGCCGCCCTCATCGGCGCATCCTCTCCGATCACGGATCCCTCCGCCGAAAGACATGCGTTCGAACCCAACCCCGCTTTCCTAAAATAATGCACGCCCGGACGGCGTTAAAGCACGGCCTTCAGAAGATCAGGCAGTTCACCTGGAAATGGATGCCGTCATTCTGGAGGTCGTCGTTGCCGTAATCGATATCCCGGAAGGGGATTCCCCAATAGAGATGGGCATGCAGCCCGGGCGACGGGTCCCACCGGAACCCCAGGCCGGCGCTTGCGATCGTCCGGGGGCCGAAGGTCTCCGTATCCACGTTCTCGGACCACCCCCCGTCGGCGAAGGCCGCGAGCTGGACCATGCCGTCCTCGCCGGTTTTGGAAAGACCGGGGACGGGCAGCCGAAAGGCGGGATACCGCAACTCCAGGGAGGCGACCACGGCGTTGTCCCGGACGAATTCATCCTCGCGATATCCCCTGACGCTGGTTGCACCGCCCACGGAAAACTTTTCCAGGGGCAGCACCGGCTGGTCGCAGAACTGCATGTCCGTCCGGAAAATAAGCTGGCTTCCGCCCAGGGCCGGCATCCGGCCCGCCCACTGAAACTGCCCCAGCCACGCAAAGAACCTCCCGTCGGGAAGACCGCCGTCATGGATGGTGGCACCGAAGGCATCGAGGCCGACGCTGAACACGGAGCGGACGGCAATGACCTGGGTCCGGCTGCGGGAAAGCCAGTCCTGGGTGAAGCGGACCACCGAGACATCGCTCTCCCCGTCCGCTACGCCCGGCGAGAAGGAGAAGGGCTCGCCCAGCAGGGTGGTTTCACTGTGGCGGACCTCGCCCCGGAGGGCTATGGTGAGTTCGCGGGTGGGCGTCCGGTAGAACGGGTGGGCGATCTCCACCGCGAAGGTGTCGGCCCTGCCCGTGATGTCGAGGTCGTCGAAGGGCTCCTCGACCACATCCGAATCGGTGTACTCGTATCGGAATTTAAGAAGGGTGTCGCGCGGGGTGACGGGGAGGATATAGTAGGCGAGCACCTCCTGGAGACCCCGGGTCATCCCGTAGCGGAGCCCCAGGGTATCCCCCCACCCGGAGAGGTTTCGATGGGCCGTGTACAGTTCCCCCCCCGTCGAGCCCACCCGGGGGGACCACCGGTTGCTGACCTCAACCCCCAGAACGTAGGGCGGGGCTTCCGCCACCTCGGCGTCCAGGATCGCCTCTCCCAGGCGAAGTCCGGGGCTGAGTTCGGCGTTGACCTGGTCGATGAGGGGATTCTGATGGAGAATCTGAACCTCCGCCTGAAGGTCGTTGAGATTGAGGGGCGTGCCGGCCCCCGTCATGAGGCGGCTTCGGATGTAGGGCGTCTGGAGTCGACTGTTTCCCGAAACCCGGACCTCCGCGAGCCGGCCTTCGACAATGTGGATCCGGATTTCGCCTGAATCCACCTTCTGATCCGGGATGACGGCCCCGGAATTGACATACCCGCGCTCGATATAGTGCCGGGTCACCTGCAGCCGCAGCGCCTCCAGCTCCGCGAAGGAGATCTCCCGGTTCAGGACATCCCCGGCGAGCCGGGAGAGGTCGTCATCGGAAAAAACGGTGTTTCCGGACCACCGGATCGCCCGGACGAAGACCCGGGGCGAGGCCGGGTGCGTCGATCCCTCCGGCGGCGGCTCGGGCATGGTCCTGAGCGGTGCCTGCCGCGGCTCATCCTCGATGAAGGGGGGCAGGTCGGGCCGTTCCCTCCCATGGCGCTCCGGCTTCTCCACGCCGGGCTGGTCGGCCGTTCTGGAAGGGATCTCGGCCGAAACAGCCACGGCGACCGTAATCCAGAATGACAAGAGGAGCCCGATACCGGTAAAACCGGCGCCCGGCCGGCGTGGATGGTTCCTGGAAATCACCGCCATCTCCTTCGTGGTGGAGGTACTGATGCCGTCATGGATTCGGGGGGGGACGCAGGCGGGCGCCGCCCCCCGACCCATCAGACGAGGGTGTATCCCGGCCCCTCCCCGCCTTCCGGGCAGGTCCAGGTGATATTTTCGTAAGGATCCTTGATATCACAGGTCTTGCAGTGGAAGCAGTTGGAGGGGTTGAGCTTGAGCTGCATCCTTCCGGTCTTCTCATCCGACGCCATCTCATAGACGTTTCCGGGGCAGAACCGGGTGCAGGGGCTCCCATAGGTCGGGTAGCAGACCCGGACGCAGAGGTCCCGGTCGTGGACGATCAGATGGGGCGGCTGGTCCTCCCGGTGCAGGGTCTTGGAAAGGTAGACGCCGGTCAGTTTGTCGATATGGAGGATCCCGTCCAGGGTTCTGGGGTCGACCCGCTCGGGCGGGACCGCCTTGCCTGCCGGAACGAGGGTGCGGAAGTCCTCCTCAAGGGGCATGAAATCCCTCACGCCGCGCCCGCCGCTGAGATACTGGGACCCGAGGTAGATCAGCTTCAGGATGCCTTTTTTGGCGAGCCCCTGGGCGAAATTCCGCCCCTCGATCATCTCCCGCCCGGCCCAGCTCTCCTGAAAACCCCGCGGGTAGGCCCCCAGGGTTTCGGCATCGCAGCGGTCCTGCCGGAGCGCCGTGAGGCACGCCTCCGCCGCCAGCATGCCCGACTTCATGGCCACATGGATGCCCTTGAGCGCCGGGGTGTTGTGCATGCCGGCGGCCCCGCCGATGAACATGCCGCCGTCCACGGCGAGCCGCGGCATGGAGAAAAGCCCGCCGGTGGAGACGGTGCGTGCCCCCTGCTCCACCACCTTGCCGCCCTTCAGGATGTCCGCGACAAACGGGTGCTGCTTGAACTTGAGAAATTCCTCGTAGGGATCGAGGTGGGGATTTTCGTAGCAAAGGGCGGTCAGGTACCCCACGGCGGCGCGGTTGCCGTCCATCTCGTAGATGAATCCGCCGCCCGGCGGGTCCATCCCCAGGGGGTAGCCCATCAGGTGGATGTCGTTTATCGGGCTCGCCTTGAAGAAATTTTCCTCGGGAAGCTGGATCACCTCCTTGATCCCGGTTTCGAAGACCTGGGGCTCCCTGCCCGCGAAGAGGCCCAGCCTTGCCGCGAGATCTTTCATGAGGCTTCCCCGGGCCCCTTCGCCGAAAACGACGACCCTGGCCGTGAGGTCGATGCCCGGCTCGAAATTGGTCTTGGGCTTTCCGTCCTTGTCCATCCCCTTGTCCCCGGTCCGGACGCCCGCAATCCGCCTGCCGTCCGGCCCATAGAGCACCTCCATTCCGGTGAAGCCCGGGAAGACGTTCACCCCCATCTCCTCCGCGACGGCCCCCAGCCACCGGGTGAACCGCGACAGGCTGATGATGTGGTGCCCCGTGTTGTGCATCTGTTTCGGGACGAAGGGAATCCGGTAATGCCGGTCCGGCGTGAGGAAGTAGAAGGCATCCCCCCTGACGACGCCCTCCATGGGGTATCCCCGGTCCGCGTAATCCGGCATCAGTTCCCGGAGGGCCGCGGGGTTCAGGATCGCCCCGCTCACGGCATGAGCGCCGATCTCGGCGCCCTTCTCGATCAGGGCGATCTCCAGTTCCATATGGTTCTCACGGGCCAGTTGCATCAACCGGATGGCCCCGGCAAGGCAGGCCGGCCCGCCGCCGACAAACAGCACGTCAAACGGCATCTCTTCGTGTTCCACACTCATCTCCAGTTCACCTCGACTGTCTGGTTCGGATCGCCTCTTTCAAATCGATCCCCCCTCAGGCGCCTTCCGGGGCCGTCGCCTGAAGGATAACTGCCAAATGTTAATCGAAATGTTTTGCAAACTCCGGCGCAAAACACAAGAAAAAACTGACGCAGCGGTCCATCCGAAGGGCCATGGACGGCAAATCTTTGATTGAATCCCCGGAGCAAATGGATTACAAGGCGGATTCGATATTCCTTTTCCCCCAACAGACAGGCAGACACCGTGGATATTCAACCGATTGCGGCAAAAGACAGAAATCTCGGCAGCGTGGACTATTTTCTCCTGTGGGCGGGCGTGGCCATTTCCCTGGCCGAGATCTGGGCCGGCGGGTTTCTCGCCCCCATGGGCCTCGGGATGGGGATCTGGGCCATTCTCCTGGGGCATCTCATCGGCAACACCCTCATGGGTCTGGGCGGGATGATCGGCTCCACCCACGGCATCCCGTCGATGGTCTCCATTCGGCCCGCCTTCGGGCTCCGGGGCGCGGACATCGCGGCGGTGCTCAACATCATCCAGCTCATCGGGTGGGCGGCCATCATGCTCATCATCGGGGGGCAGGCGGGGGCCATGCTGGGGGCGCAGGCGGGCGGCCTCCTGGCCGACAGCCGCTTCTGGGTCGTCACCATCGGCATGGGGACCCTGCTCTGGGCGCTGTGCACCGGGAGGCCGCTCTGGAAGGTCCTCCAGAACACCTCGGTGGTGGCCCTGCTGTTCATCGTCGTCCTGATGACATGGGTCTCCATGCGGGAGCTGGGCCAAAGCGCCCTCCCGCCGAAAGGCAGCGGGATCCCCTTCATGATCGGCCTCGACCTGGTCATCGCCATGCCCATTTCCTGGCTGCCACTCGTCGCCGACTATTCCCGGTTCAGCCGGCGGACGGGCCCCGCCTTCTGGAGCACCTGGTGGGGATATTTCATCGTCTCCTCGTGGATGTACGTCATCGGCCTCTCCGCCACCCTGGTCACCGGCGACACCGACCCGGCCATGCTGCTGCTGACGATGATGGGGAAGATCGGCCTGGCCGTCCCGGCCCTGATCCTGGTGATCTTTTCCACCATCACCTCCGACTTTCCGGACATCTATTCGGCCACCTGCTCCATGCTGAACATCTCCCGGAGGCTCAAGGCCCGGACCCTCATGTGGATCGCGGGGCTCCTCTCCATCGCCCTGGCCCTCGTCTTTCCGCCGGAGCAGTACGAAAACTTCCTCCTGTTCATCGGGGCCATGTTCATACCCCTCTTCGGGGTGGTGCTCACCGATTATTTCATCCTTCGGAAACAGCGGATCGACCTCCGGGAGATCTACAGGGTCGGCGGGGCCTACTGGTATTGGAACGGCTTCAACGTGGCCGCCGTCGCGGCCTGGGCCGTGGGCTTCGGCGTGTTCGAACTCATCGCCGTGATGAAATACCCCGTCGGCGGGTCCCTTCCGGGAATGGCCGCCGCCGGGGGACTTTACTGGATCCTGACAAGGGTTCAAGCGAGGAAAACACCATGAAGGACAACTACGCCGCCATCGTTCAGAACAACATCGGCACCCTTTTCGCCAAACCCGGGGCCGCGGCGAATTTAGAAGCACGGCTGCCGGGGGCGGCAGACGGCGACGGCGTCTCTTTTTCGGCCTTCGGCGAGCCCTGCCGCATCTCTCCCGCGGGCATCTTCCTGTCGGGCGTGAAGCAGACGGGGCCGGTGGGGATCGTCATCTCCCTCTACGCCCTGGGCGCCGATTCCCGCCCCATGGTCATGGCCCCGTTCAAGGCCTTCAAGGATTTTCCGGGCAGCATGCCCTATGTGGGGGCCTTCGCGGCCTACACCCAGGAGCCCCTCGTCCCCCATGTGGAGGCCGTCCGGGAGCACCTGCCCCGGATTTTGGAAACGATGGGCGGGAGCACCGACGTCGGCCCCGTGGGAGGCGATCTCGCCTTCCGGGTGATGCCCCTGCCCAAGATCGCCCTCTGCTATATTTTCTACGAGGCTGACGAGGATTTCCCCGCCTCCGTCACCTGCATCTTCTCGTCCAACGCCGTCGATTTCATCCCCATGGACGGGCTTGCCGACACGGGCGAATACACCACGCGCCGGATCCTCCGACTCCTGGGGTGACCCCGGCGGCGGACAGGGCGGACGCCCACGCCCACGCCGGATGCCCCGGGCTATCGCTTCAGCAGCGAGAGGGCCCTCTCCACGACGTTGTCCACCGTGAAACCGTAGCGCTCCAGAACCAGGCCGCCGGGCGCGGAGGTGCCGAAGGTCTCGATGCCGATGACGGCGTCGCGGCGGCCGGCGTATCGCTCCCATCCCAGGGTCTGGCCGGCTTCGACGGCAAGGCGCGTCTGCACATCCGACGGAAGCACCGCCTCCCGGTAGGCCGCATCCTGCTGTTCAAACAGCTCCCAGGAGGGCAGATTGACCACCCGGGCACGGATGCCCTGTTCCGCCAGCCGCTTCTGGGCCGCCAGGACGAGGTGGACCTCGGCGCCGGTGCCGATGAGGAGGATCTCGGGCGTCCCCTCACAGTCCGACAGGACATATCCGCCTTTGGCAAGACCTGCGGCGTCGGCGAAGGCCTCCCGGTCGATCACCGGCAGCTTCTGGCGGCTCAGGATCAGGGCCGTCGGGCCGGCGCCCGGCGCCATGGCCG
>NZ_JBGSQX010000162.1:0-4003 GCF_041737845.1 Desulfococcus sp.
CCCGGAGCCGCCCCTCCCGGACGGGGGACAGCGGGAGAGCGGGGAGCAAAACCGCCAGGACCCCGGGGCATCCGACACGGAGGCGGGGGACAGGGAAACGGCGCCCCGGGACGGGGGGGAGGAAGGGGCGGGCCCCCAGGAGGGGACGGAGGGCGCAGGGGAAACCGATGGCATGGCGGGCAGCCAGGCCGAAAGAATGCTGAACCGCCTGAAGGACCAGCCGGGCCGCGCCCTCATGCCCGACTACGGGAAGCGCGCGGTGGATCGGGATTGGTGATCCGTCCGAAAACGGCCTGCGAAACCTCGACATCAGGGAATAATTATGAGAAACAGATTGTGTTGGATCGTGGCGGCGGCGATCCTGGCGCCCGCTGCGGCGATGGCCGGCGTGAGCGTTCAGGCATCCCTCGACCGGACCGCCCTGGCCATGGAGGAGTCCCTGGTGCTCCAGGTAACCCTCCGCGGCGGCAAGGGGGAGGTGGACACGGACGGCATCTCCGATTTCAAGGTCCTCTCCCGGGGTAGCAGCACCAGCATCCGGATGGTCAACGGGCAGTTCTCCCAGGAAACGGTCTACACCTATGCCCTCGTTCCCCTGAGGGAGGGGCGGCTCACGATCCCGCCCCTGCCGGTGCAGGCGGACGGGGAGACCCTCCGCACCCCCGAGCTCTCCGCAATCGTGACCCGGATGCCCGCGGACCGGAGCCGGATGGACCCCCAGGATCTTTTTGTCGAGGCGGACGTGTCCGAAACCGCGCCTTTTGAGAGCCAGCAGATCCGATACACCTTCCGGGTATGGCAGCGGGCCCGGATCGCCAACGCGAAATTCCAGCGGCCCGATTTCCCCGGATTCACCGTCCGGGAGCTGGAGGAGCGGAAGGAATACAACGCCGTTTCCGGGGGCCTCGATTTTCGCGTGACCGAGGTCGCCTTCCTCCTGATCCCCGTGGGCGGCGGCAAAAAAACCATCCCATCGGCCGTCCTCACCTGCGATGTCGTCCGGCAGTCCGGCCGGCGGGATTCTTTTTTCGAAGACCCGTTTTTCGGCATGAGATCCGGCCGCCTGGCCCCCAGGGTCCTCCGGACGGAACCGGTTGCCGTCTTCGTGAAGCCGCTGCCGCCCTACACCGGGCAGGGGAAGTTCTCCGGGCTGGTCGGCAGGTTCGACATCGATGCCGAACTGGCGTCGTCGGAGGTCCGGGTCGGGGATTCCACCACCTTCGCATTCACCATCCGGGGCGCGGGGAACATCATGGACGCCGGACCGCCCGAGATCCGGCTGGGCGACGCCTTCAAGGTCTACGACGACACGCCCGAGGAGGAGATCCGCCTGACCGGGGAAGGCTATTCCGGGAAAAAGGTCTTCCGGTCGGCCCTGGTTCCCGTTGCGGCGGGGACGTACGACCTTGGGTCCCTGGAATGGGTCTATTTCGATGTTTCCAGGGGAGGCTATGTGGTGCGGAAAACCCCCGCCTTCAGCTTAAGCGTTCGGCCCGCCGACCGGACCGAGGATATCCGGGCCGCCTCCCCGGCGCCGTCCCCGTCCAAGAGCGAAGTGGCGTTTGTGGGGCGGGACATCCTGCCCCTGAAGGACGGGAGGGATGCCGTCAGTGAGCGGCGTCCGATCTCCTCTGCCCTTTTTGCGGCCATGCTGGCTCTTCCCCCCTTCCTGTGGGCCGCGGCCCGGTTTGCCATGGCGCGTCTGAAGAAGGAGACGGACCCCGGCCGGATGATGGCCGAAAAGGCTGAAAAGGCGATGCGGGAGGCCGCATCGCTCTCTCCTTCGGACGACGACTTCTGGGGGTGCCTCTACCGGGGGCTGGTGGCGGCGGTCCTGTCCCGGACCGGTTCCGCAGGCCTCTCCCTCACCTCCGCCGAGGTTTCCGGGATTTTGATCCATCAGGGGTTCACGGGCGAGGCGGCCGAAGCCGCCGCAACCCTTCTGGAGCGGATCGAGTCCGCCAGGTACGGCGGCGGCGTCAGGGATCGAGATGCCGGAGAGGCGCTTCTGGAAGAAACCCGGCGGATGGTCAGGAAACTCCTCCCATGAAGAAAAAGATGCTGAGATATGGCCTCGCCGCGGCCTTGATCCTGCTGCTGGCGGGGAGCCCGGCATTTGCCGGCGACGACCCGGAAGCCCTTTTCCGGAAGGGTGTTGCCGCTTACGAGGCCGGTGAGTTCAGGCAGTCGGCCCAGGCCTTCCAAACCCTCGCCGACAGGGGCATTCAAACCGGGAAACTCTGCTACAACCTGGGGAATGCATACCTGAAGCAGGGAAGCCTGGGGCATGCCGTCCTGTGGTATGAAAGGGCGCTCCGGCGCATGCCTCATGATCCGGACCTGAGATTCAATCATGACTACGCCCTTTCCCTCACCCGGGATGAGCAGGGACCGGAGGCTTCCTTCCGGCGGATTCTGTTTTTCTGGAAATATCTTTTCACGCCGGAGCAGATCCAATGGCTTTCGGTCTTCCTGAACGGCGCCCTCTGGCTCGCCCTCCTCCCGCGCCGGGGCTTGAGATCGACCCGCAGGAAGACGCTCGCGGGGGCGATTTTCCTGCTGGCGGCCGTCTCGGTGCTGACGGCGGGCCACAACGCCTACGAGGCCGCATTTGTCAAGGAGGGCGTGATCCTTGCCGAGGAGGCGCCCGTCCGCTCGGGCCTGACGGATCGGGCGACGGAGCTCTTCCGGCTCCACGCCGGCGCCAGGGTGAGGATCGAGCGGGAGAAAGAGGGCTATTACCGCGTTCGGTATTCTGAAGAAAAATTCGGATGGATCGAGCGGTCCAGCGTCGGTGAAATATAGACCCGGACCCCATGGGAGAGGCCTCCCGGCGGCCTTCGATTCCCCGGTCCCCGAAAGAGAAGTATCTTGACAAACAGCGGCCGTTGGTAAATATTATTTCAGCATCGACGTCACGCCCCAACCGATGATTCTATTCGGACGTTCAGTCAGGGCTATCAACTCTTCAGGCATCATTGAACGTCCCTTTTTGGTTTTTCAGCGAATCCCTTTTCCTGCTGCCTTACCCTTTGCGCCCGCTGCCGCGGCGCAAGAAGCGAATTCTACCGAGCAACGTGGGGGGGAGGTCCATCATGGCGATTTTTGAGGCTGAAGCGATCCGCGCGCTCGAATTCTTCCACCAGGTCTTCGGGGTGTCCTCCAGAGCCCCGGCAAGCCTGCGGGAAGGCCGGGTCGGACGTCCGAGCCCGATCGCCGGAGGCCGTCAGAATGGCCTCTTCTTCCACACATCTCCCCGAAAAGACAGCGAATCCCTTTACCTGAACCTTTGTTTTCTGGAGGCGCTCTCACGACTCGTTTTTCCGAGGCTGCAGTCCCTGCGGCCTCCGGATCTGGGATTCTCTTTAGACGCCGTCCACATCACCTTCGGCCATGAGGCTGCCCGCCTCCCGTTTCTGTGGGCGTTTGACATCGCATGGATCGAAGGGGCCGCCCGGGGCATGCCGGGCCGCAGCGCCGTCTGCCCCGACCAGGCGCCGTTCTACGGGGTCTTTTTCCTGGGAACCCTTCAGTGCGGGGCACTCATGGCACGGCACCACCCCACGGCGGATATGCTGGACGATGCCGTGGCGTCGGTGGTCCAGGAGATCTCCCGCCATGGGGCCGAACCCGGCGGGGCGGACCTGGCCGCGCTGACGGAGAATCTTTTCCGCTCCGAGGTGGCAGGCGGCGGGGAGGCCTGGTCCGAACCGGAGGAGGCGCTGTATCGGCGGGCTTTCCAGTTGGGTGTTGACCTGGTGGCGGCCGGCATGGCGGGCGAATGCCCCCCCGAGGACCAATTTTTTCCCCGGCTTGCGGCATTGAAGGCCGACGTGTGGGGCGGCCTTTTCGAGAGCGGCCCCCGGTCCGAAGGCCCTCTGCGGCGGGAGGAGGACACCGCCATCCATGCGGTGCTCACGGGATTGATGGCGCGATGGCGTCGGGCGTCGGGCCCCCTGGAATATCCGCGCCCCGGGGCGGATGGGTCCGCCGCAGGCGGCGG
>NZ_JBGSQX010000001.1:0-3329 GCF_041737845.1 Desulfococcus sp.
ATATGGCCGGCCCTCAAGCGCCGGCCCAGCTCCCTTGCGACCGCGGCGGCCGGGTCGATCACGGTGATGCCTGGGCCTGCGATGGCCCGGATCAAGGGGTTCAGGAAGGGGTAGTGGGTGCATCCCAGGACGATGGTGTCCGCCCCCTTCTCCAGCATCGGGGCGACATACCGCTCCACCAGGGCGCCGGTTGCCGGGCTTTCGAGCTCCGCCCGCTCGACCCGCTCAACAAGCCCCGGGCAGGGCTGCAGCAATACCCGGACCCCGCTGCCGTAAAGGGAGATCAGGCGGGAGACCCTCGGGCTGTCGATGGTCCTGCTGGTGGCGAGCACCCCGACCACCCCGGATTTCGTCATGCCGGCGGCGGGCTTGATGGCCGGCTCTATGGCCACCACCGGGACGGGGCAGCGGGCCCGGAGCCCTTCGATGGCGACCCCCGTGACGGTGTTGCAGGCCGCGACGATGGCCTTGACCCCGCGCCTCAGGAAAAAGTCGGCAATGGCCTCTGCCCTGCGCTCGATGAAGTCCCTGGGCCGGTCGCCGTAGGGCGCGTATCCCGAGTCGGCCACATAGAGCAGGTCCTCCCGGGGCAGGGCCTTCCGGATCTCCCGGAGCACGGACAGCCCCCCCATGCCGGAATCGAAAACCCCCACGGGTCCCCCTTCGGCGGGGGGATGAATTTCGGATCGCCCTGACACAGGCACCTCCCCCGTCATCCGGCAGGCCGGGTGACATAGGAGAGCAGGTCGCCCATGAGCCTGTTGGCGGCGTGATATGCCGAGGCCGGCGTACCCCGCATGGCCGCTTCGGTCTGGATGTAGGGTCCGCTGACGATGTCGCCGCGACAGTGCCGGATGATCCGGTCCGCGGATTCCGGTGTTGTTTCGAGGTGGAATTGGAGCCCGATCCCGTTTTTCCCGATCTGGAACGCCTGGTTGCGGCATCCGGCGCTTCCAGCGAGGCGGACGGCGCCCGGCGGGAGGTCGAAGGTCTCGCCGTGCCAGTGAAAGACCGTCGCCTCCCGGGGAAAGCGGAACACGTCCGCCGCAGTCTCCACGGCGGCAACGGGAAACCACCCGATCTCCTTTTCCGCGTTGGGGTAGACCTTCGCGCCAAGGGCGGAAGCAATGAGCTGGGCGCCGAGGCATACCCCGACAACGGCGATGCCGCGGCGGAGGACCTCCCGGATGAACGCCTTCTCCGGTCGAAGCCATGGATGTTGAGCCTCATCCTTCACGCTCATGGGGCCTCCCATGGCAATGACCAGACCGATGCCGCGGGGGTCGGGCAGCTCAGGCGACTCAAAGAACCGGGTGTATTGGACCTCGGCACCCCGGCCGGAGAGCCATGCCGCCATGCTCCCGATGCCCTCAAACGGCACATGCTGCAGAACGCGGACTCTCATCTCCCTGGTGATCTCCCTTATGGCGGAATAGCCTGCGGATGCTCCGCAGGACTCGAGAGACATTTACACCCATGAGGCCTCTTTTTCAACAGAAACAAGACGGCGCCGGGGCGGCTGCCCCGGGCGGATCGACGGGTGAGGGCGGGTTTCTGGAAAAATATTTATTGAGATCCCCGTACACATCCCGTACACTGCACCCTACCGCGCGGCAGGGCATCATTGCCCTGCCGTTTTTTGTGTTCGGGCGCCAGCTTCCACCGCCTGAAACCATGAACCGGAAGCCCGTGGGACAAGGAGAACCCGTCCGTGAAAAAAAAGATATACGCCGTGGCCTGCGCCGTTCTGGCCGTGGATCTGCGCCACGCCGCCAGAAACCTGGGGATGGACGTGGAATTCCGGTTCCTGGAGGCCGGCCTCCACGACCGCCCGGACCTGCTCCGGAAAAAGCTCCAGGACGCTGTTGACGCCATCTCCGCCCGGGGCGACGGGGAGCGCATCGTGATCGGCTACGGTGTCTGCGGGCGCGGCGCGGTCGGCGTAAGGGCCGGCGGCATCCCCATGGCCATTCCCCGGGTGCACGACTGCATCGCCCTTTTCCTGGGCGGCGACGCGGCCTACCGTCGGGAATTCCGAAAGGCGCCGGGGACCTACTATATCTCGGCCGGGTGGTACGAAGAGAAGACCGAACCCCTCTCCCAGCGCGGCCGCTGGGCCAGCTACGGATCGGAGAGGCTCCATTACGACGACCTGGTCAAGACCTACGGGGTCGAGGCCGCCGATCGGACCTTCCGGTTCCTGAACACCTGGAAGGACAATTACCAGCGGGCGGTCTTCATCGAGACCGGCGCGAAGACATCGGCCAAATACGAGCAATACGCCCGGGACATGGCCGGGGAATACGGGTGGGACTTCGAGCGGGTCAATGGCGGCCACGCCCTGATCGAGGCGCTTTTGACGGCGACGGAGAGCACGGACGAGGTTCTGGTGGTGCCGCCCGGCCACGTCATCGCTTTCGACGCCCTCCGCTCCGGCCTGACCGCCCAACCGGCCTGGGCCGACCGGGCCGCAGGCACGTCACGGGTGACGGTGGTGGACGACGATCGACCCGAGGAGACATCGGACCAACGGCCCGCGACCATGAAAACCGGCCTCGGGATCGATGCGGGCGGCACCTACACCGATGCGGTGATCTATGACATCGCCGGTGGAAAGACCCTCTCCAAGAGCAAGGCCCTCACGACCAAATGGGATTTCACCCGGGGCATCGGCGCTGCCCTGGCCGGCCTGGATCCGGGGCGGCTGCGGGAGGTGGAGATGGTGGCCCTCTCCACGACGCTCGCGACCAACGCTATCGTGGAAGGCGATGGGCAGAAGGTCGGCATGATCCTGATGCCGCCATACGGCCTCTTCGAGAGCCGCGATATCGCCTACGAACCCAAGGCGGTGGTCAAAGGCGCCCTCGAGATCTCGGGCCAGGAGCGGACGCCGGTGGACCCGGACGAGGTCCGGCGCGCGGCCCGGCGGATGGTCGACCGGGATCAGGTCCGGGCTTTTGCCATATCGGGGTTTGCCGGCAGCATCAACCCGGCCCACGAACTGGCGGTGAAGCGGATCCTCCAGGAGGAGACCGGCCTGTTCGTGACCTGCGGCCACGAGCTGTCCGACCTCCTCGATTTCAAGGTCCGCGCCCACACGGCCATGCTGAATGCCCGGATCATTCCGCGGTTGGCCAAGCTTCTCGCGGATCTGGAGGCGGAGCTGTCGCGCCGTCATATCCACGCCCCGGTGGTGGTGGTGAAGGGGGACGGCACCCTCATGAGCGCGGCCATGGCCAAGGAGCGCCCGGTCGAGACCATCCTGTCGGGCCCCGCGGCCAGCGTGGCCGGGGCGAGGCACCTGACCGGGCTTGCCGACGCCCTGGTGG
>NZ_JBGSQX010000020.1:0-2867 GCF_041737845.1 Desulfococcus sp.
GGCGACGCCGGTTCACCGGTGTCCGGCTTCGCCTGCGGGCCGTCCTTGGGGGGGGCCGGCGCGTTCTGCGCGGCCTGCTGCTTCTGCTGCGCCGCCAGCACCTTTTTGGCAAATTCCAGGTTTTCGGCGGCATCCCGGTCATCGGGCGCCATTTTCAGCACCGCCTCATAGTTTTCGATGGCCCGCTTCACATCCTGCCTGCGAAAATTGGCGTTGCCGAGGTTGAAGAGCGCATCGCGCCGGACGGCCCTGTCCTCGGATGCGGCGGCGCCCTCGAGGCTCTTCGCCGCCGCGTCGAAGTCGCCCAGCCGGTAGTAGGCGCTGCCGATGTTGTAACGGATCTCCGGGTCGTCGGGGGCGTCGAGCTGGGCGTCGATGAAATGCTTCAGGGCGCCCTCAAAATCCTCCTGCCGGTAGGCCGACACCCCGTCCCGCAGGGCGTCCGCATGGGCCGCGGCCGGCGAATTCAGAATGATCAGCATCAGTATCATCCAACCGGCCCCTCCGCCCGCCTTCTTCCGGGACGGCAGGCACATCTCCGCCATCAGGGCCGCCACGGCGAGGAAGAGCGCCCACTGATACCGGTCTTCCCACACCTGCTTCCGGCCGCCCTGGAGCGTCTCCATCTCCATGCGGCCTCGGATATCCCGGGTATAGATGGCATCCAGGTCCATGTCCCCCGCCGTGGAGGCGACATAGGTGCCCCCGGTGGCGGCCGTCATCTGCCTGAGGGTTTCTTCGGCAAGCCGGCTGACCACGATCTTTCCGGCCCGGTCTTTCAGGAAGCCGCCCCCGGGATCATTGACCGGAACGCCCTCCCGGGTTCCGACGCCGATGCAGAAAAGCGTAACGCCGGCGCTTCGGGCCGCCTCCGCGGCCTTCAGGGGGTCGCCCGAAACGCCCGTGTCCTCCCCGTCGGTGATAAGGATCACGGCTTTTTCCCGGGACCCCCTGGCGTCGAATGCCGACTGGGAAGCGGCCACCGCGGCGCTGATGTCCGAACCGCCGACGGGAAGGGATTCCGGGGCAAGGGACTCCAGAAACAGGTGAAACGCCCCGTAATCCAGCGTCAGGGGGCACTGCAGGAAGGCCGTCCCGGCAAAGGCGACCAAGCCGATCCGGTCTCCCTGGAGAAGGCCCAGGAGGTCGTAGACCTCCCGCTTGGCGCGGTCGAGGCGGGTGGGCGATATGTCCCGGGCCAGCATGCTCCTGGAGCAGTCCAGCGCAATGATGATGTCGATGCCCTTCCGCTCGATCTCCTGCCAGCGAAATCCATACTGGGGGCCTGAAAGCGCGACGGCGGCCCAAAACAGCGATGCCAGGACCAGCGCGGCCTTGAGCCATCGCGGCCCGTGGCTCGTTCCGGCGACGATGGCGCCCTGCCCTTTTTCGGAGGCAAACCGATGCAGGATCCCTCGCCGGCGGTGCATCCCGTAAAGGAAAAAGAGAAGCAGCACCGGCAGCGCCCATATGAGAAAAAGCATCTCGATCCTTACGATCTTCATGGAACCCTCAAAAAGCGCGTATTCGTCAGGACCACCCACAGCCCCAGCAGGATAAACGCCGGCACCAGGAAAAACGGATACAGATCCCGGTTCTCGGAAAACCGCTCGACCGTGACCTCGGTCTTTTCCAGACGGTCGATGGTTTCGTAGATGGCTTCCAGTCCGCCGGTGTCCTCCGCCCGGAAATAGCTTCCCCCCGTCCGCCGGGCGATGGCTTTCAGGGCATCCTCGTCGATGTCGACCCGCTGGTAGACATACCGCTCGCCGAAGAACGGGTCCTTGACCAGGAATGGGGCCTCCCCCCGGCTCCCCACGCCGACGGTGTAGATCTTGACCCCCTTTTCGGCGGCGATCCCGGCGGCGATATCCGGGGGCAGTTCACCGGTGTTGCTCTGGCCGTCCGTCAGCAGGACGACGACGTTGGAAACGCTCTCGATATCCCCGATCCGCTTGAGGGAGATGCCGATGGCATCCCCGATGGCGGTGTTTTTCCCGGCCGCGCCGATCTCAAGCCGATCGAGCATGGAGATAATGGTGTCGTAATCCCGGGTCAGGGGGATCTGGGTGTAGGCCTGGCTCCCGAAAACCACGAGTCCGATCCGGTCGCCTGCGCGTTTTCGAACGAAATCCGCCACGACCCCCTTCACGGCCTCAAGGCGGTCGACGATCTTGCCTTTCCGCTTGAAATCCAGTGCCGCCATGCTCTCGGAGAGATCGACGGTGAGGATGATGTTGATGCCCTCGGTCAGGACGTTCATCCGCTCCGTCCCCCATTGGGGCCGGGCCAGGGCCAGGACCATGAGGCAGAGGGCGGCGTATTTCAGGGCCGGCAGCCTGCGCCCCGCGCGAAGGCCCATGGACGGGGGGATCCCCCGGGCGCCTGCCAGGCCCGGCATGGCCATCTCGGGGGATCTTCCGGTTCGGCGCCGGATCCGGAGGATCACGGGAACGGCCGACAGCAGGAGGAAACAATAGGGGGATGCGAATCGAAACATGGTCTATCCGTCGTTCCCGTGTCCGGCGTCGGGGGCGTCACCCGCCGCGGGGGTGGTCTCCCTCACAAACCTCCGGGCAAAATCGAGATCCGCTTGCATCCGGTCGACCGAGGCGGGCCGGCCTGCATAGGTGACGGGCGCCGCCTCCGAAAAAAACCGCGCAAGGGACGCAGCGAGGCCGCGGCCGATCTCCGGGCGGGCCATTTCGGTCAGAAGTTCCTCGGTGGTCATCTCGGGGGCCGGGATGCCGAAACGTTCCTGCAGGTACCGCCGCAGAATGGCCGAAAGCCTGAAATAGAAGATCCTGCCGTCCGCCCCGCCGACCCCGGAAAGCTCGTCCAGGGCGCCCAGGGCGACGGCGTCCGGC
>NZ_JBGSQX010000035.1:0-15914 GCF_041737845.1 Desulfococcus sp.
TCGGCAAGATCGGCCGGGCCCTCCAGGCCCTGGTCCCCGAGGACACGCCCCTCCAGCAGCAGACCGGCCGGCTGGTGCGCCGCCTGGCGGCCGCGGGCTTTGTGCTCTGCGCGGTGGTGGTCGTCGTCTACGGCATGACGCGGGACGACTGGCTTCATGGGTTCCTGGCCGGCCTCTCCCTGGCCATGGCCATGCTCCCGGAGGAGTTCCCCGTGGTGATGACCATCTTCCTGGCCCTGGGGGCCTGGCGGATCTCCCGGCACCGGGTGCTGACCCGGAGGATGGCCGCCGTGGAAACCATCGGGGCCGCCTCGGTCCTGTGCGTGGACAAGACGGGCACCCTTACCTTAAACCAGATGACGGTGAGCGACCTCTACGCCAAAGGGCGGTTCATGAAGGTGAACGACGGCGCCGACTCCCTGCCCGAGGCCTTCCACGAGGTCGTGGAGTTCGCCCTTCTCGCCAGCCCCGCCGACCCCTTCGACCCCATGGAAAAGGCGATGAAGGAGCTGGGGACGGCGACCCTGGCGCGAACCGAGCACCTCCACGACGACTGGGAGCTTCTGCGGGAATACCCCCTGTCCCAGGACCTCCTGGCCATGTCCCGGGTCTGGCGGTCGCCGGATGGGAACGACCTCATCATCGCGGCCAAGGGCGCGCCCGAGGCCATCGCCGATCTCTGCCATTTCAGCGAAAAAGAGACGGCGGCCCTCACGGAGGCCATCAACACCCTGAGCGACAACGGCCGCCGGGTGATCGGCGTGGCCGGAACCCGGTTCCGGAAGCCGGAGCTGCCCGGGGAGCAGCATGACTTTTCCTTCCGGTTCATCGGCCTCCTGGGGCTTGTGGACCCGGTCCGGCCCGGCGTGGCCGAGGCGGTGGCGGAGTGCTACACGGCCGGCATCCGGACCCTCATGATCACCGGGGACTATCCGGGCACGGCCCGGAACATCGCCCGAAGCATCGGCCTCAACAACCCCGACGACTGCATCACCGGCCCGGAGCTCACGGAGATGAGCGATGAGGAACTGACCTTCCGCATCCGCCACGTCAATATTTTCGCCCGCATGGTGCCGGAGCAGAAGCTGCGCCTGGTGGCGGCCCTCAAGGCGGCCGGCGAGGTGGTGGCCATGACCGGCGACGGCGTGAACGACGCCCCGGCCCTGAAAGCCGCCCACATCGGCATCGCCATGGGGGGACGGGGGACCGACGTGGCCCGCGAATCGGCCTCCCTGGTGCTCCTGGACGATGACTTCGGCTCCATCGTCGAGGCGATCCGCATGGGGCGGCGGATCTTCGACAACCTCAACAAGGCCATGCGTTACATCTTCTCCGTCCACGTGCCCATCGCGGGCATGTCCCTCCTGCCGGTGCTGCTGGAGTGGCCCCTGGCCCTGTACCCGGTCCACATCGTGTTTCTGGAGCTCATCATCGACCCGGCCTGCTCGGTGGTCTTCGAGGCGGAGGCGGCCGAGTCGGACTGCATGGAAAGGCCCCCGAGGGACCTGTCGGAGCCCCTGTTCGGACGGCGGGCCGTCTTCCTCAGCCTGATCCAGGGGCTCGTGATCCTGGCGACGGCGGCGGGCGTCTACTGGTGGGCCATGGGAGAGCACGGGGCCCCGGCCGCCCGGGCGCTGGCCTTCATGGCCCTGGTTCTCTCCAACCTGGCCCTCATCTTCACCAACCGGTCCGCGACCCGCTTCATCCCGGCGACGCTATCGGTCCCCAATGCGGCCCTGTGGTGGATCAGCGGATGCACGGTCGCCATGCTGGGGCTCGTGATGATCCTCCCTTTTTTCCAGGGTCTGTTTCAGTTTCAGCCCGTGCCCAAGGACGATCTCGGCTACTGCCTCGCGGCCTGCGCCCTCTGCACGATCGTTTTGGAAAGCCTCAAGCTCCGGCCCTTCCGGCACAACCCCGAGCGGGGCGGTTCATCGTAGCAAAAAAAACGGCCTCACTCTCCGTGAAGCCGTCATATTCATCTTTAGCCTTTAGCCTTTAGCCTCTGGCCTTCGGTCTTCAGCCCGCCGACGCTTTCGCGGCCGCTTCGACGCCCTTGCTGAAATCCGTGGGCACCGTGGCCATCCGGCCGGCAAGGTCCCGATCGATCATCATGAGGCCGTGGGGGCTGTCCTGGATGAGCTTCAACTGGGCGATGATCTCGTTGTCGTTCTCCTCCTCCTCCACCTGCTCGGTGACGTACCACTGGAGGAAGATCTGGGTGGCGTGGTCCTTCTCGGAGATCGCCAGATCCATCAGGTTGTTGATGGATTGGGTGATGTACCGCTCGTGCTCCAGGGTCTTGGTCATCATGTCGAGGGGGGAGGCGAAATCCGCCGGAGGCTGGGCGATGGCCTTCAGGGTGACCTTGCCGCCCTGGCGGCAGACATACTCGTAGATCCGCATGGAATGAAACATCTCTTCATGGTACTGCACCATGAACCAGTTGGTGAACCCCTTGAGCCCCAGCTCGTTGCACCGGTTGGACATGGACATATAGATGAAGGCGGAATACATTTCCCGGTTGATCTGTTCGTTCAACGCATCGTTCATTTTCGGACTCAACATATTAATGTCTCCTTTTCGGGTTGCAATCGGACGACCCAGGGCGTCCGGTGAGAGATTGTTCAGATCGGTCTGATGCTTCTTCAGAATAATTAGTACGATCCCTGAAATATCAACCCGTCAATCGGGGAGGCGCCCTAAACTGTCGGGAAGGAGACGGTTTTGGTCATCCCGGTCCTGTCTTACCCATTCAGTTGATTCGCTGGGTGTTTTCAGCCCCAATTCATGGATGATTGCAAGGAGTTCGGCGGGAGTAACCTCTACGGGGCTTTTGTTGTCATGTTGCGAGTTCGAAGAGTTCATATTGTGAACCTTTCTTATCGAAGGTCAGCGTGGTTTCACAGCCGTTTATCTTTGCGGAATGCGCAATTAAAAGATCGGAAAGGTCATAAGCGGACCAGGATATTGGCATCCACCCCTTTCATTTCCATCGATCTTTCATTTTTTTCTCGCACGGCATCATCCATCGCTTCAGGAGATATGGGTCTTTTTCCGGGTTTGTGCAACTTCCCGAAAATCTCATCCACCGTTTTGGAAATGGGCCGGATGATGGCTTCCCGATTATCGGTGGCAACGATCTCAATTTTATCCCCCGTATGCAATTGCAAATATTCTCTTATTTCTTTGGGGATGGTGACTTGCCCCTTTGTGGTGATCGTAGCGACTGCCGAAATCATTTCCTTCCTGATGCCAAAATTTTAATAATACAAAAGGCGAGTTGCGCGATGTGTCAAGAAGGATCAAAGCAGTAGAAAAGAAATCAGTTTGCTTTTTACACCGGGATGGATTAGACTAGTCTCAGATCAGTTTTTTTTGGAGGTATTTCATGGAAACCATCGGCGCCTACGAGGCGAAAACACATCTCCCCCAACTTCTGGAACGTGTCGCCAAGGGTGAGAAAATAACAATCACAAAACACGGCGTGCCCGTAGCGACGCTGCAGCCTGCCGATTCTGCGAAAAGAACACCCGTGCGCGACGTCATCGATCAATTGAAACGGTTCCGAAGCGAAAATCGTCTCGAAGGGCTGTCCATCCGAGACATGATCGAGGAAGGAAGGCGCTGATGCCCGCGGGGTTTGTGGCCGATAATTCCGTCGTCATGTCGTGGTGCTTCGAGGATGAGGGAAGCAGCTACGCTGAGGCCGTCCTCGAAAACCTGGAATTCGCGGAGGTCTTCGTGCCCGCCATCTGGCCTCTTGAAGTGGGAAATGTCCTGCTTTTGGCGGAAAGGAAAAAACGACTCAGCCAGGCCGCGGTCGTCCGCTTCCTGGCGCTTCTGGGCAACCTGCCCATTACAGTGGAACAGGAAACCCCCGAGCGAATGCTCAAGGAGATCATTTCGCTCGCGCGGGAGCACGCGCTTTCCACCTATGACGCATCCTATCTGGACCTTGCCATGAGGCTGGGTCTCCCCCTTGCCACATTGGATGCATCCCTGGCAACGGCCGCGAAAAAATGTAAAATTCCGGCTTTCGACCCGACTCGCGCCCGCTGAAATCATCACTTTCATTTCCATCGATCCTTCATTTTCTCTCGCACCGCCTCATCCATCACTTCAATGGATACGGGTTTTCTTTCAGTTTTGTACAATTTTCCAAAAGCATCGTCGACTTTTTTGGAAATGGGCCGGATGACGGCTTCTCGATTTTCGGTGACAACGATTTCAATTTTATCCCCAGTATGTAATTGTAAATAATCTCTTATTTCTTTGGGGATCGTAACTTGCCCCTTCGTGGTGAGTGTTGCTACCGCCATGCAATTCTCCTTACTGAATATTTATTCTTACTTCTATGTAAGGCATTTGTGGCGGCGCGTCAAGAATTCCCAACGCATGGGGGTGAGATCCGCTCCCGAATAAAAAACGCCGGAGCGAGAGTCGCTTCGGCGTTCTTGTACTGGGGCGGTGGGTCCTACTGGATAAAGGTCATAATATAGTCCGCCACGGACTTGCGCTCCACCACGTTCAGTTTCCTGGTCTTTTCGACGTGGGGTTTCATGAGGCCCGCCGATTCCGGGCGCATGATGGCCTCGGTCTCCCCGTTGAGGTAGTGCAGCAACTGTTCATCCTTGCCTTTATAGGCCCCGGCAATCTCGGGGAGGCTGGGGTAGATCTTGGAATTGCCTTCGGCCTTGTGGCACCGCATGCATCCTTCCGCCTTGAAGAGTTCCTCGCCCTCCGCCGCAAGAGCGTGTCCGCCAAATACCATCCATCCCAGGATCACCAGTATCGCCATTTTTTTCATTCGTATTCCCTTTCTTAGTGTTTCAGTGTTTCGGCTGCCAGGAGCTCAACCTCCCGGTCCCTGGCCCTTGGCCCTTGGCCTTTAGCCCATAGCCTCTGGCCTTCAGCCCTCCCTTACCACAACTCCCCCGATCTTTCATATCATTTTCGCCGGCGCACGCACTACCAGGTCGGGAAGAAACGGCTTCCGACCTGGTAGACCGCCGTCGACAAGCCGAAGGCCAGCAGGGTGGTGTAGGTCATGCTGAAGACGGCCCACCCCCAGGAGGACTCCCGGGCCATGGCCACGACGGTGACGAAGCAGGGGGCGTAGAGCATGACGAAGATGATGACGGAAAGGGCGGTGAGGCGGTTCCATTGGGGGTCCTTTTGGAGGCGGCTTCCGAGGCTTTCGCTCGCGTCCGCCTCGACGGCTCCCATGGCATAGGCCGTGCCCAGGGTCGAGACGATCACCTCCTTGGCCGCGAACCCGCCCAGGAGGGCGATGTTGGTGCGCCAGTCGAAGCCGGCCAGGCGGGTGACGGATTCCAGGGCCGTTCCCAGTCGGCCGGCATAGGAATGCCTCAGGCCGGCCTCGGCCTCCCGGTTGTCGATGGCGAGTCGTTCGGCTTCGGCTGTCCGCCTTTCCTCCGCGCTGGGGGCTGCGGGCATTGCGGCCTCTATTGCGGCCCGCTCCATCTCGAAGCCTTGGACAACCTCCGGGGGAAGTGCGGGGAAGGTCATGAACGCCCAGATGAGGATGGAGATGGCCAGGATGACCGTGCCGGCCTTCTTGGCATACTGCCACGCCCGCTCCCAGGTATGGATGAGAAGCCCCTTGAGGGTGGGCAGTCGGTAGGGGGGAAGCTCCATGACAAAGGGGGTGGCCTCCCCGCGGATCACCGTGTTGCGCAGCACCCAGGCAACAAGGAGAGCGGTCACCCAGGAGCCGATGGTGATCCAGAAGAGGACCGTGGCGGCGGATCCCTTGAAAAAGGCCCCGCCCAGGAGGAGGAAGACCGGAACCTTTGCGCCGCACGGCATGAAGGGCGCCGTGAGCAGGGTGGCCAGCTTCTCCTTGGGGCTTCTCAGGGTCCGGGCGCCCATGACGCCGGGCACCGCGCATCCGCCGGGGATGCCGCCGGCCACGATGAAGGGCATGACCGAGCATCCGTGGAGGCCGAAGATCCGGAGCACCCGGTCCATCATGTAGGCCATCCGGGCCATGTATCCCGAATCCTCCAGGAAGGCGATGCCCATAAACATCACCATGATGAGCGGCACGAACCCCAGCACGCCGCCGACCCCGCCGATGACGCCGTCCACGAGCATGGACTGGAGGATCCCCGGCGGCGTCAGCATGGTCACGCTGTTCGCCAGCCAGGCGAAGAAGGCTTCGAGCCACCCCATGGGGACCGCACCCACGGTGAAGGTGACGATGAACATCCCGTAGAGCACGCTGATCATGAGCAGGGGGCCGATAAAGCGGTGGGTCAAAACCCGGTCGATCTTGTCAGACAATATGATCCGTTCCTGGTGGCCGCGCCGGATGAAGACCCCCTGCCGGGTGACGGCGGCGATGTAGCCGTAGCGGTAGTCCGCGATGATGGCCTCGGGGCTGGTGTCGAGGGTCGCCCGGCAGTGTTCGGCCACCCGCCGGGTCATGCGCTCCAGGGTCTCGCCGATGTCGCCCGCGCGGGCGCCCAGGGCCTTGATCTGGACGTCGCCTTCGAGGTATTTGAGGGCGAGCCACCGGGAGGGGTAGCTGTCTGTCAGGAAGCCGGCCTGCTGGATGAGGTCGGTCATCTCCTGGAGGACCGGGTCGATATCGGGTCCGTAGGAGATCTCGAGGGGTTTCCATTTGCCGTCGGTTTCGCGGATCTGGCCCAGGGCGGTTTCGATCAGCACCTGCTTCCCCTCGCCGCTTCGGGCCACGGTTTCCACCACGGGGATCCCCAGGAGCTGCGAGAGCTTTTCGGTGTCGATCTTCTTGCCGCTTTTGCGCACCTCGTCCATCATGTTGAGGGCCAGGACCATGGGGATGCCCAGCTCCATGAACTGGACGGCGAGGTAGAGGTTCCGCTCCAGGGTATTGGCGTCGACGATGTCGATCACCAGTTTCGGGCGTTCGTTGACGAGATAGTCCCTCGCGACCAGCTCCTCCTGGGAGAAGGCGGTCAGGGAATAGGTGCCGGGGAGGTCGACGATGTTAAGCCGCAGGCCGTCGGCCTGAAGATATCCCTCGCGTTTTTCCACGGTGACGCCGGGGTAGTTTCCAACGCTCTGCCGCGCGCCCGTGAGGGCGTTGAACATGGTGGTCTTTCCGGCGTTGGGGTTACCCGCAAGCGCAATGCTCAGCGTCTTCGTCACACCCGCCTCCGGCTATCTCAACGGTGATGAAATCGGCTTCGTTGTTTCGGAGGGAAAGGGTGAAATCCCTCAGGCGAAGGGCGACGGGGTCTTTCAGGGGGGCCCGGCCGACGACCGTGACCTCCGTGTTGGGGATCAGCCCCATGTCCCGGATGCGGCGGCCCAGCTCTCCCTCGGCTTTCACCGAACGGATCGTCCCGGTCTGGTTGACCTGCATCTGGCGCAGGCAGCACAGCCTGCGGGGGCACCGGACACCGGGCTCGGAGATGGATGGGGCCTGGCAGGGGTGCGGCGGGCGGGCCGTCTGCTGGTCGAGGTGCGCGGCCGCGGCGCCGTCGGCTTTGAGCACCCGGATGCGCGAGGCCATCTTCTGGCAGAGCGTGAGGCGGGCGCCATAAGTCTCTAAAATAACAGGTCTTCCCGGAATGTTGCTGATCATCCTCACCTCCATCCCCGGAACCAGACCCATACCCGCCAGCCTGCATTGCAGGTTGCACCCCCCGTCAACGGCAAGGAGCTTGGCGCGCTCGCCGCTCAGGATCTCTCTTAGCACCATCTTGTTAACTGCCTCTCATCCCAAAAGGAATATTGCGGGTACGGCCGGCGGCCGCGGTTGCGGAGAAGGTCTATCCCCTTCAATTCATGGTGAATGCCATAATTACTCCCAGAAAGGCGGAATGTCAAATAATTTTTGTCTCATCAAACATATATCGGCATCTGATATTATGATAATGCACCCCGGCAAAAATCCAAGATATTTCCCGGTGCAGGCGGGCGAAAAATATCTTGAATGAAAACCGGCAGTACGATAACATTTTTTCTACTGCTCAAAGTTGACGGATTCGCAAAAAGTCGATTTTCAGACGGTTTTGTAAAAAGGTCGAGATCAAGGCTTGAGAATCCCGAGGAATGCGGCGTACTTATCGTACGCCGCAGTGACGGGGGATGAATCGTAACGCAGATATCGGCCTTTTTGCGAAACCGTCAAAGTTGATGCACTCGAACCAGCCGATAGCGGTGAATTTTCGCTATTCTGACGGCGCTGCCGCCGTCAGCCCCTTTCCGTGTCATCCCGGGCCGCTGCGGGTAAAGGTCGTGCCGATGGAATTCCAGATCGAAGAACATGATTATGATTATGAATCCAACGTCAAGGTCTTCCATGACCTGATGTCCGTCAAGGTCAACGACATCCTTCTTGTTTCGACCCCCTACGATGCCTTCATCATGGAGGAGGACGGCAGCCTGGCGACCAAGATCATCCACGAATACCGGGGCCTGAACCTGAGCCGTCCGCCGCGTATCACCAAGGCATTTTCGGCCGATGAGGCCCTGACCCTCATGAACCGCGCCGCCTTCGACCTGGTGATCATCATGCCCAACCTGGAGGACATGGACACCCAACTCCTGGCGGGGAAAATCCGGGCAATCCGGCCCGAACTGCCGGTGATCCTTCTGGCCCACTCCCCGACGGACATCGAGGAAGACGCCGAAGCCTGCCGGATGATCGACAACCGGTTCGTCTGGTCCGGGAATTCCGACCTGCTCCTGGCGCTGGTCAAGTCGGTGGAGGATTCCCTGAACGTGGAGGCCGACACCCGCTCCGCCATGGTCCGCGTCCTGATTCTGGTGGAGGATTCCCCCCTCTACCGGTCCTTCTTCCTGCCGCTGATTTACAAGGTGGTGGTCCGCCAGACCCTCTCGGTCCTGGAGGACAGCCTGAACGAGGAGCACCGGCTGCTCAAGATGCGCGCCCGCCCCAAGATCCTGGTCGCCGAGAACTATGAAGAGGCCATGGCGCTTTTCGAGCGATTCGAACCCTATGTGTTCGGGGTGATGTCGGACACCCGGTTTTCCATGGACTGCCGGATCACGCCGGACGCCGGTTTCATGCTGCTCAGGAAGATCAAGGAGCGGGTGCCCTATCTTCCCCTGCTCCTGCTCAGCGCGGAGCCCGAGAACCGGGCCAGGGCAGAAGCGCTTCAGGCGGTCTTCATCGACAAGAACTCCCCCAACCTCAACGCGGAGATCGAGGATTTCTTCAGGACCTATCTTGGGTTCGGCGACATGATTTTCATGACGGCCGACCGGTCGGAGGTCGGCCGGGCCGGCACCCTGGGCGAGATGGAGCAGGTGCTCGCCCGGGTCCCCGACGAGCCCATCGCCTATCACGCCGAACGCAACCATTTCTCCAACTGGCTGATGGCCCGGTCCGAAATCCACCTGGCCTCCAGGTTCGGCAAGGTCCGGGCCTCTGAATTCGCCACCGTCGACGAGATGCGGCAGTATATCATCTCCAATATCCACCGGCTGCGCCAATGCCGGCAGAAGGGGATGGTCATCCAGTTCTCGGAGCGCCGGTTCGACCCCGACATCATGGACTTCGTCAAGATCGGGAAGGGGTCCCTGGGCGGAAAGGCGAGGGGGCTTGCGTTCATCTACAATCTGCTGCACCGGAGCCCGGAGATCCGGCGGCGGTATCCCGACGTCAATATCGTCATCCCCCGGACCCTGGTGATCGCCACCGACGGCTTCGAGGCGTTCGTCGCCCGGAACGAACTCGATGCGTCCAAGATCTGCAACTGCGCGGATGACGAGATCCGCAGTCGGTTTCTCGCGGGAGAGTTTCCCGAGGAGCTTGCAGGGGACCTTGCATCCTTTCTCGCGAAGGTCAAGGGCCCCCTTTCGGTCCGGTCGTCCTCGCTGCTGGAGGACGCCCAGGTGCAGTCCTCCGCGGGCCTCTACAAAACCGTCATGATTCCCAACATCCACGACGATTTTGCCGTCCGCCTGGCCCACCTCCTGACCGCCGTTAGGCTGGTCTATGCCTCCACCTTTTTCGAACGGCCCCTGGCCTTCGCCCGGGGGGTTTCCAAGCAGTTCCAGGAGGACAGCATGGCCGTCATCGTCCAGGAACTGGCGGGCGGCAGGTACGGGGATTTTTTCTACCCGGCCATTTCAGGGACGGCCCAGTCCCGGAATTTCTATCCGGTGGGCGCTATGACGCCCGAGGACGGCATCGTCCGCATCGGTCTGGGCCTGGGGATGATCATCGAGGACGGCGAGGCGGCCCTGCGGTTTTCCCCCCGGTTCCCGGCGATCCTGCCCCAGTTTTCGACCGTGGAGGATATTCTGGCCAATGCCCAGCGCTATTTTTACGCCCTCCGGGTCGGAAGCGTTCCCGAGCCGCTGGACCTCGTCCGGGAAACCACCGTGGAGCGGCGGGAGATCCATGACGCCGTGGACGAGTTTCCGGTGAGGCGCCTCGTCAGCACCTACGTCCCCGGGGAGAATCGGATCCGCGACAGCGCCGGCGCGCCCGGGCCCAAGGTGCTGACCTTCGCGTCCGTCCTCAAGCACCGGGTCTTTCCCCTGCCCGGGATGCTGGCCGATCTTCTCGAACTGGCGCGGAAGGGCATGGGATGCCCCGTGGAGATCGAATTCTCGGTCCACCTGGAGGAAAGCGGGCGGCACACCTTCTTTTTCCTCCAGCTTCGCCCCATGTCCTCGAACGAGGAGTTCCAGGACGTGGCCATCACCCGCGCCGAGATCGACGCGGCCTTCTGCTGTTCCAGCCATGCCATGGGCCACGGCCGGAATCGCCGGATGGCCGACATCGTCTTCGTCAAGCCGGAGGGTTTCGACCCCGCCGCCACCCGGGAGATCGCCAGGGAGATCGGGGAGGTCAATGCCGTGCTGGCCGCCGAGGGGAGGCCGTATCTCCTGGCCGGCCCAGGGCGGTGGGGGTCCGCGGACCCCTGGCTGGGGATCCCGGTCGGGTGGCGGGAGATCTCCGGGGTGGGGGCCATGATCGAAATGCGGGACGGCCGGGTCAACGCCGACCCGTCTTACGGGTCCCACTTTTTCCAGAAGATCACCTCCCGGGGCATCCATTACATCACCCTCGAACCCGGGAACGACGACTTTCTGGATCTCGGCCGCCTCAAGGGCAAAGCCCGGGTGACGGAAACCCGTTTTTTGCGGCATATCCGCCTCCAAGAACCTTTTCTGCTCAAGAACGACGGGAAGCGGTCACGATGCATCCTCATGGAGGTATGACGGTTTCGTAAAAAGACCGATATCTGCGTTACGCTTCATCCCTCGTCATTGCGGCGTACTGGAAGTACTCCTCATTCCTCGGGATTCGCAAGCCTTGATCTCGGCCTTTTTACGAAACCGTCCGGGACTCAGCTTTCTGGGTGTATCAAATTTTGTTAATTTGTTGCAAAATTTGAAATTTGGCGTGCCGGCCGCCCCTTCGCCGTCGAAACCGGCCGGCTTCCCATCCCCGGGGCAATTCAATGATTTTGGTTCACAAATCATCGCCTGCCCCCGAAGGGAAAGGGATCTCTGTGCCGATGATTGTGCTGGTATTTTTATTGCATTCAACTACGGTGGTCAACATTCATCACCAATGGCAACCAAATGGGGCGACTCAGTGAATTCGACGGGACCGGAACATCCAAAAGGGATCAGATTCAGACTTCACAGCAAGTTTCTTTTGGGGGTTGTCGTGCTGGAATGCCTGATCATGGTCACGACGATTCTGGTTGTCGAAAAGCAGATGCGGGAATCGATCCTGACGGAATTCCTGAAGCGCGGATATGCCATCGGACAGAATCTGGCGGCATTGAATGCCAACTATATCGCCACGTTCAATTATGTCAGCATCGAACAGGCCGTTGCCAAGGTCACGGAGGAGAACGATCTGGAGTATGCGGCCGTCCAGTTTTTTGACGGTGAGGTCGCCGCCTTTGGGGGGGCCGAGGTCTACAAGAAGCTGATTTTCCGGGAGGACGTCAACACAGCGGCGCTTTCCGCTGCGGACGAACTCGTTCAGTACCTGCGCTTTGAAGATTTCGCCGACAGGATTTGCGATATCACCACTCCGGTTTACCTCAAGGATAAAAAGTGGGCGACGGTCCGAATCGGCATGTCCATGAAATACATCCGGGATGCCGTCCACAAGACCCGGATCACGCTCCTGACGCTGGGGGCGCTGATCCTCCTTGTCAGCGGCGTGCTGTCGATCTTTCTGGCAAGACGGATCTCCCGGCCGGTGGGCGCACTCGTCAAGAGCGTCGAAGCCATCACCGGCGGGGACTATGACTGCGATATCGAGATCCGGTCCAACGACGAGATCGGCTTCCTCGGAAACCGGTTCTCATACATGCAGAAGGCCCTCAAGGAGAATATCGCGCTGCTCAAGGATTCCAACTCGGCGCTCACCCTCCACAACCAGCGTCTGCAGGGGCTTTTCATCGCAAGCCAGGCCATCAATTCCCTCCAGGACAACCAATATCCCTACCAGCTCATCATCGATTCGGCCATGGAGGCCACCGGGTCGTCGGCGGGATTTCTCACGGTGGTGGACGATGACCGCCAGCTCAGGACGGTCGCCCAGAAAAGCCGGAACGGGCACGATCCGATTCTCCATATCGCCAGAGCGGCCCTGGAGGAGCGGCAGACCCTTCTTCTTCAGGATCCCTTCCAGTCGTATACGCGGGTCCATTCATGCAGCCTGAATTTCGAGCCCCTCCAGGAGGGCTTGAAGTACTGCTCCATCGACATGGATGTTATCCCGGGTCATGAACTCATATCGGTGCCCCTTCGTCAATCCGACAACGTCAAGGGGTTTATCAACCTGATCCGGCGGAAACGGTCCGGAAAGCTCAGCGACTCCGAAAGGCAGATCATTTCCGTATTGACCAGCCATGCGGCCATCGCCCTGGACAACAAAAAACTCTTTCTGGAGCTCGATAAAGCCTATTTCAGCTCCATCCGGTCACTGGCCAAGTCCCTGGAACTGAAAGACGAATACACCTACGGCCACTCCGAGCGGGTCGCCAGGGTCTGCGTGGACATCGGCAGAACCATGGCCCTCGAGGAAAAGGCCCTTCGGGTGCTCCAGAATGCGGCCCTGCTTCACGACATCGGAAAAATCGGGGTGATCGAGACCATTCTCAACAAGTCCGGGAAGCTCGATGAAAATGAGTTCCGGCTCATCCGAAAACATCCGGGTTTCGGGGATGAGATCCTGAAGCCGACCGCAAGCCTGAGGGAAGAGCGGGCCATCGTCCGGCATCACCACGAACGGGAAGACGGCCGCGGGTATCCGGACGGCCTGACCGGGGACCAGCTCACGCTGTCCGAAAAAATCATCATCGTGGCGGACGCCTTCGACGCCATGAATTCACGGCGTCCCTACCGCAAGCCCCTCACGCCGGAGTCCATCCGGCAGGAGCTGCTCAGGCACCGGGGGACCCAGTTCGACAGCGTCGTCGTCGGGGCATTTATGGAGATATTCGATGCCTCGATCGGCGACCGCGGACTGGAAGGGGTCCCCGACAACGTGGTCCCCTTCAGGATCTGCCAAACCTGATCGTCATCCGCGCGTAACAGGTGCCGAACGGCTTATCCCCGATGATCCACGCCCGGAACCGGTCCGTCTCGGCGACGCGGGCGGCCATGCCGTGGCCCTGCATCATCAGGACGATGGCCTCCGGGGGATGAAACCGGCTTTCCATCCGGAGGAGGCTCTCGGCCAGGGCCACGGCGCGCACCGCCATGCGCCGCAGGTCCGGCTCCTCGATTAATAGCCGGCCTCCGGGCTTCAGGATGCGCGCGAACTCCCCCACGGCCTCCCGCTGGCAGCGGAAATGATGGAGGGCGTCGATGACGAGGACCCGGTCGAAGGAGGCATCGGGAAACGGCAGGCACTCGGCCGTCGCAGACACGGCCATCAGCCCCTTCCGGGCCGCCCGGAGCAGCATGGGCCGGGAGAGGTCGCTGACCACCAGGCGGTCCACCCGGTCCCGGAGGTGAGCGGAAACCCGTCCGGTGCCGCCGCCTGCATCCAGAAGCCGCGCGTTTTCGGGCAGCCGCAGGAGCCTGGCGAGGCGGGGGGTATTCGGGCGGCCTAAAATCCGGTCGTAGACCGGCGCCGCAAAGCCGAAATGATCGATCATGAGAGGCAACTCCTTCGGTTGGCGTCTCGTTGCATCCGGTTCAGCGTGCCAGAAGCTCCCGCTCCTCCGCGAAATCGGCATGTTCGAGGGCGATCTTCCTGAACTCATCCGACAACTCCAGGAACGCGTCCACGATATCCGGATCGAAGTGGCTTCCCCGGCCCTCCCGGATTATCGCCAAAGCCGTTTCATGGGGGTAGGGCGGCTTGTAGACCCGCTTGCTGATGAGGGCGTCGTAGACGTCGGCCACGGCCATCATGCGGCCGAACAGCGGGATCTCCTCCCCTTTCAGGCCCCGGGGATATCCGGTGCCGTCCCATTTCTCCTGGTGGGTATAGGCGATTTCACGGGCCACGGACAGGAAGGAATCTTCGCCCAGCATCCTTTCGGAAACCAGAAGGGCGTCCCGGCCATAGATGGTGTGGCGCTTCATCTCCTCGAATTCCTGCGGGGTCAGCGCCCCGGCTTTCAGGAGGATGTTGTCCCGGACCCCGACCTTGCCGATGTCGTGGAGGGGCGCGGACTTGACCAGCAGGTCGATGGCGGTGTCGTCCAGCTGGTCCCGGAACTTGGGGTGGTCTTTCAGGTGCAGGGCCAGGAGCCGGACATAGTGCTGGGTGCGCCGGATGTGGCCCCCGGTTTCCGGGTCCCGGTATTCCGCCAGTGTTCCCATGCTCTGGATGGTCACATCCTGGGTCAGGACCAGCTGGCGGGTGCGCTCCCGCACCAGCTCCTCCAGGTGGTCCCGGTAGCGCTTGAGTTCGAGCTGGTTCCGGACCCTCGCCTTGACCAGTGCCGGGCTGAAGGGCTTGGTGATGTAATCCACGGCCCCCAGCGCAAGGCCCCGGGCCTCATCCTGCTCCTCGGACATGGCGGTGAGAAACACGATGGGGATGTCCCGGGTCCCGGGGGATGCCTTGAGGCGGCTGCAGACCTCGTACCCGTCCATCCCGGGCATCATGATATCCAGGAGGATCAGGTCCGGCGGTTCGTCCGCGACGGCTTCCAGGGCTGTTTCACCGTCCATGGCCACCCGGAGGTCGAAATCGTTTCCCAGGGCCTCCACCAGGATATCGATGTTGGTTTCGGTGTCATCCACGATCAATACGGTGCCTGAAGATATCTGATGCATAAGCTCACCTCGATGATTCGGCCTCAGCCGATGCCAGCAGCCTTTCAACGACCGCCGCCGCCTCCCTGAACCGGTACTTGTCGACCAGCCTGCCGATGGTGGCAACGCCGGAGTTCACCGCATCCGGCCAGGTGCGGGTGTTGATTTCCGCCATGATGCGCTTGAGCGGGATGGGTTTCCCCTTCAGAAGATGGGGCCGCATCTCCAATAAAAGCCCCCTGAGGGCGGCCATGTCTCCCGCCGCCAGGGGCATGCCGTCCGGGGGGGCGCCGTCGCCTTCCGGGCCGGTCAAAGCCGCCGCCGTCTCGAGGGTGCAGATCACCGTCCCCAGCGCCGACTCGAATCGGCTGAGCCGCTCCGCGGTCTCCGCCGGGTCGGCGCCGTCCAGCGCCGATTCCAGGGCGGCCCCCGCCTCATACAGGGCCGCGGCCCCGATATTCCCGGCGACGCCCTTCAGGGTGTGGAGCATCCGCCGGGCGGATTGACGGTCGCGATCCTTCAGGGCGTCCTTGATCCGGGCGGCGATCGCCTTGTTTTCCTGATAAAACTTTTTCAGCAGGCTCCGGTAGAGGGCTTCGTTTCCGCCCACCCGCGCAAGGCCCCCGGCCACGGAGATCCCCGGCATCTCCTCGATGACGGGATCCCCCGGAGGGGCATGG
>NZ_JBGSQX010000059.1:0-39852 GCF_041737845.1 Desulfococcus sp.
GCCTGGCCCCTCAACCCGCACATCTTCGTGATCGCCGCCGTCAACGTCGTCTTCCCGTGGTCGATGTGACCGATCGTCCCTACGTTCACATGCGGCTTTTTTCGTTGAAACTTTTCTTTCGCCATCTTAATCGTCCTCCCCAACCTTTAATATACGTGTCAATTTTAGCAAGCCCGGCAATACGCTTCGACAATCAGGTATGAAGTATTTGAAAAAGGCAGTGCCAAAAAAAAATGGAGCCCACGACCAGAATCGAACTGGTGAACCTCTTCCTTACCAAGGAAGCGCTCTACCGTCTGAGCTACGTGGGCTTGATTTGGATTGAAAAACACGCACTTCATCGAACGGACCTGGTTGGTGGAGCGGGAGACGAGGCTCGAACTCGCGACATTCAGCTTGGAAGGCTGAAGCTCTACCAACTGAGCTACTCCCGCTTCGGTTACCCAAGTCTAAACCCCGACCCGAAGGCATGTTTAAGACTTATGTGATGGAAGCCGTGTAGTCACATCAATCCAACTGTTACAGCTGAAATCTCCTACAGACAGCCCGCGATGAGATTGGTGGTGGGGGGAGGATTCGAACCTCCGAAGGCTTCGCCGACAGATTTACAGTCTGTTCCCTTTGGCCGCTCGGGAACCCCACCCAGCAACATGGAGCCAACGGAGGGACTCGAACCCCCGACCCACTGATTACAAATCAGTAGCTCTACCAACTGAGCTACGTTGGCCCTTCGTTGTCTGCACATTAAAATGCTCTCTCAAAGACCCACGACATTTATACCTGTTGACCGATTTTTTCAAGGCCGGAAAATTCATATATTTGACTATTTACAATGATTATATGAAAATAATGGCTTCTTATATCAATTTGCTCTATTTATCATCTATTATCGTATATTTTCACAAACAATAGATTATCTCGCTCCCCGGAAATCCTCACGCCAACGATTTCTTTTTCCGGGCAGGGGGTCCTGAAGCCCTTCCGCAGCGCCTGCGGGTGATAAATTCTTGACAGATATCGCTCTTTTATGCTTTATTTTTAGGGTATATCGCGCCCGTGGCAGGGTTTTGGGCTGTCCAAATCAAATATTTCGATTTTATCTCGAACAATTACCGGTTTTTAAAGCAAGGATGTAAGGATTTTTCCATATGAATAAATTCCGCACTGCTTTTCTCGCATGTTTGCTTCTTGCCTTTCTCATCGGTTGCGCCAATACCCCAAAAGACCAGTCCGCGTCCCCGGCCCACCAAAAGCCCCATGAGAAAACCGCCGCCAAGAAATCCCAACCGCAGCATTTCCACCCGAATGACATTTTTTCTGCGCCCTCGGATGACCTGCCCGATGATCCCAAATCCCAGGCCATTGTCAAAAAGGCGCTGGCCTACTGTAAGAAATCCCAGAGCTGCTGGCAAAAGCAAGACCTGGAAGAGGCCCTTGCGGCCCTTGACAAGGCCTATTCCCTGATTCTTGAACTCGACGATGAAGATGATGCCGAAATGGCCAAAAGAAAAGAAGACCTGAGGTATCTCATATCCAAACGCATCCTTGAAATCTATGCATCCCAGCGCACATCAGCAAAGGGCCATCATCAGGCAATCCCTCTCGAAATGAACCGCCACGTCCAGATAGAGATCGACTACCTGATGCAAGGAGAGTTTTTCAAAAACGCCTATGCCCGCTCCGGCAGGTACCGGGCCCACATCACCGAAGAACTGACAAAGGCCGGCCTTCCGGCTGAACTCTCCTGGCTTCCGCTCATCGAGAGCGGTTATAAAGTCAGGGCGCTTTCCACGGCCAGGGCGCTGGGGCTTTGGCAGTTCATCCCGTCCACGGGATACCGCTTCGGCCTGAACCGCGACCAATATATTGACGAACGGATGGATCCGTACAAGTCGACCCAGGCTGCCATCGCCTATCTCAAAGCCCTTCACGACCTGTTCGGCGACTGGTCGACCGTTATGGCCGCCTATAACTGCGGGGAAGGGCGCGTGCTCGACGTCATCCGTTCTCAGCAGGTCAATTATCTGGATAATTTCTGGGACCTTTATGAAAGGCTTCCCAACGAAACCGCCCGATACGTTCCGCGCTTTCTCGCGACCCTCCACATCATCGGCAACCCGAAAAAATACGGCATCGATAAGATCAAGCCTTACGATCCCATCGATTTCGAAACCGTTTCGGTATCCAAGCAGATCTCCCTCAAAGGCATATCCGAACAGATCGCGGTCCCGCAGGAAATTCTGAAAGAGCTGAATCCCGAACTTCGGCAGGGGATCCTCCCCAATACCACCTACAGCCTGAAAATTCCAGAGGGAAAGGACTCCCTGCTGCTCTCGAAACTCGACGAGATCCCCATAGCCGATCTGCCGCGACATGCCAAACCGACCCGGATCGCCAGAGCAAACCGGATCGACACGCCGGCCCGGAAGAAAAAAGACGCGCCTCGGGCCGTTGTCTATCATCGGGTTGAAAGAGGCGATACCCTGACGGGAATCGCAAGGGCCTACAACACCAGCGTTCAGACCATTAAACGGAACAACAACATCAAGAAGGGCGACACCATCGCCGTCGGAAAGGTCCTCACGATCCCCGGGGCCAAATCACTTCGTCTTGCCGAGAACAAGGCATCGACAAAAAAACCCCATAGAAGCGTCACCTATGTCGTTAAAAAAGGCGATACCCTCTGGAGCATCGCCAGGCGCCACAACACCTCCCCCCAGACCCTCATGGCGGCGAACGCCATGAAGGGCCAGAGCGTCCATGCCGGAAAATCCCTGAAGATACCCTCGGAAGGCACAGGCGAAACCAGAAAGGCATCCGCTAAAGTGACGTCCACGAAAGGGGAATCCACCAGAGTGGCTTCGAGCAAAAAGGGTTCCAATAAAGCCTCCGCCGATAAAAAAGCTTCCAAAAAGGCGGCTTCCACCCAGGTGGCATCCAATGATGCATCGAAGACCTACAAGGTCAAAAACGGAGACGCCCCGATGGATATCGCAAAACGCCACAACATGACCCTCAAGCGGTTTCTTGACGTCAACAACCTGACCTCCAAAAGCAAGATTTTTCCGGGTCAGAAAGTATCCGTGGAATAAAACGAAGTCCGCCGGGGAGGGATGCCACCGATATGGCCCGGAATTTGACGCCGGATTCCATTGACGGATGTGGCAAGCCCGCCGGGACGTCTCGCAGATCGTTTCCCGGGATCGCCAGGCTGATAATCCTGGATCCGCATGACCGCCTCCCGGCCAAATAGGGTTTGACTCGCAAATCTCGCTATGGTATTGAGGCGCCTTACGATCCGCTGAAGGTCGCTTTCCATCGATCCTATCGGCGCCGCGGTTGCCACCCTTGGGTCACCGAATCTCACGTACGCCCCCGTAGCTCAGTGGATAGAGCAATGGATTCCTAATCCATGCGCCGCAGGTCCGATTCCTGCCGGGGGCACCAATGAAATCAAGGCCTTGGAAAGTCCATCAGCCCCCCGCTCGCCCCTTGGTCAACGTTTTGGTCAACATTTTTCAATTCCCGGTCAAGCCATTCAGTGTATTTGTCCATCGCTGCCGTCAATTCGTCATCGCCTGGCTTGATGTAATGGACATCCATTCCCTTCAGGGAATGCCCCAGGATCATGTCCCGATAAACCTTATCCACGCCGGCGGAAACCATGTTCGTCTTCACCGTCCGGCGGATGTCCTTGAAAACGATCCCCGATGCCTGGCCGAACAGAACCCCGGCCTTCTCGCAGGCGTGTTTGAACGAGCGCCGCAGGCCCCCAGGGGTTCTAATCGGCTTTCCAAGGTAGGTGAATACAAACCCGTGGTGATCGCCATCCACCAATGAAAGGCCCGGCTTGACGGCATCAAGAACGGCTCGAACGTGGTGATTTATTGGAATGCGCTTTGCGGCCTTCTCCTTGGTAAGCTCGGCCGGCAACCGCAGAAAATTCCGGTCCACCATAGCCCAGGTAAGGCCCCGGATCTCTCCCGGCCTCATGCCGGTATTGAATGCCGTTATCAGGATGTTCCTCAAATGCGGTGGGGCCTCTCGCAGGATCGAGACAAACACAGGGGGGGTTAAGGTCTGCTCCCTGGCATTTGATCCGCGCTTAAGCATCCTGGACGTTTTCCTGAAGGCCTTCAGCGCGTCGCCTCCTATCCGGTCATTGGTGAATGCCTTCTCGATCATGGTCTTGGTGACCGATAGCTCATAGTCGATGGTCGCAGGCTTGACACCCTCGGCGGACCTGGCCGCTTGGTATTCCTCAAGATCGACGTTTTTCAGGTTGCCGACGACTACATCCCCGAGGCGCTGCAAAAATCTTCCGATACCGATAACAACCCGGCCGTATGATCGAAGGCCCTTCACGCTCGAAAGCTCAAGATACCAGTCTGAAAGCTCCCTGAACGTGGTGCGCGATTCCGGCAGGATGTCAAAGATCCGGTTCTCACGTTTCTGGCCGCGCCGTTTACCCTCAGCGGCCTTGGCATCGGCAAGCGAAGGCCCTACCATCTCCCGGCGCTGCTTCCCACCTGGAAGACGGTAATCAATCCAATAGTTCACCCTGCCCGATCTCTTGGCCTTCTCCATATCAGCGCCGCAGGATGAACAGAATCTCGCTTTCAGGCTTTGCTTTTTTCGGCATCCCGGACATTCTGCAAGTATCGCCATATCCCCCCCCTGTGTTTGTCAGATGGTACGCTGAAACGGGCGATATGGACAACGTTTTTTTGACTGGCACAGGGGGGGGCTTTGAAAAGGCATCCTACCAGAAATAAAAAAGGCCGTCTCTGCCGGGGTCTATGCGGCGAGACGGCCTTGATCGGGAGTGGATAAGGTTCCCGAAATTGAAATCAGGCCCGGCAGGGTAGGAGGCCCTGCCGGGCTTCGCGGAAGCGCTCAACGGGCGCGATCTTCCCGTTGAATGCTCGGGACGGTGAGCGCCGTCCCTGGCCTGGCCGGGAAACTGCGAGGAACCCGGCCGAGGCTTATCGGTTTATCACCTTGCGGCGAGTCGAACGAACGGTGAGACGGTCGTGGTCCCGCTCCGGGGTGTCAAAGGCTCCTGCCATGCCGGCTGCCCGTCGGCCCGGAGAATCACACGATAGCTCTGAAGATCCTGATACCATCCAGGCAGAACGGATTTCTCGATCTGCATCTCCTTGCGAATGCCGCAGATGTATTGGGACATGTCGGCAAAAATGATATCACCGGAACCGCCCAGCTCGGGGAGATTCTCGGAGAAAATCACAGGCCGGCCCAACATGGTGAACTGTCCGTTTTTGTCACTGAAGACCGGAAACGCGGTGCCGGAGGTGCCCACGGGGATATGCAGGCTCAATAACATCGGAATCGTCGTGCTGTTTGCAACCCAAATGCCCCGGCTCCGGCCTGGTCCCCACATGCGGGAAAATAGAGCCACAATATTTTCAAAAATCAGACTGTCGGCCGCCTGGCCTGCAACGGCCGGAACCTCGATACAGGCATCCGCATTCAAAATGCCCAACGGCGTACCGGCACCGGAACCATTCAGAAAATTCCAATCCAAGCCCGCGCTCAGCGCCTTTTTCATCGCATCCTGAATCTGTTGGTCAAAACCTTGGCCATCTTGCGCCAATTCTGCGGAGGTATCGCAATAAATTGCGGCTTTTTTCGAATTCAGGGTCATAAGCCGCAGTTTTGCGCTCTGCGGGGTGGATGTCCCTGTTTCGTTTATCCAGGACAGCGCCAAACCTCCAAAATACTGGCCGGCCGCGCGGGAATCGTCGTCAAAGCTCGGAACCTTCAGCGTTGAACTCTGCATCGGATAAACCGTGGCATTGGGCAAGACAACCATGTCTTCAAGCGCGGTGTCCCACCAAGTAGAAGCAAGCTCCACGGGCACGGCGTAGCCGCCCGTCCCGCTGCTGTCCATCGTGCTCCGAACGAGGCGAGGGTCATAAAGGCCCGAGGCGACGATCTCGGCAAACTCGCCGGCATCCCTGAACTCGCTTCTGGGGATCTCGCTACCATCCCGATGAAACAAATTGCGGTATGTCGGGTTTTTGGCCGGCCCGCCCCGGTGCTCGGGTTCCCGGTCGTTCGGGTCCAGGGTCTGGCCGGTCGGGGTGTAGTCGGGCTGGTCTCGCTTTTCAAGCTGCATCAGCTCGATTTCGGAAGCTACACGATTCATTTTTCTGGTGATGTTTCTCAGCTCGACCGCCTCCGCCTCGGTCATTTTCTCGGCGGGGATCGTCACCAGCTCGGTGGAGCGGTCTTTCAGGTCTCGATATTCAGCTTGTTTTTCTTTTAAAATACTCATTATATGGGTTCCTTCGAATAAGGATTGATGTCGTTTTCGGTTCATGCCGCCGGTTCCGGGTCCTGGTGGTCACACCTGGTCGGTCCGGTCCGGGTCCTCGATCTCGCGGCCCGGTTATTTTTTTGGGTCAAAGCCTGCCCAGGGATCGTCGGTTTTTTTCTTGTCTGGTACAGACAGCTTTCCCCGATCCGCCGGTGATAGGCCCAGGCTCCCGAGGCATCCGCGCAATTGGGCAAGCCTGCTGGCCATGAAGTCCGCCGGTCGACGTCGGTACTCCACCAACAAACAGGCTGCAATCTCGACGCAAATCCTGTCCGACGCCCACAAAACGCCCGGCGGGACGATCTGCACCAACTCCACCCAAACGGCCGCGGTCTCGCGGTCAAGGTGCGCCGGCGGTTCACCGAGCTGTTCTGTCGGCTGCGGTTCGTTCGGCCGTTTCCGGGAAGGGTTCTTCCGGTATGCGCCGGACAGCTCAAGGATTTTTGAAGGTTTGCGGTTTGCCATAAAGCCTCGGTTTTTTCAAACGTTGCAGCGAGAAATTAATTGCCCCGAACGGTTCGTTATAAAATTTTTCCAGAAAAATGACCTACCCTCCCCCCATCGGTCAGCCGTCAACATTCGCCTCGAACGTCGCCTCAACGCCCTCCGCTTCAGCGGCGCGTATGTCGATCCGGGCAAGGTCTATGATCTCCTGCTCGGAGTATCCGCGCATGTCGCCTTCCAGGATTGCGCGAACGATAACGCTGTCGTCGATGTAGGTGCCTTGGCCCAAGCGTTTATGAATCCGTAAAGCTCGCTGTTTGAGGCTGGCAAGCATCGCCTCGACAAGTCGTCCCATCGGCTGTGACGTTTGCGCCGCTCTGTATTTCAACGTTCTATGATGTCGTTCATCCATCTGGATTTGAACCTGCATCTTGTTAACCTCCAGGTTAAGTATTTCCTGAACCCTATCTCACAACTTAACAGATGTAAAGTAAAAAGGTTAACACCTTAACACTATTCAGCAGCTGGTAGCGCCTGGCTGCGAGTATCCCGGAATACCTCCCCCCGGATAATATCGCCGGGGTCAAGCCCGGTCACAAGGTAGGCGATCAGGCACAGCAGTCTAACATCCGTAGCATCCCTCGGTCCTGCCGGTTCAAACCTCGGGCATCCAGCGCAAGACCATCCGGGCATCTCGCCCGCGCTTGAAACTATCGGTCGGCCTTTGCGGTCCTGCCTGGCGTACTTGTCCAGGCACTTCTCATACCTTCGGCATGAGGGGTCCCTGATCAGCTCCGGCCCGGCCTTCGCCGGTCCCCGTCCGCGCCTCGGCCGCCAGCTCTGATCCGCTGCGGCTGCTTCAACCTCGCTGCGCCTGGCGTGTAGCTTATGAGACGGCGGCGCATGCCACACCTCGAACGGCAAACGGCCGGCCTGCATCAGCGTGGTTAAGGTGGTGGTTGAAACGCCGAGCGCGGCGCCGATCTCATGACGGCCTTCGATAACATCCCCGGCCTGGTCGGTACCGGGGGGGGTGTCTCGCTGAATTCCTGAATCCAAAAGTTTAGGCATGGCTAAACTTTCACAACCCCGTGGTGGATGGCATATTCTGCGGCCACATCTGCAACATCTTTGCGCCATGCGTCGATAACGCCCAGGTCTTCGTTCTGCATGGCCAATTGCTCGACGTAGGATTGCATGTCCGTGACTTCAATCAATGATTCCCGGACAAGCTCTTGAAGGCGGCGAGGATGAAAGGCATCCAGTTCATAGGCCGTTTCGCCGTGATCCTGGACAAAGGCCTTTGTCCTCGTATCGGAAGGCTTTAATGGCACTGGGTCCGCCGGTATTTCTGAAAAGTGCTCGGGGTTGATACCGCATCGGAAAAAATCGACGCCGGTAAGACCCAGCTCTTCCTGAATTGTTTCCATCGCTGCATGGATCATGTTCACGCCGGAAGGGTCCCAATCTCCGAAATAAAGAACGGTCGGCACTTGGCCATAGCCTATCGCCTCCATAGCGCGCTCGTAAAATTGCGCCTGGAATGTCACAGAACCATATCCTTTGCAGACGACGACGCGCCGGCAGAACTCATCGGCTATTGGTTCGACGACATGAAGAAGTGTAGCCTTCTCGATCCATACCTCGACATATCGATTTTGCTTCTGGGCATTGCAGCGTAAATAGCCCTTACCGAGTCGGCCGAGCTGGTACATGACGAAATCTTCTGGATCGGTGAACCCGACTTTCTCTGTCAAGATCCGATGCTCATCGGTGATCGACTCCATAGGGATCTTGTCGTGTATCCGCATCCATTTCATTAACGGGCTCAATATGTCATAAACATTGGGTCGCTCGCCGTCGCTCTTTTCCCAGTGCTTTTGATTTATCCTGTCAGACGATATCAGCCTGTAAAAGACATGACGTATCGTCATCGGCCAATACTCCTTAAGTTCAGATAAAACCGCTTCAATGTCCGCCGCCCGTTTCAAATTCTTCTTTGTCCAGGACCACGGTTTCCGCTTCGATTCATTCAGGGTAAGTTTTATCATTGCTTCACCTCGCAAGTCCTCATGGCCCGGTCCACCCGCTGCCCGTCCTGGTCAAGACACACAAACGCGCCGCGCTCCCACCATGCCCATTCACATTCAAGGCATCGCTTCCAGGTGAGAAGGTCGGCAAGTTTCCATCCTCTGCAATCGGGATAGACAGACACAGGGGGGGGATTCCGTTTGTGTTTGTTATGGGAATATGAAGAATAACTATCTGAAGTTGATTTTAGAGTCCTATCCTCAATATCCTCAATATCCCCAAAAGGTGTCTTCTCGGGGGGCTTTTGAGGCTTTTGAGGCTTTTGAGTTAAGGTTTCATTTTCAATATCGAGCATCTTCCGCCATCCCATCACTGACCCCCCCCTGTGACCGTCGGATTAACATGACAAATATATGAGGGTCTGCCGCCCGTTGATACCTTCTCAACCCGGATGTGATTATGCTCTTCGAGCGTCTTGAACCCAGGCTCAATCTCATCCATGGTGCGAAAGCGCCCTTTCAACTCCTGGAAGCAATCCCGTTTTGAAAACTCCTTCCGTCCGGTGCGCTCCACCCAGGCCCAAACCTTCCGGGCCACGTCGAAGGATTCATCCTCTCCGATTAGATCAAATGCGAACAATGCGTGATCGAGAAATACGGCGGCCAATTCCAAGGCTTTTTTCATGGTTTCAAGGGATATCTCCGGCCCCCCTTCCGCCATGATGTGAAGCAACCCACATAGCCTGATTGCAAAGCCCGGCAGTTTTCCGCACCAATCCTTGATGGTTTCGTATTTTGCGCCCTGTCTCATACCGGCCTCGATGTGCAAACTAAAGGCCTTCCATTCGGCATGCGCATCATTGGATAGATAGAGTTTTTGGGGGTCTTCGCAAATCGGGATATCCAAAAGCCCCATAATGAAGCGCTGATAATCCGAGATGGTATTCTCGGTGATTTCTGGTCCACACAAAGACCGATTCCCGAGAAGTGATTCAGGTAGCAAAAAGCCTATACGGGCCATGACGCCACGGGCGCGGAAACCCGGCATCGCCCCGAGACGTACCAATGTTTCCGGTTGTGGGGATATGCCAAGGGATATGGCGGGTTTGTCTATTATGACAGATTCTCTCGATCCACGGTCAACCCGAACGGGGGATCCGCTGTAGCCTTTCAGGAATAGGTCAAGGTTTGGCGCGCCGTTCTTGGAATACCTGCCCGCCAATATGTCAAAGATCCCACCTTCATCTGAAATAAGGGCCATCCTGCCGTCATGCATCGCTGCCATGGTGCCCATATGCTCGGGGGTGATATCGTCAAAAATTACACGGGGGGAAACAATCTCTGGCTCTTTTTGGTCCATCGTCTCCTGGATCTCGATCAGAAGATCTCTCCGCGCGTCTTCATCCTTGGCCTTGGCGTATTCGGAATAGAGTTTTTTTGATCGTGCTTCCACTGCGGCATTGACTGTCTTTACTCGGTCAATCTCCTGTTTCATCTCGATGGCCGCCGCTTTTTCCCATATGTAGTGCGGTCCGAACATCCCCTCGACAACGGCGGATTTACGGTTGCCTGTTTCAAGCGCCGGAACGATCATTATATTCAGTGGCTCGGAATAACCCCGCTTGACTTGAACTTCATACTTTCCAGCTACGGCACAAGCCACAGCGGGCAAACATAAACCCGCGGCCAATTCATATGGGGTTTCGGTGAAGCAAGAAAGGGCTTTGACCATCGCCCCGACCGGCCCGGGGATGATATCTTCCGGCATCGCCGGAGGTCGCTGTCGGCCAAGGGGGATAGGCTCCCCCCATGATTCGCTCTCCGCGCCGGCGGTCTTCTGCTCTTCGCTGCTCTGCGTCTTCTCTTTGCCCTCAGCGCCGGCGCTCCGCTTATCGTACTGATCGCCGTTGCCCTGGTTCCAGTCAAAGAAACTCGCCTTCCCGGTGAAGATCTTCTCAATCGACTTGGCGATATAGTCCTTGCCTTTGGCATCTCCCCGGAACATTGCCGACGCACGGAACATAGCCTCGGCCCGCGCCCGGTCTCCGGTGAAGTATGCAAGGGCCTCCATAAGCTTGTAATCCTCGGCGCTGTGATCTCCGCCCATGGTGCCCGTCCGATAAAGGCTTTCTATCTCGCTTCCACAAATCCTGAACATGCTGGCGAGAAGCCGTTCATCTGGTATATCTGCTGCTGTGACAAACACAGGGGGGGGTTCCTCCTTGGGGTTGGGGTCTTTCTGGATCATCCTATAGAAGGCGTCAATCGAGCGCCGATCATCTGCGAGGGAATTTTCATTCAAACGGTGCCCCGTAACGGTTAGATAGTTTCCGCCTTCGGCATACATTTCATGGGATATTCCGCGCCATGTCGCCTTTGTGAGTTCCCCCGGTTTTTCCCCCAGGATAAAGGCCCTGATCCCCCCCCTGTGCCCGTCCCTGGTGATCGTCGGGGACAATTCGACATAGGATTGCGTTCCATCAACCCAGGCCCGGATATGTGGGATGGTTATCCGGTTCTGGACATCAACGCATTTGTCCGCGTCGATCCCAACAAGGCCCGGCCCCGGAAAGATCCCGATGCCGTCAAACGTCCGGTGCTCACCCTGGATGTTGATCCCGGTTTCAAGCGCCGCCATCGCCTGAGCGAACGTGCCCCACTGTTTTTCAAGTGGCATCTTGTCGTGGATTTTGAATCCGCTCCGGGGGGAGAAGGGCGGCTTCTTCCATTTGACGCCCGCCCGCTCTGACTTCCAGACAATCCAACGAGGTATATCCTTCAGCTCCTTGGGGATGCTCCCAGGGAATACCCCCCTTATTTCGGGCTTGACTCCATCGTTGCCGTTTGTTATCATCTTCTTACCTCATATTTTCTGCTCCGCTGAAAGCCCGTTGCCGCGGGCTTTTTCATTTTCTCCACGGTCACAATGCCGGTTCTCTTAAACAGCGCCTCTTCTCCGAGGTCGTGCTGTGCGTCACAATAAATCAGTGCGGCGGCGGCCCAGATTGCAAACGCCAAAAGCCAATATGCGCAAGTTTTCATCGATCCACCTCCTTCAACTCGAAAACGCCTATATGCGTTATTGGATTCGCTGCGCCCCATTGTGGGATTTCTTCGTTTCGACGAAGCGCTTTTTTCATCGCTATATCTTTGCCCCACGACGCCGTATCTAAATCTATGCCTGCTCCGTCTCTGTAATACCGAAATGCGATGTAAATTATTCTTTTCATCGATTTTCTTTTCATCGGTCCACCTCCTTCACAGTTTCTTTGCAATATCAGTTAACGCCCACAAAGGCCTCGATCCCACCCTCTTGGGTTTGACGGGGCACTTTCCCAGGTAGATCCAGTTGTAAACCGTCTTCTTGGTCGTCGCGAATATTGCGGCGAACTCGGCGACGTTGACGTAAACGCGGCCGGGGTAAACCTCTTTCAGGAATGCAAGGTTTCTGTCGAATTTTACGCTGTCTTTCGTTTCGTTCATTGGGTTTCTCCTTTGGTGTAGGTCGAACTACCCCATGCAGTAGATAAAAAAAATCAGTCTATTTTGCTGGTAACAAAATCCCGTACCTTCTTCAGATTCAAGACGATAGCAGAACCAAAAGAAAGCTCTGAAACGTCCTTGGTTTTATGGATGTCGTCAACTCTCAAAAAAATCTTTTCGAAGCTATTAGAAAAAGCCTTCTCAGGGATGAATGCAACCCCGGTGTCGTTCGATTCGTCTCTTGTGATAACTGCCACATAAAACGCTTGTTCCCCAAAATTTTTTGATTCGAAATAGGGTTTTGATGTAACCGAAAAGATGATCCTGATAATTTCGGCGGCCTTCTCCCTGGCAAACCCACGGTCAACCAGTTGACGGAACAAAACGATCCTGCACAGATCGCCGAAACTGTAAAGGCTCTTTGTTCCCCTGCCGTCTGCCTCCTGGATGCTTGGAGTGATATATCCAAACCGCCTGTAATCTTTAAGCAGGTCGATGTTGATGCCGAGAATACGCTTGATATCGAAGGATGAAAAACTGTTCATGTTGGGGATAGTACAACCCACCCCATGCTATGTCAACCACTTTTTTTCCGCGTGTTACTTTTCGGTCAACATTTGGTCAACATTTTCCAGGTGAAGGCATAGCTTTTTTGTGTATATCACTTCATTTCCCTGCAATGCTTAAAGGCATATACCATCTTGATTTTATTTTGGATTTATCGGATTCATTTGTTCCGTTCTTTTCCCGGTTTTTCTGTTTTAACTGGATTCCTAATCCATGCGCCGCAGGTCCGATTCCTGCCGGGGGCACCAATATATCAGCACAGCGTATTTTTCCGCGATTTTTTCTCCGGCATTTTGCCATACCTGGGTCGGGCCTCCCTCCGGGATAAATGAGACGCCCTATTCGCCGAACCAGTCTTTCAGTTTCTTGGTCGTTATGGCCTTGACCTCATCGGTGATGTACATGGATACGGTCACGACCGCTGCGGCGAGAACACCCAGATCGTCAACATAGCCCACCACCGGCGTGAAATCGGGAATCGCATCCACCGGAAAGATGAAATACGCAAGCGCTCCGTAGATCACCGTCTTGGCCCATGCCGGGGTTGCCGGGTTTTGTGCGGCATAATAGAGCCAAAGAGCCTTTTCGATCACCTCTATGCCGGCCACCTTGGCGTATTTAAGAATTTTATCCCAAAAACTTTTATCGGAATATTTTATTCCGAATTCGTCTGGCGTCTCTGCCATGACTCTCTCCTGATGGCGATGAATTCTCACCCATCCAAACCAATCTTGTATCGCTCAAATTTCGCCTTAATTTTAGCAGAAACCAATTCCGACCACAAATACATCCTTCTCCAACACCACCCCAAAGGAGACATGCCATGCCAGAACTCAAACCCGGCGACAGCGCCCCGCCATTTGAAGCCGTGGATCAGAACGGCATCACGGTGCGGCGGTCCGATTTTGACGGCCGCAAACTCTTTGTCTATTTCTACCCCAAAGCCAACACCTCCGGCTGAGCCGCCCAGGCACAGGGAGTGCGGGACGCACTCGAAGATCTCTCGGCCGCAGGAATATTCGCGGTCGGCATCAGCCCCGACAAGCCTGCCCAGCAAAAAAAATTCGATGAAAAGCACGATCTGTCATTTCCGCTGCTGTCCGACCCCGACCACCGTATCGCGGAGGCTTACGGCGTGTGGGCGGAGAAGAAGATGTACGGCAAGGTCTACATGGGCATCGCGCGCTCATCCTTTCTTATCGATGAAAGCGGCCGGGTTGCCGCCTCATGGTACAACATCAGCCCCAAGAACACGGTCCCGGAGTTGATGAAGGTGCTTTAGGACCGATAGGCTGATGGCCTTCCGATTTCAATCGTCCTCGATCCCTCGGGGGTCCGGCTCTCCAAAAAAGGCGGAAAACGGGCCTCATCGATGCCGACGGCGGGATCGTTCAGACCGTCGAGACCACCCGGGAACAGGCAAAAGCGGAAGGGGAAACGATCCTTTTCTGGAACCGCGCCCGCTGCGGAAATTCTCCGACCCCGCCATGACGCGGCCGGAAACGCCGGCGGCCGTCATGGCCCCCCGGCGGCCGGGCGATTTTTACGATTTTCCGGTATAGGCGCCGTCGTAATCGCCGGTATCCAAAACCTGCCCCTCGGCGACCAGCCGTCCGTCGATGACCTGCCCGATGAACAGCGTGTGATTGCCGGGTGCAAGGCTCTCCTTGACTTCACAGTCCAGGTAGGCGATGCAATCCTGAAGGATCGGGCTGCCGGTTTTGCCTTTGTGCCATGCCAGGTCGGAGAATTTCGCCGCGGGATCCGGCCCTTTGAATTGTGCAAGAAGGGCTTTCTGCTCCTTGGCGATCACGTGCAGGGCAAACCCCCCGCTTTGCCGGATCAGGCTGTGGGAATACCGGCTGGGATGCACGGCCGCCAGGATCAGCGGAGGCTGGTGCGACACCTGCGTCACCCAGGAGGCGATCATGCCGTTCTGCTCCTTTCCGTGGGCCGTGGTCAGCACATAAATGCCGTAGACCATCTTCCCCAAGGCCCGATACCATTCATGTTCCATCTTCCCTCTCCTTTTCCTGCCGCCTTGAAAAATCAAAAAACGTTCTTTTTCGGTGTGCCGTCAAGCAGGGCTTCTGCAGCACCGGTCAGCCGGTGGGGTATCCTGTCCAGGACTTCCGCTTCAACACCGCCAGGGTATCCTCCGGTTCCGGACGCCGGGTGTAATCCGGATTGATGTCGGCGTAGCGGATAATCCCTTCCTTATCGATGATCAGGCGGGCAGGCATTGGCAGGGTCCAGGAGTCGTCGCCGTTGTGCGCCGGGATGTCGAGGCCGAATTTCAGGTAGATCTCCCGAAGGTCCGGAGGCAGGGTATGGAGGATACCGTATCGCGCGGCCGCCGCGTTGCCGGGGTCGCTCAGGATCGGGGCATTCAATTTCTTCTCCGCCGAAATGGCCCGGTTGTAAGAGACCCGTTGGGGGGAGATCAAGATCAGCGATGCGCCGTCAGCCTGAATCTCGTTCTGGATCTTTGCAAGAGCTTCCAGCTCCATGTTGCAGTAGGGTCACCACTTGCCCCGGTAGAATCCCAGCACCACGGGGCCGCCTTTCAGGGCGTCCGCGAGTCGGAGCATCTTTCCGTCGATGTTTTCGAGGGAAAAGTCCGGGGCCGGATCGCCCACCCTGACCGCGGTGTCCAGGATACCGGATTTTCTGAGATCTTCCGTGGCACGGTGCATGACGGCGACGACCGCCTCCGGAGCCTTCTTCAGAAAACCTTTCCGATAAGCATCCAATTTTTCCTGCAGCTTCATGTGCGCCTCCTTTCGTTCGGACAGGCTTGGTTCTTCCATATATTTCGAATAATAACCAGCCCGGGGTCGATGGCAATGCCCTCTGCCCGGGCGTCTCCCGGGTGAATCGTTCCGGATTCCGCAGCCGGGGTCGGGGGGCCGCCGGCCGGGCCCTTCGCGCTCGCGGCTTCGAAGGATCCGGAACGCCGCGGCATTTCCCTGAAAATCTGTAGAAAAAATAACATCGCAGCGGAGGTTCGGAGAAATAGTGTTTGTAATCCGCGGGAAAATGTTGTTAGGGATGGAAAAACCATGGAGGATAAAAACAAATTGTCATCACCCAAGCCGCCGCCCAACGATCAGTCTATGGGATTCGGCAGTCCCATAAGGCTGCTGCTGACCATCGCGATTTCGATCTTCTCGGTGGAAGCGTTCAACATGGTCGTTTTGAACCTTCTGCGGCCCCTACCCCTGGCAGTGGAAGTCATCGGTGACGCCCTGATCCTTGTCCTGTTGATTTTTCCCGCACTGTATAACTTTTCTTATAAGCCGCTGCTGAGACATATCGAGAATCGGAAAAAGGCGGAGGCCGCACTGAGACAATCCGAGAAACTGTTGCGGCGGCTTTCCAACAAACTGTTATCCGCCCATGAGGATGAGCGGCGCTCTGTCGCAAACGATCTGCACAACGAACTGGCGCCCAAGATCAGCGCGCTGAAATTCAGGGTTGAAGCGGCCATGCAGGTCATCAACGGGCAGACTGAACCGGAGATGGACGGGCAATGCCGGATGATTGTCCAGATGTTTCAGGAACTCCATAAAGACATCCGGATCCTATCGAAAAATCTCAGTCCATTGATGATCGATGAACTGGGGTTGCTGCCGGCCATGGAAGCCTTGTGCGACAATACCAGAGACATGTCTCCCGACATCTCTCTTGAAACAGAAATCGACGTGCGTGAGAGCGACCTGCCCCATCATTTAAAAATCATTATCTACCGGGTCGTTCAGGAGGCGCTGAAAAATATCAGCCGGCACAGTCAGGCGACCGGCAGCCGGGTGTCGCTTCATAAGATCAACGGGCGGCTGCATCTCGAGATAACCGACAACGGTATGGGCTTCGCCGTGGAAGACAAGCTCTATACCGAGTCAGGCGACCCGGGGATCGGCCTGGCGTCCATGCGCGAACGGGTCACCTCCTCCTGCGGCACGTTCTCCATCGATTCGGACAGGAATACAGGCACAACGATCACGGCAACCTGGCAAGAAGACGAGGGCTGCCGCTGAGGAGCGTCGGGCGAGAAAGTCCGCCGGCAAGCGGTTTCACGCCGTGAACGCGGCCTTTTTCGAAATGGCCCCGCCGCCGGGCGATCACGCGTACATCCACAGCATCAGGACCCCCAGCGACGCCGCCGTCACCGGAATCCCCACCGCCGCATGCCGCCGGAAGGTGATATCGATACCGAAGCTGCGGGCCTGTTCGACGACGATCAGGTTCGCGATGCTGCCCAGGAGAAAAAGGTTTTCGGCAAAGGTGCTCGACACCGCCAGGGTGTACCACTGCGCCGGATTGGCCGGGTCGAGAAACGGCAGCAGAAGCATGACGGCCGGAACGTTGCTGAAGAGGTTGCTCAGGACGGTCGACACCGCGGCCAGGGCGGGGAGGTTGTCCAGGGCCGCGCCCTTTGCGGCAAGCCCCTGCACCATCGCCCCCAGATAAGGCCCCTGGGAGATCCCGTGGATGACGATGAAGAGCGCGCAGAAGAAGGTAATGAGGTGCCAGTCCACCAGCCCCAGGATGGCCCGGGTTTTCATTTTGCGGCTGCACAGAAGGATGCCGGCGACGACGACGGCCGACACCTCCCTGGGCACGGACGTAAAAAACAGGAGAATCAGCGCGGCGACGGCCATCAGGCCCTTGGCCGTATGCCACCGGTTGAACTCGGGCCATGGTTTTTGACCGATCATGGCTTCGCTGTCCAGATTGGAGATATGCAGCCTGCCCCGGTACATCCAGAGGATGACGAGGTAGCCGGCCACAAGCGAGGCCAAAGACGGCGGCCCGCACCAGAGCAGAAAGGCCCCGAAATCGAGGCGGCCGACCTGACCGATGAGCATGTTCTGGGGGTTGCCGATGATGGTGGCGGCCGAGCCGATGTTGCTCGAAACCGCAAGCCCGATGAGAAACGGCAGCGGGTTCAGGCCCGCCCGGATCAGGGCTACGGACAACACGGGCGTGAAGGCGAAGCAAACGATGTCGTTGGCCAGGACCGCCGAGAGCAGGGCGCTCATGACCATGCCGGTCAACAGGAACATCCTCGGCCGGTCCAGGAGGATAACGATCTCCGAGGCGGCCCAGGAGTAAAATCCCCCCAGCCGAAGCTGGGCGGAGACGACCATCAGGGAGTAGAGCAGGAGGATGGTCGGGATATCGACGGCCTGGACCGCGCCGCTGGTGGTGACCACGCCCGCGGCGACCATGCCGATGGCGCCCAGGAGGGCGATGCCGACCCTGTCGATGACCAGGCCAGGAACCTTTCCCAGGGCAATCCCGATGTAGGTGAGTCCAAAAAGGCTGATCGCCGTGATCTCCGTGTGCTGCAAGGCGCCTCTGCCTCCTCTGCATGGGCCGCGGCCCGGGGGCCGACAGGCGGTATCCCCGGAAAATATGACTTGAAATCCTCGGGGTTCCCTGTTATTCATCTTTCCGCTGCGCATCTGTCAACAACAAATCCGCAGGGCCCGATAAAACCCGCGCCTTTCCTTGAGGCTGATGCGGTTCACGCATGACGGTTTTTCCAGCCGATGGTCTACAACGGTGCGCCACGATTTCAATCGCCCCGAAACCAAGTTTTCTTAAACTTGGTTTCTTGCATTTAAGGAGGTCGCCATCAAAGGGTTCGTCATCGCCGGGACGAAAAGCGGCAGCGGCAAAACCACAATCACGCTGGGCTTCATCGCCGCCTTTCGCAGACGGGGTCTTTCCGTGGCGCCCTTCAAGGTCGGGCCGGACTTCATCGACCCCGGCCACCATGCCCGCATCGCCTGTGCCGTCAGCCGGAACCTGGACGGGTGGATGCTTCCCCGCGAATACAACCTGGCCGGATTCGCCCGGGCCTCCGCCGGGGCCGACGTGGCCGTCATCGAGGGGGTCATGGGGCTTTTTGACGGCTACGACGGACGGAGCGAGGACGGCTCCACGGCTCAGATGGCCAAATGGACGGGAGTCCCGGTCGTCCTGGTCGTCGACGCCAAGAGCATGGCCCGCAGCGCCGCAGCCCTGGTCCACGGTTTCGAAAGCTTCGACCCGGGCTTGGATTTTGCCGGCGTGATCTTCAACAACGTGGGCAGCCCGAGACACCTCGACTATCTCCGGGAAGCCCTGGAGGGCCATGTCAAGATGCCGTGCCTGGGCGGGATCCCCCGCGACGAGGCCGTCGCCATCCCCGAACGCCACCTGGGCCTGGTCACCCGGGAGGAGCACGCGCCCTCCACGGAAACCGTCAACCGGCTGGCCGAGTTGATCGAAACCCACGTGAACCTGGACGCCCTCTGGAACCGGCTCCCGGACATCCCCGCGGGGCCACAGCCCGGCACGCCCGATCCGGGCGGCTCCGCAGCCGGGAAGCCCGCTGTCCGGATCGGGGTGGCCGCCGACAAGGCCTTCTGTTTTTACTATCAGGACAACCTCGATCTCCTCACGGCCCGGGGCGCCGAGATCGTCCCGTTCTCCCCCATGTCAGACCCGGGGCTTCCCGAGGATCTCGACGGCCTCTATTTCGGCGGGGGCTATCCCGAGCTTTTCGCCGCCGCACTGGCGGATAACGCAGGGCTTCGCCGGGGGATTCTGGAATCCAGCACGGCGGGCATGCCGATCTACGGTGAATGCGGCGGGTTCATGTACCTCGGCCGGGAGATCCTGGACCTGGACGGCCGCAGCCACCCCATGACCGGCTGCTTCCCCTTCGCCACCCGGATGTATCCGAGCCTGCGGTCCCTGGGCTACCGCGAGGTTGCCCTGTCCGCCGACACCCTCCTCGGGCCGGCCGGAACGACCCTTCGGGGGCATGAATTCCACTATTCGGGGCTTGACGAGACGCCTGCCGCCGGCGGATGGAAAACCGTCTACGCCGTATCGGACCGGCTGGGCCGGCCCAAGACGCGGGAGGGGTACCAGGTGCGGCGCACCCTGGGAAGCTATGTCCATCTCCATTTCGGAAGCCGCCCCGACGCCGCCGGGCATTTTGTCTGTGCCTGCCGGACCTACCGCCACGAAAGGAACCGCTCACGTTGAAACCCCAAGAGATTGAATCCCTGAGTTTTCAGATCATCGACCGCGAGGCTGCGGCCCACGATTTCGACGCCGCCCAGTGGGAGATCGTCCGGCGCATGATCCACACGTCGGCCGATTTCGAGTACATGGAAACCGTCCGTTTTCACCCCCTTGCCGTATCGCGGGGCATCGCTGCGATCCGGGGCGGCAGCGCGATCATCACCGACACGGAGATGGCCATGGCCGGCATCCGCAAGGCGGCGGTCGAGTCCTACGGCGGGAGCGTCGCCTGCCTCATCGGCCGGTCCGACGTCCGGATGTACGCCGAAAAGGCGGGCATCACCCGCGCCAGGGCGGCGGTCGACATGGCCCTTCCCCTCATGACGGGAAGCATTTATGTTGTTGGAAATGCGCCCACGGCCCTCCTGCAACTCATCGAACAGATCCGCGAAGGACAGGCCCTCCCCGCCCTGGTCATCGGACTGCCCGTCGGTTTTGTCAACGCGGCGGAATCCAAGGCGGAGCTTCTCGGGATGGACGTCCCCTACATCACCAACATCGGGCGCAAGGGCGGCTCCAACGTCGCGGCCAGCGTCGTCAACGCCCTCCTGATCCTGGCCGGCCGGACTTCGTGAGCCCCGGACCGGCATCCAGGCTCCGCTCGGGTTTCACCACGGGCGCGGCCGCGGCCGCCGCGACCAAGGGAGCGCTTTTCCGGCTTCTCACCGGCGGTACGCCGGCATCGGTGGAGATCCCCATCCTGAGCGGGGGCATGCTTACCATAAAAATCCACGCCTGCCGAACCACCGCCGACGGCGGGGCCGAGTGCACCGTCGTCAAGGACGCCGGGGATGACCCAGACGTCACCCACGGCGCGGTGATCGGCGCCAGGGTAAGGTTCGCGGAAGGGACACCCGAAACCCTCCCGGGGCACCTGCCGGGTCGGGAGGTGATCCTGCCGGGAACCGGGGCCTGGCATATCCGCCTCACCGGCGGGACGGGTGTGGGGAAGGTCACCCAACCGGGCCTCGACGTGGCCCCCGGGGAGCCCGCCATCAACCCCGGGCCCCGGCGGATGATCCGCGAGGCCGTGGCCGACGCCCTTTCGGCCCGCCCCTACACGGGCGGGGTCTGTATCGAGATCTTCGCGCCCGAAGGCGCGGCCCTGGCCCGAAAGACCCTGAACGCCCGCCTCGGGATCCTGGGCGGCATCTCCATCCTGGGCACGACGGGCATCGTCCGGCCCATGTCCCACGACGCCTATGTCGCCACCATCCGGTCCGCCCTGTCCGTGGCCCGGGCCGCGGGGATCGACGCCGTCGTCATGACCACGGGACGGCGCAGCGAACGGTTCGCCCAGGCGCTCTGGCCGGACCAGCCCGAAACGGCCTTCGTGCAGATCGGGGATTTTTTCGAAGCCTCCCTCTCCACAGCCGCATCCATGGGGTTCCGGGAGGTGCGGATGGCCGTGTTCTTCGGCAAAGCGGTCAAGATGGCCCAGGGGGTCCCCCACACCCACGCGGCAAAATCGGCCATGACCCTCCAGCGCCTTTCAGAATGGGCACTCGAACTCAGCGGAGACCCCGATTTCGCAGACCGGGTCGCCCGGGCCAACACCGCCCGACACGCCTTCGACTTCATCCGGGACGCGCACCCGGCCCTCATCGCCCGCGTAGGCCGCGGCATGATCTGGGCCGCCCGGCGGTTTTCCGGGGGAGGGCTCCGGGTCCGCGGCGTGGTCTTCGATTTTGACGGCAGCCCCATTTTTGACGCGGAAGAAGGCCCCGCATGATCCCCGTGACCGTGATCGGCATGGGCCTCTCCCCGAGGGACCTCACCGCGGAGCATCTCCGGCGGATCGAGGGCGCCGATGTCCTCGTCGGCGGAAAACGGCACCTGGCCTTTTTCCCGGATGCCGGGACGGAGCGAAAGGAGATTGCCCGCGACATCCCCGAGGTCATTGCCTTCATCCAGGCGCGGATGGACCGGAAAAAAGTCGTGGTCCTGGCTTCCGGAGACCCGCTCTTCTACGGCATCGGATCGGCGATCCTCAACGCCTTCGGGACGGACCGGGTGCGCATCCTGCCCAATATCACGGCCCTCTCCGCAGCCTTCGCGCAGATCGGCATGCCCTGGAGCGACGCCCGCCTCATCAGCCTCCACGGGCGCCGCGACGACGACACCCTCCTCGATGCCTTAGTGGGGCACCACAAGATCGGACTGCTCACCGACCCGGTCCATACCCCGGCCTGGCTGGCCGGCTTCATGATCGCGCGCGGCTTCACGGATTTCGAGATGTGCGTGGCAGAAACCCTCGGGGCGGACGATGAAACCGCCGCATGGGTCCCTCTGGAGGATGCCGCCGGAAAGACCTTCCGGTCGCCCAATGTCGTCATCCTGCACCGCACGCCGCCCCAGCGGCCCGGATCGACACCCCCGCTCCACCCCGGCATGCCGGAGGCGGCCTTTGTCCACGAACGCGGCCTCATCACCAAGCCCGAGGTCCGTGCCGTCACGCTGTCCAAACTCCGCCTTTCCAGGCCCGACCTCGTCCTGTGGGACCTCGGCGCGGGGAGCGGGTCCGTGTCCGTCGAGGCCGGCCTCTTCATCCGGACCGGCCGCATCGTGGCGGTGGAGCGGGACCCCCGGCGGATCGCCCATATCCGGGCCAACCGGGACCGGTTCGGGATCAGCCGGATGGAGATCGCGCACCTGTCGCTGCCCGAGGGCCTGGAGCACCTGCCCGCGCCCGACCGGGTCTTCATCGGGGGGGGCGGCAAAGACCTCCCGGGGATCATCGCGGCCGCGGCGCTGCGGCTACGGCCCGGGGGCGTCATGGTGGTGAACACGGTCCTGCTCCAGAACATCGACGCGGCCCTCACGGCCTTCGCCGGGCTGGGGTTCGAGACCGAGGTCGTCCAGGTCCAGATCAGCGCGGGGAAGAAGATGCCCTGGGGCGACCGGCTCGCCCCGCACAACCCGGTGTGGATCCTCACCGGCAGCGCGCCGGAAGCAACGTCTCCGTGACGGCTCCTCCCATGACTCCCGACATCCCCGCCCCCGGAGTAGAACTGCTCGCACCGGCCGGAAACTTCGAGAAGCTCGAGATTGCCGTCCATTACGGCGCCGACGCCGTCTACCTGGCGGGCAAGTCCTTCAGCCTGAGAAACTTCTCCGGGAATTTCACGCCGGCGGAGATGGCCCGGGCCGTCGCCTGGGCCCACCGGCAAGGGGTCCGGGTTTATGTGGCCTGCAACGTCTATCCCCGGAACCGCGACCAGGAAGGGATTGAATCCTATCTCGACACCCTGGGCGGTATTGGACCCGACGCCGTGATCATCGCCGACCCCGGCATATTCGCCGCGGCCCGGCGCATCCTCCCGGGCACCCCGATCCACATCAGCACCCAGGCCAACATCACCAGCATCGGCGCGGCCCGCTTCTGGCGGGAGATGGGGGCAAGCCGCCTCAACATGGCCCGGGAACTCTCCCTTGAAGAAATCCGGGAGATCGCTGACGGCGTCGACATCGAGATCGAGGCCTTTGTCCACGGCGCCATGTGCATCTCCTACTCCGGGCGCTGCCTGCTCAGCAGTTTCCTGACCCGGCGCGACGCCAACCAGGGTCGCTGCAGCCACCCCTGCCGGTTCCATTACACCCTGATGGAGGCGAAGCGGCCCGGCCAGTATTACCCGATCCTGGAGGACGACCGGGGGGCGTACGTCTTCAACTCCCGGGACCTCTGCATGATCGACCACATCCCGGCCATGACGGCCGCCGGGGTCCGCTCCTTCAAGATCGAGGGGCGGATGAAGGGCGTCAACTATCTCGCCTCGGTGGTCAAGGTCTACCGGGAGGCCATCGACGCCTGCCTTTCATCCTCCGGCGACCGTCCCTACGCCGTCCGGTCGGACTGGCGGGAGACTCTCGCCGGCGTCAACCACCGGGGATACTGCACCGGCTTCTACCTGGGCGACCCCGACCAGGTCGTCCCCGGATACGATCCGCCCGGGGAGGGCATCCGGCAGGATTTCGCGGGGAAGGTTCTGGCGCGCCTTTCGGAGACCGACATCCTCCTGGATGTCCGCAACAGGGTCGCGGCCGGCGAACCGGTCCGGGTATTTACCAGAAAGGGGCCGCCCGCTCCCGACGTGATCCGCCGCATCGCGACCGAATCCGGAGAGATCCTGGCCCTGGCCCAGCCCAACAGCCGGGCCGTCGTCACCCTCGATCGGGGCGGCCGAACCAACGACCTGGTTCATAAGGCCTTCACAGAGCCTCCCACCCGGGTGCCGCCGGAGCGGGCTTCCTGAAGGGCGGATCGCCCAGCCGTCCGCCCGACCCGATCGACTGAACAGGATTTATTCTCTTTTGCGCCATTCTTTATTCATTGATTATATCAACTCCTTCCGATATATTCCGCCCTGCATACCCGTCAATCCAGACGACCGGCCGACACATCCAATTGAGGAGAGGGCGCATGCACAGCGACACCGAAAAGGAGTACCTGATTCGGGCCATCGATGCCTTTAAGCGAAGGATCATCGTCGTTTCCCCGGATCATGTCATCCTCGCCGCCAACCAGTTCGCCAAAAGCCGTTTCAAGACGGATATCATCGGACGCCCCTGCCACGAGATGCTCTGGAACAGCGACATGCCCTGTGAGGACTGCCCCCTGGGCATGATTGCCGAAACCCGCGCGCCCGCCGTCATTCATAAATCGAGCTTCCTCACCCAGAAAAAAAACTATTGCCACTATTTTTATCCCCTGCCCCCGAAGGATGAAGAGGGGGATGGGATGGTGGACGCCATCGCCATGCTCGACTTCGACATCCCCTTCGTGGAGGGGCTCGAAGAGAAGCTCCAGCGCTCCAACGCATTCCTCAAGAACATCATCCTGAGCTCCGTGGACGGGGTGATCGCCGCCGACCGCAAGGGAAAGATCTTCATCTTCAATGACGCCGCCGTGGAGATCACCGGCTACAGCATGTACGAAGGGCTTCACAAGCTCATGATCTGGGATATCTATCCAAAGGATGATATCGCCTACGAGATCATGAGGAAGCTCCGGAGCAAGGATCACGGGGGCAAAGGCAAGCTGAAGTTCTACCAGTTGGACATTCAGCATAAAAACGGCACGATCGTCCCCATCCGCCTGAACGCCGCCCTCGTCTACGACGGCAAGGACGAGGTCGCGACCATCGGTTTCTTCCACGATCTCCGGGAGGAACTCGGCATGAAGGAAAAACTGGAAAAAACGCGCCTCCAGCTCCTCCAGGCCGACAAGATGGCCTCCCTGGGCAAACTCTCCGCCGGCGTCGCCCACCAGCTCAACAACCCCCTGGGCAGCATCACCCTGTTCACCAAGCTGGTGCTCGAGGACTATGACCTGGAAGACGCCATCCGGGAGGACCTTTCCCGAATTCTGAAGGATGCCCAGCGCTGCCGCGACACGGTCAAGGAGCTTCTCGAATTCGCCCGCCAGACCCGGTATCAGATCAAGCCCCACGACATCAACGTCGCCCTTTCGAGGACCCTCTTCCTGCTGGACAAACAGACCCTTTTTCACAACATCGAAATCCGGCGGGCCTTTTCCGATAATCTTCCCATGGTGCCCGGGGATATCCAGCAGTTGAACCACGTCTTCATGAACCTCATCATCAACGCGGCCCAGGCCATGGCCGGAAAGGGCGTGCTGACCCTGAAGACCGAACTTCTCCCTGAAAAAAACCGGGTGCTGATCGAAATCACGGACACCGGGCCGGGCATCCCCGACGATATCCGACCGCACATCTTCGACCCCTTCTATACCACCAAGGACGAGGGGGAAGGCACCGGCCTCGGATTGAGCCTGGCCTACAGCATCATCAAGGAGCACAACGGCATGATCGAAGCCAGGAACCGGCCGGAGGGCGGGGCCGTCTTTACGATCGAACTCCCCCTGGACCTGCCCCAGAATCCGGATCAGGGAAATGACGTTTGAGGTGAAATATTTCAGCAAGGCTCTGATCGAACAAGTTTGATGGGTCAACAACCACCGAGGATGATCAATTATGGATCAAATGAACGTACTGGTGATCGACGACGAGGACGGCATCCGGTTTGCCTGCCAGCGGATCCTCAACCGGATGGGCTTCAAGACCTTCGCGGCGAACCGGGGGCAGGCAGGGCTCGACATCATCAAGCAGGAGATGATCTCCATCGTCCTGCTGGACCTCAAGATGCCGGGGATGGACGGCTTGGAAGTTCTCCGGCACATCCGGGAGGAGGACGAGTCGATCCTGGTCATCATCATCACCGGGTTCGCCACCATTGAGACGGCCATCGAGGCCATGAAGCAGGGGGCCTACGATTTCATCCCCAAGCCTTTCGAACCCGAGCACCTCAGGATGGTCGTCGACCGGGCCCGGGAGAAGCTGGTCCTGACCATGGAAACGGAGATGCTGGAGGCGCAGCGGCGGAAGACCCTCCTGGATCTGGGCATGGAAAAAAGCCGGATCCGCACCATCCTGGAATCCCTTCCCAACGGGCTGGTGGTGACCAACGTGCGTGGCCAGGTGGTCCTGGTGAACCCGTCTTTTTTCCACCTGATGGGCATCGATCCCTGCCGGATGACCGGAGAACGGATCGAGGCCTACGTCGATGACAAGGGCTTCTGCGATCTGGTCATGGACATCTCCCAGGGGAAGTATTCCGCAACGGACGACCCCCCGAGCTATGAACTGGCCCTGCCCAACAACACCTACCTCATGGCCAAGGGCCGGCCGGTCATGGGCGAGGACGGCGAATGCATCGGGGCCGTCATCACCCTGGTGAACATCACCACCATGAAGGTCCTCGATCAGCTGAAAAGCGAATTCGTTGCCAAGGTCACCCACGAGCTGCGCTCCCCCCTTTCCACCATCCACGAGCAGCTGGCCATGGTGCTGGGCGACATGATGGAAAACGACACGGGCGCCGATAAGGAGGAGGAGCAGTACCTCCTCTCCCGGGCCAAGGAAAAAACCCAGGGGCTGATCTCCCTGATCGGGGATCTTCTGGACCTCTCCCGCCTCGAATCCGGGGCCATCACCCACGAACCCGTCCCGGTCAGGCTGGACGACCTCCTGAGAAGCATCGTCGATTTTCTGGGGGCCCGCGCGGGCGCCAAACGCCAGACGCTCACCGCCGTCCTGCCCGAGACGCCGATGCCGACGATCACCGCCGATCCCATGGGGCTGGAAAGCATTTTCGGGAACCTGGTCACCAACGCCATCAACTACACCCCGGAAGGCGGCAGCATCACGGTGACGGCAATCAGCGAGGGGGGAAGGATCCAGGTCGAGGTTTCAGACACCGGGTTTGGGATCGACGAGAAATACCTTGGCAAGATATTCGAACGGTTCTATCGGGTCAAGAACGAGAAGACACGGTTCATCACCGGGACGGGACTGGGGCTGCCCATCGTGAAAAGCCTGGTGGACGCCATGAACGGCACCATCACCGTGGAGAGCCGGGTGGACCAGGGCACGACGTTCACCGTGCGCCTGCCCTTGGAGAAAACAGAACCCCTCGTATGCCCGCCGCCGCCCGGCCTTGTCCAAGGCGACGCGGCATCGCCCAGGGCATCCTGATTCGGATGCCCTGTTTCGGATGCGCTACCCCTATTGCCGGCGCGGCGGAATAGGGGCGATCAGGCCAACAGGTCCTTTACGCTCTGGACGATCTGCTCGGTGGAATCCGGCCCCTTGGGAATGTAATCGTCGGCCTCCATGCTGATGCCGTCGAAATGGGAGTAGCGGGTCGAGGAGACGTGATCGGCCACCGCCGTCAGCATGACGATGGGAATGTCCGAAAAAGCCGGATTCTTCTTCAACTCCGCGCAGACCTCATAGCCGTCCTTCTCGGGCATCATGACGTCCAGGACGATGCAGTCCGGGCGTTTGGCCTTCACCTTCTCGATGGCTTCCACCCCGTTGTAGGCCGCCTCCACGGCAAAGCCGGCTTTTCTCAGTCTTCCCCCCACGATGGAGATCACGTCGGGCTCGTCATCAACGACCAGTACGGTTTTCTGACTCATGGCTTTTCCTCCTTATTTTGGGTATCCTCAAACATGTAAGCTTTCGACCGCTGTTGATTTCAACTTGTTGCCCTGACTAAAAGCAAACAGCGTGCCATATCCTGCCCGTCCCACTCCCACCCCCCAGAATAACGGGGACCTGGCGGCGGCGCACCCTGCTCCTGCGGCATATCGGGAAAACCGTCGACCCCCGAAAATCATCCCATCCCCGCCCACCAAAGCACCGGCGGCATCGGAGGGGGTGCGCAGCTTTCGGCCACAGCCATGCCATTTTGGCGCATATTGTCAGTTAACCGATTTGATTTCAAATAGTTATTTAAAGCAGTGCCATTCTGGCATATGCCATTCTGGAATGATGTTTGCTTTCGATTCAACGATGTGCTACCTCCCTGTCTGTATGTTGATGATGCAGGTGGACGGCATGCCGTCCACCTGGCGTGCACCCACGAGATTCGGTAAAACAACGGACCATGGACGACAGAATCCTCCTGATCGACGACGACCCCGACTACCTCGATCTTCTCCGGCGAAGGCTGACCATCGAGGGCTTTCACGACATCACCGGCGAAGCCGACCCCCTTGCCGCCGCCCGGCGGTTCGCCGACGGCGAGCGCTTCCACCTGGCCCTCATCGACATGAACATGCCGGACCTGAACGGCATGGCCCTTCTCGACCGGATCAAGAACACCAGCCCATACACCGAGTGCATCATGGTGACGGCGGTCAACGAGGTCCAGATCGCCGTCGCCTGCATCCGGAAGGGAGCCTACGACTACCTCGTCAAACCCGTGTCCAAGGAGAGCTTAGCCCTCTCGGTCAAGCGGGCACTGGAGCGGAAGCACCTCCTGGACCTCCTTGACATCGACAAACAGAAATCCCTGCCCGAACTGACCCGCACATCGCCCTTCAGGGGGATCGTCACCCGCTCCCGAAACGTCCTCAAGGTCCTCAAGGAGGCGGAACTCCACGCCCACAGCGACGTGCCCATCCTGATCACCGGGGAGAGCGGCACGGGCAAGGAGCTCCTGGCCAAGGCCGTCCACCGGGCCAGCTCCCGGGCGGGCCGCCCCATGACGACGGTCAACATGGCCGCCGTCACCGAGAGCCTCTTCGACGCGGAGTTCTTCGGCCATGCCAAGGGGGCCTTCACCGGCGCGGACAAAGCCCGCGTGGGCTATCTGGAGCATACCGACGGCGGCACCCTTTTCCTGGACGAGATCGGCATCCTGCCCATGGCCCTCCAGGGAAAGCTCCTCCGGGTCCTCCAGGACGGCGAGTACATGACCATCGGGACCAACCAGCCCCGCCGGACCGACGTACGGATCATCGCCGCCACCAACGAGGACATGGAACAGCTCATCGAGCAGCGAAGGTTCCGCCAGGACCTCTACTACCGCCTTCGGGGCGGGTGGCTTCACCTCCCCCCCCTTCGCGACCGGCGGGCGGACATCCCGCCCCTCATCAACCTCTTCCTCGACGAATTCTGCGGGGAGGGCCAGCGATGCCGGGTGGACGTCCAGACCATGGCCCTGCTCATGAACTACGATTATCCGGGCAACATCCGCGAGCTCCGGTCCATCATCCAGTCCGCGGTGAACCTGGCCCAGAGCGGCCCGATCCTTGCCGGATGCCTTCCCGAAGCCCTGCGGGCCGGAAAGCGCGCACCCGATCTTGAACCGCCCCGGGACCCGGGCCCGGTCATCACCCTTGCCCAGCTCGAAAGAGAGCATATTTTAAAGGTCTACCGGCGGTTCGACCGGAACAAGAGCCGGACGGCGCGGCACCTGGACATCGGTCTCAACACCCTGCGGAGAAAGCTTGCAGCCTACGGCATGGATTGAGCGGAGATCACCCTTTCCGGTCATGGATGGTCATCATGGATAACATCGGCATCTGGGCCATCACGCCCAACGGGGTCCGCCTGGCCGAAAGGCTTCGGCGTGCCTTTCCGGGGGCCTCGGTCTATCTCTCTGCGGCCGTCGGGCTTATGCCCGCCGCATGGCCGGCCGGGAGGTTCGAGCGACTCTCCTCCGCCGTCTCCGAACAGTTCAGCCGCCACGACGGCCACCTCTTCATCATGTCCACCGGGATCGTGGTCCGGATAATCGCCCCCCTCCTGCGGGACAAGACCGTCGACCCGGCGGTGGTGGTCATCGACGAACTGGGTGTCCACGCCATCAGCCTCGTCGCCGGCCATATCGGCGGGGCCAACGCCCTGGCCCGGCGGGCGGCGGAGGCCATCGACGCCGTCCCCGTCATCACCACGGCCACGGACATCAACCAGCTTCCCGCCATCGACACCCTGGCCTGCGAACTGGGGCTCGCCATCGAAAACCCCGGCGCCATCAAACACGTGAGCATGGCCTTCCTCACCGGACGGCCGGTGCGGCTCCACGACCCCTTCGGCCTGGTCCGGGACTGCCTGCCGCCGGAAACCCTGGCCCGGGACGACGGCACCACCACGCCCGGTGAGGCCCCGGGCCCCGCCCCCGATATCTATGTGGACGACAGCGTAGTTGACCTGCCCCGGCAGGTTCTGATATTGCGTCCCCGTTCCCTCGCGGTGGGCATCGGGTGCAACCGGAACACCGCCGCCGACGAGATGAAGGCGCTGCTCCTAAAAACCCTGGAACGGTTCAGGCTCTCCCCCCGGAGCGTCTTTACCCTGGCCAGCGTGGACATCAAGCAGGACGAGGCGGGGCTCGTCACCCTGTCAGAATCCCTGGGAATCCCCCTGGTTTTCTTCGACCGGGAAACCCTCAAACAGGTATCCGCCATCGCCACGCCATCGGCCATGGTGGAAAAACACATCGGAGTCAAAAGCGTATGCGAAGCAGCGGCAATCCTGGCAGCCAGGAACGGGGAGTTGATTGTTCCCAAACAGAACACGAAAAACGCGACGGCGGCCGTGGCCCGAATCTCCTCTATGTCATCGGCATCGGCCCGGGCGGGCCGGAATACCTCTGCCTTCGAGCCCACGACGTGCTCCAGGAGGTCTCCGCCGTCGCCGGATACACCACCTACATCGACCTGATCCAGCCGCTCATCGCCGGCAAAAAGATCATCCAGACCCCCATGAAGCGGGAGGTGGAGCGGGTGGAGGCCGCCATCGAGACCGCCCTCGCGGGCGAGTCCTGCGCCATCGTTTCCAGCGGGGACGCGGGCATCTACGCCATGGCCGGCCTGGTATTCGAGATGTGCCAGAAGAAGGGGATCACCATCCGGGCTCCCCGTATGGATGCCCCCGCAGCGGGCGACGAAGCGCTCCTCATCGAGGTCATCCCCGGCATCCCGGCCCTGGCCGCGGGCGCCTCCCTCCTGGGCGCCCCCCTCACCCATGATTTTGCCGCCATCAGCCTGAGCGACCTCCTCACCCCGTGGGAACTCATCGAACGACGGCTCGACGCGGCCGCCTCCGCCGACTTCGTCATCGCCATCTACAACCCCAGGAGCAAACGGCGGAGCGATCACCTCGAAACCGCCCAGAAGATCATTTTACGGCACCGCACGCCCGGCACCCCGGTGGGGATCGTCACCGGCGCCATGCGGGACAACCAGCGGGTCGTGATCACGACTTTGAGCGACCTCCACCTGGCCGAGGTCGACATGCAGACCACCGTCTTTGTCGGCAACAGCAGCACCTTCGAATACCTGGGCCACATGATCACCCCCCGGGGCTACGCAACGAAATACGATCTGGACGAGAAGAAGGCGGGATAACGGAATGAATTGCCGACATCAACCCAAAGCCCCCTGCATCGCCGCGTTCGGCACGGGCTCGGACGTGGGCAAGAGCGTCGTGGCGACAGCACTGAACCGTTTTTTTCTGAACCGGGGCCTCTCGGTGGCGCCCTTCAAGGCCCAGAACATGTCCAACAACTCCGGGGTTACCCCCGAGGGGCTCGAGATGGGCCGTGCTCAGATCGTCCAGGCCGAGGCGGCCCGGATTCCGCCCCACGTGGACATGAACCCCATCCTGCTCAAACCGACCACGGACGTGGGCTGCCAGGTGGTCCTCATGGGCGAGGCCGTGGCCAACCAGACCGCGAGCGAATACCACACCCGGAAGGCGCATCTCTTCGACGCCGCGTGCCGCTCTCTCGACCGGCTCCGCGATCAGTACGACCTGGTGGTGATGGAGGGGGCCGGGTCGTGCGCCGAGGTCAACCTCATGGCCCACGACATCGTCAATTTCCGCATGGCCGAGTATGCCGACGCGCCGGTGATCCTCATCGCCGACATCCACCGGGGCGGCGTATTCGCGCAGCTCGTGGGCACCCTGGAATGCCTGCCGCCCGAGCGTCGGGACCGCATCTCGGGCTTCATCGTCAACCGCTTCCGGGGCGACATCCGGCTCTTCGACGACGGGGTGAAATGGATCGAAGCCAAAACCGGAAAGCCGGTCTTCGGGGTGCTGCCCTGGTACACCCACATCACCATCGAGGCCGAGGATTCGGTGGTCATCGAGAGCCCGCCCGCCGTCTATCGGGAAAAAGGAGAAACACCCGCCGTCGCCGTGGTCCGCATCCCCCACATCTCCAATTTCACGGATTTCGACCCCCTCTCGGCCCTCCCGGGAATAGATCTCTTCTTCATCGAAAAGGTGCAGGACCTCTCGGGCTTCGCGGCCGTGATCCTGCCCGGATCCAAGAACACCCGGTTCGACCTGGACTGGCTCAAGGAGACGGGCTGGGGCCGAAAGCTCGCCACCTATGCAGAACAGGACGGCCGCATCCTTGGCATCTGCGGCGGATACCAGCTCATGGGGCGCTTCGTACACGACCCCCACGGCCTCGAGGGCGCCCCCGGCACCTCCGAGGGGCTTGGGCTCCTGCCGGTGGAAACCACCCTCATGGCCCCCAAGACCACGACCCTGAGCCGGTTCGCCTGGGGGGATGTCGAGGGCACCGGATACGAAATCCACATGGGCCGGACCGACCGGCTGGGGGGATCGCCCCTCTTCGCGGTGCTGTCCCAGAACGGCCGGGCGCCCGAAAACGACCAGGACGGCTGCGTCAGCGACGACGGCCGGATCATGGCCACCTACATGCACGGCCTCTTCGACACCCCGGCTGTCACGCGGCGATGGCTCGACGCCGTGGGCCTCGCCCATGTCGACACGGCGGGCACGCCGGCCGGCCCCGCGGCCCGGGACCGGGAGTACGACCGCCTGGCCGAACATTTGGAGAAGCACGTGGACACCGAGGCGATCATGAAACTGATCAAATCGTCTTAACCACCAAATAACGGAGGGGGTATGCTCACGCGCCTCAAAGTTACCGGCTTTAAAAACCTTGTGGATGTGGATGTCCGCTTTGGCCCGTTTACCTGCATTGCAGGCGCAAACGGTGTCGGCAAGTCGAACCTATTTGACGCCATTCGGTTTTTGAGCGCCTTGTCCAACGACACTCTCCTCAATGCGGCTCTGTCAGTTCGTGATGCAAAGGGGAAAACATCAGATATCCGCAATATATTTCACCGTTCCGGGGACAACTTCAGCAAAACCATGACGTTTGAAGCGGAAATGATCATACCAAAAGAGGGTATCGACGATCTGGGGCAAACAGCCAAGGCATCGATTACCTTTGTAAGGTATGCATTGAAGTTGGCCTATCGAACGGATGAAAATCTTTCCTCTCTTGGATCTCTTGAGATCATTGAAGAAAAACTTGAGCGAGTCAATTTAGGTGATGCACCAAACTGTCTGAAATTCCCTCATAAGGTAAGTTCATGGAGAAAATCGGTCCTAGAGGGAAGACGAACTGCGCCCTTTATATCTACAGAGGATAAAAACGGAAAAGGTCCGGAGGATAAAAACGAGAAAAAAAATATCATCGAACTTCATCAAGATGGTGGAGGGGGTCGCCCAAAAAAAATTCTTGCAGACAAGTTGCCCAGAACCGTGTTGTCCACGGTCAATGCCACAGAAAGTCCAACCGCACTGATTGTCAGAAAGGAAATTCAATCCTGGCGGCTTCTGCAACTCGAACCTTCCGCGCTAAGGGAACCAGACGATTTTACAACCCCGCCCGGAATGGGAGCCAACGGCTCGCACTTGCCGGCCACCCTGTATGCTTTATCAAAAAGTCATCAAATGAAGCATCAAAACAATGCTCCGAAAACATGGGTTTATGACCAAATCACCCATCGACTAAGTGAGTTGATCGATGATGTTTATTCGGTAACCATAGATAGGGATGAAAAGCGCCAGCTCTTGACGCTCAATATCATGGACAGCCTGCAAACCATCCACCCCGCGCGCTCGCTTTCCGATGGAACCCTGCGGTTTTTGGCCTTGGCGGTTCTTCAAGCCGATCCAAAATCCACCGGTCTTATATGCCTCGAAGAGCCGGAAAATGGAATTCACCCGGACCGGATACCGGCAATTCTGGAGCTCCTCAAGGATATCGCTACCGACGCCAATGAATCCGTCGGGCCGGACAACCCTTTGCGCCAGGTGATCATCAACACACATTCGCCCTCCGTTGTGAAACTGGTTCCGGAGGGCAGCCTCCTGGTTGCCGAACTAAAAGAGGTCATAAAGAACCGGAATAGGCTCAAGGGATGTTTCTTCAGCTGGCTGCCCGACACATGGCGTTCGGAAGCAGAGCCAAAAATCCATCCTGTGCCTTTGGGGCGGCTCTTAAGCTATCTTGACACAGCCCACGCTTCCCTTGATGACGCGGCCTTCGCACCTGAACAGCAAGCCCGTCGGGTCATCGATCGGCCGGACCTTAAACAGATGCAGCTGGGTTTCGAGGAGCAATGTTGATGGCCTCGCTGCGGTATGCGCTTCTTGCAGACGGCAATTCCGATGCCGCTTTAATGCCCATTTTGACCTGGGCGCTGCGGGAAAGCGGCCTCCAAATCGCCATTAACCCCATGTACCCTGATCGCCGGTCTTTAAAAAGGGCGTCAACCTTGGAAAACAGAATACGTCGAACGATAAGATATTATCCCTGTGATGTTCTGTTCATCCATCGGGATGCTGAAAAAGCCCCGATCGTAATGCGTTTGGAAGAGATACGGGATGCCATGAACGAAACAGGCATAAGCGTCCCGTTTATCTGCGTCATACCGGTCCGCATGCAGGAAGCCTGGCTGATCTTTGATGAAAGCGCCATCCGAAAGGCCGCCGGAAACCCCAACGGCATCCACCCGCTTCCTTTGCCGGAAATAAATCGGGTCGAAAGCATTCCGGATCCCAAAGCCTTGCTGCATGATGTGCTGAAAACAGCCTGCGGCCTCAGCGGACGCCGACTCAAGAAATTCAACGTTCGACAGGCCGCCCGCAGAATTTCAGAATTTATCGACGACTTCTCTCCGCTGCGAAATCTCACGGCGTTCAACGTATTTGAAAAAGAGCTGAATCAAATTGTTCAAGAACATTTTATCGAAGGGATGGATGCCTCCATACCCGGCAGGAAAATAAAAAGCCGATCATCATAGACCCCATCGTCCTCCGCCTGGTCCGGATGCCTACCCCGACAGGGCCTCCATCATGCAGGCATACTGGGTCCTGAGGTCCTGGACCTCGCCGGCCCAGAACCGGTCGGTGCCCCAGTCCGGGTACTGGGTCTGGAACTGATAGTCGCCCCGCTGCATGGCGCACCAGGCCGTGAAATAGATCATCCGCATGGCCCTCAGCCCCTCGATCAGAAAGGGCCATCGGTGATCCGCGTCGCGGAACTGGCTGTACCCCGAGAGGAGGAGCTGGTAGAAACGGTCGGAAGCCGGATAGCGATCGGGCAGAAGCAGCCAGAAATCCTGGACCGGGACCCCGTTCATCATGTCGTCGAAATCGATCACCATCAGGCCGTCGTCCGGCCGGTTGAGGATGTTCCCGGCATGGAAATCGCCGTGGATGCGGATGGTTTCGAGGCCCGCAAACCGGGGAGCGGCAGCATCGATGATCCGGGCGCAGATATCGCCGTATTTGTCCCGGTAGGACGGCGTGACCGCGTCCCCGACGAGCTGCCGCACGTAGGCTGCGGTGGTGGTTTCGGGCAGGAGCCGCTGACGGGCGGGGGCAGGTCGCTTCTGCCCTGCGTTGTGGAGGCGCCCGAGGAGGACGCCCACCCGACGCCAGGACGCCTCGTCCTCGATATCGAAGCGCCGTCCGGCCCTCTTGGGAAAAACCGCGAAAAAAATCTCCCCCAGGCGGCCCAGGGTCCTGCCGTTTTCGAGGTCCAAGGGGCCGACCACGGGGATGTCGATCTCCGCGCAGTCGGCCAGGAAATCGTGTTCGTCCTGGAGGGCCTCGCGGGACCAACGCCCCGGGCGATAGAACTTGGCGATGTAGGCGGTATTGTCCTCCGCCTGGACCTCGTAGACCCGGTTGATGTAGCTCTTGAAGGGCCGGGCCAGGGGCGTCAACTCGGTGCCGATGGCCTTCTCGAGGGCAGGCAGGAAACGGTCAGGCGTCAACTCGGAAAAACTGCTCATATGAGGCAACTGCTTTCATAGGTCCGGCAAGGCCGCCGCAGCGGAGGGTCATGCCGGCGTGGATAAGGCAGGGGGGCTCTCCCTCCCCCGCGGACGACAGGGCCATCCTTACGACGGAAACGACATGAAAGCAAGGCGGGAATGACGATGCCGCCGCCCCGGCGGGGGGCGCCCGATTTCCCGGATTCCCAGAAGCAGCCGCGGGAGCCGATGAGGTCGGTATTGACTTGAACGGCGAAGCCCATTACAGTAGGCGCTTCAATTTCACCGGGCTCCGGTGAAAAGGCGGCGGCGCCTCGCCGGCTGCAGGGACCGTGTTCAACTCAGGAGCTGCTTTTGACGTGATATGAAATATAATGCCATCATCATCCGGTACGTCCTGAAGGAGATGTTCCCGCCGTTTTCCGTCAACATCCTGTTTTTCATGTTCGTCTTTCTCCTGACCGAAATCCTCAACATCACCGACATGATCGTTAATTACAAGGTGGGCCTGTGGGTGGTCGTAAAGCTGCTCGTCTTCTCCATGCCGTACTTTCTGGTCTTCATCCTGCCCATGTCGGTGATGATGGCCATCCTCCTGACCTTCCTCCGCATGTCGAGCGACAACGAGATCATCGCCCTCAAGGCCGGCGGCGTCGGCATCTACCAGCTTCTTCCGGCCGTCTTCGCCTTCTGCTTTCTGGGCGCCGCCCTCACCGCGGTGATGACCGTCTACGGCCAGCCCTGGAGCCGGACCTCCCTGAAAGCGCTGACCATCGAGATCGCGAGATCCAGCATCGACATCGGCCTCAAGGAGCGGACCTTCAACAACGCCTTCAAGGGGGTCATGCTCTATGTCAACACGATCGATCTGAAAAAAAAGGAGCTGATCGATGTGTTCATCCAGGATGAACGCAACCTGAACACCATGGTCACCGTGGTCGCCCCATTGGGGAAAATGGTCAGCGATCCCGACAGGCTCCTGTTTCACCTTCGGCTCCATAACGGGACCATCCACCAGGTCGACCTCAAAAAGCAGTCCGTCAACACCGTTCATTTCGATACCTACGACATCCAGCTCGATCTCAAGCAGGCCATGGAAAGCCTGCCCGACGAGCCCACCCACGAGCAGGAGATGAGCCTGTCCGAACTGCGGAGCCATCTGAAGGATCCGCCGTCCAGGGATTTCCGCTACTACCGGAGGCTCATGGAATTCCACAGAAAATTCGCCATCCCCGCCGCCTGTTTCGCCCTGGGGCTCCTCGCCGTCCCGCTGGGGGTCCAGTCCAAATCCGCCCGGAAAACCTTCGGGCTCGCCCTGGGGTTTTTCCTTTTCCTCTTCTACTACCTGCTGCTTTCCGCGGGCATGGTATGGGGGGAGACCGGGGCCTATCCGCCGGCCATCGGCATGTGGCTTCCCAACATCGTCACCGCCGGCATCGGCTGGATTCTCCTGGTGAGGACGGTCCAGGGACGCCCGGTCTACATCGAGCGGCTTCCCCTTCTCTTCGCCTGGATGCGCAGAAAATGATCCTCTACAATCTCGCCCTGGCCGTCGCCGCCCTTGCGGGGCTTCCGATCCTCCTGCTTCTGGTGCTCTGTTCCGAAAAGCGGCGCCGCACCGTTCTGGAGCGCCTGGGGCTCCGGGGCCTTCCCCCCGGCCGGGGCAAAAGCGGCATAGATCGCCGGCGGATCTGGGTCCACGCCCTCTCCGTGGGCGAGGCGGCCTCGGCCGTTCCCCTGGTCCGTCGGCTCCGGGAGCACTTCCCCGGTCATGACATCTTCTTCTCCGCCTCCACACGTACCGGGTTCCTGACGGCCCGGCGCCTCCTGAAGGATGCCGTGCGCGCCCTGTTCTTCTTTCCCTACGACCTCCCGTTCTCGGTCGCGCGGGTGGTCCGCCGGGTATCCCCGGATATCATGGTGATCATCGAGACGGATCTCTGGCCCAATTTTCTGGCAGACCTGAACCGGCGGGCCGTGCCGGTCTTCCTCGTCAACGCGCGGCTCTCCCGCCGGTCTTACACGGGGTACCGCCGCCTGTCCTTTTTCACCCGGAAGGTCTTCCTGAAACTGACCCGGATCGGGGCGCCGTCTGCGGAAGACGGCCGCAGATGGGCGGGGCTGGGGGTCCCGGCCGACCGGATCCTCGTCACGGGCAATATCAAGTTCGATCAGCCCATCTCCGGCATCTCCGACGATATGGGGCAGCGGATGCGGCGTTCGCTCGCCGTCGCGCCGGGCCGGCGCATCCTTGTCGCGGGATCGACCCACGACGGCGAGGAGACGCACCTGGCAGACGCCTTCCTCCGGCTGCGCGAGGCCTGCCCCGGCCTGTGCCTCGTCGCAGCCCCCAGGGACCCGGCCCGGGCCGCGGAAGTCCGCCGGATCTTCCTGTCGGCGGGGATCGCGGCCCAGACCCTCACGGCGGTGGAACACGGGGCGGACACCCCTTTCGATGCCCTGGTGGTCGACCGCATCGGCCTTCTCAGCACCCTTTACCCCCTGGGCGACGCGGCCTTCGTGGGCGGAAGCCTCGTGGACCGGGGCGGTCACAATCCCCTGGAGCCCGCGGCGGCGGCCGTCCCCGTCTTCTTCGGCCCCCATATGAGCGATTTTCGGGAAATCGCGGCCCTCCTGATGGAAGCGGGCGGCGCCCTGGAAGTCCCGGACGGACGGCGGCTTGCCGAAACCCTCAAGGCCCTCCTGGACGACCCCGCCCGCAGGGCCGCCATGGGCCGGGCCGCCCTTGACACCGTCATCCGCAACCGGGGGGCCGTCGATCGAACGGTTGACCTGATCGCGGAGGCCCTGCCGTCGTGAAGCGCCTCCGGAGCCGGATTCACGCCGTCATCCGGGACCCGCGCCCCAAAGCGGGCGGCGCCCTTGGATGGGCGCTCTCGGCGGTCGCCCGGGGCTACGGCAAGCTCATGGCCGAGCGGGCCCGCTGGTATGAGACCGGACGCCTGCCGTCGAGGCGGCTCCCCTGCGGGGTCGTCTCGGTGGGGAATATCACCGTGGGGGGGACCGGCAAGACCCCCATGGCCCTCCGGCTGGCCCGGGAATTCGCCTGCGCCGGGCGCCGCACGGTGATCGTGAGCCGGGGCTACCGGGGCCGGGCCGAGGCCGAAGGCGGCATCGTGAGCGACGGCGGGTCTCTCTTCATGACCGCGGACGCGGCCGGAGACGAGCCGTTCATGATGGCCGAAAGCCTCATCGCAGCCGGTCTGGATGTGCCGGTGGTCGTGGGCCGGAACCGCCACGCGGCCGGCATGACGGCCGTCTTTCGCTTCGCTCCGGAGGTCGTCATCCTGGACGACGCCTTTCAACACCTCAGGCTCAGGCGGGACCTCAACCTCCTCCTTCTGGACGGAACGGCCCCCTTCGGCAACGGCCGGGTCCTCCCGCGGGGGCCGCTCCGGGAACCCCTTTCCGCCCTTGCCCGGGCCGATGCCGTCATCCTGACGCGCTGCCCGCCGGGG
>NZ_JBGSQX010000064.1:0-24350 GCF_041737845.1 Desulfococcus sp.
GGCCCGGCGGCCGGGCACGGACGGACCGCGACAAACAGGGCGATGAGGCAGGCAAAGATCATGTGGACCAGGCCGCTCATCGCCTGCGCCGCTCCCGGTACCGAAAATACCGGGTCAGGGCGTCGGCCGCCTGGTCCCCGGTCTGAAGTTCGACGGCGTCCACGTCGGCGGCCTTCAACGCGCCGAGCCGCCTGCGATAGTCCTCCGCCCGGGCGGCTTCATAGGCCTTCCGGGTGGCGGCATCCGATGCGTCGATCAACTGAGCCTCCCCGGTCTCCGGATCCCGGAGGGTCAGGAGCCCCCCTTCGGGCAGGCGGAACTCGCCCGGGTCCGAGAGCACGACCCCGATCAGTTCGTGTTTGCGGGAAAGCATCCGCATTTCTCGGGAGTATCCATCGTCCTGAAAATCGGAGATCAGAAACGCCACGGACCGCTTTCGGGCGACCCGGCCCAGAAATGCCAGGGCCTCCCGGATATCCGTGCCGGTCCGTTCGGGCTGAAAGGCAAATATCTCCTTGATGAGGCGCCAGACATGGGCGGACCCTTTTTGGGGTGGGATATGGCGTTCGATCCTGTCGGTGAACAGGATCGCGCCCACCTTGTCGTTGTTGCGGACGGCGTTGAAGGCCAGGATGGCCGCCGTTTCCGCCGCCGCCTCCCGTTTCAGCATGTCGCCGGTGCCGAAGCCGCCCGAGGCGCTCATGTCCACCAGGAGGTTGACCACGAGTTCGCGCTCCTCCCGGTAGCGCTTGATATAGGGCCGCCCGAGGCGCGCCGACACCTTCCAGTCGATGCTCTTGACGTCATCGCCGGGCGAATACTCCCGGACCTCCTCGAACTCGATCCCCGACCCGCGGAAAACAGAGCGGTACTGGCCGGCCATCAGGGTATTGACCCGCCGCGAACTCTTGAAATGGATCTTCTTGATCTTTTTGATGACTTCCGGAGAAAGCATCCGCGCATTCACCTCCTCGCACCCTGAGGGAGCCCCGGGTCAGGGCACCTCGACGGAATCGAATATCCGGGCGATGATCTGATCCGTCGTGACGTCCTCGGCCTCCGCCTCATAGGTCAACAGAATCCGGTGCCTCAGGACGTCGGGGGCGACGGTCTTCACGTCCTGAGGGGTGACATAGGCCCTTCCCTGGAGGAATGCGTATGCCCGGGCCGCCAGGCTCAGGAAGATCGTGGCCCGGGGGGAGGCGCCGAACTGGATGTAGGGGGCGATATCCATCTTGTATGCCAAGGGGCTTCTCGAGGCGAAGACGATGTCCACGATATACTCTTTCAGCTTTTCATCCATATAGACCGACCGGATCAGGCCGGTTATCTCGTTGATCTGGGACGGATCGATCACCTGCCGGATGCCTTCCATCGTTTCGAATCCGACCCGGTGCATGATCTCCTTTTCCTCCGCCCTGTTTGGGTATCCGATGAGGAGTTTCATCATGAAACGGTCCACCTGAGCCTCGGGCAGCGGATAGGTGCCCTCCTGCTCGATGGGGTTCTGGGTGGCCATGACCAGAAACGGGTCCGAGAGGGGATAGGTGGCGTCCCCGATGGTGACCTGACGCTCCTGCATGGCTTCCAGGAGAGCGGACTGGACCTTGGACGGCGCGCGGTTGATCTCGTCGGCCAGGATGATATTGTGAAAGATGGGCCCTTTCTTGGTGTAGAAGTCGCCGGTCTTGGGGCGGTAGATCTCCGTTCCGATCAAATCGGCCGGAAGCAGGTCCGGGGTGAATTGAATCCGCTTGAAATCGGCCCGGACGGTATCGGCAAGGGCTTTGACGGCGCTTGTTTTCGCAAGCCCCGGTACCCCCTCGATCAGGATATGCCCCTTGGTGAAGAGCCCGATCAGGAGCCCCTCCGTAAGCTTGTGCTGGCCGACGATGACCTTTCCGATTTCCGTTTTGATGTTGCCCACGAGAAAATGCTTCTCTTCGATCCGGGCCTTGAGCGCATCGAGTGCCACAAAACCTCCTTATGCCATGAGCCGGATGCCCGCCGGCCCCCCGGGGCGATGCCGGCAGAGGCGGCGGACCCCATGCCGCAATTTGAAAAGAGCAATCTTAGAGAACCATTTAAACCTTGTCAAGACCGCTCCTTGGCTTTATAAGATAGGCGACTTGAACCTTGGCGGTTCCGCAAAAAGCCCGATATCTTCGCTGCGATTATCCCGTCGATGCGGCGGGCGGCAACTATGCCGCATTCATGGGCATTCGCAATCTATAGATCTCGAACTTTTCACGGAACCGTCCGCCAAGCGACTTGCGAGTGAATCCCCCCGTACGTCGCCGCTGGAAGGGCACCCGATGAAAAGATCCCGGAATGAGGCGCAGCGGCCGCTTTTTGGCCACATCCTCATGCAGAAGAACATCATCACGGAAGCGCAGTTGCAGCAGGCCCTGGACATCCAGAGGACCCGCAGGGCTCAGTTGACCGATCCGACCCATATCGGCCAGGTCCTCGTTCAACTGGGATATGCCGCGGAAAAGGACGTCCTCCAGGCCATCAACGAATACCACAGCCTCGCCGTCAAATCCCTTTCCGAAAACCTCCATGAACAGGTCGAAAGCCGCTGCCAGAAGCCCGGAAAGGGGGTTTTCATCCCGCGGGTCCCGATCTGGCTCCAATGGTCTCTGATCACGACGGGACTCATCACCGTCACCGTATTCACCCTCTACCTCTTTACCATAGACCTTCAGAACAAGCAGCTTTTCCGGCAGACCCTCCTCATCGGCAAGGTGAGCCTCAATTATTTCGTCAGCAACGCGAGGATCCTGCTCCTTGAAGAGAAGAACGATCTGATGCTGAACACCCTCCTCACCGAGGCGTCGGCCGTGGAGGGCATCGTCTATGCCATCATCCTCGACCAGAACAGGATCATCAAGGCCCACACCGATCACACCCGCATCGGCGAAACCTTCGACATGGAGTCCCTCACCACAAGCGGCATCAAAGAAGACACCTTCACCTATTTTGACTATTTCTCGGCCACTGGAGAGCACATCCTCAACCTGAGCCGCACCGTCGTCATGAAGGAGAAAGCGCTGGGGGAGGTCCATGTTGGAATATCCCTGGACTTCATCGACCTCAGCATCCGGGAAAAAAACCGGCACATTCTCATCATCAGCCTGGCGATCATCGGCCTCGGCCTCGTCATCGCCGTATTCTACAGCATCCGGTTCTCGAGGCCCCTGACCATCCTCGTCAGGGCGTTCGGCGAGATCAGCGCCGGAAACTACCAGCACAGGATCCAGGACACCCGGAAAGACGAATTCGGAAACCTCGCGAAATCCTTCAACAGCATGAGCCGGGAACTCTGGCTGAAATCCATGATGGAGCGCTCCTTCGGCAAATATGTGGGGACCGAGGTCCTGGAACTGATCCTGAACAATCCGGCGAGCGACTGGCTGAAGGGCAAAAGACGCAGCGCCACGGTGCTGTTCACCGACGTCCGGGGGTTTACCTCCTACTCCGAGCCGCGGGAGCCGGAGGAGATCGTGGAGCGGCTCAACGAATACTTCGAGATCGCCACGGAGGCCATCAACCGCCACGGCGGGTACGTCGACAAGTTCGTGGGCGACGCCGTCATGGGGGTGTTCGGGGTGCCTTTCCCCTGCGACGACCACGTCGAACGAGCCGTCCGCGCGGCCATGAGCATGCAGCAGACCTTCCAGGAGAAAAGCCGGTCCCGGAAGAACGGCTTTCTCGGCAGGATCGGCATCGGCATCAATTCCGGCATGGTCCTGTCGGGAAATATCGGCTCCCAGATGAAGATGGAGTACACGGTGATCGGCGACACCGTCAACGTGGCCTCCCGATTGAACGGCCTTGCCGGGCCGGGCGAGGTGATCATCAGCAGGGCGATCTACGAGCCCATGAAAGCGATCCTGGAGGTTGCGCCGCTCGAACCGCAGAACATCAAGGGGAAGCTCTATCCCGTCGAGGCCTTCCGCGTCCTCCACCTCTCCGGGGAGGAATAGGTCGTGAGGCCCTCCGGGGGAAAAGTGCGGATCGTCGGCGTCATGGGCGGCGGCGCGGCCGATGAAGAGACGATGGAAAAGGCCCGTGAACTGGGAGAGCGGATCGCCCTGGAGGGGTGGGTGCTTCTCACCGGCGGAAGGCATGCCGGCGTGATGGCGGCCTCGGCCCGGGGCGCGCGGGAGGCCGGGGGCCTGGTGGTCGGCATCCTCCCCGATGACCACTGGGGCCGGGTTTCCCCGTATGTCACCATCCCGATCCTTACCGGGATGGGAGACGCCCGGAACATCATCAACGTCCTCTCCAGCCATGTCGTCGTGGCCTGCCCGGGCGGCCCCGGAACGATCTCGGAGATCGCCCTGGCCCTGAAGGCCGGACGCCCGGTCATTCTGATGGATTTTGACACGGGGGGAATCTTTGACCGCTGCGAAAGGGAGGGCCGCCTTCACCGGGACAAAACGCCCCGGGCGGTCATTGAACGGATCAAGGCCGGGGAGACGGCAGGGGCCGGAGGATCATGACCCGTCGCGGGGTCCCGCCGCCTGCAGCAGCCCCATGATGGCCGGGGCCAGCGCCAGGTCTTCCGGCGTGGTGATCTTCAGGTTGAAGCGGCACCCCGGAATCATCCGGACCGGCCGCCCCATGCGCTCCAGGAGGGCGGCATCGTCGGTCTCCACAATGCCTCTTGCGCGGGCGAATTCATGGGCCTCCCGGATCAGGTCGTACCGGAATGCCTGGGGCGTCTGGGCGCACCAGATCCTGCTCCGGTCCAGGGTCTTCTCGATGATGCCGGCCGCGTCGACCTGTTTCAGGGTATCCACGGCGGGAATGCCCGGCATGCAGGCCCCGCAGGCCTCGGCTCCCGCGATGCAGCGGGCGATGAGGTCGGCCTGGATGAAGGGGCGGACCCCGTCGTGGATGGCCGCAACCTCCGCAAGCCCCCCTGCCGCCGCCAGCCCGTTGTATACCGATGCCTGCCGCTCCGCCCCGCCCGGAACCAGTTCAATGGCGCGCCGGTCGTCAAAAAGACTCAGAATATGATCCCGGCAGTAGGCGAGGTCCGTTTCAGGCACCACCAGGAAGATGCGGCGGATCGCCCTGCATTGAAGGAAGGCGGACAGGGTGTGGCCCAGAATCGGGCGCCCGCCGAAAGCGAGATACTGCTTGCGGAGGGTGCTTTTCATGCGCCGCCCGTCTCCGCCGGCCACGATGATGCCCACCGCCCGTGTCATGGTCTATTCGTGGAGATAGGCGAGTTCACGCGGAAGCGACACTCCGTTGCCCATGATATCCTCGCCGTAGTTGGAATTTGCGAGCACCTTGAGATCCCGGAGGGACCGGGCATCCCCCTCAAACCGCACCAAGGTGATGTTTTCGTTCTTGATTTTGCCGCCCGCCCACTGGATGTCCAGGACGCTGCTGGCGTCAAACCGGCCTTCCCCCGCACACAGCTCGACCTTGCCGCCATAGTACTGAACGATCTTGGCCACCAGCAGGCTCGGCCGGCTGTGAAACCCCCTGGGCACCGGCACCCCCACCTGAATGACATCGCGCTCGATATTCTCGTTCAAGACCGCCTGGGCGATGTCTTTCCCCTGGGAGAAGAAGTGGCATACCCAGTAAAGGCCGTAATTGATGGTCCGGTCCAGGAGCCTGTCCGGATCCACCAGAAAGGAGAGCTGGTTTCGTACGCTCTTGTAGATATCCCGGTATCCGGCCTCGTGGAGATGGCGTTCGTAGAAGTGAAGAAACCGGCCCATGCTCTGAAGCAGGTGGAATACCACGGAGAAATGACTGCGGAGGGATTTGAGCTGCCGCTCGCCGGAGATGTATCCGCCGTGAATCACGTAGGTGTCAAAGGAGGACTGGAGGTTGTGCACCAGCATTTCATACCGCCTCACCTCTACCTCGTTGATCATCTCCGGAACCAGGGAGCGGATCCTGGCCGGGTCATAGGCATCGAAGTATCCGAACTGGTCGAAGTGCTTGCCGATTTTCAGAAATTCGCTCGCGATCTTCACGATATGCTTTTTCGGCTGGGTTTTCTCCTCGTCGTCGATATTGTATTCCAACCGCGTGCCGGTGACGATCCCCGGAAAATCCGATGCTTCGAATTCATCCCCCGGGACGGGGATGCCCAGTCGTTTGGCCTCATCCAGGATGACCGGGGCGATCTTGATCAGGGATCGGGTCAGGAACTCGAGGGTCAGGCGCCCCTCTGTCTCAAAGGAAGCATCGGCTTTCAGGTCATAGCAGACCAGGCGGTTGAGGATGTGCTTCTGGGAATAGCCCCCCAGGCTCAGGTGCCTCACGGCGGCGCAAAGTTCCCTGTAAAGATACCATTCCTTGTTGTTCTTGGCGCCGTGGAAGTCGAGAAAATCCTCGAGGACCTGTGAGGTGCCGATCAGCTTGGAAAAAAGCTTCTTGGTGAACTCATATCCATGTTCCGGGGATCCGGGGCCGAGAATGAACAGGCAGCACCTGAGGTAGTCGCGGGAGAACAGGTGAACCTTCTGGGTGAAGGAATGGTCTTCAGCCCTTCGCTCTGCGGCGATCATCTACATCATGTCCTTCTGGGTTTCCGAAATGGCCTTGTCGAGCTTTTCCCGCAGACCGGGGGGCAGACCTTCGATGTCAACGTTCAGAAAGCCCCTGACGATCGTCGACACGGCATCCTCCTCGTCCAGGCCCCGGGCCATGAGATACTCGATCTCCCGCCGGTCGATTTTCCCCACGGCTGCTTCATGGGACATCTCCACCCCGGGAACGAACCCCTGCAGCTCCGGAATGGCATGCATGAGCCCATTGTTCAGGATCAGCCCCTTGCATTCGAGGTGAGCCCTCACCCCGGCGGCCTTTCCGATCAGATCCCCCCGGACGATGATCGTTCCGCCGGAGGTGATGCCGCGGCTGATGATCTCCGCACGGGTATTGGGCGCCGTAAGAACCACCCGGGAGCCGACATCCATGTGGCTGCCGGCGCCGGCCACCAGAACGCTGTTGAAGCGGGCCACCGCCCCTTCCCCCTCGAGGTGCGTCGTCGGAAACATTTGGAGGGATCCCACCGGCTTGAGGCAGATATAGTTGGAGATCAGGGTCCCCCCCTCGGCCACGCGGGTCACCGTCCGGGGCCTGACACTGACCTTCCTGCCCCAATCGTGGATCATGGTGAACATCAGCGTGGCCCCTTTTTTGACATAGAACTCGGAAACGCCCACGTGAAGCCCCGACTCCAGGTGGGGCGCCGTGGCGCAGCCGGTGATCACATGGACCCGGGAACCCTCCTCGGCGATCACGATGTTATGGACGTTCTGAGAAAATCCGTTTTTTTCGATGTAGAGACAGGACTGAACGGGGTGGGCCGCCCTGACGCCGGGGAGAACCCGGATGAAGTAGCCTTCATGGGGATGGGCCTTGGCGCTCCTTGTAAACGGGTCCAGATCCGGCGAAATGCTTTTCCACGCGTACTCCGAAAGCCAGGGGTGAGCGGCCATCGCCTGGGAGATGCCCATCATCTCGACGCCGGCCTGATGGGACATGCAATGAACCACCGTCCGGTCCTTCTGGATGAAGGTCCCGATGCGGTCCCTTTCGAGGGGGTCGATCCCCACATCCAGCCACTTCTCGGCGTCCGAGGCATCGATGCGGCTCAATTCCGGGATGTAGGCATGCGCTTCCGCATCCGTCTGAAATGCTTCAGGATCGACCGTTATCGCATTTTCTACATCGCGCATCGGGTGCATTCCTCGTAGCCGTATTCCCGGATCCATTTCAGGATTTCGCTGGCATTCCTGTTGAGGCACAGCACCCCGTCGAACAGGACACGGCCTTTATCCGCGGTGATGTATTCAAGGATGTGTCCGGTATGGGTGATGACCAGGGCCGACTTTGCCTGCTGCGGGAACGGTTCACCCGGCGGGAGATCGCGGTTGCATCGGATTCCCCGCCCCAGAAGCTGGTTGATGGTCTTGCCGATGAGGACGATGTTTTCCAGATCCACCCCGGATTCCGGTTCATCCAGGAGAACAAGATCGGGCTGCTGGGCCATCAACTGAAGCAGCTCGGAGCGTTTGATCTCACCGCCGGAAAAATTATCGTTCACATCCCGGTCCAGAAAATCGCTGAACCCCACCCGACGCGCCAGTGCGTCGACGTCGATCTCTCCCCGCCTCGCGCCGCAGATCTCCACGATGGAGCGGGTTTTGAGGCCCTTGATCGTCGGCGGCCGCTGAAAGGAGATGCCGATGCCCAGACGCGCCCGCTCGTGCGAGGGCATATAGGTGATGTCCTCCCCCTTGAAGGTGATCTTTCCGTGGGTGACGGTGTATCCGGAAAACCCCATGAGCGTCATCATCAGGCTGGTTTTTCCCGATCCGTTCGGCCCGAAAAGGACGTGGGTCTCGCCTCTCGGCACCGCCATGTTGATGTTTTTCAGAATGGGTTTCCCGCCGATCTCCACCCGCAGTTCTTCTATCAGCAGCATCGTTTTTGCAGTCTCTCCTCCTGCCGGGAATCGATCTGATTCGGTTGGATATGGAAAAAAAATGGTCGGAGCAGTCCATAAGCCGAATTCTGTTCCATCCCTCAGGATGGCGGCAATCATTCATCTCTGGACGCCGGTTGCCCGGCGCCTCTTGCAACCTACCCGGGAGCTCGGACGGGCCGCCCTCGATCACTCCCCTATTTGGTCTTGCACCGGGTGGGGTTTACCAAGCTTCCCCGGTCGCCCGGGGAACTGGTGCGCTCTTACCGCACCGTTTCACCCTTACCGTCGGTCGGCGCCGAGACCGCGCCCGGCAGGCCGGACACGCTCTCGCCGACCCAAAACGGCGGTCTGCTCTCTGTTGCACTTTCCTTCGCGTCGCCGCGACTCCATGTTATGGAGCACCCTGCCCTGCGGTGTTCGGACTTTCCTCCGGACACACGCGTCCGGCGATTGCCCGGACTGCTCCGACCATCTGGCAAAACCCTAATCCGAAGGCCTTTGCCAGTAAATCAATCTATTACAGAAAGGGCAAAAGTTCAAGCTTTCGAATCGCCTGAGTTCATTGGCCATCTGGGGGGGGATCTGGATATTGCAGCCTTCGCACGTGTTCCCCCTCACCGGAACGATCATGGGACTTTCGACCTGTTTCTGGATCCGGGTGAAAATCTTTATCAGTTCAGGAGGGGCAGCCTGGGCGGTTCGATCGCGTGCCTCGGCGATTTCGGCGAGGCGTATCTCCCCTTCACGCGACTCGGACTCCAGTCGAGCTTTTTCCGCCGTAAACGACGCATCGGCTTGAACACACTCCTGCTTTCGCTGTTCGAGCCCCTTTTCCCCGGCCTCGATCCGGTCGAGCAATTCGAGCATCTCGTCTTCGAAGCGGCTGTTCTTCTTTTCCGTCTCCTCCATCGCCTTCAGCAGGGCCTGGTATTCCTTGTTGGTTTTGATGCCGGGCAGGCGGCTCTTGCTTTTTCGGATCAGCTCCAGATTGGCCTTGACGTCGGATTCCAGGGATCGATAGTCCTTCCGAAGGGCTGCAAGATCGGCCTCCGCCGCTTCCCTCTCCGCCTCTGCGGAAGCCAGGTTCCCCTCCAGCGCCTGCAGCCGTTGGGCGATCCCCGAAAGAAACGTCCTCACCGCGTCGGCGTCCACATCTTTTCTCTGGAGCTCCACCAATATATCAATTTGTTCTCTAACTTCCATCACATCTCTCCATTCTTCTCCGTCGCATCGCCCTTCAGATGGAAACAAACGGATCTTTTTCCAGGGGGCATTCCGCCACCAGCACCGGGAGGGACATTTTTTTGAGTATCACCCGCAGCCGTTCTGCAAGGATGCCCACGATGATGTGCTCCGATGCAAAATGCCCCATATCGATGAGCCCCCTTCCGGCGGCTTCGGCATCCCGGGCATCGTGGTACCTCAGGTCCCCGCTGATGTAAACGTCGGCCCCCGAGGCGAAAAAGGCTCCCATCAGGCTGGATCCGCTCCCTGAACACACCGCCACGCGGCGAACGGCCATATCGGGATCTCCGGAATACCGCAGGGCGGTCGCCCCGGACGTTTCCCGGATCGCTTGAACGAGGGACGCCAGCGTGGTCGGACGGGTGAGGGTGCCGACCCGGCCGATGCCTTCCCCGGCGGCCCGGGAAGACGCCGCAAGGGGAACAAGACCGGTCAACTGCATCCGGGCCGCCAGGACATCGTTGATGCCGTCGGTCACGCTGTCCAGGTTGGTATGGGCGGAAAAGATGCTCAGTTGATGAAGGGCGGACTGATGGACGATCTTTCCTGGCGGGGTCTCGAAATCGATGGTTTTGGGGGGTTTCAACCAGAGGGGGTGGTGAGTGATGAGAAGGTCGACGCCGGTTTCACATGCGGCGGCGACGACCGCCGGGGTCGGATCGAGGGATACCCATATCTTCTTTACCGGCCAGTCCTTCCGCCCGACCTGTAGCCCGACGTTGTCCCATTCCTCCGACAGTGCGGGCGGCGCGATCTGATCCATGATACCGATCAGGTCCGCTACGGTGACGGTCATAAAACCCCTCCATTTTCGAGGATGGTCGATCAAAAAAGGCGTGGCTCGAATTTCCGCCACGCCTTTCCGTCGGCTTTACTGTGATGGGCCCACCTGGGATCGAACCAGGGACCGACCGGTTATGAGCCGGTGGCTCTACCAGCTGAGCTATGGGCCCAAAGGGAGATCGATACCGAGCACCTACCTAACGCCGTGGGTTCATTTTGTCAAGAATTACCCTGTTAATAGTCGATAAAACTCTTCAATTTCCGGCTTCGGGTGGGGTGCCTCAGCTTTCGGAGCGCCTTGGCTTCGATCTGCCGGATGCGCTCACGGGTCACCGCGAAATCCTGTCCGACCTCTTCCAGGGTGTGGTCGGCCTTCTCCCCGATGCCGAACCGCATCCGCAGGACCTTCTCCTCCCGGGGTGTCAGGGTGGCGAGCACTTTCCGCGTCTGCTCGGAGAGGTTGAGGCTGACAGCGGCATCGGAGGGCAGCATGAACTTCTTGTCCTCGATGAAGTCGCCCAGATGGCTGTCCTCCTCTTCGCCGATGGGGGTCTCCAGGGAGATGGGCTCCCTCGCGATCTTGAGGACCTTTCGGACCTTTTCCAGGGAGATCTCCATCTTTTCGGCGATCTCTTCGGGTGTCGGCTCCCGCCCCAGCTCCTGGACCAGGTAGCGGGAAGTCCGGATCAGCTTGTTGATGGTCTCGATCATGTGGACCGGTATCCGTATGGTGCGGGCCTGGTCGGCGATGGCGCGCGTAATGGCCTGGCGGATCCACCAGGTGGCATAGGTGCTGAACTTGTACCCGCGGCGATACTCGAACTTGTCCACCGCTTTCATCAGGCCGATGTTCCCCTCCTGTATCAAATCCAGGAACTGCAGCCCGCGGTTCGTGTATTTCTTGGCGATGCTCACCACCAGCCGAAGATTGGCGCGGATCAGCTCAGCTTTGGCGTCCTTGGCCCTCTGGCGGCCCTCCTCCACGTTGGACATGATCCGCTTCAAGGCCTTGCAGGTCGCCTTGATCTCCAGCTCGCGGGCATCGATCTTTTCCTGGATCGTTTGAAGCTTGTCGATCAGCACATCGATTTCCGAGGGCTCCAGGATGCGCTTCATTCGGAGGGACTCGACCAGGGCCTCCCTGTCTTCCGGGCTCTTGCGGCTCTCACCGGCGGGGATGCCGATGCTCTCCGCGCATTTCGAAAGCTCTCCCTGCATGAAAGTGAACCAACGGATATCCTCTTTGATGGCCGTCTCGATGTTGTCGATCACACCGCTTTCAAGGCGCCAATCCTTGAGAAAGTCAAAGATCTTGTTGTTTCTTCTGGAGATGTTCCTTCTGATCCGGCGCTGTTCATCGGCCTCCACCTCCGTGGTAAAGAGCTGCTCCCGGTAGGCCTTGTTTTCATTGTCCACCTCCCGGATGGACTGGATGGTGGTCAGAAAATTCTTGATCTGCAGCTCTTCGTCGACGCAGGTGTCTCCTTCATCCAGATCCCGCAGCACATGGCGCGGGCGAAGCGTCCCCGCCTCGATGTCATTGCCCAGGTCCATGATGCAATTGACGCCCACGGTGGTATCCAGAAGGGCCTTCAACACCTCCTGTTCGCCGGACTCGATCTTTTTGGCGATCTCGACCTCTTCCTCCCGGCTGAGCAGCGTCACCATTCCCATTTCCCTGAGATACATCTTGACGGGGTCCGTCACGGTACCGAATTCGGAGACCGAGGGATCGGCATCGATGCTCACCTTGCTCCGGCTCCTCTTCGCCTTGGCCGAGCTGGAAATCGGCTGTTTTTTATCTCCGAGAACATCAATGTCCAGGTCGTTGAACAGGACAAGCGTCTCGTCTAGTTGATCCGGGGATAGCGCGTCATCGGGAAGGACGGCGTTGATCTCGTCGTACGTGAGGTACCCCTGCTCTTTTCCCTTCGCGATAAGCGACTTGAAAGCGGCCTTGTCGTCCGCGTTCTCCCCATTGACAGTAGATTTCATAGCCATCTAGTTGCGCCTCCTAAAGAGTTCAGTTTATCGCCTGCCTCTTCCTGGCCCGGTTCTGTTTTTCCTTCAGTAATTCCAGCAGCAGAGCCTGATCGTTGCCGCGGCTTGCGGCGTCTATTCTCTGCAGCAGGTCGTCTGTATGCCTCTTTCGGCCCGAATCAAACTGGGCCAGCAATCTCAGGCATCCGTCTCGATCCCACACGTCCCCTCCCAACGAGAGATTTACCGTCATCTCCCGTTCCGCATCATTTAGTTTCTCTATCAACCCGGCGATATCGTGTTCGCCGGATGCCCTGTAGTGCGCAAGGAGATGCATGCCGATGGATTTGAGCCGCTCGTCCTCGAAATCATCGAGCGTGCCGCGGCGGTCGATCTCCACCAGGAAATCCTTGAACTGGAGCATCATGGTGATGATCTTCCGCTCGATCATGACGCTCCGCCCCGCAATCCCGGCCGCCTCCGGCACAGGCCCTCTCCCCGGAGCGGCATCCGCCATGCCGGATGAGGACGCCGCGGCGACTGCGCCAGCAACCGACCGTTCGTCAACGTCGATGATCGCGGCCAGGTTTCGGACATAGAGGGATCTTGCCATCGGGTCTGAAATGGCGCCCAGCGGCGCCTTGAGATCCTGGATGATTCGAAGCTTCCCCTCGATGGAGAGGCCGTGCTCCCGAACCGTCTCCTCCATCAGAAAATCCATCATGGTCCGGGCCGTCCGGGCCTTTTCCATGAAGGCCCCGGGGCCGAATCTCAGGAGGAATGAATCCGGATCGTCTCCCTCGGGAAGCACCAGAATCCTTGCATTCATATTTTCCTTTCGAAAGGTCTCCACGCTTTTGACGGCGGCCCGCATGCCGGCCTGGTCGGAATCATAGACGAGAACAATTTCCCGGGCATATCCTTTCAAAATCCTGACGTGTTCCGTCGACAGGGCCGTCCCGAGTGTCGCCACGGCATTTCGGATACCGGCCTGCGACAGGGCCAGGACGTCGAAATATCCCTCGACGACATAAACGGTGCCGGTTTCACGGCACCGGGCCCGGGCCGCATCCAGGCCGTAGAGGGAGCGGCGCTTGTTGAAGACGGCCGTTTCAGGCGAGTTCAGGTATTTCGGAAGGGCATCGTCCATCACCCGCCCGCCGAACCCGACGATATGGCTTGAGGCGTCCAGGATGGGAAAGACGATGCGGTTCCTGAACCGGTCGTAATGTCCGCCGCCCTTCTCCCTCGGGATGACCAGGCCGGCTTTTTCGAGGAAATCCGATGAAATTTGCCGCCCTGAAAAATACCCCGAGAGAGAATCCCAGGCCGGGGGCGCATACCCCAGTGAAAACCGGTCGATCGTCTCCCGCGTCAGCCCCCGATTCAGGAGGTAGGCCAGCGCCGAGCGCCCCTCCTGGCCGTCTGTCAGATTCTTCCGAAAGAACGCGGCCGCCTCCCGGTTGACATCAAAAATCCCCTCGCGCTCCTGCATCCGATGCCGCTCCTCCGGCGAGAGCTGTCGATCCTCCACCGCAATCCCGTGCCGGCGGCCCAGCTTGCGGACCGCTTCGGCAAAGGAAAGTCCTTCGTGCTTCATCAGGAAGGTGAATACATTGCCTCCGGCGCCGCATCCGAAACAATAGAAAACCTGTTTGTCGGGGCTTACTGAAAACGATGGGGTTTTTTCGGAATGAAAGGGGCACAAGCCCTGAAAATTTTTACCGGCTTTCCTGAGCAGCACCACTTCCGAGATAACGTTGACAATATCTGAAACGTTCCGGATATCTGAAATCGTTTTTTCGGGAATCGACTCCACCAAAACTGGCCTCCCTCACGCTGACATCGGAACTCCGGAAGGATATTGAAGCGGAAAAGGGTTTACCTAAAATTTATTTTTAATCACTGCCGACGGATGAGGCAACTTCCCCTGTGCAGCCCGACCATTTTTTTGTCGCCGGTGCCCGCGGACGAGAAGCTTGGATAATGTAAGCCGGAATCCCCTCATGTCAACTGAGGCGCGAAGAAACCTGTTCATCGGGATATCGGCGCGTCAGGGCAATCGCCTCCTTGAGGTCCAGGGTCCCGGCATACAGCGCCTTGCCCGTGATGACACCGATGACCCCGAACGGCTCGAGTGGAATGAGATTTTGGATGTCCTTGAGGGTGGAGACGCCGCCGGAGGCCACCACCGGTATGGAGATGGATTCCGCCAGTTCCCGGGTGGCCTCGATGTTCGGGCCGGTCTGCATGCCGTCCCGATGGATGTCGGTGAAGTTGACGGCGGCGACGCCGCTGTCTTCAAACCGCCGGGCCAGGTCAACCGCGCGGGTCCGGGTGGTCTCCGTCCATCCCTCGATGGCGACCAGCCCGTTTCTGGCATCGATGCCGACCACGATCCGCCCCGGATAAATCGTGCAGGCTTCCTGAACGAGGGCCGGATTCCGGATCGCTTCGGTCCCGAGGATAATCCGATGGACCCCGATATCCGCGTACATGCGGATCGTATCCATATCCCGGATGCCGCCACCGATCTGTATGGGGACCGTCACGGCATCGAGAATCCTCTGGATGGAAGCCAGGTTTCCGGGCTTTTTTTCCACCGCGCCGTCGAGATCGACCACATGGATCATCGCCGCGCCGTCCTGCGCCCACCGGCGCGCCATGGCGGCGGGGTCCTCGCCGAAAACGGTCTCCCGGTCCATCCGCCCCTGCTCGAGACGGACGCATCTTCCGCCCTTGATGTCTATTGCGGGTATGACGATCATGGGATCTTGAAGCCTTCCATGATCCTTGCCAGCCCCGCAGAGGCCATCTGCTCCGCCGTGACCCACTTGCCCTCGCGCTCGAAGAAGGCGCTGATATCGAACATGTCTTCCATGAGCGTCTTCTGGGTTTCATCGAAATACCCGGTCCAGAGGAGGGACCCGTCGGACACCCGGACGAGATGGAGGTCAAAGGCCACGGATGCAGGGGATTCCACCGAAAGGTTTCCGCCCACCCTTTCTATGTAGCGGTAGAGATGCCCGACCAGAACGGCATCGGCCTCCAGCGCCCGTCCGGTTTCCATCATCAGGCTCCGCTCGGTGACGGCCTGCCTGCGATCCAGCATCCGGGCCTGGATTTCCCATAGATCCGATGCGTTGATCAGCCTGTAATCCCGAGGAGGTTTTGCCTTCAGGGCGGCCATCAGCCGGTTGGTCAACTGGGTCGACGCCGCGGGATCGACCGGCCCGGCGGCAAAAACCTTTCCGCTGAGAGGGCATCGGATGTTGACCTGTGCGCCCGTGTCGGTGTTCATGTCCCTGAAGGTCACCACCAGAATTTTCTGGAGATCGGGGGCAAGCTCGATCGACTTCTGGCTGACCCGCCTGTCGGCGCACCCCCACACGAAGGCAGACGCCGCCCCCACCAGTATTATACACCAAATGCTCCACCGATTCATGTCTGCCACCACTTTCACATCTGATTGGCGGTTTCGCAAATCGTCAGATATCCGAGTTGCGCGAACCCCTCGTCACTGCAGCGCACTGAACGTACGCCTCATTCCCCGGGATCCGATGGCCCTGATCTCAAACGGTTGACGAAACCGTCTGTCATGCGACTTTTATGAGGTTATCAAGGTTTGGAACTACAGTACGCCCTTGGTCGAACGGACATCCACGATTCTGTCGTCGTGAGCGGAGGCCCCGTCCAGCGCCCTGCCGGCCCCTTTGAACACGGACTCGAGAATGTGGTGTTCGTTTTCTCCGTATGCGACGTTGATGTGAAGGTTCATGCCGCACCGGTTGGTAAATGCCCTGAAAAATTCCTTTGCCAGATAGACATCAAACCCGGCCCCCCCCTTTCCGGTCTGAAGCACGTTGTAGACCAGATAGGGCCGGTTGGAGAGGTCGACGGCCACGGCCGAAAGGGTCTCATCCATCGGCGTCACGGCATGCCCGTAGCGCCGGATCCCCCGGCGGTCGCCAAGCGCCCGGCCAAACGCGTCACCCAGCACCAGGCCCACATCCTCTACCGTGTGGTGAAAATCCACGGCGATATCACCGTCGGCGCGGATGCGGAGATCGAAGAGGCCATGGGCGGTGAACAGGGTCAGCATGTGATCAAAAAAAGGAATGCCCGTCTGAATGTCCGCCTGACCCGAACCGTCCAAATCCAGCGTGATGCTTATTTTTGTTTCCTTGGTGCTGCGCTCAACCTCGGCCCTGCGTCCCATTCTCTATCCGGCTCCCATCGGCCTTCGAGGCGGCATTTGCAAGAAAACATCCCCTCGAAAGAGGCACCCTTTTCCAACAAATCCGGGAGGAACCATCACAGGTATCCCCCCAACGCTGCGGCCGTTTAACTATTTGATTTTATTTGAATTAACAAAAATTCGACGTTGGGAAGCATACACCCTGTCACCGAAAAGGTCAAGGGTTTTGATTCCCCCCGGCGGAGGATGCGCCCGTTGTTGATTGACATGGCCATGATTACTATATAAATTCATGGATGTCATCCCCCCGCCATTGCCAGGACAATCCATTCACCAGAGGAGGCAACAAAATGACGACTTCGAAAAAGGATTATATCCGAGACGTAGAAGAAACCCTCCAAAAATGGAATGATCGACTGGATGAGTTGGCTGTCGAGGTGAAAACCACGGCACCGGAGCGTCGGCATGAACTCGAGTCTCTCATCGTCACGATCATTGAGAACAGGAATTTCATTGAGATGCAGGTGAAGGCGCTCAAAAAATCGGGAGACAGCTGGCTCAACCTGAGGGAAAGCGTTGAGAGCGCCGCCAAAAACATCGACGCGAACTACCGCAGCGCTCTGGCGTACATCATGTAGGAACCGAAGACGACAGGCGCGGACCCGTCGTTTGCAGATGACGGCCAGCCCATTGGCTCCCGGGACCCTGCGGATCGGAAACCGACGCCGCCGGATCGTCAAAGGCCGGTTCGGGCTCCGCAGCCCCCCAGCATCACCAGGCGTTTTACCCATCCGAAGTATCCTCCTCCGCGCTCCGAGCGAAGGGCGTTTTGTGGACGATACTCAAGGATGACATGCGAGGATTTACAATGGTCGATATCCTTTTTTTCTCCCGCTTTGCCCGCACCGCCCTGTGCCGCCTCATTTTTTTCGGCATTTCGGTTGCTGCGGTTCTTCACGGGGGAGCCCCGCACGCCGGGGAGGTAGCCCTCCGTTGGGACGCACCGGGGGTTATCGTCAGCGGATACAAAATACATTATGGACCCGAGAGCCGCAGCTATACCCAGAGCATTGACGTGGGCAATACCCTGGAGTCCAGAATCTCGGATCTTGAAGAGGACGCCACCTACTATTTCGCGGCGACGGCTTACATCGCCAACGGCGCCACCATCGTCAACGTCCACGACCCCGCCGGGGGCGGAAAAGTCATTCGCTTTGACGGCGCGGGTCTCGACCATGGGTACCGGCTTTGGACGGGCGGCATGTCCGAATGGGGAGCCCCGGATCAGTTCGTCATGGAATGGCGCATGAACTATTCGGAGCCGTTTGAGGTCTTCATCGACATCGAAACCACCCGGGGACACCGCTATCTCGCCTATCCGCCGGTGGACGGCGACACCCTCGGAGAGGATGAATTCGTGAGGCACGGCATCGGCGCCTTCATCACAAACGGCGGCTGGCATACGGTGGTGCGCGACCTTCAGAAAGACCTGGAAGCGGCCCAGCCCGGCACCCGAATCATAGCCGTCAACAGCTTCATGATCCGCGGCAACGGCAGCGTGGACGACATCAAACTGCACCGGCGCTTTCCCGGCGCACCCAATCCCCATGCCCTCTACACCACCGTTTACGAAGACGGCGAAGACGGCCTTTCGGACGGCTGGCATCTTTACCTCAACCATACCGGCCCGGGAGGCTTCATTGAGAGCGGTTTTTCCAATGAGGTGGCGGCCTACATCCCCAGGGTCGACACGGATAACGACGGACTTCCGGACAGCATGGAACTGTCCGAGACCGGAACCGATCCCCGGGATCCGGACACCGACGGCGACGGCAGCATCGACGGCATGGAGATCCATCTGGGCACGAGCCCCCTCGACGGGAACGACGTCCCGGCGCCCGGCGGCCTCACGACGGTATATGAGGACGGGAACAGCGGCACGACCCACCGATGGCATGTCTATCTCGATCTGACCGATCGGAGCGCCCCCCCGGAAGCGGCCATCGTCTTCGACCCCGATCGGCAAGGCAATGTCGTGCAATTGAGCGGTTCGGGCATCGATCACGGCTACCGCCTCCGGTCCGACACTCTTTCCGATTGGCGGAACACCGACCAGTTCATCCTCCAGTGGAGCATGAACTATTCGGAAAATTTCGAGATTTTCATTGATACGCTTACGAGGGCGGGACGCCGCTTTTTGATCTATTCGCCCGTTGCCCAGAACCTCCTGGGCAGCGGCCAGCTTGTGAGATACGGCATCGGCGATGACGCCGCGGACGGGACATGGCGAACATTTGTGAGAGACCTCCAGGCGGATCTGGAAAACGCCCAGCCCGGCGCAATGCTCCTCGAGGTGAACGGCTTCCTGATTCGGGGAAGCGGCCGGGTGGATGACATCAAACTGCACGGCGAATTCCGGTAACCCGGAGCCCGCGGCGCGCCGGAAGCTTAAGATGGATCAGGGTCCTCAGGGTCCTCCGGCGCCTCGGATGGCAGGGGGACTTCGACCCGATTCGTTTTGCCGCCCTGGGCATAATTCACGACCAGCGCCCTGGGATTCGGGATGTTCGGCAGAAAAGCGCTGCCCTCCACCTTGCCGGCGGGCGCAAGCTCGACATTTTTCAAAACACGAAGCATAAAGTCCCGTTTCGCCTTTGCCTTTGACCCGGCAGACGATGCTTTTGTGGCGTTTGACAGCAGGCCAAAGAGGGTCCCGCCGCAGGGAACGAACTGCGTCGCGGCCATGCCCGCCGCCGTACCGACCACATCGCTCGCCAGTTCCCCGCCGACCGTAGGCGGTGCGGTGATCTGCTCATACCCCGATGCGGAATCGACGTATCGTCCGTCCTGATTGAGCAATTTGACGTTCTGCACCGTGAGCAGATCTGTTCCGAGGTTTTTGATTTCCATGATATATTCGCGCCAGCCGGGATCTTCGATCAGGGCGCCCTCATCATCCTGCCGGGCAATGGCCCTCAGCACCACAGCCACGTCGGTCGTTTCCATCCGGATGGGGTCGAACGTCCCGGCGGGGCTGGAAAGCGTCACCACCTTCGGCCTTCCACAGCCTGCAACGGCCAGGATCAGGGCAAGCAGCGGCAGGATAAACCAAGTGCGCACCCGCATAAAAACTCCTCAAACCAAAATAGACGGCGCCGGCCGCAATGAGACGGACTCCGGCCGGCCCGGTCGACCCAAGAGATACAATCTCCGTTCCTCCTGGAATTACAGCCTTTTTTTCTCAAACCAGAAAAACATCGCGAGGATACCCGCCCAGAACAAGGAAACGATGATCCACTGAGAAATACCCAACGCCTCGGGCAGACCGATCTTTCCAAAGTCTTTCCATGCAATCACGGTGGATTTAAAAAAGGGATAAATCTCTGCATAGAGTGCCGCCCCGCCCACCATGCCGATCATGGCAAATACGGCATGCCAGCGCCCCTCGCCCAGAGCGCCCAGAGAGGTGCCGGGGCAGAAACCCATGATCGCCCATCCGGCACCGAACAAGGCGCCTCCGATCAGCACGGCGCCGACATTCATGGGCTTGTGGCTCAATTTGATCATTTCCAGATTCGAGAGGATGAGGATCCCGACCATTCCCACCAGAATCGCCGACAGCATGAACTTGAATATCGTCATGTCTCTGAAAAGCATCGCCCCGACCTGTTTGTCGAACCGAAGAACCCGCCCTTTCTGCAGCAAAAATCCGAACAATACGCCGGTGACAAGCCCCAGCCACTGCTCCGTGCTCATGAGGCCCTCCTTGCATACACGATATGCGCAACCAAGACGCCCACGCCGAAAAACATGGCCAGCGCCGCAAATGAACTCACCGACAACTGCATCATGCCGCTGAGACCGTGTCCGCTGGGGCATCCGTCGGCCAGACGGGCGCCCACCATGGCGACGGCCCCGCCGATCAAAGCTGCGGCGGCCCGCTTTCCGATGGAGGGCCCAAACCGCTCCTCCCATGTGGGGGGAACGCCCTCCAGCCGGAAGCTTCCGTCCATGGCAGACGAAATCAGCGCACCCAGGACGATCCCGACAACCAGCATGAACTGCCAGTCCACGCGGACCTTGGTTTCGGCATAATACTCGTTGGACGCCACGTGCTCCGGGGAAACGGCGCGCTCCACAAAGCCGGCAGCGCGCACGAAGGTGGTTGACGCTCCTAAATAACTGGTTTTACCAAGCAGATGGGTGGTTGCAAGAACCGAGGCGATCGCCAGGAGACCCACCAGCGCCCCGGCGAGGTAGGGGCTCCATCCGCCGTCATCTGTTTTCCTTTTCATCGACTTCATCGACGCCTCCTTTTTTCACCCGACTTTCGGGGGGGTTGTCCGGTTGAGACCAAAGGTATGTCAGATGGTGATCCGAACCCTGTCTGCGAAAGAGACGGCGCTTCCGGATCCTTTCAAAAAGAATCAGGTTATCGCGGATCTGTCAATACAAAAGCGTTTCGGCGACGACGGGCCAGGACAGGGTCCGGCGGCCGGGCCTCCGGGACGGACAGCGCTATCTCAGGGCAATACCCCGAGTGCCCCGGCCCCGCCAGGTTTCTCCGGGAGTTCCGGCATGGCGAGCGCCCCGGCCATGTGATGCGGCGCCTTTCCGCTCAGGATGGGGCGGAGGGCGTTTTTCGCGAACCAGGCGATGCCTGCGGTGTTGAAGTGCATGTGGTCGTAATAGAAGCGCCGGTCCTGCATGGCCGACTCGAGGTTGACATAGGCGACGTGCTCGCCGTTTTCCGCGGCCGCCCGGAGCTTCCGGTCCACCTCGGGAAGGCCCGGGAAATCGCGCATCAGGAGGGGCAGCATGACGTAGGTGATCCGGCTGCCGTTCTTTTTGGCCAGGGCGTTGATCCGGTCGACGACCGGGCTGTAGCGCTCGAAATTGCCCTCCCCGTAACGATCGAGATAATGCTGCCGGGCCTCCTCCAGCTTGGCGCCGTCGATGGTTTTGAGCCTGCCCTCGGTGAGGCCCGGCCCGGCGTAGCGGGAGATGCCCGCCCAGTCGTCGACCGCGATCATCTGGAGGTAGGAAAAGATGCGGTCCTGGGGGTAGCCTTCCAGGATCAGGTTCCAGAGGATCGAGAGTTCAAAGGGTTCGTCCCGCAGGAAGAAGTCGTTGTTTTCGTTGTTGATGGCGGAGAAGAAGACCCATGGGTCCACCAGGTAGAGGATGTGGTCCACGGTGTTGCCGCGGCTGTAGAAATGGGAGAGATGCAGCTCCGCGGGCATGAGTCCGCCGCCGCCGCCCTTGGAGAGGTTGACGACCCGCTCGCCCAGGATCGCCTCCAGCACGCGGTGGTTGCCGTCCCTGGACAGCACGCGGCCCCGCGAGGTCCCCAGGATGGCGACGCCGTAATGCTGGTTTTCCCCCATCACGAGGAGGTTCGATTCGGTGACGTCGATATCCAGGCGGACATCGCGGTTCCGCCCTGAAAAAAACAGGAGCACGGCCGCCAGAATCGCCGCGTTCAGGAGCCCGAAGGCCGCTGTTTTGATGAAAAACCGTTTTGCCTGCATGGTCAATTCGACACCCGATCAAAACTGAAAATAGATGAACTCCTGCTGCACCCCGAACACCCCGGAAACCATCACTGCCCAGACGGTTGCCGTGTAGATCGACCACCGGGCCGCCATGGGCAGCCGCGCCACGGCATCCTGGATCCCCCTCCGCCGCTCGGTCATGTCCACGGCGAACAGGACCATCACCAGCAGCACGGAGCGCAGGAACGACGGCAGGCCGACCACCTGTACCCCCATGTCGGAGGGATCGATCAGGAACATCTTGCCGATGACGGCCAAGGCATCGCCCACGGTATTGGCCCGGAAGAAGATCCAGGCGAAGCAGACCATGGCCAGGGTGATGCCCGTCCGGACGGCGCGGTTCATGAAGCGGGCCTCGCCCGGAAACCACCGGTCGGCCAGGCGGGCCTGGAAATGGCCGGTCATGTTCTCCAGGATCAGGTAGCACCCGTGGAGGGCCCCCCAGATCACGAAGGTCCAGTTGGCGCCGTGCCAGAGGCCGCTCAGCAGAAAGGTCACAAAGAGGTTGTAGTACCAGCGCCCGGTCGAAGCGCGCTTCCCGCCCAGGGGAATATAGACGTAGTCCCGGAACCAGGTGGAAAGGGAGATATGCCAGCGCTGCCAGAATTCGCGGATCGACTTGGAGAAATAGGGCCGCCTGAAATTCTCCATGAGGTCGTAGCCCATGACCCGGGACGCCCCGCGGGCCATGTCGGTGTATCCCGAAAAATCGCAGTAGATCTGAATGGCGAAGAGAAACGTGGCCGCCAGTAGCGGAACCCCCCGGTAGTCGCCCACGTGGTTGTAAACCTGGTTGACGTAGACCGCCACGTGATCGGCGATGGCCACCTTCTTGAAGAGGCCCCAGAGCATGAGGCGGAGACCGTCGGTCACCCGCGCGTAGTCGAATTCATAGCGTCCCCGGAACTGGGGCAGAAGATGATGGGTCCGCTCGATGGGGCCGGCCACGAGCTGGGGCCAGAAGGAGACATAGAGGGCGTATATCCCCAGGTGCCGCTCCGCCGGGATCCGGCCCTTGTAGACATCGATGGAGTAGCTCAGGGTCTGGAAGGTGTAGAACGAGATGCCCACCGGCAGCATCACGTGGAAGACCGGGGCGTCGTAGAAGATGTTCCAGGCCTGGAAGGCATCGGTCACCGACCGGCTCAGGAAATTGAAATACTTGTAAAAAAACAGGATGCCCAGGTTGCAGACCAGGCTGACCCACAGGTACTTCCGCCGCCCCCGCCGGTCGGGGACCCTGGACATCATCCGAGCCGCCGTATAATCGACCAGGGTGGAAAACAGGATCAGAAGGATGTACTCGACCTTCCAGCACATGTAAAAATAGTAGCTCGCCGCGAGCAGCATCATCCACCGGAAACGGTGGGGAATCGCGAAGTAGATGCCGACGACGACGATGAAGAAAACCGCGAATTGAAGTGAGTTGAATAGCATGGTCGTTAAACGGGTTCAATAATGGGGGCCGGCCGAGGCCGATCTCTCGTGAGCGGACCTTCGGGACTCCCGGCCACGGATGCCGAGGTCAGGGGACTATAGAGGCTTGCTTCAAGCGCGTCAAACGGAAAATCACTGAAAATCCGGAAATAATCGGCCGCAGCCGGCGGAAAAACGGCCGGGATGCGCCTGCCGCGCTCCGGAGTTGACAATTGGTCCCGAATATGATCTTTCATGCCGTCGTGCGCCGGATCCCTTCGGCTATCCGGCCGCGTGGATCCGGGGCCGCATGCGCCCGGAAACCTCCGCAACCCTGGAAACGGGAGATATCTTCTTGAAAGTCACACACCCTGTGAAAACGCATTTTGGATCGGCCTGCGGCCTGCTCGCGGTCTCGGCCTTCCTTTTTATATGCGGCTGCGGGCCGCACGCCCTGCCCCCTTCCGAAATCTCCGGCCTTTCGGAGGCCGAAAAAAATGGCTGGATCCCCGCCGTCTGGACGGAATACCAGGAGGCCGGCCCCACCGAAACGCGCCTGCCCGATTTTTCCCGGGCCGGGTATGCCATGGGCCGCCGGCCGATCCCCGAGGTCGCAGGTCCGGTCTTTGACGTCACCGACCCGCGCTTCGGGGCACGCCCCGACGACGGCCGGGACGACACGGCGGCGATCCAGGCCGCC
>NZ_JBGSQX010000065.1:0-4667 GCF_041737845.1 Desulfococcus sp.
GGTATTGCTGATTCCTTATTTTGCTATCAAATGGCTGAGCTATCGATCACTATACTTTGAGCGGTCACAATCTTCGCTTTTTTACCCTCACCCCAACCCTCTCCCGGCGGCAGAGGGGGTTAAGGAAAATCGCAACTGATGGCCGTGCAAGGTGGGGTGATGAAAATCCATGATGAGGTGGCATATAATTTTCATTCTGGAAATGTTCCAAGCAATTCTAAACTTTTGTAGCATTTAGAAAGCATCAAATAAAAACGAACTGGACATTCTTGCGTGTATCAAGTATGGATAGAATTTTAAACTTCATTTTTTGGAGGTTTAATCCATGCTTGATGAAAATAGAAATTCTGACGATGATGATGGCTACAAGAGCCCTTTGAGAAAGCTGGTTAAATTCTTTGAAAAGAGTCGCGATAACTGGAAGACCAAATGCCAGGAAGCGAAATATAAGGTCAAGATGCTTCAGAATAAGGTCCGGTATCTGGAGAAGCGAAAAGAAGAGCTGAATAAAAGGGTGAAAGAGCTGGAAAAAGAACTCCAACAAGATCGGAAAAAAAAACTGTAACGAATAACGCGATTGAAGAAAAATTCAATCAGAAACCCGCGTTTCATAAATATTCAGTCGCCCATATCAGCCTTTTTATATCCTTTGTATTAACCGGCTGTACAAGTCTGAGAGGAACAAGCCGCGTCATTGCCTCCATGTTATCTTTTTTAGAGCTGGGGCAATCTGTACCATCGTGGTACAGCGGCCGGCTGTGGTTGCTTCGTCTCGGGTACTATAAGCTCCATCGGGAACAGGAGTGGGCCGATGATTGGATCTGGATTGTCGATCATACGGTCCAGCTTGGTAGTGAGAAATGCCTCGTTATTTTAGGTATCCGTCAAAGCAAATTGCCAGAGGCCGAGCTGTATTTAAATCATGAAGATGTCGAACCGATTGCCTTGTTGCCGGTAACCCATTCCAATGGCGAGATTGTTTTCCAGCAGCTTACTCAAGCCGCCGAGAAAACCGGTATGCCAAGAGAAATAATCGGGGATCATGGTACCGACATAAAATCGGGGATTGAAAGATTCTGCCAGGACCATGAACAGACCTGCTATATATATGATATCAAACATAAAGGCGCCGCCATACTAAAGCGCGAACTCAAAGATGATCCGCACTGGTCAGAGTTTATTCAGTTGGCGGCCCAAACCAGCAAGAGAGTTCAGCAGACCGGTCTATCGGCGTTGGCGCCGCCAAATCAGAGAAGCAAGGCGCGGTATATGAATGTGGATAAACTGGTGAAATGGGGACAGGAGAAGCTTTGCTATCTGGATATCCTGAAATCCGAGCCTGATGACCGATTCCCTCCTCATGAGATTGATGATAAGCTCGGGTGGCTGAACGAATACCGTGATCATCTTACAGAATGGCAGGATCTCATTGAGGTTGTTAAGACGGCGGAAGGCTACATAAAATTTGTCGGGATATACCACAACTGCCATATCGATTTAAAAGAGGATCCGATCTTTAGCCCGCATACCGACAGGGCGAAGAGAGTCGGTGAGGAATTGCTCACTTTTATAGAGGAACAATCGCTGAAGGCAACGCCGGACGAGAGGCTGCTTGGGAGCAGCGAAGTGATCGAATCGGTTTTTGGCAAATTGAAAAATCTGGAACAGGATCAGGTAAAAAGCGGCTTCACTGCAATGTTGCTCAGCCTTGCAGCGGTTGTCTCAAAAACAAGTCACGATGTCATCCAAAAGGCGCTTGAAACGGTGCCAACGAAAAAAGTGTTCGAATGGTATAAAAAGAATATCGGTCAATCAGTTCAGTCGAAAAGGAAAGAGATCATGTCAATAGTCAGCAAAACGGAACAAAATTGGGATCAAAATACTACCGTTTTTCTAAACTGATTTTCATCAGCCCACCATCTACCCCACCCTCGCCGCCATGCTATCGTCTTTGACCGCCGTTGCCAAGGAAAAACAGTCCCTTGAAATTTTCTGCCCCGTCTGCGGCGAGCGATACCGCCTGATCAAGCACGGATTTTACCGCTGATATCTGTTCAACGGACATGAAGCCATCCAGGTTCAGCGGTACCGCTGCCATAATGTGCAGTGTCTTCGTCAGACATTCTCCATCCTGCCGCACCCCCTGCTCCCGGTGTGGCGCGTGCCGCTCTGTTTTCTCCTGACGATCCTGACCCTTCACGAACTTTCGGGCCAGTCCGTCAACGCCCTGGCCCGGGCGACCGGCACGGCATGGAGCACCATCCGTCGTCGGATCGCATCGGCCAGACGCCTGCGGTCCTGGCTGGCCGCCGAAAGCCGGGCTGGAACCTGGGGGCCGTCGCCGTGTCTGGATCCCCACCGCTGCTGGAGCGGTTTTATCCAGGGCTTTTCCCATGCTTTTTTCTCCCGCTGACACCGGCCACAGGCCACCCACACAAAACGCATATTGTATAAAATCAGATGGTTTTTTACACCGAGGCAAACCGATTCAATGAAAGGAGACCCTACGGTGAAAAAACAAGACGACCACCCCGACGAAACACTGGATTTGGCCCTGTGGCGCTACGGGATCATCAGCCCCCTCCTCCACGGCCACGGCGACGATCGATCCCTGACCCTCAAAATGAAAGCGCTTGCCGAAGGCACCTACCTGCGGCCGGACGGCATCCCGGTTCAGCCGACCTTCGAATCACTGCGCAAATGGCTCTATCGCTATCGCCGCGGGGGGCTTTCGGCCCTGAAAAACCAGCCGCGCGCCGACAAAGGCACCCATCAGGTCCCTGAAAACCTGGCGACGGCCATGTTCGAGCTTCGGGAGCGCCATCCCCGCTGGACCATCGCCTTGATGCTCCAGCACCTGCTGGAAACCGGGCGGTGGAACGGCCGGAAGCCCAGCGAATCCGCTCTCTACCGATTCGCCGCAAGGCATCACCTCCAGCGCGATCCCCGCCTGCCGGACACCGCCGCCGTACAGCCCTTCGCCTTCGATGCCTTCGGCCAGATGTGGATCGCCGATTTTCTCCACGGTCCGAAGATCCGAACGGGTCGGAACAAACGCAAGACCCTCCTCCACATGATCATCGACGACGCCAGCCGGTGGGGCGTTCAGGGCGGCTTCGGCTTTTCGGAAACCGTCGAGGCGATGATCCGGGATCTGGTGACGGCCGTGCGCCGATTCGGCATTCCCGAAAGGCTCTATGTCGACAACGGCCCCTGCTACCAGAGCCGGCATCTCAAACTGGCCTGCGCCAGGGCCGGCATTCATCTGCTGCACACCCCCGCCTACCGGCCCCAGGGCCGCGGGAAGGTGGAACGGTTTTTCCGGACCGTCCGGGACCAGTTCCTGGCCAGCGACACCTCAAAAACCATCGAGCAGCTCAACGTCAACTTCGATCAATGGCTCTCCCTCTATCACCGGCGCATCCACAGCCGCCTGGAATGCTCGCCCCTCGAAAAGCGAATGTCCATCCCCAATGTCTGCAAACCCGTGCCGGAAACCGCCGATGTCGAACCCCTGTTCCGCATGGAGCGCCGCTGCAAGGTCTACCGGGACGGCACCATCCGGCTCAAAAATCGGCTCTTCGAGGTCCCCGGGGCTGCGCCCGGCGCACGGGTCACCATCTACTATATGCCATGGGACCTCTCCAACATCTGCTATGGGGAGTCCATGCTCACGGCACGGGACGTCAACCTGTCCGAAAACGCCCGCCGCTTCGACCGTCCCGGAGGTGACCGATGACGACCGCACACAAACCCTCCATGAGCGAATTCTTCAACTGGAACAGGCATCCATTTACAGACACCTATACATTGGCCCAACCCTTTGTGGGGGGCCGCGATGCCCGCCTCACGGACCGCTGCATTTCCCTGTTGCGATGCGGTAAAAGCTTTGCCGTTACCGGCGCCTCGGGCACCGGTAAATCCACCCTCGTCGGTCATATGACGGCCGGCCTCGATCCCAACTACTACCGGCCCACACTGGTGCCTTACGGCGGATTGAAGCGAAGCGGCATCCTGCGGGCCGTGGCCGATGAACTGGGCGTCGACACCGCCGGTCGCGCCGTCCCGATTCTCGTCAAACTCCAGAAGCATATCACCGGCATGGCCGCCGAGGCCAATGCCCGTTACCCGGTCTTTGTCATCGACGATGCACAGCTCATGGAGCGGGAATCCATGATGGATCTGTGCTCCATGATGGTCAGCCCCCAGAAAAAAACCGCCGCCGCATCCCTCATCCTGGTCGGCGACGAAACCCTGGCCAAAACCCTTGGACTCCACGCCATGATACCGATCCGAACCCGACTCACCGGCATCTTTGCCATGACATCCCTCGACGAGGCCGAAAGCCATGAGTTTATCGCCTATCGGCTCCTCCAGGCCAAGGCTCCGGACAGCCTGTTCGACACCGACGCCAGGGACATCATCGCCTCTCATTGCCGAGGAAACCGGCGACAGATCATGAACGTCGCGACCCTCCTCCTCGACGAGGCCTATCATCGACATGAAAAAACCGTCGGATCCCAACTAATTCTCAGCTCTGATCTGATGGACATATCCGGGTGAAACAGCGGCGCCTGCGAGGGGACTCCGGCGCCAAGGGATAGCCCGGTGCGGTAGACTGCTTTCTGCCTCTCAAAAAAGGGCTCGGCTCACGCCGAGCCCTTTTT
>NZ_JBGSQX010000079.1:0-11254 GCF_041737845.1 Desulfococcus sp.
GTATGCCGTCCGGGGGTTCATGGTATCGCGTCGGCGCCGTGCCGGGACGACGCCTCCCGAGGCCCCGGGCCTGGCGGCCGCCCTGCTGCGGACGCTTTTGGCGGAAAAGCCTGAATGCCATTGGCGGTACATGGCCCGCGTCGGCCGGGCCCTCAGGCCCTTTCTCTGGGAAACCTGCGCCGTCCCTGGCCGGCCGGAGGGGGGGACCGGCCGGATGTTCGCCGACGCCATGAGGGGCCGGCTTCCCGAAGCCCTGGCAGGGGACGTTCACGACGCGCTCTGCCGCATCGATGACGCCGTGTCCGACGAGATGGACGAATACCCGGAGATGGAGGCGTTCAGGGCGGCGGTCCGGGGCATCCTGGAATTCGGGGAGGCGCAGGCGCAATGGACATCGCGAACCCCGCAGCCCTGACGCTTCTCGCGGCGATCCCCGCCCTGCTGGTCCTGAAGCGCGCCTGGACGCGGCCCACGGGGTTTTCCCTGGTGGCCATGGTGGACAGGGACCTCCGCCCCGGCCCCGTGAAGCGCTTCGGCCCGGATATCCTCGACGGGGCGGTCGTTCTCTTGCTGGTTTTGGCCATCGCCAATCCCCGATACGCCGTGACCCGGGAAACCACCCGGCTGGAGTCCAGGTGGATCATGCTGGTCCAGGACCTCTCGGGCTCCATGAACCGCCCCAGCGACGTTCCGGGCAAGACCCTGGGGGACGTCTCCCGGGAGGCCCTCCGGTCCTTCATCGGCCTGCGCAGGGAGCGCGACCTCATCGGGCTCATGGCCTTCTCCAGCCACGCGAAGCTCGTCTGCCCGCCCACCTTCGACCGGGAGATCCTGGCGGAAAAGCTGTCCATGCTCGACCGGCGGTCCGATTCGGCCGTGTTCCGGGAGCTCACGGCCGGGGGCGCCACCAACGCCTCCTACGCCGCGTGGCTCGCGCTCTCTTCCTTCTTCATGCTGCTGCCCCGGGAGAATCAGCCCACCTTTGCGGAGCTTCGGGACTTCCGCCACGGCCTGTCAGGGCGCACTCTCGAAACGGTCCCGGTTCCGGCCCGCCTGGGGGGGATCGGCTTCGGCCGGGGGATGGCCATCGTCCTGTTCACCGACGGCCGCATCGAAGCGAACGCCGGGCCCGCGGACGCGGCCGCGGGGCTGCCCAACTTCGTCAACGTGGCCCGGCTGATCCGGAAGCTGGGGGTCCGGCTCTACCTCGTCGTGACCGGGGACCGGGTCGACGACGAGGTCGCCCGGGCCGTGGCCGGCCCGGACGGGGGCGCCGCCGGGCGGCTCTTCTTCATGCCGCGGACCGCTGACGCGGAAAGGATCGGGCGCGTGTTTCAGACCATCCACGACATGGAAAAGAACCGGCTGCTGGCCACGGTCGAGCACAAGCGGCGGGAGGCCCGGCCGGTGCTCGCGGCCATGGCCGCGGCGGCCCTCATCGCCTCCTGGGCCGTGCGCATCGCTCCCGCAACGGGAAGGGTATAGGCCGTGAATCCGTCATTTTTCGCCCGGCTGCCGTCGCGGATCATCCTGCTGATCCTTCCGGCGCTGATCTTCGCCCTCTTGGGCCTGGACCGGTTCACGGGCTTTACGGCCCGGAAAATCCACGAGCGGCGCAATGCCCGCATCCTGGCCGAAATCGCCGCGGGGGACCGGGTCTCGGATCCCGCGGCGGCCGTCCGCCACTATCTGGCCATCGACCCCCCGCTGCCGGAGGTCCGGCTCCGGGTCCTCCGGCGGCAGTGGACCCTGGCTTTGCACAAGATGGACCGGATCCGGAAGGCCCGCCGTCACCCGGTTCTGAGCGGCCGGATGCCGGAATTTCATGAAGACCTCGCGCGGCACCTTTCAGACATGACGGCCCGCTGCGACGCGGCCCCGTCCGGGGAGGCCCCCCCGCCCCCGGAGCTATCGTGGCGGCTTTACAACCTGCGGGGCATGGTAAAGGTGATGGAGGCCTTCCTCCTGCTCTCGGAGGAGCAAAACGAAGCTAAGGCCGCCGTGGTCCTGAAGGATGCCGTGGGCAGCCTCAAGCAGGCCGTCATCCAGGTGGATCGGGCGGGCGGGCCGGAGCACGAGAAGAACATTCCCCGGTGGAACCTGGAACTGCTCCACGGGGAGGAGAACCTCCGGAAGATCCGGTTTTCGCGGCTGGATGCCGAGGGACGGCTTTCGGCCCGGAAGAATCTCGAGGCCATGATCCCCGAGGGCGGCGGATATGCCGCAGGCGACCCGTCGGGCGCGCGGATGGAGCAGTAGGATGTCCCTCAACCAGCCCCTCTGGCTGGCGCTCATGATCTTCATCCCCGTGCTCCTTTTTTTCTCCCGGCGCGCGTTTCTGCGCGCCGCGAGGTGGCGGAGGTGGTTCTCGGGCGGGGAGACAAGGCCGCTGCCGCGGCGCCTGTCGTCGGGACTGGCCGCGGCGTCCCTGGCGTTTCTGGCCCTTGCTCTGGCCGGGCCAGAGACCGTGCGCACGGTCATGGCCTTTGACCGCGGCGCCGTCGACATCCTGATCGGCATCGACATCTCGCTGTCCATGCTGGCCGAGGACGCAGCAGGCCGGCCCCCGGGGGCTGAGACCCCGGCCGTCCGGGGCTTTGCACCGAGCCGTCTCGGCCTGGCCCGCCGCATCGCCCTGGACATCACGGGCCGGCTGTCCGGCGAGCGAGCGGGGCTTTTCGTGTTTGCCGAGGAGGCCGTTGAGGTCATCCCATTTACCCGGGATACCGGCTACTTCCGGTATGTCCTGGAAAACCTGAGCGACACGGGCATCGCCGTCCCCGGGAGCAACCTGGGCCGCGCCGTTCTTGCGGCGCGGGGGATGATGGCGGCCGAAGGTCCGGGTCGGGCCGGGGTCCTCGTCCTCATCTCCGACGGCGAGGATGCGGGCTTCGATGCCGCCGCCCTGGCCGGGGCCCCGGGGAAGGGGGAAGCCGGGATGACCGTTTTTGCCGTGGGCGTCGGCGGCCCGGACGCGGTCCTGATCCCCCTGCGCGGCACCCCGGCTGGAGGGGCGCCGGCGGCCTATTATCTGGGAGACGATGGCGGCTACCTGAAAACCCGGCGGATCGAGTCCCCCCTCCGGCAGATCGCGGCCCTGACCGGAGGCCGCTATTTCCGGGGGGATGACGTGAATCTTCTTGAAAACCTGATGGGGGATGTACTATTACGAAGCAGAGCGGTCGAGGGTACATCGAGGCCCGCGAAGGAGCGGCGCTCCCTGTCTGCCGTGTTCCTGGCAGCAGCGCTTGCAGGCTTTGCCGGCAGCGTGGCATCGGCCTGCCGTGAATAGCGGTTTCCCGGCCGCAGGAGACCTCCGCGCAAGCGGCGGGTCCGCGGCGTCATCCCATCATCCCAAAAAAAGGAGGCGGATATGGCATTGGAAAGACAGGTGCGTGGGGTCCTGGCGTCCATTTTTTTCGGGGGCTGCCTGGCGGTTTCGGCGGGCGCCGTGACCATTGAATCCGTCCGGCCCGACCAGGACGTTTTCGCCTATGTCCAGTCGGTCAAGGGCGGTTTTGACCAGGAACTTTACCAGAAGGTCATCGGCGCGGCCAACGCCTTCAAGGAAGGGGATGAGGCCCTGGGCGTGGCGGCGGCCGACGACGTGACGCGGGTCTACGCCCGGATGCTCCTGGCCCGGACCCGAATCCGGGACATCCACGAGCACCCGCTCTTCGTGGACAACCTCCAGAAGCTGATCTGGAAGACCACCGACGCGGCACAGTACGAAAAGGTCAAAGACTGGACCCTGGGCGAACTCAGGGATTTCGTGCTGACCCGGCCCGAGGCCGAAATCAAGGGCATCATGGGCGGCTTGAACAGCGACGTGATCGCCTGCCTCGTCAAGATCATGAGCAACAGCGAACTGACGGTGGTGGGAAAGAAGGTCTTCAACCCGCTGCCGGGGTCGAACCTGGGGGCCGAAGGTTACCTGGGCGCCCGGATTCAGCCCAACTCCCCGACGGACAACCCCGAAGACATTCAGTGGCAGGTCTTCAACGGCTGGAGCTACGCTACGGGCGACCTGATCCTGGGCACCAACCCGGTGTCGGACTCCGTTGAAAACATCGCGAAAATCGAGCAGACCCTCAAGGACATCCTGGTCACCTTCGGCCTCGAGAAGGAGCAGCCCTGGTGCGTCCTGGCCCACATCGACAAGCAGGCCGAGGTGGAAAAGAAGTACCCCGGCGACACCGCCATCTGGTTCCAGAGCCTGGCCGGGTGTGACCAGGCCAACCAGACCTTCGACCTCACCATCGACAAGATGATGAACTACGCCAAAATGCGGACCGGCCAGTACGGCCTCTACTTCGAGACCGGCCAGGGCGCGGACTTCACCAACGGCGCCGGGAACGGGTTCGACATGGTCGTCCACGAATCCCGCAAGTACGGGTTTGCCCGGGCCCTGAGCCGGGAGGTCGCAGCCGTTGCCCCGAAGAACCAGCCCTGGGTCCACCTCAACGACGTGGCCGGCTTCATCGGGCCGGAGGTCTTCAAGAACCGCGAGCAGCTTGTCCGCTGCTGCCTGGAGGACATCGTCATGGGCAAGCTCCACGGCCTCTGCCTGGGGCTCGACATCTGCTCGACCCTTCATATGCCGGTGAGCCTGGACGACCTCGACTGGTGCATGGACCAGATCGCTCCGGCCAACCCGGCCTACCTCATGGCCCTGCCCACCAAGAACGACCCCATGCTGAGCTACCTGACCACCGGGTTCCAGGACCATGTCCGGCTGCGGGAGAAGTTCGGATACAAGGTCAACGACGCCATGTGGGAATTTTTCAAGCGCATCCGGATCGTGGATGAAAACGGGAAGTACACCGAGCACTTCGGCGACCCCGTCTGGGTCTACTACCAGTACCTGCTGGCCAAGGGCGACAAGCGGAGCAAAGAGGAGATCTACGCCGAAGGCAAGGCGGCCATCCAGCGGATCGAGGCCCGGGGGGTTCCCATCGCCGTTGGCCACGGCAAGGAGCCCTGGGACATGAACCCCGAGCTGAAGGACCGGATCCGGTCGCTCTACAACGACGCCAAGATTTCCATCTGGGCGGAGTTCACCCCGGAATTCATCCAGACCATCCCCAACGCCGTCCTCGTTTCGACCCTGTCCAAGGACCGCGAGGACTACGTCGCTCATCCGCCCACCGGGGAGAAGCTCGCCCCGGCGGCCGTGGCGACCCTGGAAAAGCTCCGGGACGGCTGGGGCGACAAGAGCCCCGATGTCCAGATCGTCATCTCCGACGGCCTGAACTGCAAGGCCATCATGGATGAAGGCCATCTGGAGCCCTATCTCAAGGCGGTGCGTGACGCCCTGGGCGGCGCCGGCTTCACCGTGGGCGAAGACCATGTGGTGGTGACCTCGGGACGGGTGCGCGCCGGCTACGAGATCGGCAGCGTGCTCTTCGCCAAATCCAAGGCCGACAGGCCCAAGGTGGTGCTCCATGTCATCGGCGAGCGGCCGGGCAGCGGCCACCACAACTATTCGGTCTACATCGCCGCCCCCAAACCCGAGGTCTGGGCCAAAAACGGCGTGGACCACGACATCGTGAGGGTCATCAGCGGCATCTCCAATACGGCCTACCCGCCCGAAGACGCCGCCCGGGAGACCCTGACCATCGTGAAGGAGATGACGGGCCTTTAGCCCGCAGTGCAGAAGAGACGATCCCCGCGGCGCCCGCCGCCGCGGGGCCTTCCAACCTCTCCCCCGCATGGTTCTGCGTGGTCGGCCGGCACAACCCGGCGCTTATCTGCCCTGTATGTCAGGCCAGGGCGGAATAAGCCGCCGAATGAGCGGATTTGCCGCCGTGAATTCTTTTTGCGACCGGGCAATCTACATCGCGGCGTGGGGGGTAACATGGTAATAAACGGCAAAATAGTGACAGATGCTTCCCGCCAGAACGAAGAGATGCCAGATGGCGTGATGAAAGAGGAGCCGCTTCCAGGCGAAAAAAAACAGGCCAAAACTGTAAAACAGACCACCTGACAGCAGCAGATGGAGGCCTTCCCGAGGAATCAGTTCGACTGCGGGCTTGATGGCAAGAATAATCAGCCAGCCCATGAAGAGGTAGAGCATCGGCGACAGTAACTTGAATCGATGAACGAAAAAGATCTTGAAAATGACGCCGACAGCGGTCCCTCCCCACACCGCGCCAAACAACGTCCAACCCCAGTTTCCGCGCAGGGGAACCAAAGCAAACGGGGTGTAGGTTCCTGCGATGAGGAAAAATATTGTCGAGTGGTCGAGGATCTTGAAAACCTTTCCCAGGCGCTCATGAAATTTGAAAATGTGATAAAGCGTAAACGAGGCATAGGAGATGACGAGGCTCAATCCATAGATGATGCAGCTCACGACATACCAGCTATTTCCGCTGCGGACGGCATGAGCGGTCAAAGCAAGCATCCCGGGAAGGCTCAGGAACAGGCCGACGCCCGAGGAGAGTGTGTTGGCGATTTGGGTAGGTATGTAATAGCGTGGTTCCATCGGGGGATAAATTCCAGTTATTTTTAGAATCGTCTTTCGCCAGATTCCCGTTGGACGGATCATCCGGGTATCCCGGACAAAAGCGGCTTCTGATCCATAAAATTGCCGGCGGTTGCGTTTTGGCTGAATGACGCAGGCATGATGACTGCGGCCTGATTCACCCGTTGCCGTGATGCACCCGGAGAATGGTTTTCACAAGTATATCGGGTGAACCCGTTTTGGTCAGATAGGCAGCGGCGCCGGCGTCGAGCATTTTCCGGCGCGTAAAGGCATCGTTGTGCATGCTCAGGCCGATGATACCGATCCCGGGGTGATTGCGCAATATTTTGGCAGTGGCTTCAATGCCGTTCATTTCCGGCATGCTGACATCCATGAGGATCACATCGGGTTGTAATTGCTCCGCCATCTGAATCGCTTCAAAACCATTGACGGCCTGCCCCACGACTGTCAGCCCTTCAAAGCCTTGCAGCATTTTGGCCAGTGCCTCCCGCATCAACTGCTGATCGTCGACCATGAGAATGCGAACCTGCCCGCTGTCGTCGCCGGATTGGGCCGCTTCGAAAGGAGTGCCCTTTATCAAATTCTGCGTACGGATATTTTCAGGCGGCGGTTCGCAATCGCTGGCAGTTGGGAACTTGATTTGGGGTACCATCAGGACAATACGACATCCTTTGCCGGGACTCGTCTTGATGCTCAGGGAGCCCCCCAAGAAAGTGATGCGATCATCGATGCTGAACAGACCAAAACCGCCATCCCTTCCCTGTCTGATTCTGGCCGTTTCATAATTGAATCCCTGGCCGAAGTCTTCCACCCGGATGTAAATCATTCCGTTTTGGCAGCCAACATCCAAGAGCGCCTGGTTTACGCCGGCGTGTTTGACCACATTCACAAGCAATTCTTTGGTTGAGCGGTAAAGGGTCGATGCGAGCGCAGGTGAACCGGGGTCGGCACCCGGCTGCGTTCGCACCGTTACCTCCAGGCCGTGCTTTTGCTTCATATCCCAGGCGAGACTTTCCAGCGCGGGCAGGAGTCCATCGCGATTCAGGCATGGCGGGTTAAGTTCATATGAGAGATTTCGTGACTTATTGATGCAGTCGCTGATGAGGGTTAATAGGAAAGCAAGCCTTTGACCCACTTTTTTGTCAGCGTTATCCTTTCCTATCAGGCCAAGTTCAAGCTTCATATAGGCAAGCTGCTGCTGGAAATCATCATGCAGAATGGATGCTATCTGTCGCCGTTCGCGATTCTCCGTATTGGACAGCTCCAGTGCGAGCGCTTGCAGCTGCCGTGTGCGTTCTTCAAGCTCGGCGGTGCGTTTGGCAACGCGCCGTTCAAGTGTTTCATTGAGCTTGCGGATTTTTGCCTCGCTCTCCCGCAGTGCCTTTTCCGACCGCTTCCGTTCGGTGATATCGAAAAAGTAGCCGCGAAATAATACCGGCGTGCCTTCTTCCATAACAACGGTGCACAACTCTTTTATCCATATCGTCCTGCCGTCGGCGGTGATCATCCTGTATTCAAATTCGTGATCCTTGCCCTTTGCCGTTTCGGTTTGAAAAAAACGGGTACACCACTCTCTGTCATCGGGGTGGATTGTCTGCGCCCAAAAATCGAAGTCTTTCCACATGTCGGATGGATAGCCCGTAAGATCGTGCACCCTGGGGCTCATGTAATTAACCCTCAGGGGTTCTGTTTCCAATTCCCAGGCGACGGCCTTTGTGGTTTCGACCAGCGATCGGAATTGTTTTTCCCGCTCCTGCAGCTTGAGCTTCACCTTTATCTGGTCGGTCACTTCTGCCAGCGTGAACACCAAACCCGTAACTTTTTTTGCAGCATCCTTCACAGGGATCAAGCTCCAATCCCAGTAGGTAAGGCCGCGTTGAGTCTGGTCGGGGAATTCAAACGGCTTGGCGGCCACGAAGAACGGTTCCCCCGTATCCACGACCCGTTGAAAGATGGCCTGATTCTCCTCGTGGGGATAAAGCTCAAAGTGGTTCTTGCCCGGGAAGAAGGACGGATCGTGTTTGCAGGTATCGGCATAAGCGCGATTGACCCAGATAAAATTGAACTCCGGATCCAGGAATGCGGCCATCATGTGCGTGTGTTGCAGTATGGCGTCCATCACCTGGTTGGATTCAGCAAGGCGCTGCCTGCTTTCCCGAAGCCTCTCCTCGGCTTTCTTGCGTTCGGTGATGTCGATGCCGCTCACAACGACATACTCGACCGACCCGTCCTGGTCCCCCAGAAAGCTGTTGGACATCATCACCCAGCGTTGCCGGCCATCCTTTGTGATCAACGCGGTTTCACGCCGGCGGCGGCGTCGAAACGAGACAATGTTTTGAAACAGTGACCTGGACCCGTCCACTTTGTCGAGAGGGACGATATCCCAGAACGGCCGTCCGCAGATTTCCTCCGAAAGATAGCCTGTCAACCGCTCGCAAGCCCTGTTGAATCGGACGATATGCCCTTCCCGGTCCAGGACGGCCAGCAGGGCATCTTCGGCAGCCAGAACGCCGGAGATGAAATCGTGATCTTTCCTGAGCGCCTCTTCACTCTCCTTGAGATTCCTGAAGAGCACGGCCAGCGGTCTTGCGACGCCCAGTTCGACAACCGCCTTGTAGATAAAATAACAGGCGATGATTCTCAGGAAATGACCGAGAAGGTTGAGCGCCCCGTAGACCTCGATGTAGATGGAGAAAAACAGTTCCGAAAGGACCGTCAATCCTATGGACGCCACCAGCAACCGGAAGACCGCTGGGTCGAAGCGTTCCCGCTTCATGAACAGCAGGGCGACGGCCGCAAGGAGAATGAGGCCGATGACGAACTCGCTCGTTTTTTTGAAGGGTGTCAGTCCTTCGCCTGATACGTAACAGACTGGAAACACGTCCCAATAGAATATGGACCCCAGAAGCAGGGCAACGGCCGTCACGTAGGCGGCCAATGCGAATTTCAGGTTCAGCTTTTTATCGATGAACAAGGGAGCAATCAAAAGGGATATGCCCTGCAGGTATCTGGCCGCGACCCAGAGCTGGGTCGGGAGGTTTTCTTCGGACCCCCTGAAAATACCCATGCCCTTGTAGGCAAGTGTATGGATGAGATCGAGCCCCCCGATGAAGAGGTAGGCGATCCCTATCAACAGCAGATAGTTGTTGTCGAGAGAGCGGCGAGCATTCCAGACGAGGAGGAAAATCGCCATGACGACCGCCGTGCTGAACATTTCGGCAATCGTATGAAAAAGGAGATAGCTGTAAAGGCTCGTCAGGTAGAGCCCTGCCAGAACAAGAACCAACACGATCGCCAGGGCATACGATCCGCCCTCTCGTTGATCACGCGACATAGCACCGCTCCATCTGACTGCACCTATCGGGTGGATGGATTGCACATCTCCCGGTTCATCCATGAAAACCAGGCCGACCGGCATGCAGGGGTTTTGAATCATTCTGCATCATGCACATTCCGATCCATACCTCAAAATACCGCCTATTGGCAAATGCGAAAATCGACGATCCGTTTGCGGGGGCTGAAATAATTGAGCTTCGAATGACGAGGATGGATTCTTGTGCGATGCCATCGCGGAAGTCATGACCATTTTGAGCTGCCGGCCCGGGCGGAAATGCCGTTCCGCCTGCTGTGGTCCCACACAGACAGAAGGTGAGGCCGCAATCTGCCGGCCCGAATGCCCTGCCCGAACCTGCGCTGCAAAAACTGGTTGACGCACCCCGGGCAACCCTGTCTATATGGTTGCGGATCCCCCGGAAGCGGCTCAGCCGGATGATCCCCCGGGTGGCCCAGAACCCGAACACGGCCTTCCCGATTTCAGTGTCCGGGACCTGGTGGCCATGGGCCGGAACCCCCACCTGGGGCGTTTTCCGGGTTCCTCCGGCTGCTGATCCGGCGCCGGAAACCATTTGAATACCCGCTAGGATGATTCCCATGCATGACCCCGCTGCGCCCATGTTTGCGCGGATCCGGAACGAAATCGCCCGGGTGATCGTCGGGCAGGAGGAGATGATCGAGCTGATGATCCTGGCCCTCTTCGCGCGGGGCCACGTCCTCCTGGAGGGCGTCCCCGGGCTGGCCAAGAGCCTGGCGGTGGAGACCTTCGCCCGGGCCGTCGGCGGCGAATTCAAGCGTTTCCAGTTCACCCCCGACAAGATGCCCGGCGACATCACGGGCACCATGGTGTTCAACCCGCACACGCGCTCCTTCGACTACCACCGGGGCCCGGTCTTCTGCAACATCTTCCTGGCCGACGAGATCAACCGGGCCTCCCCCAAGGTCCAGTCGGCCCTGCTCCAGGCCATGCAGGAGCGGCGGGTGGACGCGGAGCGGGAGACCTTTCCCCTGCCGGACCCCTTCATGGTGCTGGCGACCGAAAACCCCGTCGAGCAGGCGGGCACCTATCCCCTGGCCGAGGCCCAGGTGGACCGCTTCATGGTCAAGGTCGACGTCGGCTATCCCGCGAAAGGCGAGGAGGCGGACCTGCTCCGGCGCAAGAACGCGGATTTCGAGGCCCGGAAAGCGGCGGTCGCCGCCGTGGCCTCGCCGGCGGAGCTCCGCGCGCTCCAGGACCGGATCCATGACGGCGTAAGGGTTTCCCGGACCGTGATGGACTACATCCTCACCATCGTCACCGCCACCCGGCCGGACGGGGCGTCCCCGGCCGTGCCGGATGCCGTCCGCGAAAACGTCCGCCTGGGCGCCTCTCCCCGGGCTGCGGAGTTCATGCTCGCCCTCGTCAAGGCCCGGGCCTTCTCCCGGGGCCGCGGCTTC
>NZ_JBGSQX010000086.1:0-10808 GCF_041737845.1 Desulfococcus sp.
AAGTGTTCGAATGGTATAAAAAGAATATCGGTCAATCAGTTCAGTCGAAAAGGAAAGAGATCATGTCAATAGTCAGCAAAACGGAACAAAATTGGGATCAAAATACTACCGTTTTTCTAAACTGATTTTCATCAGCCCACGTGCAAGGTATATTTCCCCACCACTACTCGTTTAGGACCACCCCTTTTTTTTAAGCACTTTTCCCGAGCTAACTGCTTTGGCCTTCTTGCCAACAGTTTTGCGAAACATGGCATAATGACGCTTAACCCTCTCTGTGTATGTGGTGTCCATGAGCAACATTTTTCGCAGCAAATTCAAGAGTGCCGGGGCAAGATCAGATTGCGGACTGGCAAGATTCAACGCTGGCCCCTTTAGGTCATTAATGATACGCGGATCACTCTCTCCCATCCACTTTGCATAAAATTTAATGTCTTCCCACCCCCATGCGATGACGGCTTGGATATCTTGCCGAAGAGACGATACAATACAAAAGAAAACCCGGCGACAGTCGCATCCAGGCTCATCACAAAACATCTCATGGAAAGAGTAACTCGCGGGCGGCAAATTCCAACTCGAAGTACCGATCACAGTGACTGCCCTGGTCTCATGTTTAGCAATTTCGGGAAAACGGCTGTAAAAAGGTGAATATGGCATTCCTGAATCCTTTGTGCATAACGCTGCGGCTTTGAGGAGAGCAAAGCGAGTCCGTCAACAGCCGTTTGTTAGCCATTTAAATACGATAGCCCGAGTTCTGTTGCTGCTTCACGAAGACGACGATCTGCAGTCCATAAAACCACATTGCCAAGAATTGAAGAAGCCAAAAGGTGAATATCTAAGTATCCAAGGCCCCGCCCCATTAACGAGTTCTTTTCTATAAAATGAAGGATTTCATAGGGCTCAAGAATTGGAGTAGAAGGCAATGCTTGTAGCAGCATTAAAATTTCTGCGCGGTTACCCAGGTTGCCGCACGCTAATTCTCCTATAATAAAAGGATGACAGGCGACCGAACCGGTGTTTAAATGGTCAACAAGCTCATGATCAGCTTTTCTGAAATGTTGGATCCAAACGCTTGTGTCTACAAGGATCATTTCAACACTCTGGCCTTCGGCGTCTTGGCATTTCAATTTTTTTCTCGGTTCCACCGAGTTCAGCCAAGCGCCGGCTGCTCTCCAGACTGATCAGAGTCTCAAGCCCTTTGCGTATCAAAGCTGTTTTTTCCATAATTCCGGTTAGCTTCGATGCCTTTTCAATAAGGGCATCCTCTATATTCAAGGTTGTTCGCATATATAGCTCCTTTCTACCATGCAGCCGTAATATGCATATCAATATGCATCAAAAATGTGACAATTGCAAGAATTTTAGTTGGCGTTGCGGTAGGAATGCCGGTCACCCGGCACCCCCCGCACAGTCCCGGACGTGCGGTTTTCCCGCATCCGGTTCCTCGGTTGTACTCGTTTCCTCGTCGGTTTATCCCAACGCAACCTGATGCAGTCGTCTCTTTTCCGTCAGTTTCGGCTTTGGGATACCGGCATGCTCCAGCATGCGCCTGACTGATTTTGAACACCACAATTTCTAATTCTTAATGAATACATGGCGTTATGAGGCACACGAAGAGTCTTGGCACTACCCTTCGTAATTTCACGCGGTCACGGCACGGCCTGGATCGTGGGGGGAATGGCAACGCCGACCGCCTGAAAGATTTTACCGCAGTTGCCTTTGCATTCCGTGCGCAGGGCGAACCGCTTCCCGCTCTCCTCGATCACCACCTTTTGGAGGGCCTTGAGATCCTGTTGGATATGCAGCCACTCGAATTGGTGCCCGGCAGCCGACAGGCGCTGATCCAGTTCCTTTCGCAGCACCAGCGCCAGGAAGCTGCAAAACACATGGCCTGCGATGTTGGCGTCCTTCTGGTGGTAAACCGGGCGGGTTTCCAGAAGCGATTTCACATCCCGGAACACGCGCTCCACACGCCACAGCTCTTTGTACTTGAGGGCGGCCTGTTCCCCCGAGAGGGTGGTATTGGTGATCAGCACCCATTTGCCGTCGAAAACCTCGTCTGCCTTGATTTTGTCCGTATCGATGCGGACGCTCTCCTTTTCGATTCTCAGATACTTCCGGTAGCCCTTGTTTCCCACCAGGGACTTGGCTCCTTTTTTCAACTGCTCCTGCAGGGAATCGACGATGGCCTGGCGGTCGGCGGCATCCTTGCGGGCCTGGCGCTCGTTGACGCAGACGATGTAGCGCTTCCCATCGTGATGAACCTCCTTGACTTTCAGCGGCGCCGGTTTCTTTCGGTCCGCACTTTCCGGATACACCTCCTGGTATTTGCCGGCTCGGGTGAGCACCTCGGTTTGAATCGCCTTTACCTTGCGCATCCGGCAGCCCAGGATGCAGGCGATGTTGTTTTCTTCGAGCAGGCTTACCGTTTCGGCACTGATCATGCCCCGATCGGCAACCACGCAAAAGCTGTTGACGCCGAACCGCTTCCGAATCCGTTCGACAACCGGTATCAGCGTGGTGACATCGGTGGTGTTGCCCGGCCACATCTCGCAGCAGATGGGGCGACCGTTGTCATCGAGCACGGCCCCGACAACCATCTGGAAAAGATCCGGGCGGTGGTCCTTGCTGAATCCTCTTTGGCCGAAGTGCTCCCCGCCGTTGCCTTCAAAGTAGATCGAGGTCGTATCGAAAAACACCAGATCCAGTTCGCTGAACAAATCGCGGTTTCTCTGAAACAGCATCTCTTCGATCCGGTCCTTGGTTCGCCGCGGGGTAAAGGGCGTGGCGTCGCTCTGATCGGCAAGCTCCTCGCCCAAAAAGCTCATGGCCCGATACAAGTCGAGGCGCTTGAAGAGCATCTGAGAAACCAGCAACCGGAGAAGGAAGTGAGTTGCTGATCCTCGAACCGGATCATCGGAATTTTGTGGAACTTTTGCATGAATTTGTGATTTGCTGGATTTCACTTGCGGTGGCCTCCTGAATTGGGTTTTAAGTTGTCGTCGTAAACAATTTACACCCACTATTCTCGGGCCTCCGCAAGCTTCTTTTTTCTTTCTTCCTCACAAATTTATGCAACTACAGGGATAACCCATTATCTCGCAATCGGTTCGAGGTGAGAGATTTCGTCCGCACCGGGTCCGTTCATGGCATGCCAAAGGTCCCAATCCTGCTGGAGCCCGAGCCAGAAGTCAGCCGACATTCCCAGAACTCGTGCCAGACGCAATGCGGTATCCGGAGTAACGGAGCGATGCCCCCGAACGATCTCGTTCAGTCGGGGATAGGAGACCCCGAGACGAATCGCAAATGCATTCTGGGATATCCCCAAGGGTTTCAGGAACTCTTCCAACAGCATCTCTCCGGGATGTATCGGCGGGCGCTGTGTCGGCAGACGCCGCCCAACATCCGGCTCAGTGGGAATCGACAATTTCGACTTCATCGGCATGGCCGTCCTCCCATCTGAAACAGATTCGGAACTGCTGGTTTATCCGAATGCTGTATGGATCTTCCCTGTCCACCGCGAAGGCGTTCCAGGCGATTCCCCGGCAGGATTGAACGTTCACCGATTTCTCGAACACAATTGATCTGGTCGAGCTTACGCTGAGCGATCGCCCACAAAGAGGGTGGACAGCTACTCTCCGCTGCCTGCGAATTCCTGCCATCAAATACGTCTTCCGTGCCTGTGCCGTGGAAGGACTTTATCATGAGTCAACTTGTAACGGCTGCCATTATAACTGTCAACTTCCCTGGCACAGGGGGCCTTCGCGTGCTCAGTATGTATCGGGCTGACTCTTGTCCTTTTCACGTTTTCATCCCTATTTCTTCGCCACTTATTTGCTGTTTTTTCAAAATGCTGGCCTCTCAAAACAGGTATGAACAACTGTAACGCCTTTCGCTTCAAGTTGCGGAATAATCGAAGTGCATGAGTCTACGTCTAATGGATTATTCGAAACATCTATGTACACTAAGTTATTCAATCCAAGCAAAGGTGTTATGTCGCTGATTTGGTTATTATAAAGATAAATTGATTGAAGGTTTGCCAAGCCTGTGAGGGAGGTTATGTCGCTGATTTGGGTAGAATCAAGAGAAAGAAATTGAAGGCTTACCAATCCTGCGAGGGGTGTTATGTCGCTGATTTGGGTATTATAGAGGACAAGGGATTGAAGGTTTACCAATCCTGATAAAGGGGTTATGTCGCTGATTTGGGTATAACCAAGAAAAATGGATTGAAGGTTTACCAATCCTGCGAGGGGGGTTATGTCGCTGATTTGGGTATTATAGAGGAGAAGGGATTGAAGATTTACCAATCCTGATAAAGGGGTTATGTCGCTGATTTGGGTAGAATCAAGAGAAAGAACTTGAAGGCTTTTCAAACCGGCGAGGGGGGTTATGTCGCTGATTTGGGTATAATCAAGATAAAGAACTTGGAGGTTTACCAATCCTGCGAGGGGGGTTACGTCGCTGATTTGGGTATAATCAAGAATAAGCTTTTGAAGGTTTACCAATCCTGCTAAATGGGTTATGTCGCTGATTTGGGTTTGAGAGAGGATAAGATATTGAAGTTTTACCAACCCAGCGAGCGGTCCAAAATCGCTGATTTGATAACAAAGATCAAAATTAACCACTTGTAAGTTTTCGCAGTGCTGAAGCCCTTCAATGCTCGTTATATTTCTATTGTATCCCGATAATGCAGATAAGCTCATTAAATCAGACTTCATTATAGTACCATTATGTAAATTAAGTTGCCCTCTGATCACCGCCTCGAAATTAGCATCAGGAAAAGCGACAGGGAAATCATCCATGACACGAATGTTGACAGTCATCGTATCTGACAGCCCCTTGTTGTCAGTTACCCTGAAGCTGGCGGAATGCTCCATGCCCACATCATTGCGGGTGGGCGCCCACTGGAAGGTCTGGTCGGCAAATACGGCGCCTTCGGGGCCGTCGGTCATCTCATAGGATAGTGTATCGCCGTCCGGGTCTCTGGCGGTCACGGTGAACGACAGGAGACTCTTGGTGTACAGGTCGATGCTCTGTTCGCCGATCTCTTCGAAAACCGGCGGCCGGTTCAAGTTCCCGACGGTGATGGTGACGGTCTCCGTGTCGCTCAGGGAATCGGCCCGTACGTCCTCCACGGTGAATTCGACCTCGTAGATGTCCGCATCTTCGAAACCCGGATTCCAGGAGAATTTTTGGGTATCCGGGTCGAAGATGGCGCCGTCCGGAAGGCCGGTTGCGGAGAAGACCAAAGCATCATTGTCCGGATCGGTCGCCGTAATGACAAACTCGATCAGTTCATCTTCACGGACCTCCCGGCTCCCGATGGGGTCGAGAACCGGCCCGTGGTTGCCGACGCCCACGGTGATGACGACCTCCTCGGAATCGCCCTGAGGCGGAATCCCGTCATCGGTCACCGTAAAAATGATCGTGTGGGTGCCCTCTTCCCCACCACCCGGCGTCCAGGAAAACCTCTGGGCTTCGGGATTGAAGGTTGCACCCGCCGGCATGTTTCCGGCAGTGAATGTCAGATGGTCGCCGTCCAGATCCCTTGCCGTCACCACGAACTCAAGCAGTTCGTTCACTAGAACCTGCTGACTACCGATGGGGTCCATCTCCGGCATGTGGTCGACATCGTCCCCCACGGTTATGGTGACCTGCCGGCCGTTTCCCAGGGGCGGGTTGCCGTTATCCATCACCAGGAAGGAGACGATATAGAACCCGGCATCCTCAGGCCCGGTCGCCCATGTGAAGATCCGGGTCTCTGGGTTGAAAACAGCCCCGGCGGGAAGATTGGACGCGCTGAAGGTGAGGGTATCGCCCTGGTCCGGATCCGAGGCCGTCACTTCAAAGGAGACGGTTTCCCCCGTCTGAACGGCGTAATTTTTCAACGGCCACACGACCGGGGGCTGGTTCCCGTCGCCCACGCTGATGGCCACGATCTCGGCGTCGCTCATGGGTGGATCGCCGTCGTCCACCGCCCGGAACATCACTCGATAGAGACCGGCCTTCCCGTACTCCGGTGTCCACGAAAAGAGGCCGGTCTCCGGATCAAACTCGGCCCCCGCGGGAAGATCGCTGGCCGTGCAGGTGACATGGTTCGCGTCATCCGGGTCTTCAGCGTGCACCGAAAACTGGAGCGTCTCGCCCTCCAGAACACGCCGGTTCCCGATGGCCGGCATAATTCTCGGCTTCCGGTTCAGGACCTGCCTGAGGATGATCGGCCCCACCTCGTTGCTGATGCCAGGCGCCACCGTGACCCCCGTCTCCTCTCCGCTGAAAATGACAAAACCGTCAAGGTCCAGGGCCGTGACGGCCACCACGTAATTCTGCCCGACCGGGACGCCGGTAACCGTTAAATGGCCGTCCGTGCAGTTGAACGGGCCGCCCCGCGCGATCACTTCGCCGGCCGAGTTCAGGATCTCGGCCTTGATGGTATCGATATGATTCCCTGAACAATCCAATCCGGTCGATTCCTCCTGGAGTTCCCCGCTATCGCTGATCTCCTCTTCCAGTCGCAGCGAGAACGAAATCTCCCCGCTTTCCGATGACGGACCGCTCGATGAGCCGCCCCCGCCTCCGCAGGAACACACGATGAAGACAAGGCAGAATGCCCATATGATTCCATACCCCCGGACCGATTTCACTTTTTTTATATTCCTCATGGCGCCATCTCCCTGTTTCATGAAATCATATTCGCTGCGATCCCATCACCAACTGACACCAACATCCGCTTCGCTTGCGGTGGATTCCTTCTGGTTCGCCTGCTCCCGATCCCCGGTGGTGCTGGTGGATGAGGACGTTGTTTCCAAAGATGGGCTGTCATTGACCTGGGCTTCACGGACATTTCTTTCGGCCATATCGGCGGCATCGGTCGCCTGCATGTCTGTCAGTTCACCGATGCTCGGCGCGGAATCGTCCGGGCAGGAGTCTTAAAGACCTGTCTTCCGACAGTGCCTCGCGATCACACAAAAAAGCCGGATTACCTTATGGCAACCCGGCTGTCTCATGAAGATCCGCGGCTTTCCGTCCCTGTCTCGCGGCAGGTTTGGCTTTATCGTTTTTCGAAATGCAAAAGCCTCCTTATGGATCATAGGACCCAAGGGATGCTTATGAGATTGGCATTTTCAGAGGTACCGCGTCATTGGGCATCATTCACCATGCCTTTTCCAAAAAAAGGAGATGCAGTCTCTTCAGGCAAAAATCATTCAGGCCGGAAAGGCTGGGGGGAGGTATCGATTTTCGCCATGTGGTAATGAAGGGAGTAACGTTGTCTGTTGATCTGAATATTTCATTACTGAAAAAAATATCGTTTGTAAATAGGTACAAATACCTATTGCTTAAGGTAACATGCTTAATAAATGGGATATAAGCTGAAAAAGGTCGTGAAGTTTATTTTCGGGCTATATACCGCTTTCTATGGTTCCCGAAACAACGAAAAGGTGAAGAATACTTGCATGATACTGGAATCTAAACATTTTAAGGTATTATAATGGTAATCTTGATTTTGTAGCGAAGCCGCTCTGGATTCAGCGGAAAGAGGAGCTTTCGCACGAAGCGTCTGTTTTGCCGCTGAAAACCTCTCCGTAAGGGCGGGTTTGGAACCCGCCCTTACAGGGGGGAGGGCCTCAGGCCTTATCCGGCAAGGGGTGCTGGGACATGGCGTGGTGTAATCAATAGGGGGTCGTCTGTCTGACCGGTATGCGTTTGCAGCCGACATTGAAGGGAATCCGACGTGGCACCGAGCAGGTATGCCCGGTGATGTGATGTGAGGCGAGGGAGGCCCCGCAAGGAAGCCTCCCTCTATGATTCTTTACTGCGGAGTCACCCCCACCCCCGGTGCGGGAGCTTCAGGCGCATCCCCGTCCTTCTTCCGCTTCCGGAGGATCTCGATCGTCTCCGCGATTTCGCCGGCCGAGACTTCCCTCCGCAGGGCTTCCATGTCGGACATGACGCGGGCGAAGCGGACGCCCTCGGCGGCGCTGATCCATTCGAGCTGGAGGCGATCGGGCCGGATGCCCAGCTTCTCCATTTTCTTGCGGACCTTCTCCACCCGCTTCACCGTCCAGTGGTTGGCGTCGATATAATGGCAGTCCCCGATGTGGCAGCCGCTCACCAGGACCACGGGCGCGCCCTGTTCAAAGGCGCGCCAGATGAAGGCCTCGTCGACCCGGCCGCTGCACATGGTGCGGATGAGGCGGACGTTGGCGGGGTACTGGAGGCGCGCAACGCCCGCGTAGTCGGCGCCGGCGTAGGAGCACCAGTTGCAGGCGAAGGCCAGGACCTTCTCCGCCGCGTTCTCGGCCAGCAGGGTGTCGATCTGGGCCGTGATCTGCCGGTCGGTGAAATGGTTCATGACGATGGCCCCGAACCGGCACTCGGCCGCGCAGGTGCCGCATCCGGCGCAGGCGGCGGTGTTGACCACCGCGGGTGTCTTGCGTTTGACGTCCACCGTGATGGCGTTGTAGGGGCAGACCTCGGCGCATTTGCCGCAGGATTTGCAGTGGGAGGCGATGACCGCCGAGGTGATGGGTTCTGCGGTGATCTGGCCCGTGTGCATGAGGCGGATCGCCCGGGCCGCGGCCGCAGATCCCTGGGTCACGCTCTCCTTGATGTCCTTGGGGCCTTCGGCGCACCCGGCGTAGAACACGCCGCGGGTGGCCGCGTCCACGGGCTGGAGCTTGGGATGGGCCTCCAGGAAGAACCCGTCCGGGGTGAGCTGGAGGCCCAGCATCTCCTGGATCTTCCGGGTGTCCGAAGACGGCTGGATGCCCAGGGCCAGGACGAGCATGGACAGGTCGTGGAACTCGATCCTGCCTGTTGCGGTGTTCTCCACGGCCACCCGCAGGCTGCCGTCTTCGAGCTCCTCCACCGATCCGGGAAGGCCCCGGAGGTACTGGACCCCCAGGCGCCGGCTCCGGTTGTAGAGGTCCTCGAAGCCCTTCCCGAAGGCCCGGATGTCGATGTAGAAGACCTTGATCTCCATGTCCGGGTAGTGCTCCTTCAGGACCAGGGTGCCCTTGATGGTGTTCATGCAGCAGATGTTGGAGCAGTGCTCTCCGCCCTTCCGCCTGGAGCGGGAGCCGACGCACTGGATGAACCCGACGGATGCGGGGCGCTTCCGGTCCCCCGGCCGGATCAGCACCCCCTGGGTGGGTCCGCCGGCGTTCACCAGCCGCTCGAACTCGAGGCTGGTGAGCACGTTCTGGAACCGGGTGTAGCCGTACTCGTCCATCTCCCGGGGATCGTAGGGCGAAAGACCGGTCGCCACCACGATGGAGCCCACCCGGCAGGGGATCTCCTCGTCGGACATGTGAAAGTGGATGCAGCGCTTTTCGCAGGCGTCGAGGCACTTGGAGCAGCCCCGGCCCATGCACTCGTTCATGTTGATGGCATAGGCCGACGGCACGGCCTGGGGAAACGCGATGTGGACGGCCTTGCGGGACGACAGCCCCACATTGAACTCGTCCGGGTAGACTACCGGGCAGGCCCGGGCGCAGTCGCCGCAGGCCGTGCATTCCTTTTCGTCTACGTAGCGCGCCTTCTTGACGATCTTGACGTCGAAATTCCCCACATACCCCTTGACCTCGGTGACTTCGCTCAACGTGTGAATCGTGATTTTGGGATGCCGACCGGCATCCGCCATCTTGGGCCCCAAGATTCAGATGGAGCAGTCCATGGTGGGAAAGGTCTTGTCGAGCTGGGCCATGGTGCCGCCGATGGAGCTGTTTTTCTCCACCAGGGCCACCTCGTATCCGTTGTCCGCAAGGTCCAGGGCGGCCTGGATGCCGGCAATGCCTGCGCCTACTACCATGACTGCCCCGGTATTGCCGTTGCCGCCACTAGCTTTGCTTGTTTTCTTTTCCTCTTTTGCCATATGTTTGTCCCTGTTACTGATGGTTATTAAAACTCGCAAGGAAACCGGCCGATGCAGCCTCCGCCGCTATCCCCGGAACGATGGGCTTAGCCGATCACGGGTTGCCGCCGCCCGGACCGCTGTCACCCCGCCGGGGACCCGCCGGGCCTCTCAACCGCTTCCCCTGTAAGGTGATTCCTTGGGGGGAAATGTACAATCCCTTACTTTGAGATGATCTTTACAAGATATATTAGAATTAATGACTAATATCACAAGGCCGGCACTCAGAATAGCAGATTTTTTTCAGTAATCAGATAAATAACCAAAAAATCTTTTGATTAGCCATCTTGATTTGTACTATTTTTCCTTATCCCTTGCAAGGGAATAATCTCAATTTAAATATTTCTTAGTTCTCGTATATATAAATATGTTCCGCCGGTGACTTTGGCAATGGGTACATCAAAAAGATATCATTGTAATTCTAAGCTCTTAGACTTTCAAACCCAACTAGCGTCAGTTGGGTTCAGGGCCAGGTGGCCTTGTCTCAGTACGTTATCTTCACACATCCACGCCTGGGAGCGACGGGGTAAGATCATGACGTCTTCATGATACAACCTTAAAATCCCTACCTTTGATCTTCCTCAGGATGGGGCAACAGCTCCGGGGCCCGGGCATCCTGAAGAGCATCGCTGACCGGTAGGTACGGTTTTATATCCAGCACCGGCGTCCCCTCCCGGGCGTCCAGGCCTGCCAGAATGATTTTGCGGCCCTCCACCCCCAGCAGGCGGGCGGCACTCAAGCCGATGAGATTGGGGCGCACCGGGGCCCGGGCCGCAAAGACCCCGGTCAAGGGATTGCCCGGGTTCCGGCAGGGATGCACCTGGAGGATGGCGCGGTCGGTGGGGTTGTCGTTTTCATGAAACCAGAAGATGATCCAGACATGGGAGTACTGTTCCAG
>NZ_JBGSQX010000132.1:0-6332 GCF_041737845.1 Desulfococcus sp.
CCGGATGCGCCACCCACGTGCCGTCGTGGCCGTACGTGGCTTCACGCTCCTTGTCGACCTTGACCTTGGCGAAGGCATCCGCGTTGGCCTTCTCGTCGTTCTTGATCGGGATCTGCGCGGCCATGCCGCCCATCGCGTGGATGTTGCGGCGGTGGCAGGTCTTGACGCAAAGCTCGGCGTAGCTCTTGAGGAAGTGCGTGGTCATCGTGACCAGCGCGCGGTCGGCCAGGCAGAAATCCTTGTTGTTCCGGAATTTCTTGATGCACGAGAAGATGTAGTCCCAGCGGCCGCAGTTGAGGCCGGCCATGTGGTCTCTCAGCTCGTAGAGGATCTCGTCCATCTGGAAGGCTGCCAGGATGGTCTCGATCAGGACCGTGGCCTTGATGGTTCCCCGGGGAATGCCCGTCAGTTCCTGGGCCCGGACGAAGATGTCGTTCCAGAGGCGGGCCTCCAGGTAGCTTTCCATCTTGGGGAGGTAGAAATAGGGGCCGGTGCCGCGATCCATGAGTTCCCGGGCGTTGTGAAAAAAATAGAGGGCGAAATCGAAGATGGAGGCGGATACCGGCCGGCCGTCGATCTCGACGTGCTTTTCCACGAGGTGCCAGCCCCGGGGCCGGACGATGAGGACGGCCGTCTTTTCGTTCAGCCGGTATTGCTTTCCGTCCGGGTTCGCAAAAGCGATGGTCCGCCGGACCGCATCCCGCAGGTTGACCTGCCCCGCGAGGGTCCCCTCCCAGGTCGGCGCATGGGAGTCCTCGAAATCGGCCATGAAGGTCATGGCGCCCGAGTTGAGGGCGTTGATGATCATCTTCCGATCGACCGGCCCCGTGATTTCGACCCGCCGGTCGTGTAGGTCCTCCGGAATCATCGCGACCCGCCAGTCACCCTCGCGGACGGCCCGGGTTTCCGGCGGGAAATCCGGCAGCTTCCCGCCGTCAATCTCCGATTGGACGCGCTTTCGGCGCTCCAGCAGCGAGATCCGGGTGTCTTCGAATTCGCGGGCCAGGGCCGCGACGAAATCGAGGGCTTCGGGGGTGAGAATCGTTTCGAACTCCGGCTGCACCGGGGCTTGGATGCGGACACCGTTCGTTTGGGGATGGGCGTTCATGGGAGGCTCCTCCTTTCATACACGTTTTAACATGCTTGCCTTGACAAAACATTGTAGAAAAATCTAATAACGTGTTGTCGGAATGTCAATGCAGTGGATACCTGTTCAGCGTTGGAAACAACCGGCATCCCCAAAGACCGGAAGCGAATGCCGGAAAGAGGATACAATGAATTCTGAAGACTACCTGAAGGCCCCCGAATCCCAAGGCGCGGCGCTGATCGAACAGGCCTACGACGACTACCAGGCGCAGTTCCTGGAGATCACGAAGCGGTCCGCGGACCGCTTCAACCGACGGGACTGGCAGGGAATCGACCGCGACGCCCTGGAGCGCCTGGATCTCTATTCCCGCATCGTCGACCGGACGGCAGACACCCTCAGAAGCCTCCCGGGAGACCGCCGGGAGGATCTATCGGCAGGCGCCGCCATGAAAAGCGCCTATGCCGGGCGCATCCGCATGAGGAATGACGTCGAACTGGCGGAAACCTTCTTCAACTCGGTCGTCCGGAGGATTTACGGCATCGTGGGCGTCGCCCCCCGTCTCGAATTCATCGCCGCCGAATTCAAAATCCCGCGCATCGAAGTCCGGGAATGCCCGGTCTGCGACGTTTACACGCCGAATTCAGCTCCGGACGGGCTTGCCGCCCTTTTCCGGGAAATGCTGGCCGCCTGCGGCGCCGAACTGCACCTTTCCGATCCCGAGGCCGACGCCCGGCGGATCGCCCGGCGGGTCGAAGCCCATCTCGGCCAGGCCGACGGACCCCGTTTGCCCGAGGGCGTGGAAATGATCCGGTCGGTATTCTACCGGGACAAGGCCGCCTACATTGTCGGCCGGATGCGCGTCCGCGGCCGCCTCCTCCCCCTCGTCATCGCCTTTCTGAGCACGCCTGAAGGCGTTGCGGCGGACGCGGTGCTCCACGAAGAGAGCGACATCAGCATCCTGTTCAGCTTCACCCGCGCCTATTTCCATGTCGTCGCAGACAAGCCCGCGGAGCTCATCAATTTCCTGAAGACGCTCATGCCGCTGAAACGGGTCTCGGAGCTCTATACCTCCATCGGGTTTCACAAACATGGCAAAGCGGAGCTCTTTCGCGAGCTGACGCGCAGCCTGGAGACCTCCTCGGATCCATTCGAAATCGCCCGGGGCGAAAAAGGCATGGTCATGCTGGTCTTCACCCTGCCCTCCTTCGACGTGGTGTTCAAGATCATCAAGGACCGATTTGAATTCCCCAAGCACACGAGTGCCCGGGAGGTGCAGCGCCGCTACAAGCTGGTCTTCCGGCACGACCGGGCGGGACGCCTGGTGGATGCTCAGGAGTTCCAGGACCTGACCTTCGACATCTCGCGCTTCTCGGCGCCGCTCCTGACGGCGCTCCGGGAGACCGCAGCCGATACCGTGGTCTTCGAAAAGGACCGGCTGCGGATCCGGCACCTCTACACCGAAAGGCGGCTCATGCCCCTCGACCTCTTTCTCAGGGAAGCCCCCGCAGGCGACGCGAGGGAGGCGGTGATCGACTACGGCCGGTCGATCCGGGAGCTGGCGGCGACAAACATCTTTCCAGGGGACCTGTTTCTCAAGAACTTCGGGGTCACGAGCCACGGAAGGGTCGTCTTCTACGATTACGACGAGCTGTGCCTCCTCACCGACTGCACCTTCCGGAAGATGCCCCCCGCCAGGGAATATGACGACGAGATGTCCCTGGAGCCATGGTTCCATGTCGACGACAGGGACATCTTCCCGGAGGAATTCAGAACGTTTCTTAGATTCCCGGATCACCTCAAAACGGTGTTTGAAACCGCCCACGCCGACCTGTTTGACGCCGCTTTCTGGCGCGGTATTCAGGAGCGCCTGAAGTCCGGGGCGGTGATGCACATCTTTCCCTACCGGGAAGGCCTCCGGTTCAGAGAAGAAGGCGGTTTATGAGCGGGGCGCCCGGCCGGCGAGGCCCCTGCCCTCTCCCAAAATCCCCAACTGCCTGAAATCATCCCTTGATAATCCATTCGAAATAGGGTTTAAGGGAGGATCATCCCGGTGGAAATCCCATGGACCGGAGCCCGCAGAGCCAGCCCGGCAGGAGGATCCGCCATCGATGACACCCGCACCACCAACCGCAAAAGGAGGAGAACTCATGAAACGTTTCTGGACCATCTTCACCGCCGTCGCCGCCATGGCGATGCTCTCGGCCCCGGCCACGGCAGCAACCCTCATCGTGGCGACCGACACCAATTTCCCGCCCTTCGAGTTCAAGGACGCTTCCGGCAAGCATACGGGTTTCGATGTGGAGCTCTGGGATGCCCTGGCCAAGGAGATCGGCGTGGAATACAAGCTTCAGCCCATGGACTTCAACGGCATCATCCCCGGCCTGCAGACCGGCCAGCTCGACGCGGGCATCGCCGGAATGACCATCAAACCCGAGCGGGCCGAGGTGATCGACTTTTCCGATCCCTACTACAATGCGGGGCTGCTGATCCTGGTCAAGGCCGACAACACCGATATCAACGGCATCGCGGACCTGAAGGGCAAGGTGGTCTCGACCAAGCTGGGCACCACAAGCGAGGATTTCGTGAAGAAAAACGCCCAGGCCAAGGAGGTCAAGCTCTTCCCCAACAACGACGCCATGATCCTCGAACTGATGTCGGGCGGCGCCGACGCCGTCATCTTCGACTCGCCGGTGATCGCCAACTTCATGCGGAGCGACGCGGGCAAGGGCAAGGTGAAGGTGGTGGGTCCCCTCTACATGGGCCAGTCCTACGGCATCGGCTTTCCCAAGGGGAGCCCGCTGGTTCCCAAGGTCAACGAGGCCCTCAAAAAACTAAAGGCAAGCGGCGCCTACAACGCCCTCTACATGAAGTGGTTCGGAACGGAGCCCAAATAGATTCCGGCACGAACCGTCCCCCCGTGATCGGCCCGGGGGATGACCCGGCCCGGGGGCGGGGGTTTCGCGCCCGCCCCTGATGCCGCTTGAGCAAGGGAAACCGCATGGGATTCACATTCGAATGGAAGGTGATGATCGAGACCTTCCCGCTGCTCCTCTCCGGCGCGAAGCTGACCATCCTCATCACCCTGGTCGGCCTCTTTTTCGGCTTCATCATCGGCGCCGCCGCAGGCCTGATGAAACTCTCCAAACACCTCTTTTTCCGGAAGATGGGCGGCGTCTACGTCGAATCCATCCGCGGGACGCCGCTCATCGTCCAGGTCATGTTTCTCTACTTCGGCATCCCCATGGCCGTCGGCATGCGCATTTCACCGATCACCGCTGGCATCGTGGCCATAGCGGTGAACTCGGGCGCCTATATCGCCGAGATCGTCCGGGGCGCGGTGCAGTCCATCGATGTCGGCCAGATAGAGGCCGGCCGCTCCATCGGCCTGACCCGGACCCAGACCATGCGCTACATCATCTGGCCCCAGGCCTTCCGGCGGATGATCCCGCCCCTTGGAAACCAGTTCATCATCAGCCTGAAAGACACCTCCCTCCTGGTGGTGATCGGCGTGGCGGAGTTGACCCGGGTGGGGCAGGAGATCATCGCCGTCAATTTCAGGGCCTTCGAGGTCTGGCTGACGGTCGGTGTTGCCTACCTGATGATGACCCTTTCCATCGCCAGGGTCCTGAAAATGACCGAGGAGCGCCTGGAAAAACGCACGGCACGATAAGGGGAATTCATGATTCACATCCGGAATCTTCACAAAACATTCGGAAACCTGGAAGTCATCCGGGGGATCGACCTCCACATCCGGCCGGGCGAGGTGGTCTGCATCATCGGCCCGTCGGGCTCCGGGAAATCAACGGTTCTGAGGTGCATCAACCGCCTGGAACAGGCCACATCGGGCCAGATCATCCTGGACGGCAAGGACCTCGCCGACCCCAAAACCGACATCAACCAGGTGCGGGCCGAGGCGACCATGGTCTTCCAGGGATTCAACCTGTTTCCCCACATGACCGTCCTCGAGAACGTGACCCTGGGGCCCGTCAAGGTCCGCAGGATGCGGCGGGAAGAGGCCGACCTGCTGGCCCGCGAACTGCTCGAGAAGGTGGGCCTCGCCGAAAAGGCCCGGAATTATCCGGACCAGCTTTCGGGCGGCCAGAAGCAGCGCGTGGCCATTGCCCGGGCACTGGCCCTGCGGCCCAAGGCGATCCTGTTCGACGAACCTACCTCGGCCCTGGATCCAGAGCTGGTGGGAGAGGTTCTGGAGGTCATGAAACAGCTGGCCAGGGAAGGCATGACCATGGTGGTGGTAACCCACGAGATGGGCTTCGCAAGAGAGGTGGCCGACCGGGTCGTGTTCATCGACCAGGGCGTCGTCCAGGAGGAAAACAGCCCCGAGGCATTCTTCGGCAATCCCCAAAACCCGCGCCTCAGGGATTTTCTGGGCAAGGTGCTCTCTCACGATTGATCCTGGCCGGCCCGGCGGCGGGAGAGCGTCGTTGATACCGTCCCCGACGAACATCCTCGGCCGCCAGGCGGTGGGGATCCCTCAGAAATCCAGAGAGTTGAACAGCTCCTGACAGACGCCGGGCTTGGAAAACCGCCCGATCAACATTCCCCCGGTTTTTCAGCGCACTCGACCGGTTGGCCCGCTTCCAATTTCCCATCACAGGCTGACGCCGCGCCGCACCCCGAACACCCGCATGCGCAGGCGCCCCCGGATGACGCGGAGAATGTCTTCCATATCTTCAGGATGACATACAACACGGATATACCAACAATGATTATGACAATTATATTCTCCATGGCTCTTTTCCCGCATAGATCGTATCAATAGCCCATGCGCACCCCCCCTTGATAGACCAGCACCGCCAGCAGAAAAGCGAACAGGGTGTTGAAAACGACTGAAAACAAGCCCCATTTCCATGATCCGGCCTCCCTGGCAATACAGACGACGGACACGAAACAGGGGGCGTAGAACATGATGAACACGATCAGGGCGACGGCCGTCAGGGGCCGCCATCCCTCGGAGGAGGCCAGCCTGGCGGAAAGGGAGTCGCTCGCCCCGGCGTCCACCTCCCCCAAAGAATAAGCCGTCCCGAGGGTGGACACAATCACTTCCTTTGCGGCGAATCCCCCGACGAGGGCGATATTGGTCCGCCAGTCGAATCCCGCGAGCCGGGACAGGGTCTCCAAGGCCGTCCCCAGCCTGCCGGCGGCGGAATGCCGGAGGGCCGCTTCCGCCTGGGCCGCGTGGACGCCCGCGACGGCATCCCCGGCGGCAGGGGCGTCCGTGCCTGTC
>NZ_JBGSQX010000046.1:0-37306 GCF_041737845.1 Desulfococcus sp.
GCCCCTGCGGCGCCGAAAGCCGCAGCACCCAAAGCCGCAGCACCCGCGCCGGCTGCCGCCGATGTCGCCGGAACCCCCCTGACCTCGCCCATGCCCGGCATGGTCGTCTCTTACGCCAAGAAGGTCGGCGAAGCCGTCAAAAAGGGCGACACCGTGGTGATTCTGGAGGCCATGAAAATGGAAAACGCCTTGCCGGCGCCATGCGACGGCACGATCAAGGCCATCAACTTCTCGAGCGGTGATTCGGTTTCCAAAGGCGCCGTCCTCTGCGTGATTGGCTGACATTCATCATGTGAATCGCGGGGTGACGGCCCCAGGGCTGCCACCCCGGCCCGAACCCAACCCAAACCGACAGACGAGAAAGCAGGGAGATCATGAAGATCCACGAATACCAAGCCAAGGAATTATTCAGAAAACACAGCGTCGCGGTGCCCGACGGCAGCGTCGCTTTCAGCGTTGAAGAAGCCAAGGCCGTGGCGGAGAAACTCGGCCGGTTCCCGGTCGTGGTCAAGGCACAGATCCATGCCGGCGGCAGGGGCAAGGGCGGCGGCGTCAAGGTCGCAAAGAATGCGGGCGAATTCGACGCCTTCGCGAACCAGATCCTGGGCATGACCCTCGTGACCAAGCAGACGGGCCCCGAAGGCAGGCTTGTCAGGAAGCTCCTCATCGAAGAGGGCCTCAATATCGTAAAAGAGCTGTACCTCAGCGTCCTTCCCGACCGGTCTACGGCCAAGATGGTCATCATGGCCAGCGAAGCCGGCGGCATGGACATCGAGGAGGTGGCCGAAAAAACGCCTGAAAAGATCATCAAGGTTTACGTAGACCCGCTTCTGGGGCTCATGCCCTACCATCTCCGGGCCGCCGCCTTCGGGCTCAACATTCCCGCCGAGGCCATGAAATCCTTCACGACCCTCCTGAAAAATCTGTACCATCTGGCGGTCGGCTACGACTGCTCCATGGTCGAGATCAATCCCCTGGTCCTGACGGCGGAGAACAGCGTCATCGCCCTCGACGCCAAAATGGACTTCGACGACAACGCCCTCTACCGCCATAAGGACGTCGCCGAATACCGGGACCTGGACGAAGAAGACCCGACCGAGGTGGAGGCCTCCAAATACCAGCTCAATTACATCCACCTGGGCGGCGGCGGAAACGTGGGCAACATGGTCAACGGCGCCGGCCTGGCCATGGCCACCATGGACTGCATCAAGTTCGCCGGCGGAAATCCGGTCAACTTTCTGGACGTGGGCGGCGGCGCCAGCGCGGAGCAGATCGAAAACGGCTTCCGCATCCTTCAGAACGATCCCAACGTCAAAGCCATCCTCATCAACATCTTCGGCGGCATCCTCCGGTGCGACCGGCTGGCCAACGGCGTGGTTCAGGCGGCCCAGAAGGTCGGCATGAAGGTCCCGGTCATCATCCGCATGGAAGGCACCAACCTGGAGGAGGGTCGGAAGATCCTCGCGGATTCCGGTCTTGCGCTCATCAACGCGGCAGACCTCAAGGACGCCGCCCGGAAGTTGACAGAAGCCATCCAGTAAGAAACCACCACCGCTTTCAAGTGAGGACACCACAGTGAGCATACTCGTCAATACAGACACGAAACTTTTAGTGCAGGGGATCACGGGGAAAGAGGGCCAGTTCCATACCCGCGCGTGCATCGAATACGGGACGAAGGTCGTGGCCGGCGTCACGCCGGGCAAAGGCGGCATGATGATGGATGAGGTCCCGGTCTTCAACTCCGTCAGGGATGCCGTCGTAAAGGCCGGCGCCAACGCCAGCATGATCTTCGTGCCGCCCCCCTTCGCGGCCGACGCCATCATGGAGGCCACCGACGCCGAGGTTCCCCTGATCGTCTGCATCACCGAGGGCATCCCGGTCATGGACATGATGAAGGTCAAGAACTACATCAAGGGCAAACCCGTCCGCCTGATCGGCCCCAACTGCCCCGGCATCATCACTCCCGGGGAATGCAAGATCGGCATCATGCCCGCAAAGATCCATAAAGCCGGAAAGATCGGCGTGGTCTCCCGCTCCGGGACCCTGACCTATGAAGCCGTCCACGCGCTCACCCTGGCCGGCCTCGGCCAGACCACGTGCATCGGCATCGGCGGCGACCCGGTCAACGGCACCAATTTCATCGACTGCCTGAGCCGCTTCCAGGCCGACGACGCCACCGAAGGCATCGTCATGATCGGTGAAATCGGCGGCAGCGCCGAGGAAGAGGCGGCCGATTACATCAAGGTCAACGTCACCAAACCGGTTGTGGGCTTCATCGCGGGCCTGACCGCGCCTCCGGGCCGCCGCATGGGCCATGCCGGCGCCATCATCAGCGGCAACAGCGGCACCGGCCAGAGCAAGGTCGCGGCCATGAAGGCCAACGGCATCCACGTCTGTGAAAACCTGGCGTACCTGGGCGATGTCTGCGCAGAGACGTTCAAATAACCCCTCCCCGGTAAGGTCGTCCCCGCCCGCGCGTCCGCAGGCGGGGACGGCGCCCCCTTCCGGAGATTGAAGGAAGCCGAGACCGATGCACGAAATGGGGATCGCCATGCAGGTGGTGGAGATCGCGACCGCTGCCATTCCCGAAGACATGGCCGGAAGCCGCGTGGAGCGGGTGAATCTGAGGGTGGGAAAACTCTCGGCCGTGGTCCCGGACAGCCTCAGGTTCTGCTACGATGTGATCGTCCGGGATACGCCGCTTGCGAATTCCACCCTGAACATCCAGGAAATTCCGGTCTCGGCAAAATGCGGGGACTGCGGACACGAGTGGATCGCGGAGCGCCCCGAATTTCTCTGCGCCCGGTGCGGCGGCGGTTCCGTCCAGATCGTCTCGGGCCAAGAACTGGAAATCGTTTCCATCGATATTGCAGATGCGTAGGGGCGCATCGCAATGCGCCCGAGCATCGCGATGCGCCCGATGGGAATTTTACAGAAGGAATTGAAACATGGAAGTCAAAGTCGTTCGCAAGGTTCTGGATGTCAACAACACCAATGCCCGGCGGAACCGTGAGCGGTTTGCCGAAAACAAGGTGTTTGTCCTGAATGTCATGAGTTCGCCCGGCTCCGGGAAGACGACCCTGCTCGAAAAAACCCTGGCACGGATCATGCCCGGCATTCGGAGCGGGGTGATCGTGGGAGACATCTGCACCTCCCATGATGCCGACCGGCTCGCAAAGACCGGAGCGCCCGTGGTCCAGGTCAACACCGACGAGTTCGGGGGCGACTGCCACCTTGCGGCCCATGTCATCGAAAAGGCCGCGGAAAACCTTGATCTGGGAGAGTTGGATCTTCTGATCGTCGAAAATATCGGCAACCTGGTCTGCCCCGCCGAATTCGACATCGGCGAGGATGCGCGGGCCGTGGTCCTGAGCGTCACGGAGGGCGAGGACAAGCCCGTGAAATACCCGCTCATGTTCCGTGAATGCGACGCGGCCGTCCTCAACAAAACCGACCTCCTTCCCTATCTTGACTACGACCGGGACGCCGCCCTGGGATATATCCGGCAGGTTCACCCCGGGATGCCGGTGTTTGAAATGTCGACCAAAACCGGCGAAGGACTGGACGCCTGGATCGATTGGATCGAAGGGAGAATGAGGCTGAAGGCTGAAGGGGCTTAGGCTGAACGCCGAAGGAAACAGTCTTCAATCTTCTTCACAGGTTTTCCGCAAGCGCCGCCTCCAGATCGCGCAGGGCACCGGAGTAAAAATGATCGGTATCCGGAAGTACCGCATACCGAGCATCCGGGTTCCAGTGCGTCATCATCTTCCGAACACGGGATTCATTCCCGAATTCGTCGTCGTCTCCGAGGACGACCAGCCTCAGGCAGGGGATGGGACCGACTGCGGCAAAATCGAGAAAATTGACCGGGGGAGACACCATGACCATTCGACGGATACCGGCGCTTTGACAGTCGATATGGGCGTTCACCCAGGCCCCGAAAGAATAGCCGGCCAGATCGATCTGCCGAACGCCCTTTTCCGCCAGAAGCCTGACCGCGGCAAGAACATCCTCCCGCTCCCCCATGCCGTCCGCGTGACGGCCTTCGATTTTTCCCGTCCCCCGGAAATTGAACCGCAGGGTGGCGTATCCCTTTCTCTGGTAGGCCAGCACCAGGGTCTCCACCACGATATTGTTCATGTCCCCGCCATACAGGGGATGGGGATGGGTGATGACCGCCCCCTTCTCGCTCCCGGGATGATAATACCCCTCCAGGCGGTATTCCCCGGACGGGAATGACACCCTTTCTTCCATGGTCCACCTCATCGAAATTTTAGAAATGCTACGGGAGCAGACCGCCTTCGGCCGGGTCTTTTTTTCTCCGTCGATTTCCGGCCCTGGACGGCTTGCGGGGCTTCCGGAGAGCGTTCAGGACGGCCAGGATATCGGCCCCGAAAGCCTCGCGCTGCCATGCCTTCAACTCGTCGATGGTTTCCAGGGCGCCCGCGTTATGGGGATTGTTCACGGCGAGGGTCGTCAGGAGAGACTTGTTGCAGATCAGGGTGGGGTCGATCTCCAGCCCGGCCGCTTCACTGTCCCGCCAGTCTTTGAGGGCGTTGATCCTTTCGGGAACCCGAGGGGAGAGCACAGGCGATTTTTTACGGGGATAATCGGGAAGATCCGCTTCAGGCGTCTCCAAGGCTGTCAGTACGCTCTGGACAACCGCATTCCCGTACATTTCCAACTGTTTCCGGCTCAGCCCTCCGCTCCGCTCCAGTTGGGCCAGAGACATCGGCCGCCCCTTGACGATCTTCATGACCGTCTCGTTGCCCAGCACCTTGAAGAGCGGCCGATCCTTCTTTTCTGCGATCTCCCGCCGAAGCTGGAGAAGGGCCTCCAGCACGGCCAAGCTTCGAGGCCGAAGGCGGCCGGCCCCCTTGAATTTGAAAAAGAGGGGCTCGCTGTTTTCCGGAAGGGCCCGGACCTGGCTGAGAAGTCTGCACTCCTCCAGCACCCATGGCAGGCGCAGCTTTTCCCGCAGGGCGGACAGCAGGCGCTCGGCGAGGGGGATGAGATACAGGGTGTCCGAGGCCGCATAGGTCAGCATATCATGGGGCAACGGACGGCTGGACCAGTTTTTCTTCTGAAACTTCTTGTCGAGAACGACATCGAACTGGCTGCGGATTACGGCCTCCAGCCCGCTCTCCCGATACCCCAGAAACCGGCAGGCGACCTGGGTGTCGAACAGGTTCTGGACCGCGATGCCGAAATCCCTTCTGAGGGAGCGGATGTCATAGTCTGCGCCGTGAAACACCTTTCGAACCCGGGGGTCGGCGAAAACGGGACGCAGGCCGGACAGATCGTCCAGCGCAAGCGGATCGATGATGCCGACCGTCTTTCCCGCGGTGATCTGTATCAGGCAGACCCGTTCCCGGTAGTGATACATGGAATCGGCTTCCAGATCGACGGCGATCACCGGTTCGCCATTGAGCCCGTCCACAAAGGCATCCAGCGCCGATGCGTCGGCGATCAGGTGATAGCAGGTCTGGCGGGCCGCCTGGCGGATCGGCTCTCCGCAATCCTCTCCGGCTGGGACCGCCGGGTGTGTTTTGAGTGAATTCTGGGTTTCCATATCTCTTTTGCATCTGTGATCATCAGGTGGCGGCCCCGTAAAAGCCCGACATCCGGGCACTGCGATTCCCTCGCCGTTGCGGCGTATTGCAGGCGCCCGCTTTCCCCGGGATGCGCAGCCCTTGATCTCGACCTTTTGACAAGACCTTGTGTAAAACGATTTTGGATAACGTATCATAAAATGCTTAAGAAAAAAACAGTTCTGACGTTTTTTCAACGGGAGCCCGGGGAAGGAGACCCGCCCCGGGGAAGTATCGGCCGCCCGCTGAAACATAAAAACGCCGGTTTCCATTTTCAGCCGGGATCATTTTTTTTCTTGACCCTGATGACCTTTTCTCTTAAATTTATCAATTCAAATATTTGCGGCGGACAGGCATCCGCCCATCAACGGTTCCGTGAAAAGTTTATCGCAATCGGCAGTCATCCAAAACAACCGAAAAAAACGCTCCCAGGTGAACATCATGATCCATATCACGCTTCCCGATGGAAACATCAAAACATTCGAAACCATCCCCACCGGATTGGACGTGGCACAGAGCATTTCGGAAGGGCTTGCGCGAAACTGCGTGGCCATGGAGATCGACGGCCGCCTGTTCGACCTGTACCAGGAGATCTCCCGCGATGCATCGGTCCGCCTGATCACCACGAAAGATCCCGAAGCCATGGACATTCTCCGGCACAGCGCAGCCCACGTCATGGCCCAGGCCATCCTGCGGATCCACAAGGACGCGCACCTCACCATCGGGCCGGTGGTGGAAGACGGGTTTTACTACGATATCGACATGGGGGCCGTGTCGGAGGATGATTTTTCCAAAATCGAAGACGAGATGCGGAAGATCGTCAACGACAAGCTGCCCATCCGCCGCAAAACCGTCTCGAAAGCCGACGCCCTGCAGTTTTACCAGAGCGAGCCCTACAAGCTCGAAATGATCGAGGACCTCCCCGACGGCACCATCTCCTTCTATGAGCAGGGTGAATTTACGGACCTCTGCCGGGGGCCCCACCTCCCCCACACCGGTTTCATCAAGGCCTTCAAATTGATGAAGACATCCGGGGCCTACTGGCGCGCCGATCAGAACAACGCCCAGCTCAAACGGATTTACGGCACCGCCTTTTTCGACAAAAAAGATCTGAAGCAGCACCTCGATTTTCTCGAAGAGGCCCGGAAGCGCAACCACCGGAAGCTCGGGGAGCGGCTGGACCTGTTCAGCTTCCACGACGAGGCGCCGGGCATGCCCTTTTTCCACGCCAAAGGGATGACGGTCTGGAACACGCTCCTGGAATACTGGCGGGAAGCCCACCGGAAGGCCGGGTATGTGGAGACCAAGACCCCCATCATGCTTCACCGGATGCTGTGGGAGCGGAGCGGCCACTGGGAGAACTACCGGGAGAACATGTATACCTCCAGCATCGACGAGATGGACTATGCCATCAAGCCCATGAACTGCCCCGGCGGCATGCTGCTTTACGCCAGCAAGCCCCACTCCTACAAGGAACTCCCCCTGCGGCAGGCCGAAATCGGGCTGGTCCACCGCCACGAGATGAGCGGCGTGCTCTCCGGACTGTTCCGGGTCCGGGCCTTTCACCAGGACGATGCCCACATCTTCATGACGCCCGACCAGATCGAAGGGGAAATCCTGGGCGTGCTCAGACTGGTCGAAGAGATTTACAGCACCTTCGGGCTGGGGTTTCACCTGGAGCTTTCCACCCGCCCGAAAAAATCCATCGGCACCGACGAACAGTGGGCACAGGCGACGGACGGCCTGCGAAAGGCCCTCGACGCCTATGGCCGGGAATACAAGATCAACGAGGGCGACGGCGCTTTCTACGGCCCGAAAATCGACGTTCACATCAAGGACGCCCTGGGAAGAACCTGGCAGTGCGGCACCGTTCAGCTCGACATGTCCCTGCCCGAGCGGTTCGACCTGGACTATGTGGGCCAGGACAACGAAAAGCACCGCCCGATCATGATCCACCGGGTGATCTACGGTTCCATCGAGCGGTTTTTCGGCATCCTGACCGAGCATTTCGCCGGGAAATTCCCCCTGTGGCTCTCGCCGGTTCAGGCAAAGCTTCTTCCCATCAACGACGATCTGGCCCCGTATGCCAATGAGGTCAAGAGGTTTCTGGAGGCGGGCGGCATGCGCGTCGAGACCGACGACCGAACCGAAAGCCTGAACCGGAAGATCCGCGAGGCCCAACTGGAATACATCCCCCTGATCCTGACCATCGGCGCCAAGGAACGGGAGGCCGGGACCCTTTCGATCCGGACCCTGGACGGCGCGGTCAAATATGGCGTGGCCCGGGACGATTTCCTCGCCAAAGCCCAGGATCATATCCGCAAGAGGCGCCTGGACCAGGATCTGTTCAAGGATTGATGTCCGAAACCGGATCATGCGGCGTCCATCCCCCGAGGAAAGACCATGACGTTGACCTTCAAGCGATTTCTGGGTTACTGGCTTCCAGTGATCCTCTACTGCCTGCTCATTTTTGTGCAATCCTCCTTCCCGAGCCCGGTCGCCTCCCGGGGCGTCCCCATGGCCGACAAGCTCCTCCATCTCCTGGGGTATGCCCTCCTCGCGGCGCTGTTTTTCCGGGCGCACGCTTCGATCCGCCCCGAAGCCCCCCTTCGCCGGACGTGGGTTTCAAGCGTTCTGTTCACGTCCCTTTACGGCGCCATGGATGAATTCCATCAGGCCTTCGTGCCCTCCCGGAGCGCCGATGCTGCCGACCTTCTGGCGGATACCGCTGGCGCGGTGATCGGCGCGGGGCTCTGCTGCTGGCTCGCGCCCCGATGGCCGGGTTCCTTAAAAAAATCACGGATTGACAAATCTCCGAAGTTTCTATAAATAGTCAATTTGATTTTTCATTATGACAGAAAAACCAACCAAGGTCTGAAGGAGACAACTTAGCATGGACGCAGAAAACACCATCGTCATCAATGGGAATGAGGTCCCGTTCACTCCCGGAGAGACCATCCTTCAGGTGGCGAAGCGGAACAGCATCCCTATCCCGACCCTATGCCACCTGAAAAATACGACGCCCACCGGCCAGTGCCGGATATGCGTCGTCGAAGTCAAAGGCGCCCGCAGTCTGGTGGCTTCCTGTGCCGCCCCGGCAGGCAAGGGCATGGTGGTTCTGACCGAATCCCCGAAGGTCATCGAAGCCCGACGCCTGGTCCTTCAACTGATGCTCTCTTCCGGGAATCATAACTGTGCGGTTCGGGTATCCGACGACCGGGAATGGACCCGGTTCCAGCTCGATGTCAACCAGTATGACCAGAACAAGAATCTCTGCCCGGTATGGGGCGACTGTGAACTCCAGCACCTCGCCTACCAATACCAGGTTTCGGCGGAGCGGTTTCCCCGAAGCGACGTCCCCTATCCCATGGAAGATGTCAACCCGTTCATCGTCCGGGATTTTTCGAGATGCATCAAGTGCGGCCGATGCGTCCAGGCCTGCAACGACGTCCAGGTCAACAATGCCATCAGTTTCGGATACCGGGGCACGGCCACCAAAATCATCGCCGCCGAGGACAAGCCCCTGAAGAATTCGGAATGCGTTTTCTGCGGGGAATGCGTTCAGGCATGCCCGGTCGGCGCGCTGGTGGAGAAGAACGCCCGATACGCGGTGCGCCCCTGGGAGACCCGAAAGATCCGCACCACATGCAGCTACTGCGGCGTCGGATGCCAGCTTTACCTCCACGTGAAAAACGACAAGGTGGTCAAGGTGACGGGCGTCGAGGACGTCGCCCCCAACTACGGCTGCCTCTGCGTGAAAGGGCGGTTCGGGTTTGATTTCATCGGGTCCGGGGAACGCCTCACCACGCCGCTCATCAAGGAAAACGGGAAATTCCGGAAAGCCTCCTGGGATGAAGCCCTGACCCTCACGGCTGATAAACTCGGCGCCATCAAACGGAAAAGCGGGCCCGATACCATCGGCGTACTGACCTCGGCCCGCGTGAGCAACGAAGACAACTACCTGGCGAACAAATTCACCCGGGCGGTCCTGAAAACAAACAATATCGATCATTGCGCCCGTCTCTGACACAGCTCCACCGTGGCCGGTCTGGCCGCAGCATTCGGAAGTGGCGCAATGACGAACACCATCGGCGACCTGGAAGAGGCCGATGTGATTCTGGTTACCGGCTCCAATACGACGGAGAACCATCCGGTCATCTCATCCTACATCAAACGTGCCGTAAAGTTCAAAGGCGCCAAACTCATCGTGGTCGACCCCAGGCGGATCAAGATATCCACCTTCGCCCACCACTGGCTCCGCCAGAATCTGGGAACCGATGTCGCCTGGATCAACGGCCTGATGCATGTCATCATCAAGGAAGACCTTCAGGATAAGACATTCATCGAAAACCGGACCCAAGGATTCGAAGCGCTCAAATCGATGGTCGAGAAATTCACCCCGGAATATGTAGAAGATATCACCGGCATCCCGGCCCAGAGCCTCGTCGAAGCCGCCCGCGTATACGCTACCGCGAAGAATGCCTCCATCGTCTACTGCATGGGGATCACCCAGCACATCTCGGGGACGGACAATGTCAAATCCCTGGCCAATCTGGCCATGCTGACGGGGAACCTGGGCAATGCCGGCGGCGGCGTCAACCCTCTGCGGGGCCAGAACAACGTTCAGGGCGCCTGTGACATGGGCGGGCTTCCCAACGTCTTCAGCGGCTACCAGCCGGTCACCAGCGAGGACGCCGTCAAGAAGATGGAAAGCGCATGGGGCGTGACCGGTCTCCCGACAAAAGTGGGCCTCAAGGTGACCGAGATGATCCCCAAGGCCCTCAAGGGGGAACTCAAGGCGCTCTATATCATCGGCGAGAACCCCCTGGTCTCCGACGCGGACCTGGCGCACGTGGTCAAGGGCATCGACAATCTCGACTTCCTGGTGGTCCAGGACATTTTCCTGACCGAGACCGCCCAGGCGGCCGATGTGGTTTTCCCGTCGAGCTGCTTTGCCGAAAAGGACGGAACCTTCTCCAACACGGAGCGGCGGGTCCAGCGCATCCGAAAGGCCGTCAACCCGCCGGGCGAAGCCATGGACGACTGGTGGATCACCGCCCAGATCGCGGCCCGCATGGGCTTCGACATGAACTACGAGAATGCCGAAGCCATCATGGCGGAAATCGCCCGGGTCACCCCGTCCTACGGCGGCATCACCTACGACAGGATCAGCTATGAAGGCATCCACTGGCCCTGCCCGACGACCGACCATCCGGGGACCCCGATCCTCCACAAGGAGCAGTTTCCCATCGGCAGGGGGAATTTCCATGCCATCGACTTCATCCCGCCGGCGGAAGCCACGGACGAAGACTACCCCCTGTTCCTGACGACCGGCCGCGTGCTCTACCACTACCATACCGGCACCATGACCCGGAAATCCGAGGGGTTGAACGAGCGGGTGCCCGAAAACTTCGTGGAGATCTCCCACAAGGACGCAAAAAAATATGGCCTCCAGGACGGCAGCCCCGTCGAAATCAGCTCCAGACGAGGGAAGATTTCCGCGCTTGCCAAGGTTTCCACCACCGCAGTCACCGGGACCGTTTTCATTCCGTTCCATTTTGCGGAATCAGCGGCCAACCAGTTGACCAACGCCGCTCTGGATCCGGTGTCCGGCATACCGGAATATAAAGTGTGCGCGGTGAAGCTGACGGCAGTTCCCTGACGGCTTAACATTCATCAATAAAAACGGCAGCGCCTTTTTTCAGGAGCTGCCGTTTTTTGTTGTCTTTCCTTCCGCCGGTGCCCCCGGCCCCGATCAAAACGGCGGCGAAATTTCCTCCACGAGAAACGGCATGCATCGAATGCCCAGGCCGCCTTTTCGGATCCAGAGCTTTACCATGGTGACATTCTCGCCGTCGACATTGACGATGGTCGGGAAATCCTCAACAAAGGTGATGTCTTCCGACTTGAATTCGTAATAGAAGTTCGTCTGGTTGTATGGATCCACGATGAGAATGACTTTTGTTTTGTCCACGGGATGTTTCAGGGGGGAGCCGATGAACGGGATGCTCTTCCGCTTCAAGTCCTCCACATTGGCCCGTTTCCGGTATGGCTGAATTTCCAGCCGTTTCGCTTCCTGCAGAAAATTCGTGATGGTCATGCATGAACCTCCTTGTCCCTGTCAACGTGCCAAGGCACCATCATCATGGGGCCGGCAACCTCTGCGGCCTTCTCTTCTCCCAACAGCAGGGCCACCAGGGAAAACGCAAATTCAAGGGCCGTTCCAGGCCCCTGGCTGGTCACGCAGTGGCCGTCGATCACCACGCGCCGACCGTTTGCGCTTTCCGGGTCCGGCTCCCGGTATTGGGGCAGCCGATCCCTGAACGCAGGGTGGCAGGTGGCCGTGAGGCCGACGAGGAGCCCTCTTTCTTGAAGCACCACCGCCGGCGCTGCGCAGATGGCGCCGCACAGCCGACGGGAGGCCATCTGGCAGTCAAGTATTCGCCCTAGAGCCTCGGCGTCCCTGAGGTGCCGGGCACCCGGCATTCCGCCCGGGAGGGCCACCAGATCCCAGGGATGATCCGCGCATTCCCCAATCAGCTTCTCGGCCACCAGCATCACCCCCCGGGATGCGGTCACCTGAAGCCGGTCCATGACCGATGCCACGGTGACGTCAACGCCGGCCCGACGCAGAACGTCGATGATGCAGACGGCTTCGATCTCTTCAGTCCCGTCGGCCACGGGCACCAGCGCGGTCTTTGCCATTCGAGCCTCCTTCATTAGAAACCGGCGGGCCTGTCATTCATTGAACGCCGGCCGGAAAGGGCCATCCGAAAGCGCCGCAGGTTCACCCGATTCGGCCATCTCCCGGAAGGTGTCGATCAACCCAAGGGCCTCGTCCCGCGTACTGACATGCGTGATGGATGCCCGGAACCGGCTGCCGTGCGGCAGCCCTTTGACAAACCACCCCAGGCGGCTTCGCATCATGCGACAGGCTGCAGCCTCCCCGAGGTAGGCCACCGAATCGTTCAGATAGCGAATCATGGCCGCAATCCGCATCGACAGGGGCTCCGCCGGGACCGATTCCCCCCGATCGAGGGCGTTGATCCGGGAAAAAATCCAGGGCGCCCCGATGGCGGCACGACCGACCATGACCGCATCGCATCCGGTCGCGTTGCGCATCCGGATGGCATCCTCCGGTTCGACGACGTCACCGTTTCCGATCACCGGTATGGAAACCGCCTTCTTAACGGCGCCGATAACGGTCCAGTCGGACCGGCCGCGAAATCCCTGAACCGCCGTCCTGGGATGGACCGCGATGGCGTCTACGCCGCAGTCCTCGGCGATGCGGGCAATTTCAACGGCCTGGGCTCCGGAAGAGTCCCACCCGCTTCGGATCTTTATGGTGAGGGGGATGCGAATCCGACGGCGGACCGCCGCAAGCAGGGTGCGGGCCGGTTCGGGAGCCCGCATGAGGGCTGCCCCCGAGCCGGATTTCAGGATCTTTTTGACAGCGCATCCAAAATTGATGTCCAGGATATCCGCGCCCGCGGCCTCGACCATCGCGGCAGCTTCGGCCATCACCCCGGGATCCGAACCGAAAATCTGCACGGCCATGGGCTTTTCCTCCGGATCGCTGGCGAGGAGCCGCAGGGTGTTATGGGAACCGTAAACCAGGCCGTTGGCGCTGACCATCTCTGAGACGACCAGTCCGCATCCGGCTGACCGGGCAAGAAGGCGGTGCGGCAGATTTGTGATTCCGGCCAGCGGGGCCATGACGGTGGGATTGTCGAGGGATACGGATCCGATGTTCATGGCGCGTCAATCAATGCTTCTTCAAATCGCTGAAAGAGATGACCTTCTTCCCTTTTTCCCCGGTTTTGGGGGTGTCGTCCACAATGTCCTCGTCCGGAATCGCTGTCTCAGGATCCTCTGGGCACGTCACCTGCTCCAGCCGCATCCGGTTCCCGTTCATGGTAAACTCGGATCCGCTGATATACGCCGTTCTGAGAATCCAGGTAACCACCTGAATAGGAACCTGAAGCATCAACAACTTGACGTGATACCAGTCGGGTTTGTGGTCGGCCTGGATCTCTTCGATCCGGGCAAAGGTCATGGGTTTGTCTTCGAAATAGATGAGTACGATATCGTTTTCCGTGGTCATATCCCCAATCCATGACGGTTCCGCAAAAAGCCCGATATCTGCGCGGGCCTTGATCTCGAACTTTCTGCGAAACTGTTGGTCAATCGATTTTTTTTTTTGAAAATCCTTCAATCCGTGGATCATGTTCCCGGTCTCACGTCTGCGGATGCCGTTTTAATGGGCTTGGACAGCATGTTACAGCCAGTGATGATGCCATACTCTCGCAAAAATGTACAGAATGAATTGCCAACTGCGGCAATGACCGATATAATGATACAAGAGTGCGTGCCGAAAGGGCGATTTCTTCCCCATGCCATGAGGCGGCCGGGATCGCCTGCGGCGGAAAAACATCATGGAAGGCTGATGCGCCGCGAATTTCAGATTGACAACAAAAAAAATATTCTGCAATAAACAACTGTATATTTTTAAATGCGTTTTTGAACAAGACAGAATGACAAAGAGGGGATGATGAAAAAAATATTGATGGTTGCCTTGATATTGTCCGGAAGCCTTTTCGCAATCAGTGCGAAAACGATCGCCCAGGAGCCGACACTGGAACAGATCAAAAAAGTTGCCGAGAAAGGCAATAGCGTTGCCCAGTATAAGATGGCGACCATCTATTTCAACGGCGACGGGGTTCCCAAGAACAATACCGAAGCCCTTGCCTGGTACCTCAAGGCCGCTGACCAGGGGTACACCGTGGCCCAGTACAATCTTGGGGCGATCTATCAGAGTGGAAACGGCGCCCCGAAAGACTATGCCAAAGCCCTGGGCTGGTATCGAAAGGCGGCGGAAAAGGGGTATGCCGGGGCCCAGAACAAGCTCGGGATGATGTATGAAAGCGGAGAAGGGGTTCCCAAGAATAGCACAGAGGCCATGAAGTGGTATCTCAAATCCGCCGAGCAGGGATATGCCGGCGCCCATTACAATCTGGCCCTGATGCATTACAACGGAACCGGCGTCCCCAAGAATTACGTCAAGGCCTATGCGTGGTGCTCATTGGCCGCCGCCAACGGGCACGGCGCGGGTAAGCATTACCTGTCTTTGATCGAATCGAAGATGAAGCCTTCCCAAATTAAACTGGCAAAATCCGAAGCCGCCGGACTCCATTCAAAATACAAAAAGTCCTGAACCGATCGATCCGTGTGACACCACACCCCCGACAAACCCCTCCAAACCGCGGGGATGACGCTTTTCCCCGCGGTATCTTCTTTATGCCCCGGCCCCTGCCCTCACCTTCCTTCTGAAATTCCGACCCATCCGCAAGAACGGATCAATTTATTCTTGATTATCGTACCATATCACCGTAAAACTAATTAGATAGACAGGATATAAAACCGGTGGAGGGGTGCATCCCTGCGGCAGACCAGCAAAACATACTGAAATAATTTGATGTTTTTACTGTCCCGCAACATGCTCAGCCCTCCGGGAGATAGTCCGCGCTTGAAGTTTTCCGGTGTTTGTAATATGGTCCTTTTTTCTGAAATCGGAACTTTTTCAGGGAATAACATTGGCTTCAAAACCAAGGCGCGGTGTTGGGGAAGGAGTCTTTTTCAATTGAAAGGATGACATTCTTTTCGGGAACGTATTCGATTTGTTTTAATATCATCATTATGCGTTTGACAATTTCCCGAGAAAAAGGCATGTTCCCGTATGATGCCATAATCGGATATTGAACAGATGAAGGATATCCTCGCAACAGGATATCACATCCGGCCGGCTTCATTAGGGGACGCAGAGGGGCCTGTGGCGGTTAGGGATACACAGGCGACGTATTTTGACTGACCAGACAACGGTGGAGGGAGGTGATCGGCGGACCATAATTGACACCCTGCGAGGACGGAAGAAACAGATTATTAATGTTAAGGAGGAAAAAGAGATGAAAAAAATTATTATTATGGTTATGTGTTTTGCGGTTGCGCTGGCAATGGCCCTGCCCGCAGCTGCGATCGAGCTGAGCCCCGACGCGGCCAATATCCCGTCAATTTACGCAACGGTAACCGACGGACAGATCGTATACAAAAACGTTCCGACAGGCTATTCCTCACAAACGTTCAATGCGATTCTGACCGCCTACGGCCTGGAGCTGACGCCGGAAGCTGCCGCAGGTGTCCCGGCAAGCTATGCCAAGGTGGTCGATGGCAGTATCGTCTTCAATGACAAGTCCATGGCATATACCCCCGAGGATTACCACAGAATCTTTACAGCCTATGGCCTTACGCTGTCCCCTGAAGACGCTGCCTTGATTGAGGGGCCGGTGAACTATTGCAAGGTCGTTGACGGCGAAATCGTTCTCGGAAAAACCTCTACTGCTTACAGCGCCCTTGGAATTAGCCAGATCCTGGCCGCCTACAAGCTGCCCATGGCTGAGCCGGAGGTTGTCGTCACAGAAGAGCCCTGCGTCGATTCCGATGGCGACGGCGTCTGCGATGATGTCGATGCATGCCCCGGAACCCCCAAGGGCGTGAAGGTCGATGAAAGAGGATGCTGGGTTCTGGATCAGAACTGCCTGTTCGACTTTGACAAGTCCGTTGTCAAACCCGAATACTATCCGTTGCTGAATGACATCGTCAAGGTCATGAACGACAACCCGTCATTGAGAGTCGAACTCGAAGGCCATACCTGCTCCATCGGCACCGACAAATACAACCAGGGCCTTTCCGAACGACGCGCCAATGCGGTCAAGAAGTACCTCGTTGAAAAGGGCATGGTTGACACAAGCCGCGTCTCCGCTATCGGATACGGCGAAAAGAACCCCATCTCCACCAACGAAAACGAAGAAGGCCGAAAGCTGAACCGGAGAGTTGAACTCAAACCCATCTGGTAGAAGCCTTCCCGCCTGACGCTCTGAACAAACAAAACCTCCTCAAGGTGCCGAGATCGGACCAAGAGGAGGTTTTGTTTTTAAGGAATTCAGGTCGATCGATTGAATGAATGATTCAGATCAAGCAACTTGATGAGAGGCGCCCTGAAGGATCCCCCTTCAGCCTGACCCCCTTCATTCTTCAGCCTATAAGATCACCTTCCCCGTATCCCGGGTGCTGTAGCCGCCCAGGGCCTCGACCCGCTCCTTGAATGCCGCCGTATTCATGGTATCCAACAGAACCCTCATGGGTCCCCAGTCCATGTATTCCGCAGGAATGATCAAATCATACCGCTCGGTCACCACCGGGATAAAATCCAGATTGAGCGCCTTCGCTGCCGCGTAAATGCCGAGGCCGACATCAGCCGCGCCGCTCAACACCGCCACGGCCGTGGCCATGTGGGTGAACTCCTCGGTCTCATATCCGGCGATCGCCCCGGGATCGATGCCCAGCCGCCCCAAGCGGTAATCCAGGAGGATGCGTGTTCCGGAACCGGCCTGGCGATTGATAAACCGGATATCCTTCCGGACCAGGTCTTCAATTTCACGGATGCCCTTCGGATTCCCCCGCCCCACGATCAGCCCCTGATCCCGAAAAACGAGGTTGACGATCCGCACCGCCATCCCCGGCAGAAAACGGTTGACGTAAGAGACATTGTAGGAGCCGTCCTCGGTATCCAGGAGGTGAGACCCCGCCAGGTGGCACACCCCGCGCCTGAGGGCCATGAGACCTCCCATGCTGCCGACATGGCTGGAGGAAAGGGTGATGGCGCCGTCATATCCCGCCCGAAGATAGTCGGCCAGCACGTCCAGGGTGTTGTCATGGCTCCCCACAACCACCAGGGTATTTTCGATGGACGACAGGGGCCGCAGCAGCTCGGCCGAAACCGTCTCATGCTCCTTGATGCCCTCCAGATGGTTGGGGATGCGGATGATGCCGTCGGCACTGGTGATGGTCGTGATGCTGCCCGCGCCCCGGGGAAGGGAGGTGGCCACAATGCGGTCCCCCACCTTTCCCAGTTTGACCCTCAGAAACTCCTCGACACCGAGCTTGGAAGGAATCTTCCGCGTCGTCTCCACCAGCACCCGCTGCCGCTCGGGCTCCGGAAGACCCAGCATGCGGCAGAGCAGCGGCCCCACGAACTGCTCAAAGGCGACGATCATGGAAACCGGGTATCCGGGCATGCCGATCACCGGACTCGCCTTGATCCTGCCGATGAGCACCGGCTTGCCCGGCATGATCGTCACCCCGTGGACCAACACCTCTCCCTGGGTTTCGATCACCGCCCGCGTATAGTCCTCGGTGCCCGCAGAGGACCCGCCCACGGTCAGCACCAGGTCTGCGCCCGCCTCGACGGCTTCGGCCACCGCCCTGGAGATGACCTCGACGTCGTCGCTCAGGGCACTCTGACGGACGGGTTCGGCGCCCCATTCCCTGACCAGGCTGCTCAGCACAAAAGAGTTGGATTCCAGCACCTGGCCCGGCCGGATCTCCTCCAGGACGGCATGCCGCCAGTCGACCAGCTCGGATCCCGTGGGAATGACGACAACGACGGGTTTTTTTCGAACCGGCACCGAAAAGATGCCGCCGGCGATCAGGGCGCCGACGCAATAGGGGGTGATCCTGTGATTCCTCGGAAAAAGAAGCTCCGTAGCGACAATATCCTCCCCCATCTTGCGGATGTTCTGCCATGGAAAGGCCGGGGCCTCGATTTCCACCGTATGCTCGTCGACGGGGTTCAGGTTCTCGACCATAATCACGGCATCGGTTCCCCTGGGAAGAACGTGCCCGGTATTCACCCAGAAAGCGTCCGTCCCGATGGTGAGCGCCTTGGGCCGGGTCTCTCCCGCCCCAAAGGTGACGGCCGCCGGAACGGCGATGCCATCCATGGCGGCCGCGTGAAACCCGGGAGCGGATACCCTGGCAAAGAGGGGCTTGGCGGTCACCCGGCCGACGGCCTCCTCCGGGGAAATATGTTCGACGGCCATGGTGCCGAACCCGGGAAAGGTTTCAAACAGGACCCGACGTGCTTCCGCCAGGGTCTTTTTTTTCAAATAGATGTTGCGTTTGGGATTCATATGCTCTCCTGAAGGCGCGCATTATCCGGCCTCTCCGCCGGCGGTCTCGCTGCATTCCTGAAAAATATAGACTTATAGATAATGATTTTGGCAAGGCAGAGCGAGGAAGGGGTATAGGTCATATGTTGACGAGCGATAACGCGGCCAAAATCTTTATCTGGAAGGCTATAGAAAAAACCGGCGGCGTTAGAGGGGAATCACCTGAACCGCCTCCCCTTTTTCCAGGCCCTCGACATCACGATCGATGCGGACAAGGCCGTCGGCCCGGACCATAGTGTGAATGAGGCCCGATTTCCCTAGAATCGGCTCGGCATGCAGCTGTCCGTTCTCCGCCGACAGCCGTACCCGGACGTAATCGACGCGGCCCTGGGCCGACGGCAGGTTTCGGGTCAACCGGGCGGGGACGGCCCTCACCGCTTCAAGATCCTCCGACAGGCCGGAGAGGCGGTCGATGAACGGACGGACAATCACCGCAAAGACCACCATGGCCGACACCACATGCCCCGGCAGCCCCCAGAAGGGTTTTCCGTCCGTCTCGGCCAGGATGGTCGGCTTTCCGGGGCTGATGGAGATGCCGTGGACCATCACCTGCGACCGGGGAAGGGCATCGAGCACCTCGATGGTGTAGTCCCGGGTGCCGACGGAACTGCCGCCCGATATCATCACCATGTCCGAGGCGGCCAGGGCTTTTCCGCAGGTCTCAAGCAACGCCTCCGGCCGATCCGGCATGATGCCGAAGGTCAGGGGCACGGCCCCGGCCCGTCGAACCCAGCCGGCCAAGGAGTAGGTGTTGATATCCCGGATCTGACCCTGCCGGGGAGCCTGATCGATGGGAATCACCTCGTCGCCGGTGGAAATGATGCCCACCACGGGCCGCCGGTAAACCTGGACCATCTCCCGCCCCAGGGCCGACATCACCCCCATTTCCTGGGGCCGGATCCGCCGTCCCCGGTTCAGAACAATCTCACCGCGACTGAAGTCCTCCCCCACCTCCACCACGTGCTGCCCGGGCGCGACACTTTTATAAACCTCGATGGCGGTTTCGTCCAGGGACTCGGTGTGCTCGATCATCACCACGGCGTCCGCGCCTTCAGGCAGCATGCCGCCGGTGGATATCCGGGCGGCCTCTCCCGCCCCCACGGCGAAATCGGGCACCTCCCCCATGCGCACCGACCCCTTGACGGACAGGAAGGCCGGGCTGCCTTCGGAGGCCCCGAAGGTGGCGCCGGCCCGGACCGCATAGCCGTCCATGGTCGTTCGCCGGAAATCCGGCAGGTCGATATCCGAGACAATCTCCTCGGCCAGGACCCGGTCCAGCGTCTCCATCACCGGAACCGCCTCATCGGGCAACGCCCGGTACCGGGCTCGGAGGGCCATCACCTGCTCCATATCCATGACCTTGAAAAAGTCTTTCATGCTGTATTCCATGTAAAATGTCGGCTCGTTACTGAAATCGAGCTATTCATCAAATGTCAGTTCGTCGGGCCATTCCCGATCATGCCCGTCCATGGGGCCTTTTTTACAGGCGTCCACCACCATCCGGTGGTCTCGGAGAACCATGTCCCGCCCCGGATCGACGTTGTTGAAGACCTTCCAGAGCATCAGGGATCCGTTGTTCAGGTCGATCTCCTTGTCGAACAGCACGAAGATGTTGAATCCCGAAAGCTCGGGCCGTTCGAGGATCTGTGCTGCGAATTCCCGGCCGCCCCGGCCGGCCGCCTTTTCCACCGCAAGAACCAGGACGCGGTTTTCGGCCGCGGCGTCAGGCCGCTCCGGGAAGAGCCGCCTGATCGCCGTGACTCCGGGGATTTCGGATGCCTCCCCGCGGGCCGACGCCTCCCCGGCCCATGAGCCTTCCGCGCCCGTCGCGCCCCCGGCGAATCCGTGAGGGTTTCGGGGCGGCTCGCCCGGAAACCGCCGGGTCAGATCCAGGCCGATCTTGTTCCCGAAATTGGGAAAAGGGGAGGAATGGTCCAGCACATCCAGAACCCCCTTGGTCAGGGTGATGTCGGTGGTGATGTCCAGGCGCGTCAAAAGCGCCTCGATGATCCGGCCGGGATCCGTCAGGTCGACCTCCCGGTCCAGCACGGTGATGGCTTTGCAGAAGCTCATCTGCCCCTGGCCCCACAGTCCGCTCATGACCTTCTGGGCGTGGCCCGGGTATTCCTTGTCGATGGCGACCACGACAATGTTGTGGAACACCCCCTCCCAGGGGAGCCAGTAGTCCATGATTTCGGGGAAGACCGTCTGGAGCATGGGCAGAAACATCCGCTCCGTCGCCTTGGCCAGATAGCAGTCCTCCATGGGGGGCTTTCCCACCAGGGTCGCATTGTAGATCGGGTCCCGCCGATGGGTGATGGCGGTCACGTGGAACACGGGATAGAGATCCGCCAGGGAATAATACCCCGTATGGTCCCCGAACGGTCCTTCGATCCGCAGCTCGTCCGGATCGACATACCCTTCCAGAATAAATTCGGCTTCGGCCGGGACCGACAGGTCGATTGTCACGCACGGGGCCATGACCACGGGTTTTTTCCGGATGAACCCGGCCAGCATCATCTCGTCCACGCCCCGGGGCAGGGGCGCCGTGGCGGCATAGGTGGTGGCCGGGTCCGCACCGACGGCAACGGCAACGGGCATGCGCAGCCCTTTTTTCCGATATTCGTTGAAGTAGTGGGAGCCGTCCTTGTGGATGTGCCAGTGCATCCCGGTGGTATTTTTGTCGAAGATCTGCATCCGGTACATGCCGACATTCCGTTTGCCCGTTTCAAGGCTTCGGGTCACCACCAACGGCAGGGTGATGAACGGTCCGCCATCCTTGGGCCAGCACTGGAGGACGGGCAGGATGGAGAGATCGACCTGGTCTCCCGTGAGGACCACCTCCTGGCAGGGCGGCGTCTTTCCCCGAAAGGTCCGCGGAAAAAACCGGGATACCTCGATGGCCATGGGAATCACGTTCATGGCCTCCCTGAGGTTGCCGGGCGGATGAAATTCGACGAATTCCTTGATCCTTCGGCCGGGCTCATCTAAATCTTTCACGCCCAGGGCCATGCACATGCGCTTCATGCTGCCGAAGATGTTGGTGGCCACCGGGAAGGCCGACCCCTTCACCTTTTCGAAAAAAAGGGCCTTGCCGCCGCCCGGGCGCTTGGATTCCCGATCCGTGATTTTACTGATATCCAGGCAGGGCGAGACCTCGTCTGCGACATGCAGCACCTCCCCTTCCCTTTCCAGCGCCGCCAGAAACTCCCGCAAATGTCTATACAAGGTCCTTGTCCCCCCATCGCTTCGTCAGATCATTGTCGATGCCTATCTGGTCCAGTGCCCTGGCCACGGTCCCGTCGACGATATCCATCAAGGTCTCCGGCCGGGTGTAGAATCCCGGGCACGGGGGCATGATGGTCGCCCCGGCCAGAACCGTCCGCCGCATGTTCTCCAGGTGAATCAAGTTCAGCGGCGTCTCCCGGGTCATCAGGACCAGGGGCCGCCTCTCCTTGAGGCAGACATCCGCCGCCCGGTGGATCAGGCCCTCGGCCATGCCCGAGGCGATGGCCCCCAGCGTCTTCATGGAGCAAGGCGCGACGACCATGCCGTCGTGGCGGAAGGAGCCGCTGGCGGGCGGCGCAAAGAGATCGGTCACGTCATGGTGATACAGCCTCGCATCCCAGTGGAAGGAGACCTCCTGCTGCTTCAGAAAATCGCTGAACGGCCCGCCGTCGTAGTCGGCCTCATGGCGGAGCACCGAAAGCCCGGCGCTGGAAATCACCAGATAGACCTCGATGGGCCTGGCCAGCAGGGCCTTCAGGAGCCGGATGCCGTAGATGACCCCCGAAGCCCCGCAGATCGCGACTACAACCGTTTTTTTCCGCTCCTGTCTCATCCGATCCTCCTGATCATCTCATCCGCCAGCACGCCCGCCAGGAGCGTAACGGAGATGACGCTGTTGACATGGAAAAAGGCGATGTGGACGCGGCTCAGATCCTCGGGGTCCGTCAGCCAGTGCTCGAAGACGAGCATGAGCCCGATCAGGCCCGCTGCCAGCAGAAACCCGCCGGTCATGTCAAACGCCACATAGACCATCAGAAAAGAGGCATAGGCCAGGGCATGAATCATCCGGGCCGCCCAAAGCGCCTTCCTCACGCCGAAATGGGCCGGTATGGAAAACAGCCCCTGGGACCGGTCGAAATCCACATCCTGACAGGCGTAGAGGATATCGAACCCGGTGATATAGGTCATGAGCGCAAGGGACAGCCAGAGGATCTTCCAGGAGAAGATGCCCGTCACGGCAATCCAGGTCGCCAGGGGGGCGAGGGAGATCACGAATCCCAGGCAGGCATGGGCGAGCCACGTGAACCGCTTGGCGTAGGAATAGAGAAACAGCACCCCGAGGACGGGGGCCGACAGCAGGAAGGGCAGCCGACCCAGCATGGCCGCAGCCAGGATGAAAACCGCCGACGACAGCGCGACAAAGACCATCGCGGCCCGGGTCGACAGGCGCCCCGACGGGATTTCCCGGCCGGCCGTGCGGGGGTTTCGGGCGTCGAACCCGACATCGGCGATCCGATTGAACCCCATGGCGGCCGACCTTGCGCCCACCATGGCCACCAGGATCCAGAAGATCTGGGCGGCGGTCACGCCGTGCTCCCGCCCGGCCAGCACCAACGCGGACAGGGCGAACGGCAGGGCGAACACCGTGTGGCTGAACTTGATCATCCGCCCGTATACGGCGATGCGCGAGATGAGTTCCCCCGGGCGGCCCGGGATTCGGTTGAGCCCGCGGCGATCTTCTGATGGACAGCCGGCAGCGGCAGGGATCATGAGAGCCCGATACCGTGGATCGGTTCACCGCAATCCGGGCATCGGCCTTTCTCTGTGCGATTTTCCCGAATTTGAAACCCCATTCGCCGGATGACGGTCCGGCCGCATCCGGGGCAGGCGGTGTCCTCTCCCCCGCTGCCGGGCACATTCCCCAGGTAGACGTACTTGAGCCCCGCGTCCAGGCCAATGTCCCGGGCGGCCGTCAGCGTCTCGACCGGCGTAGGCGGACGATCCGTGAGCCGGTAGACCGGGTGGAACCGGCTGATATGCCAGGGAGTTTCCGGCCCCAGTTCGTCGGCGATGAAGCCCGCAAGGGCCCTGAGTTCCTTCGGGGCGTCGTTCAGGCCGGGGATGACGAGGGTCGTCACCTCGACAAAAATCCCTGCTGTTTTCATCGTCTTCAGGGTTTCCCTGACCGGTTCGAGCCGGGCCCCGCAATAGGTTTTGTAGAAATCATCGCTGTAGGCCTTCAGGTCGATGTTTGCGGCGTCGAGATAGGGCCGGATCATCTCCACCGCCTCCGGCGTCATGTAGCCGTTGGAGACAAAAATGGTAAGGAGTCCCCGCTCTCGGGCGATCCTGGCGGTTTCAAAGGCCATCTCGAAAAAAACCGTCGGCTCGGTGTAGGTGAAGGCGATGCTCCGGCACCCGCCTTTTTCCGCAGCCCGGACCACCGCCTCTGGCAGAACCGTGTCGCCCATAACCATCCCGTCCCGATCCGCGGGCATCTGAGCGATATCGGCATTCTGGCAGAAGCGGCAGGCAAAATTGCAGCCGACCGTGGCGATGGAATAGGAGAGGCTGCCCGGCATGACGTGAAAGAGCGGTTTTTTTTCGATGGGGTCGATATGGCGGGCGATGAGCCTGCCGTAAACCAGGGTGTTCAGCACACCGTCCCGGTTTTCCCGGACGCCGCAGATCCCCCGTCTGCCGGGCTTGATGATGCAGCGATGATGACACAGCCCGCACCGGACCTTTGCTTCCGGCAACTTTTCATAAAGCAATGCTTCCATCATGGGGCCTCCATTGAGCACAGGCCAGGCCTGTCAGGGTGCTTTGAAAAACCTTCGTGCCGCATTTCAGCCGCAGCGGCCGTGTTTTGTAACGCGGGACGAGGGAGACGCTCATTCCGATGAAGGGGCTCAGCGGGAACTTGCAGATCAGATGCAGCGGGGGCCTTTCCCGGCGGATCACCCCCATGGGATTGGGAAACCGGCTGATGGAGCGCCAGGAAAGGGGAACGTCTCCCAACAGGCCTCGAATCATCCGCTTCACCTCCCACACCGAAAGAAAGCGTGCATCGCTGTAAATGTTCCGGATGAAGACCCGCTGGGCGCGGATCCCCGAAACCAAAGGCGAATGGCGGTTCAGAAAGCTGATGAACACGCGGTCCTTGGCCACCCGAAAGGCTTCTTCCAGGGTTTTTTGCGGGTCCTCGACGTATTCGAGGGTGTTGACGATGGCGGCGTAGGTGAAATGGTTGTCTTCAAACGGCAGGTCTTCCGCAACCCCCCGGTGAAGATCGGCCCGGTTCCCGACGTTTTTGGCGGCGATGTCGAGCATATCCGCGGAGGGATCCAGCCCCGAGACATGAAGCCCCATCTCCAGAAAGGCCGCCGCCCCCAGTCCGGTGCCGCATCCGATGTCCAGAACGCTTTCCCCGCGAAGCGGTTCGAGCATCCGCGCCATCAGCCGGTTCATCATCCGGATATCCGCCTGATTGACAGGTTTTTTCTGCCACCGTTCGTATGCTTTGGCCTCGTTATATGAATACACATGCCCCATAATAAGATCAGGTCCTCATCCCAACCATCGGGACGGATTCACGTTTCCATGCGATCACGTCCGGCCGCGTCGGCCGCCCCCCATGATGCGGCTGCGCCCCGTCCATGGGCCGGGCCGGATCTCGTCATCCGGGTTTCGGACGATCGGAATGGAAAGGGCAGAGAGATACATTGCAAAGGCCGCCACAGCCTGGGTTATCCCTTCAGAAACCTAAAAAACCATAAGCCTCAATATAGACCAGGCAACAGATCCCCGCAACTCTTTTTAGATCCGGCGCAAGGGGTGAACGACCCAACATTTTTGCGAAATTCAATATACGGATCAACAGTTTTGTATCACTTATTCCAACCGAAAGGCCCCGACACCGTCACCATGAAGGATGCCAAGGATACCTGGGCTTTTTTATAATATAATATTATCAGGTTGTTCAAAAGAACATCGGAGGTCCTGAACCTGTTTGGCCCGCTTCTGGCATCATGATTGGGGCAATCTTGCCGTCTGCATCATTTTTCGCTTCATCCACCCAGGAAGGCACCCATGCCCCTTACCCATAAACGGATATGGCTGATCGATTCGACGCTCCGGGACGGCGAACAGGCCCCGGGGGTTGCGTTCAGCGCCAGGGAAAAGCTGGCCATTGCCGAGATGCTGGCAGCCGTCGGCGTGGACGAGCTGGAGGCCGGGACCCCCGCCATGGGGCTGTCGGAGCGGCGGACCCTCCGGGAGATCCGCGCGCTCGGACTGCCCTGCCGGCTCACCTGCTGGTGCCGGGCCCTCTCCGGCGACCTGAAACTTGCAGGCAGGTGCGGCACGGAAAGCGTCCATATCAGTTTCCCGGCATCCCCCATCCATATGAACGCATTGAACACCAGCGAAACAGAGGTGCTGAAGCGGCTGAAAGAACTGGTCGGCACCGCCCGAAACCATTTTGACCATGTCTCGGTGGGCGCTCAGGACGCCACGCGCTCTACCCCGGATTTTCTAAGGGAATTCATCGCCCGGGCCTCCGCGGCCGGCGCCGGACGGGTGCGCATCGCCGACACCGTGGGCATCGCCACGCCCGGGTCCGTTTACCGCATGATCCGGGACCTCGATATCCCCGGGAGCGGCATGGCGATTGAATTCCACGCCCATAACGATCTCGGCATGGCCAACGCCAACGCGGTATCGGCCGCAGAGGCCGGCGCCTCGGCACTCAGCGCAACGGTCAACGGCCTGGGGGAGCGGGCGGGAAACGCCGCCCTCGAGGCGGTGAGCGCCGCCCTGATCTTCGCCACCGGGCATGCCTGCAGCATATCGTTATCCAGCCTGGCCCCGCTGTGCGAATTTGTCGCGCGGGCCTCGGGGCGCCCCATCCCCGCGGATCAGCCGGTTGTCGGCAGAGCAGCCTTCCAGCATGAATCGGGCATCCATTGCGACGGCCTCATCAAGGATCCCCGGACCTATCAGCCTTTCCCCGCCGGCGCCGTCGGAAGAGCGGAACTGGAGTTCGTTTTCGGAAAACACAGCGGAAGCCGGGCCGTTCAGCACCTTCTGGCCAAAACCGGCTTCCCCGTCGATCGCCCGGAAGCCCTGCGCCTGCTCCGGACCGCCAGGCGATGCGCCGGCAAAAAGGGACGCACCGTGACCCTGGACGACCTCATCGAGATCCACCGCCGCAATGCCGGAGACGATCGCCGGAGCGCCCCCTGATCTGTTCGACGCCCGAACCTCATTGCACGCCTTCATGAGCCGCTTCAGCGCGACCCATCCCGCGCATCACCAATATAATACAAAAATGTTTATTATATGATCGTAGATAACATTTATGTATTATATAACATTTATGTTTTTTCTTATCATCTCTTATCAATACTTTTTTATACAACTTTTTCAATATATTATATTATATCTGAGACATAATATATGATTGGCACATCGAATGCATAATTAATCCGGCAACAGCGCACGCATTAACGGGGCGTGACACGACAGCCTTTTTTTCAACGGTTTTCCAAGGAGTGATTCAGGACATGAGAAAAATAGCGATTTACGGAAAAGGCGGCATCGGCAAATCGACCACCACCCAGAATACGGTCGCGGGCCTGGCGGAGATGGGGCACAAGGTCATGGTCGTCGGATGCGATCCCAAGGCGGACTCCACGCGGCTCCTTCTGGGCGGTCTCGCCCAGAGAACGGTGCTGGACACCCTCCGCGAGGAAGGGGAAGACGTGGAACTGGATGACGTCCGAAAGGTGGGCTTCAGCAAAACCCTGTGCACCGAGTCCGGCGGCCCCGAGCCCGGCGTGGGGTGCGCCGGCCGGGGCATCATCACCTCCATCAACCTTCTGGAACAGCTTGGGGCCTACGCAGACAGCGAGGCGCTCGATTACGTGTTCTATGACGTCCTGGGCGACGTCGTGTGCGGCGGGTTCGCCATGCCCATCCGGGAGGGCAAGGCCCAGGAGATCTACATCGTCGTCTCCGGTGAGATGATGGCCATGTACGCCGCCAACAACATCTGCAAGGGCATCGTGAAATTCGCCGAGGCCGGCGGCGTTCGCCTGGGCGGGTTGATCTGCAACAGCCGGAAGGTCGACAACGAGCAGGAAATGATCCTGGCCCTGGCCGATCAGTTGGGTACCCAGATGCTTCATTTCGTCCCCCGGGATAATATGGTTCAGCGGGCGGAGATCAACCGGAAAACCGTCATCGAATTCGAACCGACTCATCCCCAGGCGGACGAATACAGGACCCTGGCCCGAAAAATCGACGCCAACGACATGAGGGTCATCCCGACGCCCCTTGAAATGAACGCGCTTGAGAAACTGCTGATCGAATACGGCATTGCCGCGTAGCCGGGATACGAACCCAACCCAATCAACCTTCAAGGAGAAAGAAAATCCCATGATCATGCTCAGATCCATCGTCAGACCGGAAAAAGTCGACAACGTCCTGGCCGCCCTGATGGAGGCCGGATTCCCCGGAGTCACCAAAATGTCCGTCGTCGGCCGGGGAAAGCAGCGCGGCATCAAGATCGGGGAGGTCACCTACGACGAAATTCCCAAGGAACTCCTGCTGATCGTCGTCCCTGACCAGGACAAGGATTTCGCCGTCAAAACCATCATCAAGGCTGCGAGAACCGGTGAGAAAGGCGCTTTCGGCGACGGCAAGATCTTCGTCGTCCCAGTGGAGGAATCCTACACCATCAGCTCCGGCATCAAACAAAACGCTGACGGCTCGACGGAAGAGGTGGAGATATGAAGGAAGTAATGGCCATTGTCCGGATGAACATGATGAACAAGACAAAATCCGCTCTTGCCGAAGCCGGTATCGTATCGATCACTGCAAAGGACTGTCTGGGAAGGGGGAAAGGGCTCATTGACTTGAACCTCTTAAAAGGCGCGGAAAAGGGCTATGAAGAGGCAATTTCCCAACTGGGACAAAGCTCTCGGCTCATTCCCAAGCGTGCTTTGATCATCGTCGTTCCGCAGAAGCTGGTCGACAAAACCGTCAAAACCATCATCCGAGTCAACCAGACCGGCAAATCCGGCGACGGCATGATCTTCGTGTCGCCCAGCATGGATGCCATCCGCGTCCGGACCGGTGAACGAGGAAATGATGCCTTGGACGATGCGTAACGCCTGAAAGCTTGAAACCTATGCTGAAAGAACCCGATACGGACTACCCCGCCAAAGGAGAACGGCACCATGGCAAAACCTGCTGAACATAAGGAAGAAAAATTCAAACTGGACGGGCTCGACCCGGAAAAGGTCAAAACGGAGCTCCTCTCCACCTACCCGACCAAGGTGGCCCGGAAACGGGCCAAACAGATCATCGTCAACGAGATCGCTCCGGGAGAGGAAGTCCCCGTCATTCAATCCAATGTGCGGACCGTTCCCGGCCTCATGAGCCAGCGGGGATGCTGCTACGCCGGGTGCAAGGGCGTGGTTCTGGGCCCGACCCGCGATATCGTTAATATCACCCACGGGCCCATCGGGTGCGGCTTCTATTCCTGGCTGACCCGGCGGAACCAGACCGATCCCTCGACCACGCCGGATGGGCACAATTTCATGACGTACTGTTTTTCCACCGACATGCAGGACGAACAGATCATCTTCGGCGGTGAAAAGAAACTGGCCCAGGCCATCCAGGAGGCTTACGACAATTTCCATCCCAAGGCCATCGCCGTGTTCGCCACCTGCCCTGTCGGCCTGATCGGCGACGATGTCCATTCCGTCTGCAAAAAGATGAAGGAGAAGCTGGGCATCAATGTCTTCGGCTTCAGTTGCGAGGGGTACAAGGGGGTGAGCCAGTCGGCCGGCCACCACATCGCCAACAACCAGATCTTCAAACACGTGGTGGGCCTGGACGATACCGTTCGTGAGGGGGAATTCAAGCTGAACCTGCTGGGCGAGTACAATATCGGGGGAGACGCTTTTGAAATCGAACGCATCTTCGAACGGTGCGGCCTCACCACGATCTCCACCTTCAGCGGCAACTCCAGCATCGACGGTTTCGCCAATGCCCACACCGCCGACCTGAACCTCATCATGTGCCACCGGTCCATCAATTACGTGGCCGAGATGATGGAGAAGAAATACGGCCTGCCCTGGATCAAGATCAATTTTATCGGCGCCAAGGCCACCGCCAAGTCCCTCCGGAAAATCGCCGAGTATTTCGGGGATCAGAAGCTCATCGACCAGGTGGAAAAAGTCATCGCCGAAGAGATGCCCCGGGTGGAGAAGGCCCTTTCCGGAATCCGCCCCCGGACCGAAGGGAAGCGTGCCATGCTCTTCGTGGGCGGCTCGCGGGCCCACCATTACCAGGAGCTCTTCGCCGAGCTGGGCATGGAGACCCTCTCGGCCGGGTATGAGTTCGCCCACCGGGACGACTACGAAGGCCGCAAGGTCCTGCCGAGCATCAAGGTGGATTCGGACAGCCGGAACATCGAAGAGTTGGAGGTCCATCCCGACCCGGAAAAATACAATCCGCGCAAGAGCCCCGAAGAGATGGAACGGCTCCGGGGAGAGGGCATGCCTTTTTCGGATTACCGGGGCATGATGCCCCAAATGAAAGAAGGCTCCCTGGTCATCGACGATATCACCCAGCACGAGACCGATGCCATGCTGGAGATCTTCAAGCCCGACATCTTCTGTGCCGGCATCAAGGAGAAATACACGGTCCAGAAGCACGGCATCCCCATGAAGCAACTCCACAGCTACGACTACGGCGGACCCTACGCCGGCTTCATCGGGGCCGTCAATTTCTACAAGGATATCGACCGGATGGTGAACAGCAAGGTGTGGCGCTACCTGAAGGCCCCATGGCAGCAAAATCCTGAACTTTCAGCTACCTATGCATGGGAGTAACCCATCCCGGGATGTAATTTCGACCCTCAAGAACCATTAAGGAGTGCATAAGATGCTTCTCAACCATACGACCGCTGAAATCAAGGAGCGTAAAGCCCTCACCGTCAACCCGGCCAAAACATGCCAGCCCATCGGCGCCATGTACGCCGCTCTGGGAATTCACGGATGCATGCCCCACAGCCACGGCTCCCAGGGATGCTATGCCTATCATCGAAGCGCGTTGACCCGGCACTACAAGGAGCCGGTCATCGCCGCCACCAGCGCTTTCACCGAAGGGGCGTCGGTGTTCGGCGGGCAGGCCAACCTGCTCCAGGCCATCGACAATATCTTTACGGTATACAATCCGGATGTCATCGCCGTGCATACGACCTGCCTGTCGGAAACCATCGGCGACGACATTCCCCAGATCATCAACAAGGCCAGGGCCGACGGAAAGATTCCGGATGACAAATATGTCATCCACACCAACACCCCCAGTTATGTGGGGTCCCATGTCACCGGCTTTGCCAACATGGTCAAGGGCATGGTCGATTATTTCTCCGAAGCGGGCGGCCACCCTATCGACCGTCATAAGGAGAAGAGCATCAACATTATTCCCGGTTTTGTCGAGCCGTCGGACATGGGGGAAATCAAGCGGATCGCCGCCAAAATGAAGATCCGCATCATCCTGTTTCCCGATACCGAAAACGTCCTGAACGGCCCCATGACCGGCAGGTATAAGATGTATCCCGACGGCGGCGTCACGGTGGACCAGCTCAAGGCGACCGGCAGCAGCATGGGCACCCTGGCCCTGGGCCAATTGGCATCCAGCGCCGCAGCCCGTGCCCTGGACGTCAAGTGCAAGGTCCCGTGTGAAATTTTGAACCTGCCCATCGGGCTCCATGCCACCGACATCTTCGTCGACACCCTCCGGCGAATCGCCGGCGTCAACGTCCCAGATTCCCTGACGATCGAGCGGGGTAGGCTCGTCGATATCATCACCGACATGCACCAGTATTTTTACGGGAAGCGGGTGGGGCTCGTGGGCGACCCGGACCAGCTCCTCTCCCTGGCCCAGTTTCTGGTCGCACTCGATATGCACCCGGTCTACATCGTCACCGGGACCCCCGCCGGGAAAAAATATGAAAAGGCCCTGAGGGAAACGGTGAAGGATGTGCCCTGCGAGGTCAAGATCCAGGTGCCCGGGGACATGTTCCTGTTCCACCAGTGGATCAAGCAGGAAAGCGTGGACCTGATCATCGGCAACACCTACGCCAAGTATATCGCAAAGGATGAGGACATCCCCTTCGTGCGCTACGGGTTCCCCATTTTCGACCGCGTCGGCCACAGCTATTTTCCCACGGTAGGTTACCGGGGAGGGATGCGGCTTCTGGAAAAAATCCTGGACGCCATCCTGGACCGCAAGGATCGGGATTCCGACGATATCACGACGGAACTGGTGATGTAATGAATCACTCCGAACGGCAAGCGGCGTTCACGCCGCCCGCCAACCCAAGAATACCCAGGAAACGGATGGACCCCCATGGAAAACAAGACGGCGAACATCATGACCGACATCCCCATTCTTAAGGAGCGGGAATCCCAGATCTATCAGAAAGGCAAGGAACCTTTCAACATGACCTGCGGCAAGCACAGCCTGGCCGGATCGGTCAGCCAGCGGGCCTGCGTCTTCTGCGGCTCCCGGGTCGTGCTTTACCCCATTGCCGACGCCCTCCATCTGATCCACGGCCCCATCGGGTGTGCCGCCTACACCTGGGATATCCGGGGAGCCCTCTCGTCCGGGCCGGAGCTTCACCGCCTCAGCTTTTCCACGGACCTCCGGGAGAAGGACGTGATCTTCGGCGGGGAAAAAAAGCTCTTCCACGCCCTGGTGGGCCTCATTGAAACCCACCGCCCCAAGGCCGCCTTCGTCTACTCGACCTGCATCGTCGGCATCATCGGCGACGATGTGGTGGCGGTCTGCAAGAAGGTCGCCCGACAGACGGGCATCCCGGTGCTCCCCGTCCACTCGGAGGGGTTCAAGGGGACCAAGAAGGACGGCTACAAGGCCGCCTGCCACGCCCTCTTCCACCTGGTGGGCCAGGGCGACATTTCGGGCATCAGCCCCTGCAGCATCAACATCCTGGGCGAGTTCAACATCGGCGGGGAGGCGTGGATCATCAGGGACTACTACCAGCGCATGGGGGTCGAGGTGGTCTCGACCATGACCGGCGACGGCCGGGTGGACGAGGTGAGGCGCTCCCACGGCGCGGCCCTCAACGTGGTCCAGTGCTCCGGCGCCATGACCTTCCTGGCGGAGATGATGAAGGAGAAGTACGGCATCCCCTATATCCGGGTCTCCTATTTCGGGCTGGAGGACCAGTCCAAGGCCCTGTACGACGTGGCGGCCCATTTTTCGGACCGTCCGGAGATCCTGGCGCGGACCCGGCGGATCGTCCGGGACGAGATCCACCGCATCACGCCGGAGCTCCGGAAGATCCGGAAAACCCTCCAGGGGAAGCGGGCGGCCATTTACGTGGGCGGCGCCTTCAAGGCCTTCTCCCTCATCAAGGCCCTCCGGTACCTGGGCATGGACGTGGTCCTGGCCGGGTCCCAGACCGGAAACGAGGCCGATTACGAGATGCTGCGGGACATGTGCGACGACGGGACGGTCATCCTCGACGACGCCAACCCACTGGAACTGTCCAAGTACATCATCGAGAAACAGGCGGACCTCTTTATCGGCGGCGTCAAGGAGCGGCCCATCGCCTACAAGATGGGGATCGGCTTCTGCGACCACAACCACGAACGGAAGATCCCCCTGGCCGGATATTCGGGCATGCTCAATTTCGCCCGGGAGGTTTACGCTACCGTCACCAGCCCGGTATGGCAGTTTGTGCCGGGGAAGGGGCGATAGGCGATAGGCGGTAGGCTGAAGGGCTTTTGGAAAAGCCCGGCGATGAAATTTCAATGGTGAAGGGCAGGATCGACATGAACAAGACGGCATCATCGACAAAAGACTTCACGGCAACCCAGAACGCATGCAAACTCTGCAGCCCCCTGGGCGCGGCCCTGGTATTCAAGGGCATCCGGGGCGCGGTCCCCCTGCTCCACGGGTCCCAGGGATGCTCCACCTATATCCGGCGCTATCTCATCAGCCATTTCAAGGAGCCCATGGACATCGCCTGCTCCAATTTCGCCGAGGAGACCGCCATCTTCGGCGGCGGCGCCAACCTCAAGATCGCCCTCGAGAACATCCGCAGGCAGTACGCTCCCGCCGTGATCGGCGTGGCCACCACCTGCCTGTCGGAAACCATCGGCGACGACGTCCCCATGTTCCTCCGGGAATACCGGGCCATGTTTCCAGGCGAGGAACTGCCGCCCGTCATCCACGTCTCCACGCCCAGTTACCAGGGAACCCACATGGACGGCTTTCACGGGGCGGTCCTGGAGACGGTCGCCGCCCTGACGGCGAATCCGCCGGCGGCCGGGAAATCGCGCATCAATCTCTTCCCCGGCATGGTGTCGCCCGAAGACCTCCGGCATCTGAAGGAAATCCTGGGGGATGCAGGCATCCCGGCGACGGTCCTGCCCGATTATTCCAAGACGTTGGACGGCGGCCTCTGGACCGAATATCAGCGGATTCCCGAAGGCGGCACCGAGGTCGCGGACATCCGGCGCTCGGGTACGGCCGCGGCGAGCCTCGAATTCGGCCGCATCCTGGCGGAAGAAAAAAAGACCGCCGGAACCTTCCTGGAGAAGGAATTCAACGTCCCCTGCCGCCGCCTCGGCCTGCCCATCGGGATCCGGGAGACCGACCGGTTCTTTGATGCCCTCACGGCGGTGACCGGACAGGCAACGCCCGAGAAATATATCGAGGAACGGGGCCGGCTCACCGACGCCCTGGTGGACGGCCACAAGATCGTCAACCTGAAGCGGGCCGTCGTCTACGGCGAGGAGGACCTGGTGGCCGGGGTGGTTTCGTTTCTCGCCGAGATCGGCATCCTCCCGGTGCTCTGCGCCTCGGGCGGAAAAAGCGGCCGACTCGAAAAGGTGATCGCCGGAATTTTTCCGGATTACGCCGAGAAAGGGATCCAGGTGATGGATAACGCTGATTTCGTCGACATCGAATCGGCGGCCCAAAGCCTCGCGCCCGACCTCATCATCGGCCACAGCAAGGGTTACACCATGGCCCGCCGCCTCAAGGTTCCCCTGGTCCGGATCGGTTTCCCGGTGCACGACCGCGTGGGCGGCGCCCGGATCCTTCATTTGGGCTACCGCGGCGCGCTCCAGCTTTTCGACCGGATCACCAACACCCTCATCGAACGGCAGCAGGATGAATCCGCCGTCGGTTACACGTACATGTAGAGACGACCCTGCAAGGAGGCCATCATATGAATTTTGACAACCACCCCTGTTTCAACGAGAGCGCCCACAGGTCCTTTGGCCGGGTCCATCTGCCGGTGGCCCCGCGGTGCAACGTGCAGTGCAAATTCTGCAACCGGAAGTTCGACTGCGTCAACGAGAGCCGGCCGGGCGTCACCAGCGGCATTCTGACGCCGGACCAGGCCATGATCTATCTGGAAAAGGTGCTTGCCCGGAAGAAAAACATCGCCGTCGTGGGCATCGCCGGCCCCGGAGACCCGTTTGCCAATTCCGAAGAAACCCTGGACACCCTGAGCCGGGTCCGGGAATCCTATCCGGAGATGATCCTCTGCGTGGCCACCAACGGCCTCAACCTCGCCCCCCACGTCGACGCCCTGGCAGCGCTCCGGGTGAGCCACGTCACCGTGACGGTCAATGCGGTGGACCCCGCCGTCGGCGCCCGGATCTACGCATGGGTTCGTCATGACCGGCGGGTGATGCGGGCGGAAGCAGGCGCCGGGATCCTTCTGGCCAATCAGACGGCGGCCATACAAAAGCTCAAAGAGCGCGGCATCACGGTCAAGATCAACAGCATCATCATCCCCGGCATCAACGACGACCACATCCCGGCGGTGGCCGAAAGCGTCGCCGGCATGGGGGTGGATATCCTCAACTGCGTCCCCTATTACCCCAACCGGGGATCGGCCTTCGAGGCGCTTGAGGAGCCCTCCCGGGAGATGGTGGACCGGATCCGGGACGCGGCCGGGAAATACGTCAAGCAGATGCGCCACTGCACCCGGTGCCGGGCCGACGCAGCGGGTCTCCTGGGGGAGGCGCCCAGCCGGGCCCTGATGGATACCCTGAAGGCGTGCGAAGCACTCCCGCCGCCGGCGACCGCCAGGGAAAAGCCCGTGGGCCGGACCCGCGTGGCCGTGGCCAGCATGGAAGGGGTCCTGGTCAACCAGCACCTGGGCGAGGCCTCGAAACTCCTCATTTACGGCAAAAAGGACGGCATCGTCACCCTCATCGAGGCCCGCAAAACGCCCCCCAAGGGCGGCGGTTTCCAGCGGTGGACGGCGATGGCCGACACCCTGAGCGACTGCGGCACCCTGCTCGTCAGCGGCATCGGCGAGACCCCCCGCCTGGCGCTGGTCGAAAGCGGGCTCGACATCCTGGAAATCGAAGGGCTGATCGAGGATGCGGTCCAGGCCGTATTCACAGGTCAGAGCCTCAAGCACCTCATCAAACGGAACCTGGCCGCCTGCGGCGCCGGATGCCAGGGGACGGGGATGGGGTGCGGATGAAGAAGAGGCTATAGGCTGAATTATCAACGATAGATCCCAAGGAGAAAAACATGGACAAACCAAGCCATCACATCTTCGTCTGCGCCAGCTTCAGGGCCGGCGGAGACCCCAAGGGCACGTGCAGCAAAAAGAATTCCGCGGAATTTCTGCCCTACATTGAAAATGAAATCCTCGACCGGGGAATGAATGCCCAGATCACCGCCACCGGGTGCCTGAAGGCCTGCGACTATGGCCCCGTCATGGTCGTCCACCCCCAGGGCCACTGGTACGGCAATGTGGAGAGCGAGGATGTCATCGACGAGATCCTCGACGCCATCGAGGCGGGCGGCGTCGCCGCGTCGCACCTGATCGACTGATCACAGCGGCACTTTTCCGCCACCGGATGAGGGAATGACCGGCGGCGGCGTAACCGACAACGGGAGATTTTATAATGGACATCATTCCGATGCAGGGATGGCAGATCTTTATCGATGAAGGCGACCGGTACCTGAAGACGGCAATGAACGGATCACGGCGGCGACCCAGGGTCTTCACCCCGGAAATCCTCTACAACCTGATCGCCATGGCCATCGAAAAGCATGCCATGGGATACCTGATGTACCATCATCAACTGCCGGACAACCACACCCTGAGGGACCTTATGGACGCCCTCCGGAAGGTGGGCGACCTGAATGAAGACCTGTACGGCAGGGTGGTGGATATGGACCGCTTCCAGGAAATCTGTTCGGTATTCCAATACCGCCGAGACATCCCCGAGGCGGCGGATGTGGCGACCTTTATGGACATCGGCGGCGAAGTCAGCGCCTTTGTCAGGAATCGGCTATTCCCATCATCCTGACCGGACAACCCTCCACCCCATCCACATCCCCTCCCCACCGAGGCATTCCCGACGGAATGCCTCGATTTTTTTTTTTGGAGATGCATCTCCGAAATATGATATAAGCAAGTTCAGAACTCTTGACCCCCGGCATCTTCAGATGCAACAGCCGGTGCTTCAAAGAAGAGTTTGAGTTCAGTTCCCGGGAAGACATACTCAGTTTCGTTTACTCGTTCACACAATGTTCGCAGCAGGCGATTCGAACGGGGAT
>NZ_JBGSQX010000172.1:0-4692 GCF_041737845.1 Desulfococcus sp.
GGTCCGACTTGAGGGTCCGGGTGGCGGTCAGCCCGTCCATGCCGGGAAGCTGGATATCCATGAGGATGGCGCCGGGCTTGAATTTTTTTGCGGCCTCGAGGCCTTTTTCCGCCGTATTCGCCTCGATCACCTTGAAGTGATGGAGATTCAAGACGGCTCTCACGAGCTTCATGTTGAGTTCGTTGTCTTCAATGACCAGTACAAATTTCCCGTCCATCACGGAGCTCCTTTTTGTTCAACAAATCGTAAACATTACATAAATAGCGATCTGGGTGCCCTCGCGGAACCCAGCTCCGCATTTTTCAAGCATCTCGGTAGATCCGCCTCTGAAGCCGGCTTTACAGGGGAATCAAAGGCCCCCGGCGCAACCCATGCCCATGATCCTCGCTGCCGGATCCGATAAGGGGACATCGCTTCCGATGGCGCTTTCGCCGGCATCCGGCAACGCCTTTTCAGCGCCCGCCGCACCAAAAGGAAGCAGGAAATGAAAGGTGCTGCCCTCGCCCGGCATACTGTCGACCCATATGCCGCCTTTGTGAAGCTCCACGAGCTGCTTGCACAAAGAGAGGCCCAGACCGGAACCCCCGAATTTTCCGGAGATGGTTTTGTCTTCCTGCTGAAAGACATCAAAGATGGATTTGAGGGACTGCGGCCGGATGCCGATTCCCGTATCGGCCAGGGCGACATGAAGAAAATACCGGGCGTGGCCGTCAACGACGTTCATGACATCCTCCCTGAAGGCGTCCGGAAGGTTCCCGCAGAGCCAGCTGCGGTTTTCGGTTTCGACCCGAAGCTCGATCCTGCCGCCCGGGGGGGTGAATTTGACCGCATTCGACAGCAGGTTGTACAGCACCTGTTTGAGCTTCCGTTCATCGACGTGGATGGTTTCAGGAAGGCTGTTTTCGGCATACACCAGGCTGCACCTCTTTTTCATGGCCTTCTCCCTGACCATGGTCAGGCTTCCCTGAATCACATCGCGGATGGCGATCTCCGAGAGGTCCAGCTCCATCTTTCCGGATTCGATTTTTGCAATATCGAGGATATCGTTGATGAGGGCGAGCAGGTGACTGCTGCTGGTCAGCACATCCTTCAGGTACTCCTCCTGGATCTCGTTCAACTCACCGAAATCCCTGCCCACAACCAGTTCGGTGAATCCCATGATATGGTTCAGCGGGGTACGCAGCTCATGGCTCATGTTGGACAGAAATTCGCTCTTGGTGCAGTTTGCTTTCTCGGCCTGGTTTTTTGCCTCCTTCAACGCAAGGATGGTCTGTTCCAGATCATGGTTGCTTTTTATCAGCTCAGCCGTTCGCAAAACAACCCGGCGTTCAAGGTCCGCATTCAAATTTTCGAGATCCGAATTGGTTTCAGCGATCTTTCTTCCATACTCCTCCGTTACCCGGAGCGCTTCTGTAAGTTCATGGTTTTTCTGTTCGAGCCTGTCCGCCATTTCATTGAACGCAGAGGCAAGTTTTCCAATTTCGTCCGGTTGCTCCAGTTCCACCCGTTCATCCAGACGCCCCGATGCCAAACGATTGGTGGCATCAAGAAGCTTATGGATGGGTCGTGTAAACGACTTGGCAGTCAAGACCCCGATACCGGCCGCCAGGGCAAATGCGATGATCGAGCTGATCAGAAAGAGGTGGGCGGTTTCCTTACGGTATCGCTCGGCGTTCTCACAGTTGATTGCCGTGGAGAGGACCGCGACCGGGTCGGACCCATTGTTTTTCAGAAGCGCGTAGGAGATCGAGTAGGGAGTGCTGCTGATGATCTCCTTCCGGTTGACGGTCTCCCCCTGTACGCTGTTGAATGTTGACATACCCTCTTCCCAAATGTGCATCCGATGTTTTCCCAGCGGGTCGATCAGCGTGCTGTGGATATTTCCGTTTTCATTCCACTGCAGGGTTACATCGGCTTTAATCTGGTCCTGAATTTCCTGTAGAAACGTTGTGTCCAAGGGATAAGATACAATCACGGCCCCCATGACCTGGAAAGTGGACGGGTCGATGATCGGTGCGGTGGATTTGATGGTCAACCCGTATCGAGAAGCAAAATAGTCGGTTTGGATTTCCAGACCCATCGCTTTTTTCAGCAGCGGATCTTCTGAAGGAGAAAAATACAGGTCTATATTTCTTCGTCTCACATAATTTCGGACAAACGATTTGTTTTTCGCTGAAAAAACTTCAACAATCGCCGGAGACCAGAAATCCTGGTTGGCATACAAAAAATTTTCAATTTCCTGAACATCCGCGTGTTTTATCAATTCATCCGCGTGCGTCAGCAGGCTTGCAATCTTTTCGGCTTTCTGAGTGTATTGAAACAGAATTTTTTGAGCATTATCAAGAGCGATCAAACTGTTTTGCTGCTGCTCCGCCTCGAAGTCATTGAAGAAAATATGCATGCTGATGTAGGTGGTGATGGTCATCGGAGCGATAACGATCAAGATAAAGATGATCACCAATTTTACCGTAATCGATCTGAATCCCCATATTCCCCGGCTTTTTTTCATTGCAGGAAATTCCATGTGCTATTCTTTCCATACACTCTGGAACCTGATGATCCCGGTGGGATGTTGTGCGAGGCCCATGACGGATCGGTTGCAGACCACCATCTGCTTCGCATGCACAAGGGGCACCCACGGCGCTTCCATGTGAATGATCTCCTGCGCCTTTTTGTAAAGCTCCCCTCGCCTCTCCCGGCTTGAAATCTGCTGCGCCTCAATTAAGATATCGTGAAGGGTTTCGTGTTTAAAAAAAGAGACATTTTCCGCATGGGGTTTTACAGCGTTGTCTTTGTCCAGCAGCATATAAAGAAAATTGTCGGGGTCACCGTTATCGCCGATCCATCCGAGCAGGCACATGTCATGTTCGCCGTTGGAAACTTTATCGAGGTATGTGCCCCAGTCGTGGGTGACAATGTCTGCGTGGATGCCCACCGCCGCAAGGTTGGATTTAATCGCCCTGGCGATCTTTTCGGGTTCGGGCATATAGGGTCTGGGAACAGGCATTGCCCAGAGCGTGGTTGTAAACCCCCCGTCATAACCCGCTTCCTTTAACAGCGCTCTGGCTTTTTCCGGGTCATATTCATAATCGACCAGCTCATCGGCATACCCCCAAAGTGTGGGTGGTATGGGGCTTTTGGCCGGTACGGCCATGTCCTGGTACAGGAGCTTTACGAGGTTTTTCTTATGGATGGCATGATTGACGGCCTGCCGGACCTTCAGGTTGTCAAAAGGTTGTTTCTCCGTATTCATGGCCAGATAGCCGATATTGACGCCGGCACTGCTTTTCAGCTCCATCGCATCGCTTCTGACAATTTCATGGATGCTTCCCGGGCTGATGCCGTCCATGATGTGAATGGCCGATGTTTTGAGCTCAAGGAGGCGGTCCCTGTTATCGAGAGTGGACTTAAAAACCACTGTGTCAAGATAGGCGGCACTTCCCCAATAGGCCGGATTTCTGTGCAAAACAATCCGTTCATTCTGAACCCATTCTTCAAACCGGAACGGGCCGGTTCCCACCGGGTGTTTCCAGGACTCGTCCTTCCAGCGGCTCACGGACGCCGGGCTGACAATCGCCGCAGATGTCATGGCCATATTGTACAGAAACGGCGCATAGGGTTTATCCAGTGTTATCCTGACCGTGTAATCATCGAGCGGCTCAACGTTCCGTACATACTTGAAGGTGAATCCGGCATACTTGAAATCCTCAAGATGATAGGAATGGCGGGTATCCATCTGTCTCATAAATGAAAAGACCACGGCATCCGCATTGAATGCGGTCCCGTCGTGAAAACGCACCCCTTTTCGCAGATGAAAAATCCACTCAGTTTCATTTCTTGAAGATTTCCAAGAGGCCGCCAGGCAGGGCTCGATTTCGGTCGAGTCATTTTTGTAGCGGACCAGGCCCTCAAATATGTTTTCCAGCACCTTTGCGGATTCCACGTCATCGCTTCTTGCGGGATCGAGGGTGACCGAATCCGCCCCCCTTCCGTAAATGATCACGCCGCCGCTTTTTGGAGGGCCGCTCCATCCGTCAACCGTTGCACTGAAGCAGATAGCTCCAACAATCAGCGCTGCAAGAAACGATTTTTTCATGGAATCCCTCCCGGAGCAATTCAGTATTTTCGAGTTCAATCCTGTCGCCCTCACCCCTTCAGCCCGCGCGGCGGCATAGGTTCTCCTTATCCGTATGCCTGCTGCAAACCCGGTCCTTTCCAGAGCGTTTGGCCCTGTAAAGCATTTCATCGGCCCGGCAGATCAGCTCGTTCACCGATTTGGCATCCTCTGGAAAGACCGCGACGCCGGCGCTCAAGGTTACCGGCTTCACTCTTGAGATCATGCCGTTGGAATAGGGGTGCTTCCGGACCATGTCGAGGACCCGCTCCCCGGCCTTGAGCGCGTCATCGCGGTCCGTGTAGGGCATGATGACGGCAAACTCCTCCCCCCCGTAGCGGACCGCCATATCGACCTCCCGGACGGACAGGCGGATGACCTGGGAGATCTCCCGCAGCAGCATGTCGCCGTCAAGATGGCCGAGCCTGTCGTTGTAAAGCTTGAAGTCATCGATGTCCATCATGGTCAGGGCAATGGTGTATTTCTGGCGGACGGCGCGCTTGATTTCCAGTTCGAGGGAATTGATGAAATAGGCGCGGTTGTAAAGCCCGGTCAGATCGTCCATGATGGCGGAGCTG
>NZ_JBGSQX010000052.1:0-3553 GCF_041737845.1 Desulfococcus sp.
GGGCCGGGCTCCCGCATCTGGGTGGGTGCGGGGCGGGTTCGGACGGGCTCGGCCGCCGTCCGCCGGGCCAGATCGTCCAGCTTCGCAAGGACGGTCTCGATGGGCAGGGCCGGCCGGATCTGGAAGAGCCGGATAAAGGCCATCTCCAGGGCCAGTCGGGGCTGGCTGGAAAACTTGACGGCGGATTCCTCCCGCAGGAAGGCGTCAAGGAGCTGGCCCAGGTAAACCGCCGAGACATTCCCCACGAGGGACCTCATCCGCTCGACCTCGGCGGGGGGCGCGTCGACGATCCGGGCGGTGTCCTTTACCGTTTTGACGACCCAGAGATCCCGGAAATGGGCCGTCAGTGCGGCGAAAAAGGCCTTGATGTCGCGGCCGCGCCGGTAGACGTCGTCGATGATATCCAGGATATCGGCGATGTTTCCCCCGAAGACGCTTTCGGTGATCCTGAACAGCACCTCCCGGCTGGCCACGCCCAGGAGATTCAGGACCCCTTCATGGGTGATCTCCCCCTCGGTGCAGCTCATCACCTGGTCGAGGAGGCTCAGGGCGTCCCGCATGCTCCCGCCGGTCTCCCGCGCGATGAGGGCGAGGCTCGCCTCGGGGACCGCAAGGCCTTCCTGCAGGCACAGCGCGCCCATGTGGCGGGCGACATCCATGGCGTTGATCCGCCGGAGGTGATGCTGCTGGCACCGCGAGAGGATGGTGATGGGGATCTTCTGGGGCTCTGTGGTGGCGAACAGGAAGAGGATGTGCTCCGGAGGCTCCTCAAGGGTCTTCAGGAGGGCGTTGAACGCGGGCGTGCTGAGCATGTGGACCTCGTCGATGATGTAGATCTTGTATCGACTGCGGGCCGGCATGTACTTCACATTGTCCCGAAGGTCGCGGATGTGGTCGACGCCGTTGTTGGAGGCCCCGTCGATCTCAAAGACATCGACGGCCCCGCCGTTCGTGATCTCGCTGCAGGAGGCGCAGGCGTTGCAGGGGACGGGCGTGGGGCCCTTCTCGCAGTTCATGGCCTTGGCCAGGATGCGGGCGATGGTGGTCTTGCCGGTGCCCCTGGGGCCGGAAAAGAGAATGGCGTGGGCGACGCGGCCCGAACGAATGGCGTTGGTCAGGGTCCGGGTGACGTGGGCCTGCTCGACAACATCCTCAAAGGTCTGAGGGCGGTATTTTCTGGCGAGAACCAAATAAGACATTGAAACTTCCCGAACGTCAACCGGCCTGTGTTACCCTGCCCGATTGAAGCGCACCGTCATATCCGTGAACGGCCTTGGGGAGCCGGGATGAGGGTCGGGAATGCGGGCGGAACAGGGAAAACGGGATGGGTCGGCCGATGGATGGCGGAGAGAGAGGGATTCGAACCCTCGGTGCCGCTTGTGACAGCACACACGATTTCCAGTCGTGCACCTTCGGCCAGCTCGGTCATCTCTCCGTATGTGTTCCCGAATGATTTCCGGCAACAGTCAGATCAAATCAAAAATCACGGCGGGTATCGCCGTTATGGTTGTGTGCTCCGGGGTAATGTGAATTTGGCGGAGAGGGTGGGATTCGAACCCACGATCCCGGTTTTGCCAGGATACCGCTTTTCGAGAGCGGGGCCTTCAGCCGCTCGGCCACCTCTCCAACCCTCTCAAGAGCAGACAGGACGCTTCTCTATACTGTTTGCCCGTATCTGTCAATCCTCTTGTTGAAAAAAACGGCGGCCCCGGAAAAAACACCGGCGCAGGCGAAATTTTTCTTGAATCGGCCCGGCCTTTCTAGTATCAGAAATCCTTTTGAGTTAGAGCGGTTAGAAAGGCGGCGAGATGAAGCGCCCCGCCTGAAGGGCGATACCTGGCATCCATCGCCGTGTCCAACAACGATATAAGGAGTGCATATCATGGCCGAAGTCATCCCTTTCCGGGGAATCGTGTACAATCAGGAGAGAATCACGGATCTCGCGGCGGTCTGCACCCCGCCCTACGATGTGATTTCCCCCGAGGAGCAGGAGCGCTTCTACGGCACCGATCCGTACAACGTCATCCGGCTGATCCTGGCCAGGACATCCGATTCGGATACGGCGCAGGACAACCGCTACACCCGCGCCGGCCGGGAATATGACGCCTGGCTTCGGGAGGGGATCCTGGTCCGGGATGAACTGCCGGCCTTTTATCTCACGACCATCGACTTCGATGCCGCAGGCCATGCCCTGAAGCGCTACGGCCTCATCGCCCGGGTTCGGCTGGAGCCCTTTGAAAAGGGCGTCGTCCTGCCCCACGAAACGACCTTCTCCAAAGTGAAATCCGACCGGTTCGAGCTGATGAAGGTCTGCCATGCCAATTTCAGCCCGATCTTCTCCCTCTACTCCGACCGGGAGAATATCCTGGAGACCCTGATGGCGGCCGTCATCGGGCAGGCCGCCGATATGGCCTTCACGGACACCTACGGCCACCACCATCGGCTCTGGCGGATCACCGACCCTGCGGTCACCGCCCTGGTGTCGAAAAAGATGGCCGCCAAGACCATCTACATCGCCGACGGCCATCACCGCTACGAGACGGCCCTGACCTACCGGGACTGGGTGGCCGGTCGCACCCCCGGCTTCACCGACGCCCACCCGGCCAACCATGTCATGATGTACCTGTCCAGCATGGAGGACCCCGGCATGGTCATCCTGCCCGCCCACCGCATGCTGAAGGAGGTGGACCCGGGGATGCTGGCCGGCCTGCTCCCGCGTGCCGCCGAATTTTTCGACATTACGGAGGTGTCCTTTGACGGCAAGGGCTCGGGTCGGGTGCCGCCGTCTTTCTCATCCGCACTGGAAGCGGGCGCCGACCGCCATACCATCGGCGTGTTCACGAAGGGCCTCCCGAACCTCTTTCTTCTGTCCCTCAAGCCCGGCGTCATGAAGGCCCGCTTCGGCGATGCGCTTCCCGCGGCCGTTCGGGATCTGGACGTGACGGTGCTGACCCGGCTGATTTTCATGGACCTTCTGGGATTCGATCAGGCCCGCCTCGACAACGAAAAGCTCATCGCCTATGCGACGGACCCCCGGAAGGCGGTGGACGGGGTTCTCTCGGGAGCCTGGGACGTCACCTTCATCCTCAATCCGACCCGGATCGAACAGGTCCAGGCGGTGGCCCAGAGCGGGCTGATCATGCCGAGAAAGTCGACCTACTTCTATCCCAAGGTGATCACGGGGCAGACCCTCAATCCCCTGGTGTAGGCAAGCGGCCTCGTCCTGTCGTCAGGACCGGAACATTTCCCCGGCCTCGTCGGTGTAGGCGCCGTCCTCCCGGTAGATCACCAGGGCCGGGGCCACGGCAAGGCCGGTCCGGCCCCCCTTCATCCCCTCCACCAGGGCCAGCCTGGCCCACGCGTCCCGGCGGGAGTGGACCATCCGGAGGAACTTGGGCTCGATGCGTGCGGCCCGCATTTCAGACAGCAGGGCAGCCAGCCGCTCCGCGGGGAAGATGACGGCGAAGCGCCCCGATATTTCGAGCATCCGGGAGGCGGCCCCGACGACGTCGGGCAGGGCCGCCAGGATCTCGTGCCGGGCCACGGCCCGCTG
>NZ_JBGSQX010000130.1:0-26696 GCF_041737845.1 Desulfococcus sp.
GCCCGGGCTGAAGGTCGAGCATCGTCTCCCGGTTGATCAGGGCGTACACCACCAGGAGGGGGAATTTGTGGGTGACCTTTTCGGGCCGGTAGTGCTTCAGCTTCACCCGGTCCTCTTCGTACACCACCGCGTAGGGCGTCGCGGCGAGGTCGGTTTCCAGCGGCCCCAGGAGCACTTCGGAAGCTTTCTGGGCAAGCGTCTTGGCCTTTTCGCTGCTCTCCGTGAGTTTTTTCAGGATCAGGTCGACGGCGATTTTCGGCTGGCTCATGCGGGTTTTCCTTTCCTTGCGCGGATTCATCTTCTTCCGCGGGGACGCGGATGGCCGGTCGCCTCGAGAGCGCCCCGGGCGGTTTCATCAGCTTGTGAACGTCCCTTCAGGGCGCTTCCATGCCGCGGCATGCGGAGACGGCATGCGACGGGGCGTCTCCCGACGAAGCTCCATCCTCGCGGCGCTGCGGTCGATGAATGACGTGATGGTATATCCATCAGGCAACACACTGAATTGGTTGTTGAGGCTTCTGCCGTGATTTGATAAATCAGGACAATTCGGAACAGCCTTCAACGATGTCCGAATTTCGGACAGTCATAGCACGCAGGCCGAGGAAGTTGATATAGGGGGTTCTCATCATTTCACATGGGAGAATCCCCCAGTTTCATGAACCGGCCGGATTTTCGAATCGTCATGGATTTTCCGGCCCGCTGACGATCGCCCATGAGAGAAATGCTGGACCATCCTGAATCCTGGTACCGGTTGCTGTTTGAAACCACACCGGATGCCATTCTTGTTCTTGACGAAGAGACCCGCCGCTTCGAGGCCGTCAACGGAAGCGCCGAGGATCTCTTCGGCCTTGCCGGAGAAAAATTTCTGGCCATGACCGCAGCGGATATCCTGGCCGTCGGGGATCCCCCGTGGGGCGGAGATTCGCTCCGCAGGGGTCCGGAGATCCGGATTTTAAAGACCGGCGGCGGAGCGGTGTTCACGGGCGAGATTTCCGCGGGAGGATTCGTATCGGAAGGGCGGGCCAAGATCGTCTGGATCGTTCGGGACATCACGGAGCGGGTGCGCCGGGATGAGTCTATACGGAAAAAGGTCGAGCAGCCATACCGCAGCGTCCTTGACAACATCGCCATCGGCGCCACGCTGATCAGCCCCGATATGAGGATACTGACGCTGAACAAGCAGATGAAACGGTGGTATCCCCGTGTCGATTTTTCAGGGGAGCCGCTGTGCTACAGGAGCTTCAACGACCCCCCGGGGGAGAAGGTCTGTTCGTATTGCCCGGTGATCAAAACCCTGCGGGACGGCCAGGTGCACGAATCCGTGGCCGAAACGCCGTCGGGCGGCGGCATCCGCTATTTCCGCATTATTTCGTCGCCCGTCAAGGACGACGACGGCAGGGTCCAGGCCGCCATCGAGATGGTTGAGGACATCACCGGGCAGAAGCAGGCGGAGCGGCAGATCCAGAACCTTTCCCAGCAGCTCCTGAACGCGCAGGAAAACGAGCGGCTGATGATCTCCAATGAACTGCACGACACTCTCGCCCAGGATCTTTCCACCGTCAAAATCTCCCTGGAGTTCCTTGCGGGGGAACCGTCGGCGCTGCCCCCGGATACCCGTCAAACCATCGCCCATCTGGGTGCGGTGCTGGGGCGGTCCATTCTGAGCGTCAGGAACCTCTCCTACGATCTCCGGCCCCCGGGACTCAAGGAGATCGGGCTCATCGAGACCCTGGCCTCCTATTGCGACGAATTCGAGGAGGAGACCGGCATCACCGCGAAATTCTACTCGGCCGGACTGAAAGGCCGGCCCATGGACCCGTTTCTGGAGATCAACATCTACCGTCTGGTGCAGGAGGGCCTCAACAACATCCGGAAGCACGCCGGGGCGGGCCGGGCCGTCGTCCGGCTGGTGGGGGTGTATCCCAACGTCATTCTCCGCATCGAGGACGACGGCAGGGGATTTGATGCCGGGGAGCGCGGTCAGCCTGCCGGCGGCGAAAGGCGGATGGGCATCAGCAGCATGACGGAGCGGGTCAACCTCCTCATGGGACGCATGGAGATCCGGTCCCGGCCGGGGGAGGGCACCCGGATTTTCATCAAATTTCCTTTCCGGGACGGCGCAACGGATCCCGAGCGGCGCTGAGGCGACCGGTGGCGCGCGCGGTCAGGTCATCCTTCGGTCTTTCGGGAAAATATCCCATGCAAATGATGCCTATCCCCTATGTACAAACCGGGCCTCCCTGGTTTATTGAAGTTGAGGAGAAGCCGGTGGCAACCCGCCACCTCAACCCACCCAAGTCTTCGGAGGGGCATGAGATGGGCGAAAAGAATGGATCCTGTCAGGAAGGCAGCACCCTCGACATTCCGCACCTCATCCGCAGCATCCAGCGCATCGAGGGGGGCCGGGCCTGCTTCGGCAAGCCCGGAGCGGAATGCGATCCCGCTTCGTGCCGCTGGCAGGACCTCTGCGCCAGGATGCATCCCCAGGCCTTCCCGGGACCGCCGGAAGGCCCTTCGAAAAAAAGGAAATGAGCGCGGCGCCCCGCCTATGAAGCCGACCGGGCCAAGATCTCCACAACGGACCTCTCCGCCGTCCGCCCATCCCCCGGCGCATAGCCTCTTCGGACCACCCTGAGCCGGTTTTCGGCATAAAGCTGGATGCACTCGGGATAGAGCTCCCACTCCTGCCGGAGCCCCTTTTCCTTTACGGCATCCAGGGAATCCCCGGGCGCGATGGGAAAGGCCCGCTGCCCGATGATGGGGCCCGAGTCCTCGCCGTAATCGACGAAATGAACCGTGCACCCGCCGACTTTGCAGCCGTAGCGATAGGTGTCGCCGTAGCCGTCCACGCCGGGAAAGGCAGGCAGAATCGCCGGATGGATGTTCATGATCCGGGGCTTTTCTGGGTCGCCGTTGACGCGGTCGATGAAATAGGGCGTCAGGGTCCTCATGAATCCCGCCAGGACCAGCAGGTCGAAGCCGTGAACCGCCATCTGCTCAAGGAGCGCGGCCTCGGCCGCGGCGCGGGCCGTGAAAAACCGCGTCAGCGTGCCCGGGTCGGTGCCGGGGGGAAAAAGGTGCTGCCGGGAGAGGACGCGGTCCATGTCGAAATCCGGGGGCGGGGAAATCCCCCCGGGATCTTCCCTGTATCGGCGGATGATATCCGAATAGTCCACGCAGAACCGGGGGATATGGTGTTTCCCGGCCCGTTCGAGACCTCCCGCGCGGGGGGTGTCGGACCCGACAAAGACGATATGGGCGTCGAGCTGTCCGGCCAGGCTGCGGTCGATGATGGCCTGGAGGTTGGTGCCCCCGCCAGAAATCAGGGCGCCGACGCGGATTTTGTTGCTCATGGGGATAAGCCTCCTTTCGGAAGAGAACAGGATATGGACGCCGGGAGCAGGGAGATGGGCCTGGGAACCCTGCGTGACCGGGCCTCCGGGGCATGGCACCAGAGGTAGCAGAAGGCCTGGATCCTGTCAATCCCGCGGCCGCGCCGGCCCCCTGCCGCAATGCAATCTGGTTGACAACAAACCCTGCTGTCACTATAATCTCTGGATTCAACAACCCCAAAGAAAGGACACAGGATTATGGCCGAAGGTGTTATGGATATTGACGATAACGGATTTGAAGCGGAAGTGCTGAAATCGGACATACCGGTTCTGGTGGATTTTTGGGCGCCGTGGTGCGGGCCGTGCAAGGCGATCGCACCGACAGTCGAGCAGCTCGCAAAGGATTTCGTAGGAAAGATCAAATTCACGAAGTGCAATGTGGACGACAATCCAATCACACCCGCGAAATACGGCATCCGCGCCATCCCCACTCTCATTTTTTTCAAGGGCGGCGAGGTCGCCGACCAGATTACCGGGATGGTCGCCAAGGCCAAACTGGAGGAGGCCATCAACAAACTGCTGTAAGACAGGCAGTCCGTCCATCGGGTGCGATCCCCTTCGTGAAACGGATCTGCACGCAGTTTGGGGAATCATGAATGGCAGATGTTGATTTCGATCTTGTGATCATCGGCGGGGGCCCGGCCGGATTGACCGCCGGGCTTTACGCGGCGCGCGCGCGCCTCAGGACGCTGCTGCTGGAAGGCCATCTTCCCGGGGGGCAGGTTCTCATTACCGACCGGGTCGAGAATTACCCGGGCTATCCCGAAGGCATCACCGGCATCGACCTTGTCCGGGGAATGACCGATCAGGCCAAACGCTTCGGCCTCGAGATGGATGCCCGGAAGGTCGAATCCCTGAGCCTGGAAGGGCCGGTCAAGGTGGTCAACGCCGGGGGCCGGAGCTTCCGGACCTGCGCCGTCGTCGTCGCCACGGGGGCTTCTCCGAAAAAGCTGGGGGTCCCCGGGGAGGATCAGTTCTTCGGAAAAGGGATCTCCTCCTGCGCCACTTGCGACGGGCCTTTCTACAAGGACCGCGTGGTCGCCGCCGTGGGCGGGGGGGATACGGCGGTTCAGGAGAGCGTGTTTCTGACGAAGTTTGCCAGCAAGGTCTATCTCATCCATCGCAGGGACCGGTTCCGGGCCGAGAAAATTCTTCAGGAGAGGGCCCTTGGCAACGAAAAGATAGAGATTCTCTGGGATACGGTGGTGACGGGCGTCAGCGGCCTCACCCACGTGGAGAACATCCATATCCGGAACCTCAAGTCCGGTGAAGGGCGGACGCTCAGGGCGGACGCCTTTTTTGTGTGGATCGGCATTCACCCCAATGCCGATTTTCTGGGAGACGGTCTTGCGCGGGACGCCCAGGGCTTTATCCAGACGGATGATCACATGGCAACGTCGGTTCCCGGCATATTCGCGGCGGGAGACGTGAGGGCCACGCCCCTGCGTCAGATCGCCACCGCCGTGGGTGACGGCGCCCTTGCCGCCGCTTCTGCGGAGCATTACATAGACCAGTTGGTGAGATGAAAAAAACAATTTTAGCGGTCATGACCTTGGTGGTGTTTCTCGCGGGGTGCTCGTGGTTCCAGTCGAAGGATGAAGAGTCCTCCGAGGACCTCGTCAGCGACGCCATGTACAACTATGAAAGCGCCGATTATCGGAACGCCATAGAATCCTTTGAAAAGCTCAAAGACTGGTATCCCTACAGCAAGTATGCGATCCTGGCGGAGCTCAAGATCGCAGACGCCCGCTACCGGCTGGAAGAGTACGACGAAGCCATCGCCGCCTACGAGGCGTTTGAGAGCCTCCACCCGAGAAACGAGGCGATCCCCTATGTCATCTACCAGATCGGGACCTGCTATTTCGAGCAGATCGATACGGTTGACCGGGACCAGAGCGTCGCGGAAAAGGCCATGGAGGTCTATGCGCGGCTCGTGAAGCAGTTTCCCGACGATCCCTACGCGGCAAAGGCGCGGGAAAATATCAAGGCATGCCAGAAAAGCCTCTCCGGCCACGAGTTTTATGTCGGCATGTTCTATTTCAAGAACAAGAACTACCGGCCCGCCCTCACGCGCTTCAAATCCGTTCTCGCCAACTATCCGGACGTGGGGATCCACCAGAAAGCGATCCAGTACATCGCGTTGTGCGAGGATAAACTCAGGGAAAACGCCCTGGATGCCAAATCGGACGAGAAGGATGCATCCACCGAACCGGAGTCCTCCGGCGCACGGCCGGTCGATTAGTCTGAAAAAAATCTTTACACGGGAAAACGCATCGCCTATATTACACAATTGCGCTTTTGCCGAGTCACCTGCGGGGCCATCACGGTGCGTCCCGCCACGGTCTCATCAAATTGGCACCGAGAAACGAAACCGAAGTGAAACATCCAGAGTCAAGGAGTGATCATCATGTCCAAAATGTGTGAGATCTGCGGCAAACGCCCGCAGGTCGGAAACAACGTCAGTCATGCGCACAATCTCAACAAACGCCGTTTCAACCCCAACCTGCAGCGGGTCCGGGCCATGCGGGGCAAACAGGTCCGGAAGATAATCGTCTGCACCCAGTGCATCAAGACCGGTCGGGTCGTCAAGGCGGCCTAACGTCCATCATACAGATGGTTTCGTAAAAAGTTCGAGATACGGCTTGCGAACCCAGAGAAGTGCGGCGTACATGCAGTACGCCGCAGTGACGAGGGATACGCGCAACCCAGATATCGGGCTTTTTTCGGGACCGTCAACCTTCGATGCGCTCGACCCGGGTAATCTGTTTGACCTTTTTGATGTCCGACAGGACACGATTGAGATGATTCATGTCCTTGATCGCCAGGGTGAAAATGCTGTCGACAGTTTGGTTTTCCCGGGTTTCCGAGTGAACGTTCAAAATATTGGCGCCGTTTTTGCTTATGTTCGACGCCAGATCCGCCAGGAGCCCCACCCGGTCGAACGATTGAATATGAATCTTGACCGGGTAGGTTTCTCCGCCTGACGCGTCGTTCCATTCCACCTCGATCTGCCGATCCGGATTCACCTGAAGGGCATTGACGCAGTTGACCCGATGGACGGTCACCCCGCGCCCCTGGGTGATATACCCGACGACCGAATCCCCGGGGACGGGCTGGCAGCACTTCCCGAACCGGACCAGAACATCGTCGATTCCCTTGACCGTCACGCCGCCCGTCTTGGGCTTCTTCTTCCGAACCCGGTGGATGATCCGGTCCAGCAGCGATTCGTCGCTTTCCTCTTCATCCAGAGGCTTGCGGATGAATTTCCGGACCACCTGGAGCGGCGTGATCTTGCCGTACCCCACATTGGCGATCAGATCCTCCAGGGCCTTGAACCCGAAGTCGACGATCACCGTCTCCATCTCCTCGGACTTGATCACGTCATTGTAGTTGAGCTTGTGCTTGCGGAAGGCCTTTTCACACATCTCCCGGCCCAGGGAGATGCTTCTCTCCTTTTCCTGGGTCTTGATCCACTGCCGGATGCGGGAGCGGGCCTTGACGGTCCGGACGAAGCTGAGCCAGTCCTTGCTGGGCTGATGGTTCTTGTTGGTGGTGATCTCGACGATGTCGCCGGTGTTCAGTTCGTAGCGGAGGGGGACCATGCGTCCGTTCACCTTGGCGCCGACGCACTGGTTGCCGACCTCGGTATGGATCAGGTAGGCGAAGTCGACCGGGGTCGCGCCCTTGACCAGGGATCTGACCTGGCCCTGGGGGGTGAAGACATAGACCTCGTCCGGAAACAGGTCGATCCGGACGCTTTCCATGAACTCGTCGGGGTTGTCGATGTTGGCCTGGTTTTCGATCAGGTTCTGTATCCAGGCGAATTTTTCACTGATGCTTTTGTCCGGGTTTTTCCCCTCCTTGTAGCTCCAGTGGGCCGCGATGCCGGATTTGGCCACCCGGTCCATCTCGCGGGTGCGGATCTGGATTTCCACCCGCTCGCCGTAGGGGCCGATGACGGTGGTGTGGAGGGATTGATACATGTTGGGCTTGGGGCGCCCGATATAGTCCTTGAATTTGATGTCGATGGGTTTCCAGAGGGCATGGAGGATTCCCAGGGCTTCATAGCACTGGCTCTTGGTTTCCAGGATGATCCGGAACGCGACGATGTCGTAGACGTCCTCGAATTCGAGGTTCTGGGTGATCATCTTCTGGTAGATGCTGTAGAAGTGCTTGTACCGGCCCAGGACCTCGCAGGGGATGCCGGCTTCGTCCATCTCCTTGCGGATGAGCCCCATGACGGTTTCGATATAGTGCTCCCGCTCCTCCCTGTCCTTGCTGACGAGTCCCTTGATCCGGTTGTATTCCTCGGGCATGATGAACATGAACGAGGTGTCCTCCAGCTCCCGCTTCATCCAGTAGATGCCGAGGCGCGAGGCGATGGACGCGTAGATGTCCATGGTTTCCTGGGAGATATCCCGCTTTTTCTTGTCGTTCTTGTGAAAGCCAAGGGTGCGCATGTTGTGGAGACGGTCGGCCAGCTTGATGAGGATGACCCGGATGTCGTCGGCCATGGCGAGGATCATCTTCCGGATGCTGTCGGCATGGCGCTGATGGGCGCTGTGGGTCTCGACCTTGCTCAGCTTGGTCACGCCCGAGACGATGTGGGCCACATCCGGACCGAAGATCTCCGAAATTTCATCCAGGGTCGCATGGGTGTCCTCCACGACGTCGTGGAGGAGTCCCGCCGCGATGGAGACGGCGTCGAGGTTCATATCCGCCAGGATCGCCGAGACCTCTAAAGGATGGGAGAGATAGGGCTCTCCCGACAGGCGAACCTGGCCGTCGTGGACCCGGGCGGAGTAGATATAGGCGCGGTCGATGAGATCGATGTCCGCGTCCGGGTTGACTTCGATCATTTTATCAATGATGTCGCTGATACGAACCATGATGCAGGGAACCCCCGGATTCAGGTTTAGTAGGCTTTGGCGAAGACCACGCGCTCGCCTGACGGCTTCCCGCAGCAGATGCAGCGGCCTTTTTCCGGGGCGTTGTCGAGGGGGATGCTGCGGATGGTGACCGTGAGGTCCTCCTTGATCTTCGCCTCGCAGGAAGCATCGCCGCACCAGTGGCTCATGGCAAAGCCGCCGTGAATCTCGGGCCTGTCGAGGTTGTCGGGGGTGAAGAAGCCGTAGAAATCCTCCGGGGTGTCGATGGTCCGGGTGTGGTCGTCGGTGAAAGCCCGGGCGCGCTGGAAGAGGTTGCCCTGGATCTCGTCCAGGAGATCGCAGAGGCCCCCCGTGAAGACCTCCCGTTGAAAGGATTTCTTCTGCCGGTGATCCATATCGCGCCGAGCGACGAAGACGGCGTTTTCGGAGATGTCCCTGGGCCCGATCTCCACCCGGAGGGGGATGCCCTTCTTGATCCATTCCCAGCCCCGTGCCCCGCCGATGCTCCGTTCGTCGATCTCGACGCGGACGCGGGCGTGGTGGTAGTAGATTTCCTTCAGCTCGGCGGCGAGGCTTGCGGTGTATTCCATGACCTTGGTCCGTTCATCGTCGTTCCGGAAGATCGGGAGGAGCACGAGGTGGGCCGGGCTGACCCGGGGCGGCATGATCACCCCGTCGTCATCCCCGTGGGTCATGATCACGCCGCCGATCATCCGGGTGGAGGTCCCCCACGAGGTGGTCCATGCGAACTCCTCCTTCTCTTCGGCGGTCTGGAATTTGATGCCCGATGCCTTGGCGAAATTCTGGCCCAGGAAATGGGAGGTGCCGGCCTGAAGCGCCTTCCGGTCCTGCATCATGGCCTCGATGCAGAGGGTGTCCACCGCGCCCGGAAACCGTTCGGAGGCGGTTTTCCGACCCTTGATGACGGGCATGCCCAGGTAGTCCTGCACGAAGCGGGTGTAGACGTCCAGCATCAGGCGGGTGCGTTCCAGGGCATCCTCGGCCGTGGCGTGCACGGTATGGCCCTCCTGCCAGAGGAACTCGCTGGTCCGGAGAAAGATGCGGGTCCGCATCTCCCAGCGCACCACGTTGACCCACTGGTTGATGAGCAGCGGAAGGTCCCGGTAGGAGCTGACCCACTTGGCAAAGGAGTCGCCGATGATGGTTTCCGAGGTGGGGCGCACGACCAGCGGTTCGGCCAGCTCGCCCGCAGGGGTCAGGCCGCCTGCGGCGTTCTTTTCGAGGCGATGGTGGGTGACGACGGCGCATTCCTTGGCGAACCCCTCCACGTGTTCGGCTTCTTTTTCGAGAAAGCTCAAGGGGATAAAAAGCGGGAAATAGGCGTTTTTCACCCCGGTGGCCTTGAAGAGGTCATCCAGCTCCCGGACGATATTCTCCCAGAGGGCGTATCCCCAGGGTTTGATGACCATGCAGCCCCGGACCGGCGAGCGGTCGGCCATGTCCGATGCCTTGACCACCTGCTGGTACCATTCCGAGTAATCTTCGGTCCTCGTGGGCGTGATTGCGCTTTTCGGTTGTGTTGCCATGGTGTTCCTTTCGTTTTGCTTTCTCGAACCGGGTCTTCCCCCGCGCCGCCTTTCCAGGATCAGGGCATGCAGGTCGATGAAGGATCCGCCGTCGGTTGGGATGCGGTGAAGCGCTCGACCTCCGCCAGCAGCACCTCGACCAGTTTTTCATGGGGGACCTTTCGGACCACCTCGCCTTTTTTGAAGAGGATGCCCACGCCGTCTCCGCCGGCGATGCCGATATCGGCCTCCCTGGCTTCCCCCGGGCCGTTGACCACGCACCCCATGATGGCGATCTTGACGGGCGCAACGACATACATCAGGGCCTTCTCGACCTCCTCGGCCACCTCGAACAGATTGATGCGGCAGCGGCCGCAGGTGGGGCAGCTGATGATCTCCGGCCCGCGCCTTCGGATCCCCAGGGCCTTCAGGATTTCATATCCGACCCGGACTTCCTCCACCGGGTCGCGGGTCAGCGAGACGCGGATCGTGTCCCCGATGCCTTCGGCAAGCAGCATGCCGATGCCCAGGGCGGATTTGACGATGCCCGGAAAGATCCCGCCGGCCTCCGTGACCCCGACATGGAGGGGGAAGTCGGTTTTTTGGGAGAGCAATCGGTAGGCCGCCACGGTCCGGCCGACATCCGATGCCTTGAGGGAGATTTTGATCTCGTGAAAATCGCAGGAATGGAGCATCTCCACGTGCCGCAGGGCGCTTTCGACCATTCCCTCCGCCGTGGCGCCGCCGTATTTTTTCAGGATATCCTTTTCAAGGGAGCCGGAATTCACCCCGATGCGGATGGGGAGACCGTGGTCTTTGGCGCAGCTCACGACAGCGGCCACCTTGTCCATGCCCCCGATATTGCCGGGGTTGAGGCGCAGCCCGTCGGCCCCGGCCCTGGCTGCGGCGATGGCCAGCCGATGGTCGAAATGGATGTCGGCAATCAGGGGGATGCCGATGCCCTTGCGGATCGACCGGATCGCTGCGGCGGCGGCCATGTCGGGAACCGCCACGCGCACGATTTCACATCCGGCGCGTTCCAGGCGCAGGATCTGGCCCGTCGTCGCTTCAACGTCCGCAGTCGGCGTGTTGGTCATGGACTGGACCGCGATGGGCGCCATGCCCCCGATCTGAACCTGCCCGACGTGAATCGGGCGCGTCGGTTTCCTGTCACTTAGAATTGTCATGATCTGGGGTCCGGCATAAACCACACCCATGCGGGGGCGGTTTGAAAAGTTGTCTGTCCAGCGTACGCTACGGTATATGTAAGCACTTTACAGGAGAAATTGAAACAAAAAATCGGACTCCGGGGAACCTGCCGGGAATCGCCTGCGGCCTTCCGCGGCAGAAGGATTCGACGTTCCGGCCCTCGTTGCGGATGGGCGGCGGCCCGGAAAGGCGGCGTCGGTCCGGAAACCCGGCGCCTCCCCGGGCGATCTTCGGTTACCGGAAAAAGGGGTTGTATCGCTTCTCTCTCCCGATGGTGGTCGCCGGGCCATGCCCGCAGTAGACCTGGGTTTCATCGGGAAGCGTGAAAAGCTTGCTGCGGACGCTGTTGATGAGCTGATTGAAATCGCCGCCCGGCAGATCCGTTCTTCCGATGGAGCCGGAAAAGAGCGTATCCCCGACAAAGACGGCGTCCCCGGTCTGGAGCGCGATCCCTCCGGGGCTGTGGCCCGGCAGATGGATCACCTTCAGGGTGATCCTGCCGAAGGTGAGGGTGTCGCCGTCACCCGGCATCTGGTCGGGCGTCGGGGAGTTTTCCGCGGAAAGACCGAAGGAAGCCGCCGCCTGGCTGAGATGGGCGAGCATGGGGGCGTCCTCCCTGTGGATGCAGATCGGCGCGCCCGTGGCGTCTTTCAGCCGCTTGTTGGCGCCCACGTGGTCGAAGTGACCATGGGTGTTGATGATCAGCTTGACCGCGAGGCCCAGCCCCTTCAGCATCTGCAGAATCCGGTCGGGGTCGCCGCCCGGATCGATGACCGCCGCCTCCATGGTTTCCTCGCACCCCAGAATATAGCAATTGGCCATGATCGGCCCGACTTCCATACTTTTCAAAATCATGGGATTTTCCTTTCCTTCCGGACCCGAGGCGGCCCCCGGCGCCGCGGGCGCCGTTCCTCGCCCGGGCGTCCGGGTCATTTCCCGGAGAGACGCTTCCGGGCTTTTTCAATGAGGCCCACCAGACTGGTTACCTTGTTCATCGGCCGGTTCTGCGTGAGGGTCTCAAAGGCCTTTGCCGACAGATGCGTCCTCAGAAACGTCACCACGTCGAAAACTTCCCACCAGCAGTCGATGGTTTTATGGCACGCCTTTCCTTCCTCCTCCGCGGTGAGGCAGTATCGGAACCGGACCGGACCCCCGAGGCGGGGGCAGCGGCGTTCAAAGCGGTCAAGATCTTCGGGATCCATCAGCGGCTCTTCAGCAGGGCGGGTTTGGGAAAATTTTCAAAGATTTTTTCCGACCGCTCGATCTCCTCGTCCGTCAGGATAAAGTTCGTCAATTGTCCGGAGAGGAATTTTTCGTAGGCGGTGAGGTCCAGAAGCCCGTGTCCGCTCCAGGTGAAGACGATCACCTTTTCCTTGCCCTCCTCCTTGGCCTTTTTCGCCTCGTCGATCACGCAGGCCAGGGCGTGGGTCGTCTCGGGGGCCGGGATGATCCCTTCGGTTCTCGCGACGAGCAGCCCCGCCGCCAGCGCGTCCATCTGGGTGACGGACCTGGGCGTCGCGATGCCTTCAGTGACGATCTGGCTCACGGTGGGGGCCATGCCGTGATAGCGCAGCCCGCCGGCGTGGACCGGCGGCGGGACGAAGGCATGGCCCAGGCTGTGCATGGGCATCAGCGGCGTGTACCGGGCGGTGTCCCCGTGATCGTAGACAAAGGGCGCCTTGGTCAGGGTGGGGCAGGCGGCGGGCTCCACCGGAAGGATGTCGATCTTTCTGCCGTTCATCTTGTCGAGAACGAAGGGGAAGGCGAGGCCGGCGAAATTGCTGCCGCCTCCGGCGCAGCCGATGACGACGTCCGGGTATTCGCCGATTTTTTCGAACTGTTTCTTGGCTTCGAGGCCGATGATGGTCTGGTGAAGCATGACGTGGTTGAGAACGCTGCCTAAAGAATAGCGGGTTTTGCCGGTCTCGTCGCCGACCGCCGCCTCGATGGCCTCGCTGATGGCGATGCCCAGGCTGCCGGGGGTGTGGGGATCCCGCTCCAGGGCTTCCCTGCCGGCCCGCGTCTCTGTGCTGGGGCTGGCCACGCACTGTCCGCCCCAGGTCTCCATCATGGCCTTGCGGTAGGGCTTCTGGTCGAAGCTGACGCGGACCATGTAAATCTTGCACTGCATGCCGAACTGGGCGCAGGCAAAGGCCAGGGCGCTGCCCCACTGCCCGGCGCCGGTTTCGGTGGTCATCCGCTTGGTGCCGAAGATCTTGTTGTAGTAGACCTGGGGAACGGCCGTGTTGGGTTTGTGGCTTCCCGGGGGGCTCAGGCTCTCATTTTTGTAATAGATCCGGGCGGGCGTTCCCAGGGCCTTCTCCAGGGATCTCGCCCGGACCAGCGGCGCGGGGCGCCAGATGGTCAGGATATCCAGGACCGGTTCGGGGATGTCGATCCAGCGCTCGGTGCTGACCTCCTGTTCGATCAGGTTCATGGGAAAAACAGGGGCCAGGGCATCCGGCGTGATGGGATTCCCGTCGGGTCCCAGTGGCGGATTCATCTTGATGTCCGCAAGGATGTTGTACCATTTGCGGGGTATTTCATCTTCCGTCAGAAGAATCTTCCTCGTATCCATATCTTTGTGCACTCCTCATTCCTTTTGTGTTTCATTCGGTACGGCGGCCGCCGGCGCCGCGCGCCGCCGCACCACCCCCGGTTTTCCCGTCACTCGTGAAAAAGAGACGCCGGGGTCTTCTTCATCCGGTTCGGCCTCGGGGGCTTCCACCTCCTGAAGTCGATCGGGGATCGCCGAATCGGATTCGGCATCAACCAGGATCTCTTTGTTTTTCAGTGCGATGTGAGCGCTGTCGAGGATGCCGTTGATAAAGGCTCCCGACTCGTCGGTCCCGAATTTCTTTCCGATATCGATGGCTTCGTTGATGGAGACCTTTTCCGGAATATCCTCCATGTAAAGGATCTCATACAGCGCAATCCTCATAACGTTGCGGTCGACGCAGGCCATGCGGCCGATCTTCCAGTTGCTCGAGAAGCGTTCGATGAGCCGATCGATCTGAGAACGGTTCCGCATGACCCCCTTGAGCAGCGTCTCGAAAAAAGGGAGCACCTCTTCGGACTGGGGGAAGCAGCGCTGAAACAGCGCCAGCGCCTCAAGGGAGAGATCGTTCCGGATGTCCATGTAATAGAGCGCCTGAAGGGCCGCCTCTCGGGATTTGCGACGGTTTTTCATGGTGGATTCATGCCTGGTTGACGACGTCCATCAGATTGGCCATCTCGATGGCGCTGACCGCCGCGCTCCAGCCCTTGTTGCCGGCCTTGGTACCGGCCCGTTCGATGGCCTGCTCGATAGTGTCGGTGGTGAGGATGCCGAAGATCACCGGGACCTCCGATTCCATGGTGACCGCCGCGATGCCCTTGGATACCTCGGCGCATACATAGTCGTAGTGGGATGTGGATCCCCGGATCACGGCGCCCAGGCAGATGATGGCATGATACCGGCCTTTTGCCGCCATCTTCTTTGCCAGAAGCGGTATTTCAAATGCTCCCGGCACCTTGACGATGTCGATGTCCGCATCGTCCGCCCCGGAGCGCGAAAGGGCGTCCAGGGCGCCGCCCACCAGGCGGTCGGTGATGAAATCATTGAATCGGCTGGCAATGACGGCGAATTTTTTCCCCTCCGCAATCAGTTTGCCCTCAAACATATTCGGCATGAAATTCTCCTTTTTTGGGTTCGGGTTCGCGGGCGGAAGGCGGGAGGAGGGCCTTTGCGGCGCATCCCCCTGCGCTTCCGCGTGACAGGCGGCCGGGGGTCAGGGGTTGGCGTCGATGTTCAACAGATGGCCCATCTTCAGTTTCTTGCATTCCAGGTAACACCGGTCGAAATCGTTGGGCGGGATCTCGATGGACACCTGCTCCACGATGCTGAGGCCGTATCCCTGGAGGCCGACCATCTTCTTGGGATTGTTCGTCATGAGCCGCATCTTTCTCACGCCCAGGTCCCGCAGGATCTGGGCGCCGATGCCGTAATCCCTGAGGTCGTCCTTGAAACCGAGTTCCCGGTTGGCCTCGACGGTGTCGAGGCCGTGATTGATCTGCAGTTCATAGGCCTTCAGCTTGTTGACCAGCCCGATGCCGCGCCCCTCCTGGCGGAGATAGAGGATCACGCCCGCGCCTTCCTTTTCGACCATCTCCATGGCCTTGTGGAGCTGGTCGCTGCAGTCGCACCGGAGGGAGCCGAAGATATCGCCGGTCATGCATTCCGAGTGGACGCGGACCAGAATCGGTGTTTCAGGGGTGATCTCTCCTTTGACCAGGGCGATATGGGTCAGGTTGTCCATATCGTTTTCGTAGGCGATGATCCGGAACTCTCCCCCGAAGCGGCTCGGGATTTTCGTATCCGCGGCCCGGCGCACGAAGGATTCGTTCCGGAGCAGGTAGGCCACGAGGTCGGCGATGGTGCAGATCCCGATGCCGTGCTCCTTGCTGAACTTTTCAAGCCTCGGCATCCGCGCCATGGTGCCGTCGTCGTCCATGATCTCGCAGATGACGCCCGCGGGCTTCAAACCGGCCAGGCGCGCCAGGTCGACCGATCCCTCGGTCTGCCCCACCCGAACCATGACCCCGCCGTCCCGGGCGCGGAGGGGGAAGATATGGCCCGGCCGGGCCAGATCTTCGGGCCGGCAGCCGTCTGCGACGGCCGTCAGGATGGTCGTCGCACGGTCGGCCGCGGAGATGCCCGTGGTGACGCCCTTCTTGGCCTCGATGGAGACGGTGAAGCCGGTTTCGAACCTCGATGTATTGTTCTGCACCATCATGGGCAGCTTGAGGGCGTCGACCTTGGCTCCGGTCAGGGACAGGCAGACCAGCCCCCTGCCGTATTTGGCCATGAAGTTGATGGCCTCCGGGGTAATCTTCTCGGCCGCCATGGTGAGGTCTCCCTCGTTTTCACGGTCCTCGTCGTCGACGAGGATGACCATGCGACCGTCTTTGATGTCCTGAATCGCCTGTTCGATAGAGATTTGCGGCATGGTTCTTCTTTAACTCCTTTGATGCCTTTTGGATGATCCGCCGACCAAACCCGAGCCGGAGGCGGATGGTTCAGCCCGCAGCGGCCTTTACAGAAAGCCGTGCCTGGCCAGAAAGTCAATGTCGACGCCGTCCTGGCCCGCAGCCGTCTTGGGCTTCCCGCCGGTGACAAACCGCTCGACGTATTTTCCGATCATGTCCGTTTCGATGTTGACGGCGTCGCCGACCGCTTTCATTCCCACCGTCGTCAGCCTGGCGGTGAGGGGAATGAGGCTCACCTCGAACCCGTCGGCCGTCACGGCGTTGATGGTGAGGCTGACCCCGTCGACGGCCACGGACCCCTTGGGGATCATGTACCGGGTCAGGTCGCGCGGGACGCGGAAGGAGATGATGATGGCATTGCTGCGCGCCTTCCGGTCGGCCAGGGAGCCCATCCCGTCGATGTGGCCGGAGACCAGGTGGCCGTCCAGGCGGTCCGAGAGCCGGAGCGCCCGCTCGAGGTTGACCCGGTCTCCCGCCCGCATGCGGCCGAAGGTGGTCCTGGCCATGGTTTCGGGGGAGACGTCGACGGTGAAGCTCCGGCCGTTCAGGGCCACCGCCGTGAGGCAGGCGCCGTTGACGGCGATGCTGTCTCCCAGCCGGGTGCCCGCGAGGGCGAAGTCGGCGTCGACGGCCAGCTTGCAGCCTTCGCCCGAAGGCTGGATGCCGCGGATCGTCCCCAATCCTTCTATGATCCCTGTAAACATAGCCTCCATCCTGTCACGGGGTCCGGCCGCCGTCGACATACCCTTCGATCAGCACGTCCTCTCCGAACCGGCGGACCGCCATCTCCTTCACGGGGATGCAGTCGTCCATCCGGGCCGGCCCTTCGCCCCTGCAGATCGGAATGCCGTCGTCGCCGCCCAGGATCTTCGGAGCGAAAAAAAACATGATCTTGTCGGCGATCCCGGCTTTCAGGGCCGATGCCGCCACCCGGCTGCCGCCCTCGACCAGAACGCTCGTGATGCCCATTTCCCCCAGCCGCGCCATGAGGCGGCCGAGGTCGAGGCCGCCGCCCGCCTCTGGGAGGCGGATCACCGTGGCGCCTTTTTCCGAAAGCCGGCGCGCCTTTTCCTCCGGCGCCGCCTCTCCGGCAGCGATGACGGCGCCTGCGGATGAGGCGACGGTCAATACCTTCGCGCCCTCGGGGATGGACAGGCGGCTGTCCAGGATGATCCGCGTCGGGTCGAGGCCGCGGCCGTCTGCGAGCCGTGTGGTCAGGCTGGGATCGTCTGCCAGGACGGTCCCGATGCCCACCAGGATGCCGTCCATGCCGTGACGAAGATGGTGAACGTGGGCCCGGGATGCCTCGCCGGTGACCCACCGGGCGTCACCGGTCCGGGTGGCGATCCGGCCGTCCAGGGTGGCCGCGCATTTCAGGATGACGAACGGCCGCCCGGTCCTTGCGTATTTGACAAAAATTTCGTTGAGCCGCAGGGCTTCTTCTTCCAGGATGCCGGTGATGACCGGGACGCCCCTGGCCCGGAGGAATTCTGCGCCCCCGCCGGCGACCCGGGGATTGGGGTCCTCCATGGCCACAAAGACCCGTCGGATGCCCGCGGCGAGGATCTTTTCCGTGCAGGGCGGGGTCCGCCCCGTGTGGTTGCAGGGTTCGAGGGTGACGTACAGGTCTGCGCCCCGGGCCCGGCCGCCCGCGTCGTCGATGGCATTGACCTCGGCGTGGGGGCCGCCCACCTTCTCGTGCCAGCCCTTGCCGACGAACGCGCCGTCTTTGACCACCACCGCCCCGACCATCGGGTTGGGGGAGGTGAATCCCCATCCCTTTCGGGCCAGGGCCAGGGCCGTTTGCATGTACCCGACCTCAGTCATCCTTGGACTCGATGCCTTTCTCCGTCGCGTCCTTGCGCCGGAGCTTCCGGAGTTCGGAAACGAAATCGCCCACATCCTTGAACTCGCGGTAGACCGATGCGAACCGGACATAGGCCACGTCATCGAGTTCATGAAGTCGGGTCATGACCTTTTCGCCGATGACACGGGAGGGAACCTCTTTCTGGTCGATTTCCCGGATGTCCCGCTCCAGATCGTCCAGGATCTCTTCGATGACGTCCATGCTGATGTGGCGCTTTTCACATGCCCGCTGAATGCCCGAGCGGACCTTGTCGCGGCTGAAGATCTCCCGCCGGCCGTCCTTCTTGATGATCATGACGGGGATGTCCTCGACCTGCTCGTAGGTGGTGAACCGCCTGCCGCAGGGGATGCATTCCCGGCGCCTCCGGATGACGTTGCCGTCCTTTCCGAGCCTCGAGTCGATCACTTTGTTGTCGAGTTCACCGCAGTACGGGCATTTCATGGGCTATTCCCCGGGGGCGTCCTGGACCTTGGATATCGTGACGCCGCCCTCCGCGAACATGGCCATGGACATATCGTCGGCATACCCGGAGAGGTAATAGATCCGGGTGATGCCGGCGTTGATGATCATCTTGGCGCAGATGGAGCAGGGCATGTGGGTGCAGAACAGGGTCGCGTCCCGAATCGAGACGCCGTGGTACGCCGCCTGGATGATGGCGTTCTGCTCCGCGTGAATGCCCCGGCACAGCTCATGGCGTTCGCCGGAGGGCACCTTGAGCCGCTCCCTCAGGCATCCGGTTTCCCGGCAGTGGGTGATCCCGCTGGGGGCGCCGTTGTAGCCCGTCGACAGGATCCTCTTGTCTTTGACGATGACCGCCCCGACCGCCCGCCGCATGCATGTCGAACGCCTGGACACCAGGCCCGTGATGTCCATGAAGTAGGTGAGCCATGACGGCCGTTCGGGCAGGATGCGGTTCACGTCAGGATCCATCGCCCGCCGTCCCGCGCTCCTCCGGATAAATGGGAAATTTCCGGCACAGCGACAGCACCGACTCGCGGACCCCTGCGGTTACTTCGGGATCCCCGGGGGATTTGAGCACCGTCACGATGAGGTCCGCGATGACCGTCATCTCGGCAGCCTTCATGCCCCGGGAGGTGACCGCCGGGGTCCCGATGCGGATGCCGCTGGTGACGAGCGGGCTTCGGGTTTCATACGGGATGGCGTTCTTGTTCACGGTGATCCCCGCCAGGTCCAGGGCGTGCTCGGCGTCCTTCCCGGTGATGTCGAAGCGGGTGAGGTCGGCCAGCATCATGTGGTTGTCGGTGCCGTCCGACACCAGCTTGATGCCGTTTTCCATCAGCCGCCCGGCCATACGGGCGGCGTTCCTCACGATGTTTTTCTGGTAGTCCGTGAACGCGCTGCTCTGGGCCTCCTTGAAGGCCACCGCCTTGGCCGCGATGACATGCATGAGCGGACCGCCCTGGATGCCCGGAAAGATCTGGCTTGCGATTTTTCTGGAATGCTCCTCCCGGGCCAGGATTAATCCGCCCCGGGGCCCCCTCAGGGTCTTGTGGGTGGTCGAGGTGACCACATCCGCGTGGGGCACGGGGGAGGGGTGAAGCCCCGCGGCCACCAGGCCCGCGATGTGGGCCATGTCCACCATGAGGTAGGCGCCTGCGGCCCGGGCGATCTCGGCGAAGCGGTCAAAGCGGATGATGCGGGGATAGGCGCTGGCCCCGGCCACGATCATTTTGGGGCGGTGGGTTTCGGCCAGGCGGGCGACCTCGTCGTAATCGATGGTTCCGGTCTCCCTGCCGACGCCGTAATGGATGAAATTGAAGAGTTTTCCTGAAAAGCTGGCCGGGCTGCCGTGGGTGAGATGTCCGCCGTGGGCCAGGCTCATCCCCAGCACGGTGTCTCCGGGGGACAGGAGGGCGAAGTAGACCGCCATGTTGGCCTGGGAGCCGGAGTGGGGCTGGACATTGGCATAGTCCGCGCCGAAGAGGCGCTTGACCCGATCGATGGCAAGCTCTTCGGCCTTGTCGACGAACCTGCATCCGCCGTAATAGCGCTTCCGGGGATAGCCTTCGGCGTATTTGTTGGTGAGGACGCTTCCCTGGGCGGCCATCACCGCCGGGCTGGCGATATTCTCGGAGGCGATCAATTCCAGAGTCTCTTCCTGCCTCCTCAGTTCATCGGCGATGACGCTTGCGATCTCGGGGTCGATTCGTTCAATGACATTCAGCTCCAACGGCAGTTCCTTTTCAGCTTCCTTCGGGTTATGGGTTGACAGAACACCTTCAGCCGGACGCCTTAACACACCTGGTCGAACTTATCCAGCCGGGACTGATGCCGCCCCCCTTCGAAGGGGGTCTCCAGCCAGGTCTTCAGGATCTCGATGGCCAGGATATCCCCGATGACGCGTCCGCCCATCACCAGGATGTTGGCGTTGTTGTGTTGCCGCGAGAGCCTCGCGGCAAAGAGGTCGCTGCACAGCGCCGCCCGGACCCGGGGGAAGCGGTTGGCCGCCATGGACATGCCGATCCCGGTGCCGCAGAGGAGGATCCCCCGCGCGTAGGTTCCGTCCGAGACGGCCTTTGCGACCTGAACGGCGTAATCCGGGTAGTCCACGGAGTCCGCGGTGAAGGTACCGACGTCCTTGACCTCGATGCCGGCCTTGTCGACGAGGTAGGCTTTGATGATGTCCTTGAGCGCCACCGCCGCATGATCGCATCCGATGACGATGGGGGAGTTCTGGTTCATGATGTGTCCTGTCCCTTTATGCCGCGGCCCGAAGGGCCGATACATTAGCATTCTTAATAAATGTAAATCATTAGTATAAGCCCATGTAGATCAAGTCGCAAGAGAAAATATTGATTCGGCGGGAATTCCCGCTGACGTCGTTACGGCCCGGCTTGCATGGCGTTTTCCACGGCGTTCCCACGGGGTTCGGGGCGTATGGGTCCGTTCGGGCGGGCATCAGGAGGGGGACGTGGCCGCTTCGATGAGGGATTCGGGGAGTTCCCGCGCGAACCTGAGGTGGACGGAGTAGCTGTTGAAAAGATGGTCGATCACACCGATGACGACACCCGTCTCCGCCACGTCGATCCCGGAAGGTTTGGCCGGGATGCTGAACTCGACCCGAATCTTCCGGCCCAGGAGCATCTGGGGGAGTTTCGGGTTGGTGATCCGGATGAAAAAGGAGATGCCGCCAATGGAGATATCCGAGAGCGAGCCCTTGAAGGCATCGGCGATGGGGGCGCCTTCGGCGTTCAATATGAAGAACTGGATGACGCCGCCGATCCTGACGCGGAGATGATGCCGGCGGTTGATGTCCTGCTCCTTCAGCAGTTCATGGTCCTTGGTGGTTTTCGAAAAATAGTCCTCCAGCTTGACGGCCAGGGAGGGCATGGTCCGCCGCAGGTCGGTGAAATCGTCATGGTGAAGGGTTTTCAGACTGGAGCGGCTCTGGCTCAGGAGGGAGGTGGTGCACACGGACACATTGAAGAAGGTGTCCCCGCCGGCCAGGGTCCCGGCGCCCATCGACCGGATGAGTTTTTCCGTCGAACCTTCCCGGCACACCAGATTGAGTTCCCCCTGGTCAATGAAATGGAGGTGCCGGTTTTTATGGCCCTGGCGGAATACGGCGGCGCCCGCATCGTAAACCGCCGGCTTGAGTCTGAAATACAGGGCGTTGGCTTCCTCGGGCATGAGGGTGCTGTAGAGCTTCCGCCAGATTTCCAGGTGCCGCTTTTCGATGGCCCCGCCTTTTTCATCCTCGATGATCTCGGCGGACCTGATGATTTCAACCAGGGCCATGGCATCGACTTCAAAGAGTTTTTCCCGGAGGGCATAGGCCGCCGGGAAATTTTTGGCCTTCGCGTTTTCAACGATCAGGTTGAAGATCAATTCGACCGCCTCGGCTTTCCGGCCCTGCCGCACAAAGGTCTCGATGCGCTGGTTTTCAAGGGTGAGATCGTTCATCCGCTCTCCTGCTCTGCTGTTCTGTGGGATCCAAAACCGTCAACATCGCCTCAGCCCGATATCCGCCGCTGCGCCGCCCATATCGCCTTGACAACCCATGGCGCTTCCCCTAAAGGAGGAACAGGGGAATGAAGAATACCATCAATCATCGGCCGACTCAAACACTAATTCGGCGTCATGCATCACCGAATCCGGCCGCTGCCGGGCATCGATACGGCCGCTTATGAATTCCGGGAAACCGCCGCAGGACGCACATGGCGGCAGAGGGGACGCCATGACATCCCATGAATGGATGAAGAATTGCCCGAAGCACAAAATCGTGACAATCCAGGAGGCAGCGGAGAAGATCCGGAAGGGGAGCCGCCTCTTCATCGGAACGGGGTGCGGTGAGCCCAGGCAGCTGATACGCGGCATGGTCGACAACCCGGATGTCCAGGATATCCTCATCTACCAGATGCTCTCCTTCACCCTGGCTGAATATATGGATGACCCGTCATTCCTGGAGCGGTTTTCCCTCAAGCTCTTTTTTATCGGTGCAACCATGCGCAGGGCGGCCTTCGAAGGGAAGATCGATTATGTCCCGGTCTACCTGTCGGAGATCCCCGACCTCTTCGACAGCAACCAGATCGGCCTGGACACGGCGCTGATCCAGGTAAGCCCTCCGGACCGTTTCGGGTTCTGCAGCACGGGCGTCTCGGTGGACGTGACGCACGCCGCGTGCCGGAATGCCCGTACCGTCATCGCCCAGGTCAACCCCCGGATGCCCCGCACCGCGGGCAACAGCTTCATTCACGTGGACGAGATCGACCTCCTGGTCCCCCACGAGGAGCCGCTGATCGAGGTGGCCCCCGCCGTCCCCGATCGGGAGGTGGCCGAGCGCATCGCCTACTACGTCTCCGAACTGGTGGAAGACGGCGCGACCCTCCAGGTCGGCGTGGGCCACATTCCCCATGTGATTCTGGGAGCCCTGGGCGGGAAAAAAGACCTGGGCATCCACACCCAGATCATTACCGACGCGTATATCCCCCTCTTCGAACAGGGGGTCATCACCAACAAGCACAAAACCCTCATGCCCGACCGCGCAGTGGCGTCCCTCTGCATGGGATCCGAGGCCCTTTACGATTACGTGGACAACAACCCCCGTTTTTATTTCCGAAGTTCCGACTTTGTCAACAACCCTTCGGTGGTGGCCCGAAACGACAACCTCATCTCCATCAGCTCGGCCCTGGAGGTCGACATCACCGGCCAGGTCTGCGCCGATTCCGTGGGGCACCTCTTCTACAGCGGCACCGGCGACCAGGCCAATTTCATCCGCGGGGCGGCCATGGCCCGGGGGGGGTTTTCCATCATCGCCCTGCCGTCGACGGCCCGGAACGGGACCGTCTCCCGCATCGTCCCCAACCTGAGCGAGGGGGCCGGCGTCGCCACCCTCCGGGGGGACGTCAATTTCGTGGTGACGGAGTACGGAATCGCCCAACTCCGGGGCAAGAGCATCTTTCAGCGAGTGGTGGAGCTGGCCCAGATCGCCCACCCGGATTTTCGGAGCCATCTCATCTCGTCGGCCAAGACCTTTCACTACATCTTCGCCGATCAGAAGGCCCCCCGGGCGGAGGACCTGACCTTTCTCGAACACTACAAGAGCCGGATCACCCTGAAAAACGGCAAAAGCATGGCGATCCGGCCAATTCTGCCCACCGACGAATTCGGGTATCGGAATTTTTTCTATTCCCTGAGGGAGGAAACGGTTTACTACCGCTTTTTCCGGCGGGTCCGGCTGTTTCCACGGCAGATGGCTCAGAACCATTGGGCCGACCTGGATTACCGCAGGAACATGTCCATCATCGGGTTGGTCCGGATCCGCGGCCATAAGGATATCGTGGCCATCGGGACCTACCAGGGGCAGGCGGACGGGGGCACCGCCGAGGTCGCTTTTGTCGTCCGGGAGGATTTTCAGGGGATGGGCATCGGCTCCCGACTCCTTACAATCCTGGAGGGGATCGCCCGGGAGAACGGGTACCGGGGGTTCACGGCGACGGTCCTGCTGGAAAACCGGTCGATGATCCATGTCTTCAAGAGGCGCTATCCCGATGCCCGCATCACGGTGCGGGACGAGAGCGCCGAAATCGTCATGGATTTTGCGCCGGCCGGGGACGCTGGAGAACCGTCGGGAGCGGCGGGGCGGTAACGGTCAGGACGCTGCCGGAAGGAAGCGGACCCGCCCCTTCATGAAGACGGCGGCGCGCCTTTCGGTTTCGGGGGGGATGTCTGAAAGGTAGAATTCGGCCCGCGCCTCCTCCTGGTTCCCGGGCGGCGGGGCGGGATCGTCCTGAAGGAGAGGGATGAGATCCGCCGACGGCTCCACCAGGCGGACCCGCATGCCGATTTTTCTCTGGATGAGCGCGGCCAGAACCGGATAATGGGCGTCGCCCAGAATCAGGGTGTCGATCTTCCGGACCTTGAGGGGGATCAGGGACTTCTTGACGATCATGGCCGTCTCGGGCTTTTTCAGCCAGCCCTCCGCGACCAGGGCGCCGATGAGGGGGCAGGCGGCCTGACAAACAGCAGCGTCGGGCGCAAGCAGCCGGATCCTGTCCGTGTAGGCGCCGGAGCGGATCGTCGCCCGGGACCCCATGACGCCGATCCTCCCGTGCCGGGAAACCCGGACGGCCGCCGCGGCCGCAAGGCTCACCACATCGATCACCGGCACCGCCGATTGCGCCGCCAGGGCTTCCGCCGCCACGGCCGATGCCGCGTGGCAGGCCAGGACAATTTTCCGGACGCCTTTTTCCGCGAGAAACCGCCCGGCCCGGAGGGTCCGGCGGAGGACGGCCTCGGGGCTTTTCTCATCGTAAGGGCCGTGGGCGGTGTCGCCGAAATAGATGAACCGGTGCCGGGGAAGGCCCGCCAGGAGCCGCCGGGTCAGATCCAGCCCTGCCAGGCCCGAATCCAGGATGCCGATCACGCGTCAGACCTCTGTTCTTCGATCTGCCTCCGAACGCACCGGAGAATGCGCTCGTCCGGGACGTCCGTCCGCATGCCGGGACAGGACCCGGCCATCATGCGCCAGTTGGCGGGGTCTTTCAGCACGCTTTCGATGTAGGGCCACGCCCGGCACATGCGGGGCTTCACCGGATGGATCGTGCAGAGGCGGTCCCGGAAGAAGATGCAGTAGCCGTCCTCTCCCTGGGCGATCACCGGCCGGCTTCCCGCCTTCCGGCAGTAGTCCCTCACGAAGGTTTCCGGGTCGGCGCCGATATGGGCCGCGATGGCCGCGATGTCCGCCGGGGTGACATAGGTCCCCCCGAATCCGTTGCAGCATTCGCCGCACTGGCGGCATTCAAAGATGGGGTCGCATCGGCTTTCATCCGAGGACATGACGGGTCTCCATGGCGCGTTTCAGGGTCATCTGATCCACGTATTTGAGGTCTCCCCCCAGGGGGACGCCGGAGGCGATGCGGGTCACCCTGACCGGGCGGCCCTCGAGCAGCTCCGAGAGGTAGATGGCGGTCGACTCCCCCTCCAGGTGGGTGTTGGTGGCCAGGATGATCTCCTTGACCTCGCCTTCGTCGACCCGAAGGAGAAGCTCATGGATCCGGATGTCGTTCGGGCCGATGCCGTCCATGGGCGACAGGGCCCCCTGGAGGATGTGGTAGCGCCCGCAATAGGCGCCCGAGCGCTCGATGGCGATCATCTCGGAAACGTTTTCCACCACGCAGAGCAGGGAGGCGTCCCGGGAGGGGTTGCTGCAGATGCCGCAGATGTCGGTGTCGCTCAGGCCGAAGCAGCGGGCGCAGAGCCGGACCTTCTCCTTGACGTTCAGGATGGCGTAGGCCAGGGCTTCGGCCTCCTTTCTCTGAACGCGGACCAGGTGGAGGGCCAGGCGTTCGGCGGTCTTCTCCCCGATGCCGGGCAGGGCCTGGAGGCGGCCGATCAGGCGGCGGATGGACGGCGGGTAATGCATCATGCGAATCGAGGACTCCCCTCCGCCTTACACCATGCCGGGGATGTTCATCCCCGCCGGCATGAGCTTGCCCATCTCCTTGGAGACCATCTCCTGGGATTTTGCGAGGGCGTCGTTGACCGCGGCCAGAACCAGGTCCTGGAGCATTTCGACGTCTTCGGGGTCGACGACCTCCTTCTCGATCCGGATGGAGACGATCTGCTGCTTGCCGTTGGCGACGACTTTGACCATGCCGCCGCCGGCGCTGGTCTCGATCGTGGTGCCGGCCAGTTCCTCCTGGAGTTTCATCATCTTTTCCTGAAGCTTCTGCGCCTGCTTCATCATGTTTCCCATACCCTTCATCATCACTGCCTCCTATAGGATTTTGACGTCGACGACCGTGCCGTCGAAGATTTCAATGGCGGCCGCCACCATGGGGTGATTGAGCGCATCCTGGCGGATGGCGTGGGCCTGCTCGATTTTGTTCTGCCGGGGGTCGCCTCCGGCCTCTTCGAGGCGGAGCGACAGGCGGACGCTGCGGCCGAAAAAAGCCCGCGCGGCGTCCTGCAGGATCTCCTGCTTTTTCTGGATCTGTTTCAGGTTGAACGCGCTGCCCTGCACCGCGATCTCGATCTCCCCGTCTCCGATGCGATGGAGAGTGCTCCGGGTAAGATAAGAGCCCAGGGCCTGGGACCTTCCGCAGACCAGGGCCGTCAGCTTCTCCCAGGTCACCGCCGGGGGATCGTCCGGATCGTAGGCAATATCGGCCGAAGCATCGGGAAGACGGCATTCCGCCGGGCTGTCCGGGTCCCCTTCCGGCGGGGGGGTGTATCCGGGGCCGGGCGTCGCTGCGGGCGGCCGAGACCGGGGCGGGGCGTTTTCCCTGTCCGTGGATGCCGCTCCGGATGGCACAGGCGATGC
>NZ_JBGSQX010000039.1:0-3721 GCF_041737845.1 Desulfococcus sp.
GGCCCCCGGGCGCGGGGGCGCGCGGCGCCGCCGGCCGGGGCCTGGGCGAGGTTCTGAATGTCCCCGGGCTGGATATCGTGGTTTCCGCCACAGCCGCGGAAGCCCTGAAGCGCCCGTGTGATGTTTTCGTGGAGTTCAGCCGGCCGGAGGCCGCCAAGGATCACGTGCTCCAGGCCCTTTCAGCGGGCGCCCACGTGGTGGTGGGCACCTCGGGGCTGACCGACGCAGACTACGACGAGATCGCCCGCCAGGCTGAAGCGGCGGGGCGCGGGGTTCTGGCGGCGGGCAACTTCGCCCTGACGGCGGTCCTGCTGCAGAAATTTGCCACCCTGGCGGCGCGCCATATTCCCCAGTGGGAGGTCATCGACTACGCCGGCGCCGCCAAACCCGACGCCCCCAGCGGCACGGCCCGGGAACTGGCCTATCGGCTGGGCGAGGTGGGAAGGCCCGAGCTTTCGGTCCCCCTGGACCGGACCATCGGGCCCCGGGAGAGCCGGGGCGTCACGCTGGGCGGATGCCAGGTCCATTCGATCCGGCTGCCCGGATACGTGGCTTCGGTGGAGGTGATCTTCGGCCTCCCGGACATGCAGCTTTCGATGCGGCACGACGCCGGTACCAGCGCCAGGCCCTATATCGACGGAGCCCTTCTGGCCGTCCGCAGGGTCTCGGGCCTGAAGGGGCTGCGACGGGGGCTCGATACCGTCATGGATTTCCAGTAAGAGATAACCGGGACCGCTCGCCAGCGACGGGGATTCGTCAGCCGGAGATGTCCAGGGCGCGTCGAATCTCCTGTAACCCCTCGATCTGCACCGAGAAGCGTTTAAAGGCCTGTTCAATCCGGTCCTGTTCTGCACCCGGGAGAATGCGCTCTATCTCAGGCAGCAGGTGCCCATTCTCCTTCCGGATATGGGTTCTGATGAGGGAGATGTATTTTTCAGATTGCCCTGTAAACCGGTCCGTCGGAAACGTGACGTTCATTTTCGACGTTTGAAGCTCCGCTTTCAGGTCATCGAGGAGCCCGCGGGCTTCCCTGTGCTCGTCGCGAAGCGCGGCGACAAGATGCCTCAGGTCGGCTGCGCGCGCATCCTCCAGCGCCGGGAACAGGATGTCCTCCTCCTTCCCATGATGGGAGCGGTCGACATAAACCTCCATGAAATCGAAAATGGTTTCGAGATCATGGAACAGCTCATCCCTCGGTCGACCGGGGTCTCTGATCAATTTCTGGAAAAGGGCCAGCACCTTCATGATGGCGCCATGCTCCTCCCTCAGATGCTCCCTGACCGTCATGACGTTCTTGCCCCCGTTTCCGTTAGTCTTCCTCGATGAGGATCGCTCCGGGAGCGCACTCCCTGGCGGCCTTGCGGACGAGGTCCTCGAGATGTGCGGGAACGTCGTCGACGATGACCCGGGATAGCAGTTGATCTTCATCGTACTCGAAAACATCCGGGCAGACCTTGCTGCAGTTCCGGTCCCCCATGCACAGATCGTAATCGATTTTAACCTTCATTCCGGCCTCCTTCGCTTTTGTGTTCCAGAATTGCTTTTTCCGATATCCTGACGCTGACATCCTGAAAATATGCTTTCATTTCGAAAAGTAAAGCGGTCGGGTACGCCGTGTCTCGGTCCGGCATGCCGGCGGTGTTTAAGGCGGTGCGGATTTCAGGGGCGGCGATTCCGATCTCCGCCCGGATCTCCGCACCGGTATGGAAGAGCTCTCTTCCCTAATGGCCGATCGCCTGGATGATCTCCATCCCCCTCCTGAAGAATGTCGAGGGAAGCGGGCCGACGGAGGCGTCATCGGGTTCGACGTCACTCAGGGAGGCCATTGTCGATCGGGTGAGTACCAACGTGGTGGTCACGTCGCATACGACGGTCACCCCCTGGGATCCTCCGCGCAGTCTCCCCGAGCCGTTGATGTCGATCCTGTTCCCCTGGACGGTCCCGCGAAAATCGATGGTATTCTCGTAAAATGAGATGTCCGGATCATCGGAAATCAGGTTGAGCGTCATCCGGATGTCGTTTCCATCGATGGTCCCGACGAGAGTGCCCCCGCCGAATCCCGGCTCGTAATACGCGTAATCGATCGTGCAGCCGTCCTGATCGATGTAGCCGGTCTCGGAGATGCTCTCGGTTTCCGTTTCACAATAGCCTTCCGCGCAGCAGCTGATGGTCAGGGTCTGCGTCATCTGCCACTCCCCCGAAATATCGGCGCACGCTCCAGGCGGTTCCGTTCCGCCTCTCACGGCGATGATCCCGTACCCGGCGCACAGGGCGGCGAACTCCTCCGAGCGAATGAAGCTCTCCAGGACGGCGGCCCGGCTCATGCCCTTTTCCAGGGCCGAGAGCCAGCCGTTGAACCCGACGGTATCCGGAACGCGGTCGAAAAACGCCTCATAAAGGATGGTTAAAAAGGCCTCATTGGAGACGTCCCGGCTGGTGAATTCCGGGCTCAGGATGAACCCCCGGGCCAGCTCCCCGCCGGTGACCCATCCGTTTTTCAGGCCGTTCACCCATCCCGCAAGTCCTGAAGGATCCGGCGCACGGTTCAGGCATTCATGATAAAAGCGGGTGACGAAGGCCTCGATCCGGTCCATACGGTAGGGGGGAATGCCGTAGCGTCGGCAGAGTTCGGCAAACTCCGAGGAGCGGATGAATCCTTCCAGGACCGATGCCCGGCTCATGCCTTGGCCCAGGGCGGAGAGCCATCCGTTGAACCCTTCCAGATCGGGCTGCCTGTCGAAAAAGGCCCGGTACAGGATGGTCAGGAAGGTTTCATCCGAGACGTTCATGTTGATGAATTCGGGGCTCAGTATGAAGCCCTCGGCCAGTTCCCCGCCGGTGACCCAGCCGTTTTTCATGCCGTTCACCCATCCCGCCAGCCCTTCCGGGTCCGGCTCCCTGTCCAGACATTCACGATAAAAGCGGGTGACGAATTCGGTGACGGCGTCTTCCATTGCTTCTGAAGAAGCCATCCAATCACTGATTTCAGTGGACGCTGCGTCAGGAGTGAAGCGGGGTATGGTGCTGGAATGGGCGTCTGGCAGACCCACCATCGCCAGGATGATGAGACTGAACCACAGGATCAGGGCGGCGCAAGTTTTTTGGAAATGCTTCACCATGGGGACCTCCTTTTGGTTGCATGACGGTTTGCGGCAATGAAGGAAGACGGATCACCCCGGCAACCCGGATAGTATGATTGATGACGATGCATCGGCGTTTCGCCGGGGCCGTCCAGCCGGCGCATCAACGTCAAATAAAGCGTCGCGAGTTCGGCGGCCCGGGAGGGTCCGGGCCGCCGCTGTATGGTCGATGTCCCGCCGGCGTCTTTGCCGGGGGGAAAGGGGGCGTCCCGATCAGTCCTGGGCGACGATGGCGATAACGCGGCGATTCTGACTGCGTCCCGCCTCGGTGGCGTTGCTCGCAATGGGCCGGGTGAGGCCGTATCCCCTGGCGTCGAGGCGGGCGGCATCAATCCCGAAGCGGTCGATGAGATAGGTCTTCACGCTCTCGGCCCGCCGGAAGGAGAGGTTCATGTTGTAGGCTGCGGAGCCGAGGTTGCACGTATGGCCCTCGATCAGGGCGGTGGCGTCCGGATAGGCCGTCATGAAGTCGGCGACCTCCTGGATCCTGGCGTGGTAGATCGGTTTGATGTCGGCCTTGTCGCGGTCGAATTGGATCTCCAGGTTGATGGTCCGGGGGGGCTCGGGCGGCGGGGGCGCGG
>NZ_JBGSQX010000074.1:0-122211 GCF_041737845.1 Desulfococcus sp.
TTTAGCGCTGATGGTACTGCACGGGAAGCTGTGTGGGAGAGTAGGACGCCGCCGTTATCACTCAAAAAAAAGCCCGTTTCTCACCGAAACGGGCTTTTTTTATGATGACATATCGACGCCGGACCAGACGCTAAAAAAAGGTCACCACCGGATCTCTCAAAATGGATTCGATGGCTTTAGAAGCGTTTGCCGCAGCTTTCGGAAACACCTTACCAAGACCCACGACATGCCGGAGATTGTCCGCCGTTCTCAGAATCAGCACCGCCATGTCGCCTTCGGCCAGCTCGGAAATCCGAACCACATGCTCCCAAGTGTGAAGGCCGCCCGACCACAGATACACTGCGAGGCAGGGGCGCAGGTAGAGCTGGCGGGTGTCGAACCCCGCCTGTGCCATGCGCTTCAGGAATGGCCCCAACCCTTTGATCACATTCTGATAGGCGCGCTTGAGCGGATTGGGAACGGTGTCTTTCAGCAGGTGATCGTCGCTTTCCCGCTCATTTACAAACGCCGCCATCAGCCCAGCCAGCATCGGCGGGGAATTTTCAGGGAAGACGCCGCGTCGGAAGCCTTCAGCGATGGACAACGGGTGATCCACGCGAAGCTGGGATGCCCACATCCCGTCTTCGGTCAGGGCGCCTTCGTCAGATACGTACTCGCTTTCCTTCAGGAAATCGAGGTGGCTCAGGAATTCGTTTTTGAGCCGCTCCTTGTTGGCAAGATCAAGATCCGCTCCTTTTCCGGTTTTCAAGGATAAGCGATATGCCTTATCGTTTTCAAGGAGAAAAGCGGCAAAAGACTTTTCCAGCAGGAGTTCGATCTGGCCCGGCGTATGGGAGAGGAGTAAATTGAGGGTCATGGAAAAATTGATCTTGATCTGGCTGTAAACGTCGCCCGGCGGTGCCGTCATGAGTTTGGCAATCAGGCGCGCATCCATGTATCTTCCGGGGAGAATCATGGCGAAACCGATGTGGTCCATGCCGCGGCGGCCGGCCCTTCCCGTCATCTGATGAAATTCGGTCGATGTGAGCGGCAGGAACTCAACGCCGTTAAACTTGTCCGAGTTCAGAAATACGATGGTCCGGGCCGGAAAGTTGACGCCGGCCGCAACCGTCGAGGTTGCGAAGACGGCATCGAGAAGGCCCTGGGTCATGAGTTGTTCGATGAGAAATTTCCAGGCCGGAAGCTGGCCGCTGTGGTGTGCGCCGACGGCATGATTTTCGAGATGCCTGATCTGGGTGTGTTTAAGGATGTGGGGCACCTGTTCGGATAATTCGAAGATCAAGCGGGAGATCGCCGCTTTCCGATCGCCATCCGGAATCATGTTTTGCTGGCATAAATCCAAGGCATTGTCGCAGTCGGCCCTCGATTTTAGGAAGAAGATCGCAGGCAGCAGCCGGTATTTTCTAAGGACCTGAAGGATGTCCCCGAAGGGGGGAAGCTGCCCGGGTCTGGCGAGAGAGGGCTGCCGTTTTTCGGTGATGAAATCGCGAACCTTCTCGAAAAGACGTTTTTTTCCGTCGTAGGTGGCGATCAGGGGGAGAAGCTTTCCCGAAGGATGGAAAAAGAGCGGCACGAGGGGCACCGGCCGCTTTTTTTCTTCGATGACCGTGCATGTTTTGGACCGGATCGAGGCAAGCCATCCCGCAATCTGCGCTGCATTTCCGATGGTTGCCGACAGGAGCAACAGGGGGATCCGGACCGGGAGATAGATCATGACCTCCTCCCAGACGACGCCACGCTCTTCATCACCCAGAAAGTGAGCCTCGTCGAGGATCACGAAATCCGTGCGGATGTCTTCACCGCGATGCATGGCATCATAGAGCTGGTTTCTGAGGATTTCGGTGGTCCCGACGACGATGTCGGCATCGGGGTTCTCCTTCCGGTCGCCCGTCAGGACCCCCACATTCTCGGGGCCGAAAATCTCGCAGAATACCACGAAGATGGAATTGGAAAGCGCCTTCAGCGGCGAGGCATACCAGGTGCGTCCGCCGGCCTTGCGTATTTTCCGGATGGCCTGCTCGGCAATCCAGGTTTTTCCGGAACCCGTCGGCGCGGTGACGAGACAGTCGCCCTTTTCAATGGCGGCGACGGCTTCCGTCTGAAAGGGATCCGGCACAAAGGGTTTCTTTTCCGGGACGCCGATCTTTGAGAATTCCCGTTTGAGCCTGGGGTCAGCACCTGGAGAAATCCGGATCAGACTGGGTTTTCGGTGGTAGCGTCGTTTTTGCGGGCGGTCCCCTGTGTCGTTACTCATTTTTCAATGCCGCCCATCATGGCTTCGACGGCCGCCACGGCCGGCCCGTGGGTATCGAAGGGTGAAATGCCCGCCAGATCCGCTTCGATCAGCTTCTCATCATAGGGGATAAAGCCCAGAAAATCAAAGTCACTCAGATGGCGTTTGAGGAATTCCTCGTCATGGTGGCCGCGGATCTTGTTGCCGACGATCATGATCCGGGTCAGACCGATTTCGGAAGCCAGATGGCGGATGTGCTCGGCGGTATCGATGCTTCTGCGGCCCGGCTCCACCACCACCAGCAGCTTGTCCACCGCCCGGGCCGTGCCTCGGCCGAGATGTTCGATGCCGGCTTCCATGTCCATGATGACAACCTCGTTTCGGGCCAGGACCACGTGGGTCACGAGAGCCCTCAGGAGCGTGCTTTCCGGGCAGATGCAGCCGGCACCGCCTTTTTTAACCCCGCCCAGGCGCATGAGCTTGATGTTTTCAAATCGGGCGGACAGCTTCTCCGGCAGATCGTCGACCTTGGGGTTCAGCTTGAAGTAGCCGCCGATGCTTCCGGGCTGGGCTTCCGTTCGTTCAAAGATCAACTCCTTCATTTCCGAGATCGGGACGATGCTTTCCGCCCCCTGGATGCCGACCGCCATGGCCAGGTTGGCATCCGGGTCCGCATCGATGGCCAGAACATGCCGTCCGGAAGCATTGAGCGATCGAATCAACAGAGATGAGAATGAGGTTTTGCCAACGCCGCCTTTACCGCTTACTGCCAGTTTCATAGGTGCTCCCTTTACCGTATGTCATTGCAAGTAACGCCCATCTGATATGGTTTGAAATCGGTTATCGAACTATATGAATATAACACACGGAAATGCATTCACAAGCGGAATAAGCGCACGGCACCGGCAAACTGCGTCCTGCCCTCCGGCGTGCAACCCATTATATCTGAAAATCCATGTCCGCTTCGGGAAACGCATCCACCTTGATCACCACCAGCGTGATGTCGTCGTCCCGTTTCCGTCCCGCCATGTAGCTGTTCACATCGGCAAAGACCGCCTTGATGATGCCTTCGGCCCTCAGGTGTGAATACCTCCGGATCACCTGACAGAATCGTTCCTTTCCGTACATCTCCCCCGCGGTATTGCGGGTCTCCCAGATGCCGTCGGTCCCTACGGCAATGATCTGGCCGGCCCTGAGGTCTGTCAGGAGAGATTCCTGGTAGATGTAATTTTCATCCAGACCGAGGGCCATTCCCGGACCTTTCAGTTCTTCGAACCGGTTTTCGAAAGGATGGAAGACGACAGCCGGCTCGTGGCCGGCCCTGACCCATCGAAGGCAGCGAAGCGTCGGATCGATAGCGAGATGAAACAGGGTCATGAACCGGCTGGTCTGTCGCGCATCCCGTGTGAAGGACCGATTCATTTCGGTGATCAGGCGGGATATGTCCTGGCACTTTGTCGCGTGAATCCGCAAAAACGCCCTTGCCGTCATCATCATGAGGGCCGCGTCGACGCCGTGCCCCATGACATCCCCGACGGTGATGCTGAAGCTTTTGGATCCGCAGTCCCCACCGTCGAAGGTGTCGATATAATCTCCGCCGACCTCGTCACAGCTCACGGTTTTCCAATCGATGTCAAATCCCTTGATGCTGAAAGACCTGCCGGGCAGCAGGCTCCGCTGCACTTCCGCCGCCAGCGCGAGCGATTTCTTGTGGGAGGTCATATCCGTCACAAAGGCCATCTTTCCGATGATGCTTCCGTGATCATCCCGCAGGATATTGCCGTGGACGAGGACGGGAATTTCATCTCCCTTTACGGGCCTCACGCTGCACTCGAAGGTGTAATGGTCGCTGAAGTCTTGATCCTTCGGACTGAGGCGGGCGGGCCCCCTGAGAAAGAACGCGTCGGGCGCGATTGTTGAAAAATCGGGCGGTGTCCCGCCGATGATCTTTTCCCGCGCCGCGCCGACCATCCCGCAGAACGTCTGGTTGACATCCGTAATGATTCCGTTTCTATCCAGGAGCAGGAAGCCTTCCCCGGCGGTTTCGACAATGCGGCGATATTTTTCCTCGCGTTTCTGGACATCCTTCTCGGCGTTGAGGCGCTGCAGTTCCGCCGATGCACGGGCGGCAAAGATGTGAAGTATGGTGAGATATCGCGGTTTTCGCGGCATGGGCCGGGTATCCAGGACCGCCAGGTTGCCCAGGACACGTTGATCGGTCCCCAGAAGGGGCATTCCCATGTAGCTGACGGCCCGAAACTGAGCGAGGGGCGTGTCATGAGGAAACTCGAGGATGTTATCGGGGTAGTGGACGAGATCGATATGTCGGATCACGGCCTCGCAGGGGGTCCCTTCGATATCCATGAGAAAATTGGGCAAGAGTCGGTCATCCGCCCAGACGGCCAGGGATCGAAGCTGCCGGGTGGGTTCCAGGTATTCGGTCACCCAGGCGATGGCAGTATCCAGTGCCCGGGTCAGATTTTCCACAAGCGCTGCAAAAAACAGCTCCCCCGTTACCCTGGCCGTTCCCTCCAGGATGCGGTGGAGCGCCTTATCCTCGTCGGCTTCAGGAATGGCCGCTTTGTTGTGGAATGCCATCGGTCAGTTCTCCTTCAGTTTGGGCATCCTCCGTCAGGGGAATCAACAGCATCGTCCGGCGTGAGGGCCGACGTCCAGAGGGGTTATCGCGGCGGTCGAGCAGCAGGGGCGAACACGGTATGTTCGACATTCAAAAAAATGCTTCTGGAAACAGGAAAGTCAATCCAGGGCGCTCTTCTCTCAACCTGTCGCCTGGAAATCGCATTGATTCATGCCGATCAATGACTATCCTTTTTGCACAGGTTCTTCTCATCATTGGAAATATACTGGCTCGAATTTAATGGAAAAAGATCGTTTCACCATACCGGAAAATCATCTTCTGGAGGCCGTCTTTGAAGGCACGGCGAAGGAGACGGGCCGGGAATTCTTCAAGGCCCTGGTGAGGCATCTCTGCCGCGCACTCCACACCCACGGCGCATGGGTGACGGAATACCTCGAGGCGGAAGGCCGGCTCAAGGCGATGGCCTTCTGGCTGGGAAATGGTTTTGTTCCGGATTACGAATACGATATTGCCGGGACCCCCTGTGAACCGGTCATGGCATCGAAAGCCTATTTCCACGTTCCGGACAGGGTCGTCGAGTTGTTTCCCAACGACCCTGATCTGCCGGGCATCGGCGCCGTCAGCTACATGGGCGTCCCTCTTCTTGACCTGGAGAACCGGATCCTCGGCCATCTGGCGGTTCTGGATAACCGACCGATGCCCGAAGACCCTAAAAAACTGTCCGTGTTTCGCATCTTTGCCGCCCGAGCCGCGGCGGAGTTGCTCAGGCTTCGGGCGGAAGAGCGGATCCGGGAGCGGGAGCGGAAGCTGACCCATCTGCTGGACAGCGCCATGGACGCCATCATCGAACTGGACCGTCATCTTCGCGTGCTCATCATGAACCGGGCTGCGGAGAAAATGTTTCAATGCAGCAGCGAGGCCATGGCGGGAAAATCCCTCCAGCCGTATCTCACGCCGGGAAGTTATCGGAAACTGGAGCGCCTGGTGGGTGAACTCCTGTCGCGGCCGCCGGGCCGGCAATATCTCTGGATCACCGATGGGTTTCAGGGCCGATCCGCCGAGGGGAGGGAATTCCCTGCGGAAGCCACCCTCTCGCGGGCGGAGATGAAACGGGAAACGCTCTTCACCCTGATCATGAGGGATGTCAACGATCGGCGCGAGGCGGAGCGGAAAATCCACTGGCTCAGCTCTGAAGCGGAATACCTGAAGGAGGAGATCCGGGACCTCACGAAATTTGATGAGATCATCGGCCGGAGTGCTCCCATGTGCAGCGTCCTCAGGAGCGTCAACCAGGTGGCGCCCACCGATGCCGCCGTGTTGATCTCAGGGGAATCGGGGACAGGAAAGGAACTCATCGCCAGGGCCGTCCATGCCGCCTCCGGCCGCAGGGGGAAGCCCCTTATCAAGGTCAATTGCGGGGCCATCCCCGAAGCCCTCATGGAAAGCGAATTTTTTGGCCATGAAGAGGGGGCCTACACCGGCGCAACGAAAAAACGGGAGGGGCGTTTTGCCCTGGCGCACGGCGGCACGATCTTCTTGGACGAGATCGGTGAAATGCCGCCGGGGCTTCAGGTCAAGCTGCTCCGCGTCCTCCAGGAGGGCGAGTTCGAACCGGTCGGGAGTTCGCGGACCCGCCGGGTCGACGTCCGCGTGATTGCAGCGACCAACCGCGACCTGGACAAACTCATGGGCGAGGGAAAATTCCGGGTCGACCTCTATTATCGCCTCAACGTCTTCTCCATTCGGATGCCGGCCCTCCGGGAGCGGAGAGGCGACATACCGCTGTTGGCGGTCCATTTTCTGGAGAAATTTGCCAGAAAGCTGGATCGGGTCCTCCGCCCCCTCGCGCCGGATACTTTAGATCGACTTCAGGCCTATGATTGGCCTGGAAACGTGAGGGAACTCCAGAACGTGATCGAGCGGGCGGTCATCATCGCTACCGGTGACCGGCTTGATCTGGATCCGGGGTTTCCGAAGGCGGCCTCCGATGCATGGACGAAGGCTGTTTCGACGCCCACATCCGACGACGGAAAGGTTCATACCGCGGCGGAAATGCAGGCGTTTGAGCGCCGCAACCTAATCCGGGCACTGGAATCGACCGGATGGCAGGTTTCCGGCAAAAACGGAGCCGCCGCTCTTCTGGGCATGAAGCCCACCACCTTGAGTTCCCGCATGAAGGCCATCGGCATCCGGCGTCCGGGATAACCGGCCGATCCACCTCCCCACGTGCGCATGTTCCGTGCCGCGTCACCGCTCGGCGCCGGCTTACGATATCTCGTCGCCCGACTCCCGAAAAAATCATAAAATACGAAATCTCGTCACATCTTCGATCCGCCATTTGATTTTATAACAATCTGATAATATATTGAATAGAGATCAAAAGGCGCCTTTTGGCACATCCTTTGCTTAGGCTCATGGTGCGTCCGGACCAGAACCCCGGGTTCCCCGGCCGTGAACAGGATACCGACCCACCGCCTCCCCCTCGGGAGGCCACTTAACAGGAGGCCCAATATGGATGCTCAAAAAACCATCAACGGCGTCAGAGTCAATGAACTTTTCGGAACGATCGATGCCGTCAAGAAAGCGCCGGTCATTGCAAAATTCAAATTTCGTGCCAATAACAAATGGCTGGATTGCGGCCATAACCGCACCACCATTAAGGATTTCTATGGAACCCAGCAGGATCATCCCCATGGAAAATATTTCGAGCTGGATGCGGATGAACCGCCCGTCCTCCTGGGAGAGGACAGGGGTCCCAATCCGGTGGAATATCTCCTGACCGCCCTGGCGGCCTGCGTGACCACTTCCATCGTCTATCACGCGGCAGCCAAGGGCATTACCCTGAACGCCGTCGAATCCCGGGTGGAGGGAGACATCGATCTTCATGGATTTCTGGGGCTCCGGGAAGATGTGCGAAGAGGCTTTCAGCAGATCCGGATGGTTTTCAAGATCGACGCCGATGTCCCGGAAGCGGAGATAGAAGCGCTGATGAACCTGGGACCGACCTTCTCCCCCGTCTTTGACAGCATCACCAAGGGCGTACCGGTGACGGTCCAGCTCGACAAGGAATCCTCCTCCCGGGCGGCTGCATGAGCGGATCGCCCGAAGCCCCCCTCGCGGCAGATTCGCCCCCCCGGCGAACCTGCCGCTCTGCCTGGAAAGCGCGACAAGCTGCTTGATTTCGATGGAATATGGCGCTACATTCCTGATCTTACATTATCTTACATTTTTTCCACGGGTTTCGATGGAGTGAGGCCGGGAACGCGGGATAGGACTCCCATAGAGGATTTGATGCACACATGGACAATGACATAGACAATGAAATGCCCCGCACCCCGCCCGCCATTCTGGCGCCGGCAGGCAACCGGGACGCGTTTCTGGCGGCCCTTGCCGCCGGCGCCGATGCCGTGTACTGCGGTCTCAAGGATTTTTCCGCCCGGATGGCCGCCAAGAATTTCTCGCTGGAGGAGATGGCCGCCCTGACCCGGCTCGCCCACGACCGGGGCACGCGGGTTTACGTCACCCTCAACACCCTGATCAAGCCGGATGAATTGGATCAGTGCGGCGCCCTGGTCGACTGCCTGAGCCGCCAGGTTGAACCGGACGGTCTCATCCTGCAGGACCTGGCGGTTGCCGCCATTGCGCGGGAAGCGGGCTTCAAAGGCGAACTGCACCTCTCCACGCTGGCCAACGTCACCTTCCCGAAGGCCCTCGACGTCATCCGGCGTTCCCAGCAGATGGGGATCCGCCGGGTCGTTCTGCCGAGGGAATTGAGCGTGGACGAAATCAAGCAGATGGCCGGGGCCTGCCCGGATGGGCTGGACCTGGAGGTGTTTGTCCATGGCGCCCTCTGCTACGCCGTATCCGGGAGGTGCTACTGGAGCAGCTACATGGGCGGGAAAAGCGGGCTGAGGGGCCGGTGCGTCCAGCCCTGCCGGCGACTTTACACCCAGGAGGGAAGGGCCGGAAGGTATTTTTCCTGCCAGGACCTCAGCATCGACGTTCTTGTCAAGGTGCTTCTGTCGATTCCAAAGGTGTCGGTCTGGAAGATCGAGGGGCGCAAAAAGGGCCCCCACTATGTTTACTATACCGTCAAGGCCTATCAGAAGCTGCGGGACCATGTGGGGGACGCCAGGGAGCGGAAAGACGCACTCGAACTCCTCGCCCGGTCTCTCGGGCGGACGGGGACTCATTACCGGTTTCTGTCCCAGCGCCCCCAGAACCCCGTCAACCCGGAGATCCAGACCGGCTCCGGGTATCTGATCGGAAGGGTCAAGGGCGCGCCCGAGGGGGCTTATGTGGATTCCCGGGAGCCGCTGTTATCGGGGGACGTGCTTCGCGTCGGCTATGAAGACGAAGCCTGGCATACCGTCATCCGGGTGGGAAGGTATGTGCCGAAAAAGGGGCGCCTCTTCATCCGGCAGCGCGGCGGCGGGAAATTTGCCGGGGGCACGCCGGTTTTTCTCACGGACCGCAGGGAAAAAGAGCTCCAGGGGATGATCGACGCGCTCGAAGCCTTGCTGACGGAGGTCGCCCCCGTCACGCCGTTGCCGCCCTATCGGGTGAATCTTCCCCGGTCGCCCCTGAAGACGGCGGCCCCCCTGGATCTCAGGGTCGATCGATCGCCGCGGCGGGGGCCGCATCGGGGCGGGTCCGGCCTCTGGCTTTCGGACGATGCGCTGAACAGGGCGGACAAGCGGCTGTTCTCCGCGCTCTGGTGGTGGCTTCCGCCCGTGATCTGGCCGGACGAGGAAGAACTCTGGCGGCAGAGGATCGATGCGGCAACAATGAACGGCGGGCGGATGTTCGTTTTAAACGCCCTGTGGCAGACGGCGTTTTTCGATAGCCGGCCATCCACCCTGTGGGCCGGGCCGTTCTGCAATATCGCCAACCCCATGGCCATCCGTCTGGCCGCATCCCTGGGGTTCGCCGGGTGCATCGCGAGCCCCGAACTGGGCTCCGGGGACTACGCGGACCTCGGCCGGCAGAGCCCGCTTCCCCTGGGGATCGTGATCGCCGGCAACTGGCCCCTCGCCGTCTCCCGGGTCGCCCCTGAATCCGTATCGCCCGGGCATCCCATCATGAGCCCCAGGGGAGAAGCCGCCTGGATCCAGTCCTACGGCGAAAACACATGGATCTATCCCAACTGGCGGATCAATCTGGAGGCGGAGAGAAAGGTTCTTTCCCGGGCCGGCTACACCCTCTTTGTCACCCTCGAGGAGCCCGTGCCGGATCATATCCGTCTGAAGGAACGGCCCGGTCTGTGGAACTGGAAGGTGGGGCTGCCATGATCCGGGCAGGATATGAACCCGACCCGGTCCGCATAGGGCGAGGGTTCAGGAGACAGGCTATTTCTTGAAGGTCATGACATAGAGATTCGTTTTCTTGAAGAAGACCTGGTCAACGCTGTACTTGAAACGCGGATCGAGTGCGGCTTCAACCAGAACCGGCGAGCCCGCGCCGCCGGACCCGCGGATCGAGATTCCCGTGACAAGTATCCCGTTTGCGGGAATGGCGCTGCCGATGCCGGGTGACAGGCGGGTGTCCGCGAACTCGCAGACGACCATGGGCACGGACTGGTCGTCGAGGGTATAGGTTTTGGGCGGATGGAACCCGTTCAATTCAAAGATGATGTTTTCGTTGCCTTCCGGCGTGGTTTCGAAACGGATGGCCCGGATCTCCTTTTCGGAAGGCGCCTCTGCGGGTGCGGATGCGGTTTCCGTCTTCGGCTGTTCAGCCGCCGCCGGCTTTTCGCCTGATTTCCTCTTGAGGGTTTTCGATTCCTCAGGCCGCGCCGCGACTGGAGCGTCCTTCGGGGTCGCCTCGTCTTTTCGGAACTCCTTGTCGTCCACGATATCGAACATTGTTTTGCTGGCCCACCCCGTCCGTCCGTCCGAGAGGAGAATGCGATACCAGGCCCCCTCGGTTTCAGTCACGACGGCCCGGGTCCCCCGGGGGATGCCGAAGACCGTGGGCGAGGACTTGGACGGCCCGGTTCTCACCCGCCCCGATCTCGCCTTGAGGATGACGGCAGGCCCGTTGCCTTCGCCGGAAGCGCCCTTGCTTGCAGCCGGATTGGCTGCGGCCGTTCCCGTGTCGGCTGCGTCGCTTTCGGGTTGGGATGGGGGGGTGTCCGGCGCAGGCGCGGGTGTGCCCGGTTCGCCGGCCCCGGATTCGGTTGCGGCGGTTTCGGCTTGGGAGGGGGTGCCCTCTGCCGCCCCGTCCGGTTCCTCGTCAACTGGGGGCGCTTCGGCTTCCGCCGGGGGGGGGGGCGAGGTGAACGCCGCGAGGGTGTGATAGAGCCAACCGGTCTGCCCGCTTTCGGCCTGGATATGGTACCAGTCGCCCTGCTTGGCCAGCACCGTGAACCGGCTGCCCCGGTTCAGGCCGAAGGCGAGCGGTGCATTCAGGGAGGGGGCCTTTCGAACCCGCCCCGAGGCTGCCTTGAGGGTCGCGGTTCTTCCCGGAACCCCGGGTGATGAGGCTTCAGGGGTAACGGCTGCGGCTTCGGCGGTTGATTTTTCCGCGGTGAAAATGCTCTGATGCACCCATCCCAGCCGCTGGTCGGGCAAGCTGACGGCAATCCACTCGCCCTTTCGGTACAGCACGAGGAGTTCGGCCCCCGGCTTCAACATTTCCAGCACCGGCGCGATCTTGACGGGTTGAGCATGCAGTTTCGCCTCCGACGTCCGGACGATCCGGACGCCGGGGTCATCGGCCGAGAGCGTCGGGCACCGGAGCAGGCCCGCCGAGGCCCAGAACGCCAGGCCCAACATAACGGAGAGGAAGTGGGATCGGTTACGTCTCATGCTCATGGATATCCGCCTGTAAGTCGAAAAATTGTGGTGCGCTTCGGAGCGCCAGGGGGCCGGGACGCGAGGGACCCCCCATCCATCCGCGGATGGTTCAGGACTGCCGCGGCCGTGACGGGTCGTCAACCTTGACGGCCTTTCGGGCATGGTAGCTTTCGGTGTTCATGGTGGCTTTGGGTTCGATCATCAGGATGCTTGCCTCCTGGGCCGCCACCAGCTTATGGGGGGTATTGCACGGGATGATGAAGAGATCGCCTTCTCCCAGCACAAGGGCGTCGTCCTGAAATTCTATGCTCATCTGGCCTTTCAGGACCAGGAGCATTTCGTCCTCCTCCTTGTGGTGATGCCAGTCGAAATCCCCCTTTAATTTGATGATCTTGACGGGCCGGCTGTTAAATTCGCCAATCAGCTTGGACTGCCAGTATTTATCGAATGTTCGAAGCTTTTCGGTGATGTTTATTTTTTCCATTGGATCTCCTTGATGGGAATGTCGCTGCCGGATCCGCTCTCCGGGTCGACGGTCTCTGGGATGGGCAAGTCTTCGAAAAAATATTTCTTAATAATATCAAATGAATTGATACACAAAGGCACGCCGGCGGTCAAGGCTCAATTTGCCGCATCGGGCCATGGCGGCTGAAAATTCAAAAGATATTCAATAAATGCGGCCGCATTCCTGGCGACGAAGTCGATGCCCGCGCGCCGGGCAAGGTCCGGATCCGCGCCAAAGAGCGGGCCGCCGGCGACGATCCGGGTCTTTTTCGGGATGCTGTTCCGGATCTCGACCAGGGCCTCCTCCGTGTCGAACTGGAGGACCGTGAGCCCGAGGATGTCCGGCTGATGGGCTGCGCAGGCCCGGATGACCTCTTTTGGCGGCTTAAGAAGACCCAGGGGAATCATCGAAAGGCCTGCGACCTCCCCATAGAGGTGAATCACCTCGAGGCCGTGGCCCCACGCGTCGTCCAGGGTCGCCGTCACCATCAGGGGCGGACGGGGCCAGAGGCTCTCCGCGCCGCTCTCCCGTTTCCATGCCAGCACTTTTTCCGCGGCGGAAAGGAGTTCGTTTCGGGAAGGCCTGCGGGTTGTTTTCAATGCATCCACTATTTCGATGATCTTCCGGCGCAGGGATGCGGCTGCGGGTTCTATCATTTTCCGTCCTCCGTCCTGGTTGATGGCAATGAATCGGGCCTTCCATGTTCCGCCCGGTGTCGCAGAACACCTTAAAAGACTTTGATGCTCCGATTCAAGCTTTTTGTTCGGCGTGAGGCCGCGCCGGGATTTTCCCTCTTTCCCATTCCGCGCTCATGGGTTACTTTAGGTGATTGAGAAAGCGGTCGAACCGCAACGGCGGCCGCTGAAAACGACAACCGCAATCCCATGGGACACGTTCATGAGAATCCTCCTGGTGGAAGACGATCAAAAGATCGCATTCTTTATCCTCAAAGGCCTGAAGGCGGCCGGATACGCGGCGGATCACGCCGCAGACGGCGAGAACGGCCTGCACCTCGGGCTCACCGAGCCCTATGACGCCGCGGTCATCGATGTGATGCTGCCCGGAAGGAACGGCCTCTCGATCATCGAGACCCTGCGCCGGAAAAAAGTGAGAACGCCGGTGATCATCCTGAGCGCCAAGGGAGAGATCGAGGACCGGATCAAGGGGCTCGAGATCGGGGCGGACGACTACCTGACGAAACCCTTCTCCTTCTCGGAGCTCCTGGCGCGGGTTCAGGCCCTGATCCGCCGGTCGAGCGAGGTTTCGGAGCCCATGCGCCTTGCCGTCGGCGGCCTCTCCCTGGATCTCGTGACCCGGCGGGTGGCTCGGGACGGCCGGAAAATCGAACTCCAGCCCCTGGAATTCTCCCTCTTGGAATACCTGATGCGAAACGCCGGCCGGGTCGTGTCCAAGACCATGATCATGGAGCACGTGTGGGACTATAACTTCGACCCCCGCACCAATGTGGTGGAGGCCCGGATCTGCCGGCTGCGGGACAAGGTGGACAAGGAATTCGACCGGAAGCTGATCCACACGGTGAGGGGCGTCGGGTATGTACTTCAGGAAACGGATTAGATGGCCGCGCACCCTGGCCCTTCGCCTGACCCTCTGGTACGGGTCCATCGTCGTGCTTGTGTCGGGCGTGGCCTTTTTGCTCTTTTACCTGATGGTGACCGGTCTCCTGGAGGAGCGCTCGGACCTGGAGCTCCTCAACGAGGCAAGCACCTTCGAATCCATCTTCAAGGCCAAGGGGCTGGACGCCGTCAGGCGCGTGATGGTCCTGGAGGCCCAGGCGGCCGGGGAGCGGAAGGTCTTTTTCAGGCTCCTCTCCCTGGGCGGTGCGGCGTTTTCATCGTCCAACATGTCTTACTGGGAGGACATCGGCGTCGCGAGAAGCGCCATCCGGGACCTGATGGAAGGGCGCGCCCATGTCTTCGACACCCTCCCGAGCCCCGACCGGAAGCACCGGGTGCGGATCCTCTACCGGATGATCGGACCGGGCGTCATCGTCCAGCTCGGGGAGTCCATGGAGCATGCCGGCCGCTTCATCGAGGCGTTCCGGAAGATCTTTGTCGGGACCATGACGGCCCTGGGGGCCTCCGCGATCCTGATCGGGTGGTTCATGGCCCAAAAAGCCCTGGGGGGCGTCGGAGAGGTCACCCGGACCGCCCTGGAGATCACCGGCGGGGAGCTGGGGCGCCGGGTCCCCGTGAAGAGATGGGGGGATGAGATCGAACGCCTGGCCGTCACCTTCAACGGGATGCTGGACCGTATCGAGAGCCTGGTTGCGGGCATCAAGGAGATGAGCGACAACATCGCCCATGACCTGAAAAGCCCCGTCACCCGGATACGGGGCCTGGCCGAAGTAACGCTCACCACGGCCGGCGCGGGCCCCGACGCCGTCGACCATTACCAGGGGATGGCGGCGGGGGTGATCGAGGAATGTGACAGCCTCCTCGACATGATCAACACCATGCTGATGATCTCGAAGACGGAGGCCGGCGCCGGCGTCATCGAGCGGACCGCCGTGGACATGGGCGCCCTGGTCAGGGGGGCGTGCGAGCTGTTCGAGCCGGTCGCCGAGGACAAGGGCATCACCCTGGCCTGCCGCGCCCCCCTAAACTGCACCGTGACGGGCGACATCCGTCTGCTCCAGAGGGCCGTCGGCAATCTCCTGGACAACGCCCTCAAGTACACCCCGGAGGGCGGTTTCGTGGATGTCTTTGTCTCGGGGCTGGACGGGCGCCGCCTGGAGGTCGTGGTCGAGGACACGGGGACCGGCATCCAGGCGTCGGATCTCCCCCACATCTTCGACCGGTTCTACCGGTGCGACCCCAGCCGGGCCCTGGCGGGGGCAGGCCTGGGGCTCAGCCTGGTCAGGACCATCGCCGCGGTCCACGGCGGCTCCGTTGTGGTGGAGAGCGTTCCGGGCGCAGGGAGCGTCTTCTTTTTTGAATTACCGTTTTCCTGAAACATGACCAGGTGATCATCTTTTCATCATGTTGAGATCAACTCATCGTCCTATAGTAAGTTCCAAACATCGTTTTCAGTGTCAACTCATCGCATCTATTCAGGAGGAAACAATTATGAAATGGATAACAGCCAGACCACATGCAGCAACGATCGCCCTTTGGACCGCCGTGCTTTTTCTGGGGGCCGGCCTCCGCGCGGACGCGGGCGCCGCCTCGAATGGTGATGCTCAGATGGTCCCCATGAACATCAGCAGCCTGGCCCAGAAGGTGCGGCCGGCCGTGGTGAATATCCGGACGGTCAAGACCGTCAGCGGCGGCGGGCGGGTTTTCCGGCATTTTTACGGCAACCCCTTCGGGGACCGGGACAACCCCTTCAAGGATTTCTTCCCGCAGTTTCCAGATGACAATGCCCCGGATTTCAAACAGCAGAGCCTGGGGTCCGGGTTCATTATCGACAAAGAGGGGTTCATCGTGACCAACAACCACGTCATCGACGGCGCGGACCAGATCAAGGTGCGTCTCGCAAATGAAAAGGAGTTCGACGCCGAGGTGATCGGCCGGGATGCCAACACCGATCTGGCCCTGATCCGCATCGCCCCCAGCAAGGATCTGGTGCCGCTTGAAATCGGGAACTCCGATCAGCTTCAGGTGGGGGACTGGGTCGTGGCCATCGGCAGCCCCTTCGGGCTCGAGCAGACCGTCACCGCCGGAATCGTCAGCGCAAAAGGCCGGGTCATTGGCGCCGGCCCCTATGATGATTTCATCCAGACCGACGCCTCCATCAACCCCGGAAACAGCGGCGGGCCGCTTCTCGACATGGAGGGCCGGGTGGTAGGCATCAACACGGCCATTATCGCCAGCGGCCAGGGGATCGGCTTTGCCATCCCGGTCAACATGGCCATCGGGATCATCGGCCAGCTGGAAAAAAGCGGGGAGGTCACCCGGGGATGGCTGGGGGTCGGGATTCAGGACCTGACCGATGAACTCAAGAGCTACTACAACATCAAGCGGGACACCGGTGTCCTGATCTCCCAGGTTTACGAGGGCGATCCGGCGGACAAGGGCGGCGTAAAGGTCGGCGACGTGGTGATCGCCGTTGACGGCAAGGAGGTCAAGTCGAGCCGGGATCTGTCCGGACAGATCGCCGGCCTGCCCGTGGGCAAGAAGACCTCCATCACCCTGATCCGGGACGGGAAGGAGAGGACGGTCGACGTTACGCTGGGCAAGCGGGCGGAGGACGTTCAGCGTGCGGGCACGGGAAAGAAAAATGAAGAAAACCTGGGCCTTCAGTTGAGAGACATCGACCCTGAGATGGCCAAGCGGTTTGGATACGAGTCCGGCGAGAGGGGGATCCTCGTCACCGACGTGTCCTCCGGCAGCAAGGCCGAGGAGGCCGGCATCCGCCAGGGGGATCTGGTCATCGAGATCAACCGGGAGCAGGTGGCGTCCATCTCCGAATTCCAGAAGGCGGTGGGCAAGGTCAAGACGGGCGAGGCCATCCAACTGCTCATCAAGAGACCCCGCAGCGGGTTTGTCGTCGCGAAACTGGTGAAATAACGGGCTTCGGGGCGGGAGCCCTCCCGCCCCGATCCTCAAGACCTGCGCTCAAACGTAGGCAAACCAGAAAGATTCCATCTCCTCAAAATTCTTCCGCACGGCGTCCGCGCCCGAGATGACCTCGCCATGTCCGGGCAGGAGCCATTCGACGTCGAGGGTCGCGAGTCGCCGGATGCCGGCTTTCAGCAGTCCGCCGTCTCCGCCCGGCAGGTCGGTCCGGCCCAGGCCTTCCTTGAACACCAGGTCTCCCGTGAAAAGCGCCTTTTCCCGGGGCCAGTAGAGCGAGACGGACCCGGGCGTGTGCCCCGGGGTATGGAAGACCTCAAAGGCGTGCCCGCCCCAGGAGAACGGCCCCTCCTCGATGAAAAGGTCGGGTTTTGCGGCATCCATGCGGAGTTCCGACATCTCCTGATATTCCGGCAGAAAGCGCCATTCCGCCTCGTGGAGTGCCATGGGAACCCCCAACTCCCGGAACACCATGGCCCCCTCGATATGGTCGGGGTGGCCGTGGGTGCAAACGACCAGCCCGACTGCGCCCACGCTGAGGCCCATGTCCAGAAGCCCCCGCTGAACATGCTCGAACAGCGCGAGGTGCCCGGGATCGATGAGGATCGGCGAGGCGCCGCCGATGAGATAGGTGTTGCAGTTGTTGACGGTCTCGGATTCCCAGGGGAAGATATGGATGTGGTCGGTCAGGCGCATGGGGGGCTCCTTTTGGGTCGGGGCATTGAATGCATGGTTAAATGACAGTGAAGATAAGCATTCCCTTCCGGTTCAGACAAGAACCGCCGCCATCCACGATGCCCCGGAAAATTTGTCATTTCCAATTACAGCCATATATTGGTTTATCTCAAATGGCGGCCCGGGGTGACGCCGTTCGCCAGGTCGTCCGGAACCTCCGGAGGTTCGGTAACACCCCACCGCGGAATGACCGAATCCTTTGCCGCCGGGGCCGTCCGGCATATGGCCTGCGGAAAGCCGTTCCCGGGCCGTGTTTGCCCTCGATTGGGGAATATCAAATCACAACCGACATTGATGATGGAGAATATTATGATCGACAACAGGAAAGCAGCCGTTTTGGCCTCATTTGCAGCGGATTCTCTCGCCCTGGGCGCCCACTGGATCTACGACACCGACGAGATCGCCGCTCGTTTCGGCCGGGTGACGGCCCTCGAAAAGCCCGGACCGGATTCCTACCATACGACCAAGGAGAAAGGGGAGTTCACCCATTACGGGGACCAGATGCTGGTGCTCCTGACCTCCCTTGCGGAGCAAAAGCGGTTCGACCTCGAGGATTTTTCCCGGCGGTGGCGAAAGCTCTTTGAACACTATGACGGCTACATGGACGGCGCCGCCAAGAAGACCCTCGCCTATTATGAAAAAGGAAAGACCGCGGAGACGGCCGGATCCCATACCGGCGATTTTGGCGGCGCCTCCCGGATGGCGCCCCTGGTAGGCCTGCTCGGTGGCGATCCCGACGGTCTGGCCGAAGCGGCCCGGGCCCAGGCCCGGATGACCCACGACGATCCCAACACCCTGGACACGGCGGATTTTTTTGCCCGGGTGACCGCGGCGGTGCTGAACGGCGCCTCTCCGACGGCGGCCATCGAGGAGATCGCTGCGTCGGAGGCCTTTGAGATGACCCCCGTCGCCATGTGGGTGGAGGAGGGGCTCAAGTCCCGCAACGAAGAGAGTGTTTCGGCCGTCGCCAAATTCGGCCAGGCGTGCGAGACGCCCCAGGTCTTTCCGGGGGTGGTCCATCTGATCGCCAGATATGAAGCGGACCTGAAGGAGGCGCTGATCCAGGCCGTCATGGCCGGGGGCGACAGCGCGGCCCGGGGTAGCATGACGGGCATGGTCCTGGCCGCCCACCTCGGGATGGACGCCATTCCCCGGGAGTGGACGGAGGGGATGAAAAAAGCGCAAGAGATCCTGTCATTGCTGGAGAAAATCGCCGGGTAACCTTTAGGAGCGGCCGGGTGAACCGCCTCCGGACAGGTTCCAGTAAGCCTGGTTCACCCGTCACGCCTGATCTATGATCCTCCGGACAGGCTTTACCCGTGCGTCTTCAGTCGGCCGATGGCCTCGATCACATGCGGGTATACGGTTTCCGCAACGATCCGGTAGCCCTCCGGATTGGGGTGGATGCCGTCGGGCAGGTTGAGGCGCGGGTCGCCCGCAACGCCCTTGAGGAAAAACGGAATGAGGAGGACGTTTTCGTCTGCGGCCACCGACGGATAGATCTCCCGAAAGGCGCCGGTGAATTCCGCCCCCAGGTTCCGGAACATCTCCATGCCGGCCAGGACCACCACCACTCCTTCCCCCTGGAGGATGCGGACGATTTCGCGGATGTTCTTCCGGGTCAAGGCCGGGTCGACGCCCCTGAGGCCGTCGTTGGCGCCGGTTTCCAGGATGACGATATCCGGTTTCAGGGTCAGGACCCACCGGACCCGCGACAGGGCGCCGCTGCTGGTTTCGCCGCTGATGCCGGCGTTGATCACGGTATAGTTGAGGCCCGACGCCCGCAGCTTTGCTTCGAGGAGGGCAGGGTAGGCCGTCTCTTCATCAACGCCGAGCCCCTCTGTAAGGCTGTCTCCGAAGGCTGCGATCACGCCGGCCGGGACCTCCGGCGCAGCGGCCGCCATGGGTAGGGATGGCGGCGCCTCGGCGGCCGGTTTGCCGTCGCAGCCGCACAGCGCCGTCGAAAGCAAGGCCAAAGCGGATAATATCCAAAGCTGTCGTTTCATCTGATCGATCCTTATCTGGTGGTAACCTGCCTGTCTTCCGAAACCGGTCTCAGGCGTGGGATGTCATTCCTCCGTCTGTTCCCTGAGGAAGACGACGGGTTTCTGCCGGAGAATAGGCAGAGTGGCTGCGCCCCCCACGCCCATGACCAGCAGGACGTTCCCGAAAAACAGCAGGGTGCTCTCCAACAAATAGGGCTGGTAGTCGATGTCCAGCACCCGCGTGGCGATGATCCATCCGGCCGTCTGGGAGATCAGGAGGGCCTGCAGGGCGCTCGCGGCGCCGATGAGGGCGTTCTCCAGGGAGAACACCGACAGGATGAAACGGCTCCTGGCGCCCAGGATCCTGAAGTAGGCGGCCTCCTGGGTCCGGGCCATGCGGGTGGCGGCAATGGCGCTCACGATGATGAGGAGCCCCGCCAGGATGCTCATCAGGGTGAACAACCGGACGATCATGGACAGGCGGTGCAGGATGTCCGCGAAGGTGCTGATGGTCTGGCTGACATCGATGGCGCTGATGTTGGGAAACCGCGAGATGACCCGGTTCTGGACGGCCGGCACCTCCGGCGACGGCACCCGGATCGCCGTGAAGATGGTCTGGGGCGCGGATTTCAGGAGGGAGTCCGCGGGAAAGACGAAATAAAAAAACGGCTCGATGGTTTCCCGGGTCCGGGTACGGATGCTGGAAACGGTGGCCGTCACGGGCACCCCCTGGATCCGGAAGGTCAGCCGGTCCCCGATGCGCATGGACTGCATCTCCACGACCGTGTCCATCACCGACACCTGAAGCCCTTCCAGGTCCTCCCGGAACATGCGGTCGCCCTCGATGAGCCGCTCGTCCGCCAGCAGGTGGTCCCGGTAGGTCAGGTTGAAGGCCCGGGAGAGGTTGTCGCCCCGCCTCAGGCGCTCCTCCTCCCGGTGGATCTTTTCGCCGTTGATGGACAGGAGCCGCGACCGGATCACCGGGTAGAACTCGGGCGTCCGGCCGATGGCCTCCGAGAAGGGGTCGACCTGGTCGGGCTGGATGTCGATGAAAAAGAGGTTGGGGGCATTCTTCGGGTAGGAGCGGATGAAGGCCGCATCCAGGTTCTGCTCCACCAGGAAGATGGTGAAAATCAGGGACAGGGAGGCGCTCAGGGTGATGATGGTCGACCGGGTGGCGTTGCCCGCCCGGAACAGGCCCCGGATGGCCTGGCGCAGGGCCAGCGGACCGCTTTTCATCCGTTTCAGGGGTGCAAGAAGTCCCTGGGTGAAGAGGGCGGAGAGGAGGATGAGGGCCAGGGTTCCCCCCAGGAACTTGAGGCCCGTATCGAGGTCTTTCAGTTGAAGCAGGATGATCCCGGTGAAGAAGAGAATGATGAAGAGGAGGGTGGCGAAGAAAACGGGCCCTTTTTTTGCGGCCGCGGCCGCCTTTCTGAATACCCGGTTGGGCCGCACGTCCCGGATGCGGTGGATGGGCAGAAAGGCGAAGAGCACCACCGTGAGCGACCCCAGCAGCGCGCCCTGGACAATCGTGGCCCCCGACAGGCCCGTTTCGCTGCCTTTGGGCAGAAGGTCGCCCCACAGGAGGAACAGGCCGTGCTGCAGCAGGCTCCCCAGGGCCAGGCCGATCAGGGTCCCGGCCGTCCCGAAGAGGGCGACAAGGGTCAGGTAATTGAGGGTGACGAAACGGCCGGTTCCGCCCAGGGCCTTGATGACGGCGATGGTCTCTTCCTTGTCCTTCAGGTAGGCCGAAAGCGAGCTTCGAATGCCCAGGCCCGAGAGCAGCAGGATGAAGACGGAGATGAGGGAGAGAAAAAAGAGGAAATTGTCGAAAAACCGCTTGATCCGGGACCCGGCCGTCCGGAAGGTCTCGACCTGCTCCTGTCCGTCCACGGCGGCGCGTGAAAGCGCGGCCGACAGGGCATCCAGGTCCTCCTTTTCGCCGGTTTTGAGAAGAAGAATATACCTGACGCGGCTCCCTTTTTTCAGGAGATCGAGCTGGGCAAGGTCGGCCTCGCTGATGAAGACCCGGGGGCCGAAGGAGAGGAAATTGACCGGCCGGTCCGGCTCCTTCAAAACCACGTCGCGGATGACGAGCTCAGCACTTCCCACGTGGAGGGCATCCCCAAGTGACAGGCCCAGCCGCTCCAGGAGGGCCTGCTCCACCACCACGCTACCGGGGGCCAGTACCGCAGGGAAGGGGCGGCCCGACGAGAGTACCACCTCGCCGTAGAACGGGTAGGCGGGGCCCACGATTTTCAGGTCCGCCAGGAGCGAATTCTCTTTGTTTCCGCTTCGGACGACGGAATAGAACTCATGGACGGCGGTGCTTTGGACGCGGCCCCGGGTTTCTATGTCCTGAACGGCCGCAAGGAGGGGCGGGGAGAGGGGGAAGTGGGACCGTACGATGATGTCCGCTGCATGGAGGGAGCGGGCGTCCCGGAGCAGCGACCGGTTGAGGCTCTCGCTGAAGCCGTTCACCGCCACCACGGCGACGATGGAAAGGATGACGCTGAGGACGAAGACGGCCGCCTGGTGGCCGCCTGCGGCGAGCTGCCGGAACAGGAACCTGGCGTGGATCATGGCGTCGTCCCGTCCGCGATCTCGCCGTCCCGGAGGACCAGCCTGCGGTCGGCCATGGCGGCGATCTCGGCGCTGTGGGTGACCAGGATGAGGGTCGCGCCCCGCTCCTTCCTGAGATCGAGAAGCAGCGACAGGATGGCGCCGCTGTTCTCTGTGTCGAGGTTCCCCGTGGGTTCGTCCGCGAAGAGGATGTCCGGTTCGTTGACGAGGGCCCGGCAGATGGCCGCCCGCTGCTTTTCGCCGCCGGAGAGCTGGTGGGGAAAATGGTGCCGGCGCGCCGTGAGCCCGACCCGGCCGAGGAGCGCCTCGGCCTTTTCCCGGGCATGCCGGTTTCCGGAGAGCTCCGCCGGAAACATGACGTTTTCGAGGGCGTTCAGGGCGGGCACCAGGTGAAAGGACTGAAAGACGAATCCGAAGGTCCGGTTCCGGAAAGGAGCCATCTCGTCCTCGCTCAGGTGGGTGATCTCCCGGTTCCGGATGAAGATCCGTCCCGATGTCGGCCGGTCGAGGCCCGAGAGCAGGGTCAGAAGGGTGGTCTTGCCGCTGCCGCTGTTGCCCTGGATCACGAGGAACTCCCCCGGAAAGACCGAGAGGGAGACATCGTTTAGAATGGTGATCTCCCGGTTTTCCAGGGCGTAGGTCCGGGTCAGGTTCTGGGCGTCAAGGATCATCATCGTGGTCGTGCCTGCCTTTTCTGATGGTGTCGGATTTGTTGCGGCGCTGCGGTCAGGCGGACATGCCCGACAGGAAAGCCGCCACGCTCTCTCCCAGGATCGGGTGGTTGTATCCCCCTTCCAGGATGGCGAAGCAGCCGCCGCCGTTGCGGACCGCCGTCTCCCGCACCAGAAAGCCCATCCGGTAATAGTCGTCGGTCTCGAGGAGCCCGCCCCAGTCCTCCCGGTGATGGTCGAAGCCGGCCGAGATCCCGATGATGTCCGCCGTAACCCCGGACAGGACCTGGGCGACGTTCCGGACGTATTCGTGCCTTTCCCGCGACTCGGGATTATGGAGGGCGACCCAGGGCTCCGGCCCCAGGATGTTGACGTTTCCGTCGCCGTAATGGAGATCGAAGTCGAGGACAAAGGCCGACTGGATCTTTTTCCGGCGCTTCATGGCCGTGAGGGCCACGGCCATGTTGTTGAAGTAGCAGAACCCCCACGACGAGTCGGCCGAGGCATGGTGGCCGGGGGGGCGGATCAGGGCGAAACAGGGCTCGCTGATGCCGATCTCCGCCGCCTGGATGGCGCCGCCGGCGGCCAGGGCGCTGATCTCATAGAGCCCCTTCCCCTTGACGCGCGCCACGTGCGCCGGGGTGTGGACGGCCGTGATATCGGCCTCCGACGCAGGCCTTGCTTCAATGAATTGGGCCTGGCCCCCTATGGCTGCGACCACGGCCTCCATCCGGCCCTCGTCCGCGGCGGGATCGGAGGTGTAGACGCTCTTAAAATTTTCGTGAAAAACGACTTTCATACCCACCTTCCTTCTTAGAAAAGGGAATGCCGGCCAACATCTCAAAAATATATTTTAAGATAACACGGGAAGTTCTCCCGGACAAGTTTCCTTCCGCATGTTGGAACAGCGCCTTTTTTCGGCAATCGGGGCGCTCCGGCGGAAAGCTTGACAGCCGGAGGACCTATCCTTAGGTTAACAACCTGTGCGCAAACATCACGGCAGCGGCCGCCCCGAGAGGCGCCCCTCCCCGTTTTGTTCAGAAAATCATGATTGACTCGCAACGATGCCCCGCCAGGGGCGGATTTCGGATGGAAAAGGAAAACGTGACGCAGCCCATCGCCTTCCTGGGCGTCCGGCCCGAGCCCTTCGCCCGCTACCGGCGGGTCCTCGGGGTCAGTCTCCCTCTGGTGGTGAGCATGGCGACCACCATGATCCTGGAGGCGACGGATCGGATTTTTCTGGCCCACTATTCCCTGGACGCCATCGCGGCCGCCACGCCCGGCGGGCTGACCGCGTTTCTGTTCATCGCGTTCTTCATGGGCGTGGGCGGCTACGTCAACGTGTTCGTGGCCCAGTATACGGGGGCCGGGTCGGCGCACCGGGTGGGAAGCGCCCTGTGGCAGGGGATCTATTTTTCCGTTTTTGCCGGCGCCGCTCTTTCGGCCCTCTCGTTCACCGCCGTTCCCCTGTTCGACCTGGTCGGCCACGGGGAGGAGATCCGCCGGCTGGAGGTGAGCTACTTCCGGATGCTCTGCATGGGCGGCGGGCTCTGTGTGCTCGATGCCACGCTCTCCTGTTTTTATTCCGGCCGCGGCCTGACGCGGCCGGTCATGCTGGTTCACGTGGCGGGAATGCTGCTCAACATCCCCCTCAACTACGCCCTGATCTACGGGCGCTGGATCTTCCCTGAGATGGGCATCGCCGGCGCCGGCCTGGGGACGGTCATCTCATGGGGGGCCATTGCGCTGCTGTTCACCGGCCTGATCTTTACCCGGGCCAATGACCGACGGTACGGCGTGATCGGAAAGCGACGGTTCGAGGCGGAGCTCTTCAGGCGCCTCCTGCGCTTCGGGGTCCCCGGGTCTCTCCAGATGACCATGGACCTGTTCGCCTTCACCTTCTTCGTCCTCATGGTCGGCCGGATCGGGAGCGTCGAGCTGGCGGTCACGAACATCGTCCTTACCATCAACAACCTGGCCTTCATGCCGATCATGGGGTTTTCCATGGGGACCAGCACCCTGGTGGGCCAGGCCCTGGGGCGGTCGGATCCCGAAGCGGCCCTGGCCGATGTCCGGGCCTCCCTCCACCTGATCTATCTGTATATCCTTTTCACCGCGCTATTTTATCTGATCTGGCCCGAGTGGACCCTCTCGCTGTTTTATGCCCGCAACCTGCCGGCCGGGGAGCTGGAGCGGATGTCGGAGATGGGCGTCGTGCTGCTCCGGTTCGTGGTCTTTTATATCTTCTTCGACGCCCAGTACATGATCTACACCGGCGCCCTGAGGGGGGCCGGCGATACCCGGTTCATCATGTGGACGGTGGGCGGGCTCTCGGTGTTGACCATGATCCTGCCCATTCATATCGGGGTCTTCTTTCTGGGCAGGGGGGTCTATTTCGCCTGGGGCTGCGTCACCTTCTTCATCGTCTCCCTTTTCACGGCGGCCTTCATCCGCTTCCATCAGGGAAGATGGCGGTCCATGCGGGTCATCGAGCCGGCCGAAAAGCGCCTGTGATCCTCACATGCCGTCACCGCCGATGAAGATCTTGCGTTGCCATGGTTTTCTCCTTACTTTTGCGGATCGAAAAGGGATTGTTCCACCGCCTTTGCCGCATGAATTTCGGTCGTGTCGAAAAGTTTGACGGGGGTATCCTCCTGGCTGACCAGCATGCCGATTTCGGTGCACCCGAGAATGACCGCTTCGGCGCCTTGTTCGGCCAGTCGGTTGATGATATGAAGGAATTGAGTTCTGGAGTCGGGCTCGATTTTGCCCAGGCAAAGCTCCTGGAAGATGACCTGATGGACCAGCCGCCGGTCGGCTTCATCGGGCACGAGTACGTCCAGCCCATATCGTTCGCGCAGCCGGCCCTTGTAAAAATTGTGCTCCATCGTGAACGCCGTGCCCAGCAGGCCGGCCGTTTGAATGCCGTTTCGCACAAGGGCCTCGCCGGTGGCATCGGCGATGTGGAGCAATGAGATGGTGATCGCCTTCTCGATTTCCGGCGCAACCTTGTGCATCGTGTTGGTGCAGAGGAGCAGGAATTCCGCTCCCGCGGCCTGGATCGAAAGCGCCGCCTCACAGAGAACGGCCGCGGTCCCTTCCCAATCCCCGTCGCGCTGCAATTTCTCAATCTGCGCGAAATCGACGCTGTAGAGAACAATCTTGGCGGAGTGGAAGCCGCCCAGGGTTTTTTTGACTCCCGCATTGATCGCCCGATAGTAGCCAACCGTGCTTTCCCAGCTCATTCCGCCCAAAAGGCCTATTGTTTTCATGTTGCCTCTCCATGTGGTGTTGCGGTATAAGGCCCGCGCCTTCCCCCAAGGTTATTCCTTCCTGCCTGCCAAATCACCGACAAGCTTTTCATAGAGCGGTGGGGATTGAAAAGGATTTTCTCGCAGAACCTGAATTAATTTTCCTGAATGATAGAACGTTATCGGATGGTTGCGGAGGGCGGAGAGGCGTCGAACCGGTTAAACCGGCGATTCCCAGGCTGCGGATGCTTTCCGGTGCTGGGGAGGCAATGCCGCGGCCGGAAGCGTCCGGGCCGACAGGTGGTCGAGGATGAGCTTCAGGTGATGGATTTCCGACGGTATGAGCATATAGTAGATGATGCCCGTTCCCCGGATGCGGGTCTGGAGTTCCGGGTCGGCGCTGTCGCTCATGGCCACGATGCTGATGCCCGGCTGCCGGGCCTTGACCGCTGCGATGGTCCGTTCGCCGGGCGCACCGGCAGGGCCCACCTCCAGCATGGCCAGGTCGAATATCATGGTTCTCATGAGCGCGGCGGCGGCGCGGGCATCATGACAGGGTCCGGCATCGTGCCCCCATAACCGGATGCGGTGCGCCAGGTCATCGGCAAAGGGCGCTGAATGGTGAACAATCAGGACGTTCATGAGATCCTCCCCTTGGATCGGTTGCGGTACGGGATGCCGGAATGGCGTGAAAACATCACCGGCATAACGTAGCAATTCGCATGCCAAAACAAAATTATGCGCCGACCCTGCTGAAATCAAATATTTTTTCCGCCTGAAGGTTTGAATCCCATCCGTTTACCGGGAGAAGATACGGGACAAATCGCCCGCCATTCTTTGGCGGGATCAGGAATATATATGGGTAGCCAATTGATATCCATAGATATCCTTTAAATGTACCGAAGCGGGCTGTTTTCGCCCATTGCGGGCCATATCGCCCATTCTATGCCGGAAGGTTTCTTCCCAGATAAATGATTTGACGGGCCGGCCGAAGCGCTATACAAGCCTTTTGTCCGCGCGGATGTGGGAACGGCGCGGGAATGCCCGGTGCAATACATGGAAAAGACCGATCATACTGGATGACGAGCCAAACCGGCATCGAAATTTGTCGCGACTGGATGGATTGAAAGGAAGGTTCAATGGAACTGAACATGGGTGAGATTATCGTCATAGACGACCTCGGGCGTGCGGTTTACGGCCCGCGGATGATCGATGAAGCGGTGTTCCGCCAGTCGGAAGCCTGGAATTGCGGGGAGATGGCCACTTCAAGCCCGGATTCCCGGCCGGCCGTCGGGCTGAATCGGCGGAATCCCGGCCTGGCGTTTGCCGGCACAGGCAAGACCTCCCGGCCGTGATGTCCCGGGAGGCGTTTCAGGGAAAAGGCCGCCGGTCTGAAGCCGAATGCCGCAGTCGTGGACGGCGGCATGCCTCCTGTTCACCCTTTTTGATTTGACATCATCTCCGTTTTTATCTCGGGTTGGCGGTTGTCAGGGTCCGGATCACATCCTCCTTGCCGACGACGCCGACCAGCCGGCCTTCCTCAACGACCGGAAGGGTGTGGAGTTTCTTGTCCACCATCAGGGCGGCGACGCTGTTGAGCCCGGTGTCAGGCTTGACGACGATGGGGTCGCGCGTCATGGCCTGGGCCACGGTCGTGGCCACCGCCTTCTGGATCTCCTTTTCCATCTGTTTCATGGAGGTCAGGGGGATATACCCGTCCAGAAAGGTGAAAAAGGAAGGCACGGGCAGCTTCTTCTGCTGGACGATCAGGTCGCTCTGGCAGAGGATCCCCACCACCTTTCCCGTATCGTCGATCACCGGAAGGCCGTTGATGTGGTTTTCCAGGAGCAGTCTGGTGGCCTCAAGGATCTCCGTCTCCGGTTTTACGGTGATCACCTCTGTCGTCATGATGTCTTTTACGGTCAGCACGCCTTACCTCCATTTTCGAGCAAGCCGCTGCGCGGCAGAATAAAACGCCAAGGATCCGAATTGAATCGCCGTCCCGTCACATTGGAAAACCCGATCCAGAGCCAATCCAAAAAAAATCATGATACCCCCCCTTGAAGCACCTTATCAACCAAAAAAACAAAGTTTGCGGTCAACTGAAGCGACTGGTGACATGCTGACCGGTAATTTTACTTTAACACTTCCCTGATCTTTTTCGCCAGTTCCGAAATGTTGAACGGTTTCTGAATGAAACCGTTGCATCCGCTCTGCAGGATCTTCGCGGCCTGACCGTTGATGGAATAGCCGCTTGACAGGATCACCGGCACCGAAGGCCGAACCTCCCGGATCTTGTAGAAGGTCTTTCCACCGTCGATCCCCGGCATGATCATGTCCAGGAGCACCAGATCGATCTTGGTCCCCATGCGTTTCATCGCTTCGACGGCCGATTCCCCGTCATTGACGGCGATCACCCGGTAGCCCAGTTTTTTCAGCAAGGCTCCGGCGACATCGGTGATCATGGTTTCGTCGTCGACCACCAGGATGGTTTCGGTTCCGCCGACCGACTCCCCCCCCGTCTGCATATCCGGTGCGGCACTTTTCCGGCACCGGGGCAGGTAGATGTTGAAGGTGCTCCCATGGCCCGCTTCACTGTAGACCGTGATGACCCCCCCATGGTTCCGGATGATGCCGTAGGCGGAAGCCAACCCCAGCCCGATCCCGCGCCCTTTTTCCTTGGTCGTGAAAAAAGGGTCGAAGACCTTTTGCCGGACATCCTCGGACATGCCGACGCCCGTGTCGGTCAGGGAGATCTTTATGTACTGCCCCGGCGGAATCTGGTGTGCAATGCAGGTGTCCGCATCCAGTTCCGCCGGGCTGGTTTCGAGATAAAGATCTCCGCCGTCGGGCATGGCCTGCCATGCATTGATATAGATGTTCAACAGCACCTGCTCGATCTGTCTCTTGTCGGCCGCGATCACCATGGATTCCTGTGCCGTCCGGGTCCGTATGCGAATCTGCTTTCGGGTCCTGCCGAACATGGCCGCGCTGGTTTCGACGAGGGCGTTGACATCGACCGGCGCGACCTCGTACTTCCCCCCGCGGGCAAGACCGAGCAACTGCTGGGTGAGGTTGGCGGCGCTTCGGATGTGTTCCTCGATGGCGGCGGCGTGCTTCGCATGGGGGTGATCGGGAGGCAGATCAATGGCGATGAGGGACGCATGCCCCTGAATGCCCATGAGCAGGTTGTTGAAATCGTGGGCGATGCCGCCGGCCATGGTTCCGATGGCCTCCATCCGCTGAGCCCGTTGAAGCGCGTCTTCCATCCTTTTGTAGTCGGTGATGTCGGTGGCGATCTGGAGCCTGACGATTCGGCCGTCGATCCATTCGATGGCACGGTCGTGGTTGATGTACCATCTGCCCGATATGGGGTTTGGCCCCTGCCAGGCGACGACACCGGTGGGTTGTCCGTTTTCATCAACCAGGCGGTCGTTGGTGCAGTGCGGGCAGGGAGCCGATTCTTTTCGGAATGTCTCCCAGCAGATCTTTCCGGTCAGGTCGCCGCCGAAGGTCTCGATCATCTTCTGGCTCATGAAAAGGATTTCATGGGTCTTCATGTCCGCCACGTAGATCGTGGCGTCGATGCTGTTCAACACCGTGATGAAACGCTTGTGGGATGTCCGGAGGACCTCCTCGTTTCGCACCCGGTCGGTAATGTCGGTGTAGACCGCGACAACCCCCTTCAGGACGCCTTCGACCATGATGGGAGATCCGGCCGCGATCACGTGGATGGGGGATCCGTCCTTCCGGTACCGAACGGTTTCGAACGCCTCGACGCGCCTGCCGGACAGGACCTGGGCGGTCTTTCTGCCGGCCTCGGCGTGATGCTGGTGCGGTGCCACCAGGTCGTCGAGCTGGATGCCGATCGCCTCCTCCGGCGTGTATCCGAACATCTTCACCGCGCCGGGGTTCCAGTCGATGACGCGATGACGTTCATCGAGGGTGACTATGGCGTCGGGTGCGTGGTAGAGCACCGATTCGAGGAACTGCCGTCGCTGGCGGATCTCTTCACGGACCTTCCGGATTTCCGTGACGTCCGACAGGGTCACCAGGGCGCGGCCGTCCTTCAGGAAGGCGCCCTGGAATTCAATGGCCTTGACGCCGCCGTCCCGGCAGGCCACCTTGAACTCCCGGGAGGCATGCATGGAATTCCTTGCCCCGGCCCAGTCCTCCATCACGGCGCGGCGGTAGTCCGGGTCCGGGTACGCTCTGAGAAACCAGTCGTTCAGGTCCGCGATGTCCGCCATGGAGTAACCGGTGATGCGGGAAAAGCCCCTGTTGATCATGAGCAGCCGGCCGTCGTCGCCCCAGATCGTGATGCCCATCGGCAGGTGGTCGAAGAGGCTGTTGAGAAGGTTGCGCTGGCAGCGCAGCGCCTCATAGGCATGGATTTCCTGGGTGACGTCGTGGGCCACGGCATAGGTCACCCCCTCCTCGGGCACCGGATGGGATACCCAGTTGAGGTATCGGTATTCGCCGTTCCTGCAGCGATAGCGGTTCTTGAAATTGATGACCTTCTCGCCTTCCTTCAGCCGCTCCTCCATGACCTTTCGGGTGGGCTCGATGTCTTCGGGGTGGATGAAATGGGTGAACGGCACCGAAAGGAGTTCTTTTTCGCTGTAGCCGAGCGTGGCCGTGAACGCCGGATTGACCTTGAGAAAGGTGGCCGTGTGGATGTCGGCGATGCAGATCATGTCCAGGGACATGGAAAATAAGGCCTGGTGCTCCAGTTGGGCTTTGCGGATATCGCTGATGTCGGTAAACCCGCCCACGATCCCGGCGATCCTCCCGCTTCCGTTCCGGAAGACGTTCTTGTGGTATACGACGGGCCGGATCCGCCCCTGCTTGTCTTTCACCTCGAATTCGTAGACCTGGCGAAGCGGGTTTTCCAGCAGTTCGAGGTCCTTCTGGTGGTACACGGCGGCTTGTCCACCGGGCCACAGGTCCTGGACGGTTTTCCCTTGGATCTGCTCGGACGTGACCCCCATGATTTCCGCAAAAGCCGCGTTGCAGCCCTGGTACCGGCCCTTGGAATCCTTCCAGAAAACCGGCGTCGGGATGGCCGCCAAAAGCGATTCCGTAAAATTCAGGCTTTGTTCCAGCTCGTCCCGCAGCTCGGCGGAACGTCTACTCTGAGCCTCCAGTGCCGCAACCCGCTTTTCCAGCGCTTCATACGAAGGCTTGTCGGCCATCACCATCGCCCCTTCTTTTCAGGACAAACAGACGCAGCAATTCTTTCATTGTTCCTTAAATGGGAGCATTTGTGGATATATAAAGTTCTATTAGCCTAAATGCTGCGATAGTCACCTCGGAGATGACGGCAACATCGGCCTTTGTCTCGTTTTTGATTACGATCTTTTGTGTCGTCCCATTCTCATCCCGAAGGATGTCGAGGGCGATTGGCTCGATTTCGGATTCGTATAATCGGTTGCTCATACCATCCAGGACCCCATACCTTATTAAGCAGCGGGTTCACGGATTTCCATAAGGGCGGAAAATCGTTCGCCCCCACGGGGATGTAATTTATCCGATTCCCATTGGTCGGGATTGTCTTGGATGTATGCGCGGGTACGATTTAATTCCGTTTCATTTCGGATGATATGTTCCCAGTAATTGCGCTGCCATAATTTGCCTTGAAATGGCGACCATCCTGATTTTTTAACCCCAACCGTATATCCACGTGTGCTGATTGATTTGAACGCCTGAACAATACGTCCCACCGTACCCGGTAATGTCCCGTAGGGGCGATCCTTGTGATCGCCCTCCTTGTGATCCGTTGAATGGTCCGTTGTGGGGGAAGGGCGAATACAAGATTCGCCCCTACGCCAAGGCAACACGATGATACCGTGAATATGACTCGGCATAACGATAAATATGTCTAACTCAAGGCCATCGAATCGGAATGGTATATCATTCCAAACGGTATGAACCATTTTTCCCGCATCATTTGTTTGCATTTCTCTATCCTTGATCTCCCCAAACAAACATTCCCGGATGTGGGTACAGATGGTGATGAAATAGGCCCCGGCCTGGGAATAATCGTATCCCTGCAACCGGATGGAACGGCGATGGTGGATGGCGGGATTGTATCGTGCGTCACCAGTCATTACGCCCTCGATGGTATACTTTGAGCGGTCACAATCTTCGCTTTTTTACCCTAACCCTCTTCCGGTGGGAGAGGGGGGTAAGGAAAATCGCAGCTGATGATCGTGCAAGGTACAGATGTCCAATATCGAGTACGTGACCTGCTTGTTGCTTGGCGTGGGAGGGGGTAGCCGTGAGGCTGCTCCCTGTCCCGTCCGCTTGAATGCCGGGTTGGCGCTCAGTTCACTGGTTCCCTCGGGAGCTCTGCACCATGCCAAACCGCAACAATCCAAACAGCGTCGGCTTTGATTTTATAAAAAACCCGATACGGTGAGATAATCACCTCCCGGTAGGGAAGTTCCGGAAACTCCGGTATGATTCTTCCGGATCCAGGAAAATCCTCAAGTCTTCGTAAGATTTTTTCGGTTCGATCTCGAAAACGAATCGCCGCCGAAGGTTTATCCTGACGAATATATGCGAGGGCAGAAAGAAATTGGGTTCGGGCAGAAGGGGTAAAACGGACCTTCACGAGGGCTCCCTGGCTAAGAGCGAATCAGCTTCAGCAAGAACGGTATCCAGATCATATCCTTCACCTAGTTCTATTTCCCTATCGCCCTTGGCTAAAAGGCGCAGGATCTCTTTTTCGTGTTCAGATTTCTCATATGCCTCGACACTGATGATTACCGCAGATGCCCGCCCTCTTTGTGTTATGATCAAAGGCTCTTTATTGTTTCGCAACTGTTTCAAGATCTTGGCAGCATCCTGCCTCAAGTCGCTCACCGGTATGATGTTTAATAGCTTACCCATAGCGTACCTCCTATTGTATTCTTGCATGTACCATTAAATGCAGCGTAAATCAAGTGCCAATTTGTATGCGGGGGGGTACGCCAACGGCCAAGCTGTGCGGCGCAAACGAAGCGCAGCGTAGTTTGCGTCAGAACGAGCGCCTTGTGTACGCCCGGCATGGGCGTGAACTTTTTCTCCTTCAGACTACACCCTCTCGTTCCAAGATCTCCAGTATGTCTTCACGAAGTGCGGGAATCTTATTCTCCACCACATCCCAGACGATATCATAGTCAACCCCGAAGTAATTATGGATGAGTCTATCCCTCATACCAGCTATGGCTTTCCAGTTGACTATTGGATATCGATTCTTCAGATCCGAGGGTACTTTCTTTGATGCTTCTCCGATGATTTCGATGCTTCGCACAAAGGCACGCTGGAGAGTTGCATCCTGCAGGAACTGCTCTTTGTTTAAGCTGTGCCTTTTATCCATCAGATATTTGGTCTCATCGAGTATGTGGCGAAGATACTCAAGCGGCGAGAGCGGCATACTCGACCTCCTTGAGGATGTGAGGACCAATATAGGGGCTGAGTGATTCCACGGTGACAAGTTCGACCCTATGCTTTAGAACCTCCTCAAGAAAGAAGGATAGTTCCATAAAAACATCAAATGTCTTTTGTCCTGGCTCGAACTCGACCAGCAGATCAATGTCACTGTCAGGGCGTTGCTCTCCCCGAACAAAGGAACCGAACAGCCCGATCCTTCTTACTCGCAGTCTTCTCAGGTGGGATTGGTTCTGAACGAGTGCATTCAGAACATCTATCTTTGTTTTGATCATGCTTCTTTTCCTATCTCACTCGCCTGTCGGACGACCACGCTAATGCCCGTCGAACGTTTGGTCCCCGAGGCGCGAAGCGCCGAAGAACCAGACGTGAGGCCGGGAACCCGGCAACTCGGGCATTCCCGCAGCGCGGAGCGCCGCGGGAACATAAAGTTCAGATGCACGTACAGGGTCAGAAAATCATGATGCCTTTCTGGCAGGTTGGGTCCTGTCAACAATTCCCAACAAAAGACCTTTCACAGAAATGTCCTCGTCCAGTTCCTCCTAATGCAGGCCAGTACCTCCACCGCTGATGATGTAATCAGCTTTTTGAGCCTAAGATGCATTAAGGAGTCGTGGGAAGTAAGCCAGCGGGACACCAAGCTGACGTCCATCCGTGAGCTCTACCCACATATTGTCCGAATCAAAAGATAACTTTTTAGCACGTGGTTCAAACGTTAATGTTTTCATTCCGGTCTTTCAGGGTCTCACTCCGCCGGATCATCCGACCCGCCGGAACCGTGAGTCGCTCGTCCCGTGGCGGGGGAGGGGGGAGCATGCTCCCCGCCTCAATACCGCCGCGATTCAGGAACAGGCTAGTTTAGCTCGTGAGCAACTTTGATTGACGGAACCTTTAACACGACGTCCACTACTTTTGAGAACACTTCTTTTCGAATCTCATCTATAGACGCCGAACTGGGGCCAGCGCATCGTTGTTGCATATCGTCGTTAGCGATGAAGCCCGCTGGTTTAACACCGCCAAACACATTTTGAATCCTATCGTTTTGGCAGCGACGATATTCACGGCTAACCTTTCCTCTGATTACTTCGTCAAAGATCGTCTTACCGTCTGCGACTGCGGAAACCACATAGCCATATTCAATCTCTACGCCCCCTGAGACGAGTTCATAGAGATAAGACGCATTGCGCGGCATCAGAAGCGCTGCGCTTAAAAGATTAACCTCGTGTTGAGCATAGGTTATGGTTTCTGTTCGTTCAGGCAAGGTCCTCTCATCGTTTCGCAACCGCTCGATAAGCAGAGTAGTCGTTGTGGGGTCGTCAGATGAAACCCACTCAATTCCCCGGACTTCATTGCGCAACGCCTGAAGAAGGTCATCGCTGAGTAGACGATCCCCATTCTTGACTTGCAAATAGACCCGTGCGGTTATTTCTTTCTTTCTGGCTGCGGCAAATTCCGGAAATAAATTAACCACCACGTCAAGCTCATCACGTCGGATATTCATTGTGTGCAGGAGAGATTCGATTCTTTTTCCCTCTATAGAATCAATTCCGATCCGCTGAACATAATCCATCAATGCTACAACTGGCCTTCTTCCAGAACCGGTAGTTTGAAGATTCTTGATTGTCCGATTGATTATGATTTGCTGGTGAAAAGGGGATTGCAGTTCCGGAAAAAGTTCGATTCTATCCCCAAGATCAAACGGAATTGAGCCGGTAGTGTTGCCATCGGTGACCACCTTCGTTAGGCTGGCGAAAAGTTCGCGTATTTGATCCTCGGAAAAAATGCCCGCAGATTTGACTTCGGAAAGTTTTTCGAAAACAGCCACCGCTGAGTATACGCTCGAAACATCAAATATCGATTTTTCCAGATATGCCCAGTAGTAGTCTCGCCCCTTTGGATGGCTGGCGAACAACTCTTTGATCTTTGCATCGCCTCTTGGACGATTAAGGGCATCGTCGATTTGGTGGGCGGCGTAAGTGCTGTCACCCTTAGAAATTGCGGACCTTGCTTCACTTGCATGGTATGCCGCTTGATTTTCTCGGCTTTTCGGATAGGTGGCACATGCGGATAGAAAGATGGCCAGGCTAAGGATTATTGCGGTGTTGCGAAATTTCATTACTCTGATGCCCCCTATTCTGAAGTAGTAGGCGCTAATGCGTTTCCCTGCGGCGAGGAAACCGAGTCCGCAGCAGCAGAAGTTGTGTGCCGGGCACGGCACGTATTCTAAAGGGTGCGCCGAGGTGCGCGAATCGGAGCCGACGGTAAGTCCCAAACCCAGCCTGATGGAGGTGAAGGGTATAGCGGCAGGCAATCGGGTCCCGGCGACGGTACTTGGGGAGGAAGCCGCCCTGCCGAGGCAGGGTGGCGCAAACGCACGGGGCGATGAACAAGAACCCTCATCCACACGAAATCCATCCGGCGTTTCAAGCAACGGGTACGCGAACTGACCGGCCGCAACCGCGGCTTGAGCATCGGGAATGTGATCGCTCGATTCAATCCGTTCATATAACCTCCACGCCCTTCTGACGGGATGCTCCCGAAAAGGGGCGTGGCGAATGAGCATAGTCATGTGGGTCGTGATCGCAATGCCGAACGCCTGCTTTGATCAGCTCGGCTTGTTTCTCCCAGGACCTCGTTTTGCCTGATCAGTCGAATCGCCGGATACGTGATCCGTGCGTGCGGTTGTGTGTGAGAGGATAGCTGAGGTCGCTCCCTATCCCGATGGCCATCATTTGCCGCGAACCACCTTCATGTCAGTCATAAACCACTCAAGCATCTCCCAGCGATCGAGCGAAGTGGCTTCGTTGCCCATGCTCTTTCGAATCTCCAAGAGCAATACGCCGATCCTTTCCAGCATGCCCTTGACCCGAGCCTCTTCGGGTGCTGGCTTGTCGTTGAGGAGGAAGAAATACTGCATCAGCGAGTTGTAGGCGCGCAGTACTCCATCCGATCCGAGAACTGCAAGGCGAAAGGCATTGCGTTTGTAGTCGAGCGAAAGCAGATGTTTTGCTCCCATCGCGTTCTTGTCGCGGGTCTTGTTCTTTGGGTCGGACTTCCATGCATCATCCGACATGAAGATGATTACGAAAGGCTCAAGGAGCTCGTTGTAAATTTCGATTCTATCCTCTCTCAGCTTTCGTTCGAGCTCGGTCCGTCGGTCGATTCGGCTACGAATTCTCCAGCCGATGCCGCCGAGAATGGCAACAAGAATGGGCGTTGCTACGGCGCCCGCTGCCGTTACGTAAGCTAACCAGTTGGGAGCGGCGTCAATCATGATGGCCAACCATTGATTATCAGGTTAATTTGCCCTGATGGGTCAAAATTGAGGGGGTATTCGAGCAATATCGTTTTTTTCTCAATATCTCTTTCCGATTACGGCAAAAATGATTTCGCAAAGAAACAGTATACGGCTTTTGGAATTTATCCTGTTTCTTTTCCAAACCATTTTGTCAGGTTCCATGTCAACTGAAAAAATACCCGGGCTGCTTGACGAAGTCCGGCAGGTGATGCGGCTTCGCCATGATTCGATCCATACGGAAAGGACCTAATGTGTTTGGGTCCAAAAATTCGTGTCTTTCCACAGCATGACCTCCCGCGAGGATCTGCCCGAAGGAGAAGAAAAGTTCGAAAGATTCCTGTCCCAATTGGGTTGAATAGGCATGAGCGCCAAGGGCATCGGCGCGAAAGGATAGGAATTGCCCCCGCCCGTCAAGCTCAGACCGCTTCGGGAACGCCCCGTTCTTCCAGATCCACCCGCCGTCCGCCGGCGAACATCCCTGCGAAATCGGCGTCGTTGGTCGTGACCAGAACCTGTCGCCTTCCGGCCACCTCGGCCAGGAGGTAGGCCAGGGTTTGTTTGCGCTTGAGGTCCAGGCCGTCGGCAGGGTCGTCGAGCATGAAGAGGCCCAGGTGCCCCAAAGCGTCGCCGATGGCCAGCTTGAGCATCAGGTAGAGGAAGATCCGTTCGCTCTTGCTCATCTGGTTGAGCTTGTACTGGTATCCCCTGGCCTGGATCATGGGGAGGAGCTCCCGGTCGGTGATCTGGATGTCGAACCGGTCCAGGAACGAGAAGTGGCGGGACCATTCGCCGACGCTCCCGCGGACCTTTTCCAGAAGGCGGCTTCCCAGCCCCTGGATGGCCTCTTCCACCGCCCGGAAAGCCACGGTGCAGACGAGGGCCTTGCGCTCGGCCAGGGCGATATGTTTCTGGTGTTCATCGGCCTGCGTTCCGTCATCTTCATGCCGCTTCAGGGCGACCCGGTGGCGGATGATCTGCTCCTGGAGATCGACGCGCTGCCTCAGTGCGGCCTGTTCCCGTCCGAACCGGGCTTCGGCCTCGTGGACCGCCCCCTGGGATTGCTCGAACGGCTTCAGATCCGAAGCCAGCACGGCAAGCTGTTCGGTGACGTCACGGATGCGCTGCTCGATATCCCGGTGTTCCTGTGCCTGCCGTTCGATTTCCAGAAGCCGTTTCTGATCGAGGGCCTGGGCCTCCCGGAGGTTCCGGACGGCTTCCAGGCCCGCCGTAATGCCTGTCTGGTCCGCTTCCGCCTGGGCCATCTGGGATTCGATTTTCCGGCCCAGGGCCGTGATCTGCTCTGGCGGCACCTCCTGTTCGCAAACCGGGCAGGCCGGGCGGTTCTCAAGGGCGCCCAGATGCTTCAGGCGCAGCCTCAGGGTGTCGCGTTTCTGGACGGCGGCGCCCAGTCGGCGCTGGAGTTCCTCCGCCCCGGCTGCGGCTGTTTCCGCCTCCCGGATGCGGAAGGCAAGGGTCTCCCGTTCCGCTGCCAGGGTTTCCTGGGGCGGCAGCTTTTCCGCGAGGGCGCGAAGGGCGGCCAGATTCTGGACCCCGGCCTGGTGCTGGCGGCTGAGGAGCTTGTAGACCGTGGGGTCCGGGAGGTGCGGGTCCCGGATCTTCTGAAGGGTCAGGTCGAGGTCGGCCAGGGCTTTTTCAGCGTCGTCGAGCTGGCGCCGGGTGAGTTCGACGGCGAGGGGGTCGAGGCGTTTTTTCGGGGCGGCGCTTTCAATGGCCTTTTTCACCTCCCTGGCCCGGCTCAAGGCCTTTTTGAAACGCGAGCGGAGGATGATGCCGTCATCCATGCCGATGAGGCTTTGCAGCATGGTCTGGTTGTACTTGGGCATGTCCTGGAGAAAATAGATCAACTCGCTCTCCCGGAAGAACGAGGTGAGGGATGCGGTTTCGGCGGGGATGGAAATGACGGCGTCCAGGACGTCGGGGTCGTGGAGGGGAACTGGGTCCCAGGGCGCTTCCGGTCCCGTGCGGCGGAACAGCCTCGGCAGGGCCTCCGTTGTGCGTCCAAGCTTGTAGGCCGTCCCGGCTTTCTCAAAATAGAGGGTGACCTTGCCCGCGGTTTCCCCCTTCCGGCAGAGGTCGGCGACCTTGAGGTTGCTGTTGAGATGCGCTCCGTAGAGGGCAAAATAGACCGCATAGACCAGGGTGGACTTCCCCGTCCGGTTTTCCCCGAAAATGACGCTCATCCCCGAAAACCGGAGGGTCTTCCGGACAAAGCAGCCGATGTTTTCCAGCTTGATCTTTTTGAGCCGGATCGGGGCCGAGTGCATGCTCAGAAATCCTCCCCCGACAGCTTCCGGAAGATATGCTGTTCGGTCATGAACGGGTTGGCGGCGGCCTGCCTGAAGACCCAGGCGATTCTTTCCGTTTCCGCGTCCGTGAGGCCGTGCTCCGAGGCCAGGGCCGCCAGGCGGGCCAAAAACAGCTCTTCTATGAGCGCCATGGTTGCCGTCATTCGGGTGCCCTCATCCGGCGGGCCGGCGTGTTTCCTGTCGGCTGATGGCCCATCCGTTTACTCCTTCACGCCGCGATGAATCACGGCGACGCCGTTGGTCAGCCTCCAGTGTTCGACCCGGGTGAAGCCGATGGTCGAAAGCAGGCGGGCCAGCTCCGCCGGGGGCGGAAACAGCCGGATCGATTCGGGAAGATAGGTGTAGGCCTGCCGGGAGCCTGTCAGGCGTTCGCCCAGCCACGGCATGACGTGAAAGGAGTACCGGTCGTAGAGCCATCGGAAGAAAGGCGCAACGGGCCGGGAGAATTCAAGGCAGACCATCCGGCCGCCAGGCCGGAGGACCCGGTGCATCTCCCGGAACCCCGCCGCCATGTCGGTGAGGTTGCGCATCCCGAACCCCACGACCGCCGCATCGAAGGTGTTCTCCGCGAGGGCCATCTGTTCGGCGTCGCCCTGCAGGAAACGGATCCGGCGGCGCAGCGCGGCGTGGGTTCTCTTCCGCCGGCCGGCCCTCATCATTTCCCGGTTGATGTCGTAGAGGACGACACTGCCGCCGGGCATGACCCGCTTGAGGGCCGAGACGGCGAGATCCCCGGTGCCGCCGCAGACGTCCAGGACGGCATTCCCCGGTCTCAGGTCAAGGAGCCTGACGGCGCGCTGCTTCCAGAGGTAGTGAATGCCTGCGCTGAGCAGGGTGTTCATGAGATCGTAGCGGGAGGCGACCGTATCGAACTGATGCCGGACCCAGCGGGATTTTTCGTTCCGCGCGATCCGTCGGTATCCGATATGGGTGGTCTCTTCGGGAGCCGGGGGCGCTGCCATGGCGTCTTTTTCCAGTTTTATGCGATGTCTTCTTTGTGGTGGATTCAGTTCCATCCGGGATGAATGCACTATAGCCCAGAAACAGTCCGGGCGCAAACCTTCTTCCGCACTCCCGGGGGATTTACCGGCGCCTGCCTGCCGAGGTAAGGGTCTGAATAGGGATAAGATCCTTCTTGACACATTCCGGTCATATTTGTTAACTCTTGAATCCTATCGTCAGTGCGGCTGGACGGCCGCATGCCAAGCACGTCAACCAGACGCATCAACAAAAAGCATAATGAAGCACGGAATGAATGCCCGAAAATTTCGCGGTTTGATTTCGGTATCGAAACCGGACGCGGGAAACGGTCATGTGAACCGAATCCCGGCATCGGACACATAGGGCATTCCAGACACTTATTTGCATTTGCTCATTGCGTGGGGAGCGCTATTCATGGATCGCCGAACATTCCTGAAGATGGCCGGTATCGGCAGCCTGTCCGTTGCTGTCGGCTGCACAGGCAACGAAGACAAACACCTCTACTCCCTCGTTCATGCGCCGGACAATATGGTCACCGGGAAGCCCAGTTGGTATGCCTCCACCTGCCGGGAGTGTCCCGCCGGATGCGGCGTCATCGCCAAAAACCGCGAGGGGAGGGTGATCAAGGTCGAAGGGAACCCGCTTCATCCGGTCAATCAGGGGAAGCTCTGCATGCGCGGGCAGGCGGCGCTCCAGGGAATCTACAGCCCCGATCGGATCCGGACGCCCCTCATCAACACCGACGGCGGGTGGCAGCCGATCTCCTGGAAGGAGGCCGAAAAGCTGGTTCGGGAGCGGCTTTCAGGGGCGGTTTCCGCCGGCGGGCAGAACGTTTTTCTTCTCTCCGAGGTCGTGGGCGACACGACGCTGGCCGCCATGAATCGTTTTCTCAGTGCCATGAACGCCGGCCCGCCGGTGCTGTTCGAGCCTTTTGCCTACGAGGCCCTGAAAGCAGCCAACGCCATGACCTTCGGCCTGAACGGCCTGTGCGGCTACCGCATCGACGAAGCGGATGTCCTGGTCGGGTTCGGCGCCGACTTCCTGGAAACCTGGCTGTCGCCCGTGGAATATGCCCGAAAGTTTAAGATGATGCACGGTTACCGGGACGGCCGGAAAGGCCTCTTCATCCATGTGGGGCCCTACCTCTCCGTAACGGCGGCCAATGCGGACCAATGGATTCCCGCGGCATGCGGCGCCGGGGCCGCCGTCGCGCTGGGGTGCGTCCGCGAGGCCCTGGCGGCCGGAAAGGGAGACCGGCTGCCCCCGGATATCCGGAAGGCCATCGACAGGGCATCGGCCCCCTTCACCGTCGAAGCGGTCTGCGTGACCGCCGGGGTGGATCCGGAGGCATACCGTATGATGGTGGAGCGTCTCCTGGGCGCCGAACGGCCGCTGGTGCTGGGTCAGGGCGTCGGCGCCGGGTCCCGGGAGGGCCTTGAAACCAACCTTGCCGTCAACCTGCTCAACCTCGTGCTCGACCCGGACCTGTCGCGGTTCGATTTTTCCCGCAGGCCCCGGGTGGAGATCGCCTCGGGGCGCGCCGAGGTCTACGGCCTCTTCAACGCGCTGGCAAAGCGGGAGAGCGCCGTAGTGCTGCTCAACAACGTCAACCCCGTCTTCTCGCTGCCGGCATCGGCCGGGGTCCGGGAGGTCCTGGCGCGGCCCTCGCTCTTTGTCGTGAGCGTCAGCAATTTCATGGACGACACCTCGGCCCTGGCGGATCTCATCCTGCCGGTCCGCCTGCCGCTGGAGCGCTGGGGCGAATATGCCGGGCTGCGCGGGGTGGCTTCGACCCTGCAGCCGGCCATGGGAAAACTGACGGATTCTCCGGACCTCTGCGACCTGCTCACCCGCATTGAAACCTCCGGGAGCCGGCCCGCCAGCCTTTCGCGTAAAGAAACCTTCGAGCGGCTGCGCGAGTCCGGAACGGTCGACGGCGACCTGGACTGGGTGGAGGTTGTCCGGCGGGGCGGCATTTTCGATTCGACGCCGGAGGAGCCGCCCTTCACCTGGAAATTTTCCTTCGAGGCCGTCAAACGCCTCGCGAAGCTCGATTTCGGCCCTGAAAAGCAAGACGGGGCGCTTCAGTTCATCGCCGCGCCCTCCCTTCGCTTTTTCGACGGACGGGGCGGCAACAAGTCCTGGCTGGCCGAACATCCCGATCCCGTCACCATGGTGGCGTGGCAGACGCCGGTCTGGATCCACCCCGACACCATGGCCGGGAAGGGCATTCCCGCCGGAGAACTCGTCGATATTGAGTCGGCGTGGGGGAAGGTGACGGCCCCGGCCTACCCCTATGACGGCATCCGGCCCGACGTGGTGGTCATGACCACCGGGCAGGGTCACGAGGCTTTCGGCCGCTACGCCAAGGGAAACGGCGCCAACCCCTTCAGGCTCCTTCCGGCCGAGACCGACCCGGTCTCCGGCGGGCCGGCCTTCCGGGCGGACGGGGTGGCCGTCGCCGCTCTCGGAAAGCGGACGGTCCTGGCCAACACCGACGGCAGCAAATTTCAGCACGGACGGAAGATCGCCCTCACCGTCGGCCTGAACGACCTCCACGGCAAGGCCGACCACGGCCGTCATGCCGCGGGGTTTGCGATGCACGATTTCCCCATGAACCTGCCGCTGCCCGAGGGGTACGACCCGCACCTGGACGTCTATCCGCCCCATGAGCACCGGGACGACTACCGGTGGGGCATGGTGGTGGATCTCGACCGCTGCATCGGGTGCGGGGCCTGCTCCGTGGCCTGCTACGCGGAGAACAACATCGGCGTGGTCGGCGAAAAGCGGATCGTCGAGGGACGCGAGATGTCGTGGATCCGCATCGAGCGGTACCACGATCCCCAGCACATGGAAAAGGTGATCTTCCTGCCCATGATGTGCCAGCACTGCGACAACGCGCCGTGCGAATCGGTCTGCCCGGTCTATGCCCCCCATCACGGGCATGAGGGCCTCAACAACCAGATCTATAACCGGTGTATCGGGACCCGGTACTGCTCCCAGAACTGCCCCTACAAGGTCCGGCGGTTCAACTGGTTCGAGTGGGACCGGCCCCGTCCGCTCCACCTCCAGCTCAACCCCGACGTGACGGTCCGCATGCGGGGCGTGATGGAAAAATGCTCCTTCTGCGTCCAGCGGATCAAGGAAGCCCACGGATGGGCCAAAAACGAGAACCGCCGGATCCGGGACGGGGAGATGGTGCCGGCCTGCGTTCAGACCTGCCCGACCGACGCCCTGGTTTTCGGAAACCTCGCCGACAAAGAAAGCCGGGTCCGGAAAATGACCGACGATCCCCGCGCCTATCAGGTCATGGGATACCTGAATACGAAACCCGCCGTCATATATCTCAAAAAAGTCGTCCAGGAGATCTGATCCTATGTCGAACCTTACCCCGGCCAAAATCGATAGCATCGTTCTGGATACCCTGAGCCCGCCGCCCCGGCTCTATTGGGGGATTGTATCAGCGCTGATTCTCGGCACGGTTTTCGGGCTCTGTTGCTGGATCTACCAGATCTACGTCGGCATCGGCGTCGGCGGTCAGAACAACCCGGTCGGATGGGGGACCTACCTCGTCAACTTCGTCTTCTGGGTGGGCATCGCCCATTCCGGCACCCTGATTTCGGCCATCCTCTATCTCTTCCGTGCCGGGTGGCGGAATCCCATCGCCCGGGCCGCGGAAACCATGACCGTTTTCGCGGTCTGCACGGCGGGGCTTTTTCCCCTGATTCACCTGGGCCGCGTCTGGCTGGTCTACTACATGCTGCCCTATCCCAACCAGCGGAACCTCTGGCCCAATTTCACCTCGCCCCTCATGTTCGACGTCGTCGCCATCAGCACCTACCTGACGGTCAGCGCCCTTTTCTGGTATACGGGCATGATCCCGGACCTCGCGACGATCCGGGACCGGGCCTCCGGGTTCCGGAAACAGATCTACACCCTTCTCTCCTTCGGCTGGACGGGGAAATTCGAGCAGTGGCGGCATTACGTCCGGGGGTACCTCTTCTTTGCGGCCCTGGCGACCCCGCTGGTCATCTCGGTCCACAGCGTGGTTTCGTGGGATTTCGGCCTGGGCATCGTCCCCGGCTGGCACAGCACCATCTTCGCCCCGTATTTCGTTGCGGGCGCCATTCATTCGGGGCTCGCCATGGTTCTGACCCTCATGATTCCCCTCCGGAGCATCTTCCGCTACGAGGAACTCATCACCATCGAGGTCCTCGAGAACGTGGCCAAGACCATCATCCTCACCGGGTTTATCGTGGGATACGCCTATGCCTTCGAGATCTTCATCGCCTGGTACAGCTTCAACCCGGTGGAGCAGGAGGCCTTCCGGTGGCGGATCTTCGGGGATTACAGCCTGGAATTCTGGATCATGACCGTCTGCAACTGCGTCGTCCCGCTGTTTTTTTTCTTCAAAAAGGTGCGCACCAGCCTGAAGTATCTCTTCGCCATCTCGATCCTGATCAACGTCGGCATGTGGTACGAGCGGTTCGTGATCATCATCGGCGGCCCGGCCCACGACTTCATCCCCCATTCCTGGGGACTTTACAGCCCGAAATTCATCGAACTGGGGATCATGTTCGGCACTTTCTGCATGTTTTTTCTGCTCTTCATCCTTTTTGTGAAGCATATGCCCTCCGTTTCCATGACGGAGATGAAAGAAGCCCTCAACACAGGAGACGGCGATGTCCACTGACCGATACGTCATGGGGCTGTTTGCGAAGGAGAGTGCCGTGATATCGGCCATCGGCGCCCTGGAATCCTCGCCCTGGAAGCTCGTGAGAGTCCACGGCCCCTATCCGAGCCATCCGATCCTGCACGCGCTCAAGTTTAAGAAAAGCAAGGTCGGCTATTTCACCCTGGCCGGTGGGATCACCGGTTTTTTCACCGGGTATGCGCTTTCCATTTACTCCTCGGTGCAGTGGAACCTGATCGTCAGCGGGAAGCCGGTCGTGGCTCTCATCCCGTTTTTCGTCGTGGGATACGAGATGACCATCCTCTTCGGCATCCTGGGGACGGTCCTGGGCATCTTGCTGAGCGCCCGGATCCCCGAGTTCAAGAGCCTGAAAGAGGTCTACGATCCGCGCTGCTCCGGGGATCGCTTCGGCGTGGTCGTTCGTTGCGAGGCCGGGAGGGAAGGGGACCTCGATGCGTTTCTGGCGGACCTGGGGGCCGAGACCCGCCGCTTCGAAACCCCGGAGGGGATCGGCGCCGCGATCGACAAGGCGTAAGCTTGACTCGCGCGGAAGGCAGAGAACATGGCGCGGATTGAACATGACGACACGGCAACCAGCCGGTTGCAGAGGAACGGTATGACGCTACTCAAAACGAATATGTCGAAACGGCCGTTCGGGGCCATCCTGACCATCCTTGTCTGTGCGGGCTTCGGCAGTTTTCTGATCCTCCTGGGGTTCAAGCAGGATGCCAGGGCATGGCAGGTCTATCTGGTCAACGTTCTCTTCTGGTCCGCGCTGGCCCAGGGGGCGCTGCTTTTTTCCATGATCATGCATGTCACCAAGGCCCGGTGGAGCGGGGCCCTGCAGAATCTTTCGGAGGCCTTCGCGGCCTTTTTTCCCGTCTCCTTCGTCCTCTTTGTGCTGCTCTATGCCGGGCGGAGCCATCTTTTCCCCTGGCTGGGACAGGACCTCCACGGCAAGGAGGTGTGGCTCAATGTGCCGTTTCTGATGACGCGGGACCTGGTCGGACTGCTTCTTCTCTACGGCCTGGGTACTGCCTACGTGTTCCATGCCTTCCGCTGCAAGACATGGTCCCGGGCGGGCGCCGGGCGGGTCCGCGCCGCCCTGGACCGCTTTCTGGCCCAGCCGGCGGACCCGTCGGCCTGCCGGGGCCGCATGACGACCCTGGCCGTCCTCTACATGCTCACCTACGCCGTCGTGCTGTCCCTGATTTCCGTCGACTGGATCATGAGCATGGACCCCCATTTCATCTCCACCCTCTTCGGCGGCTATTTCTTCATCAAGGCCTTCTACATCGGCATGGGGGGGGTGATCATTTTGGCCTCCATCCTTTATCTTGCCTACGGAGAGGAGACCCGGCTCAACGATTCCCATTTCCACGACATCGGGAAGCTTTTTTTCGCCTTCTGCGTCGTCTGGGCCTATTTCCTCTACGCCCAGGTCATGGTGATCTGGTACGGCAACATCCCGGAGGAAACCCATTACCTGATCGAGCGGTTCAAGTATCAATCCTGGAAGCTGGCCTTCATCTTCGTTTTCGTGGTCTCCTTCATGGTCCCTTTTTTCACGCTGCTCAACCAGAGAGCCAAGGTCAAGCCGGCGGTCATGCTGGTGCTCTGCTCCCTGGCGCTCACGGGCATCTGGGTGGAGAACCTGGTCATGGTCGGCCCGCCCCTGCGCTTTGACACCGGCGCTCTGCCGCTCCGGATTTTCGACGTGCTGATCAGCCTGGGTTTCCTGGGCCTGGCGGCCGGGGCCGTTGCGACTCTCCTGAAGCTGTTCCCGGAACTTTTTCTGAATTACGGAGAAAAGACAAACTGATGAAATGGATTGAAACGATACGGAACGTTTTCAGAGCGGTCCGGGACAATCGGGTGCCGATTTTCTGGATCGGGTCCCTGTCTCTCCTGACGGCGGGCTTCCTCTTCCTGTTTTATGCCTCGCCCGCCACCGACATCGGCCCGGAGCAGCCGATTCCCTTCAGCCATCGGCTCCATTCCGGCGTCAAGGCCATCGACTGCAAGTTCTGCCACCCCTATGTGGCCAGGTCCCGGCACCCCGGGCTGCCGCCGGTGGAGAAATGCCTCTACTGCCACGCCTATATCATTGCCGGCCACCCCCAGATCCTGAAAGAGCATGGGTACTACGAGACGGAAACTCCCACGCCCTGGGTCAAGGCCAATTTCCTTCCCGAACATGTTCTGTTCAACCACCAGCGGCACATCAAAAAGAATTTCGTGTGCGCCGAGTGCCACGACCAGGTGGAGACCATGGACCGCATCAAGGGGAAGCGCTTCAAGATGGGCTTCTGCGTCCAGTGCCATCAGAAGAATCAAGGGCCCCTGGACTGCTGGCTGACGTGTCACAGCTAATCGAGAGGACGATCGATATGGTTCCGTTTTCCGCTGTTCTGCCCGAAAAAAATCAGACCTCCCTCCTGTTCATCATGACATCTGCATTCTGGATGGCGGTGGCCACCTTCATCGGTCTACTGGCCGCGACGGAGCTGATCGCGCCGGATCTCACCCGGGGCATGGGATGGCTTGTCTTCGGGCGCCTCCGGCCCATCCACGTCAATCTGGTCCTGTTCGGGTTCGTCACGCCGGGGCTGCTGGGCGCCGCCTTCTACTACCTTCCCCGGCTGCTGAAAACCGAGATTTTCAGCGAGCGGCTGGGCATCCTGACGGTCGTCCTCTGGAACCTGACGGTGCTGGCCGGCGGTCTGACCCTGGCTGCGGGATTCAGCCAGGGCCGGGAATACGCGGAGTTCATCTGGCCGGTCGACATGATGGTGGTGGCCGTGTTCGGCATGCTCTTTTACAATTTCGTGATGACCGTCAAACAGCGCCGGGAGAAAACCCTCTATGTTTCGGTGTGGTACGCCAACGCGGCGATCATTCTGACGGGGCTCACCTTCGCCTTGGGGAACGTGGTCTGGCGCCCGACCTCCGGCGCGCTCACCGGCATTCCGGACGCCATCCTGCTATGGTTCTACGGACACAATATCTTCGGCCTCCTGCTGACGCCGCTCGCGGCCGGGGTGGCCTATTACGTCATTCCCAGGGCATGCCGCGCCCCCCTCTACAGCCATACCCTTTCCCTCCTGGGGTTCTGGTCGCTCATCATCGTCTACACCCATGTGGGGACCCACCACCTGCTCCAGGTGCCGGTGCCCACCTGGCTCAAGGTCATCGGGGTCGTGGACAGCGTCGGCATGGTCATCCCGGTCATGGCCTTTCTGATCAACATCTGGTACACGGCCAGGGGGCGCCTGGGGGAGGTTCACGCCGACGTCTCGGCGAAATTCGTTTTCACGGGCACCATCATGTACTTTTTCGTGAGCATCCAGGGATCCATGATGGCCCTTCCCGATGTCCAGCGGGTCACCCATTTCAACAACTGGGTGGTCGGGCACGCCCACATCGGGGTCCTGGGGTTCGCCGGCATGATCGCCCTGGGCGGCATCTACTATGTCCTGCCCAGGGTGCTGGACCGGCCCCTCTACAGCCGGTTCCTGGCCGACCTTCAATACTGGCTGGTGCTGATCGGCGTGACCGGGTTCACGGTGGTGCTGACCATTGTCGGACTGATCCAGGGGCAGGCCTGGCTGAACGGGGAGACAGTCTACCGGGTTCTGCCCGAAATTCATGTCTATTACGTCGTCCGGGCCGCTCTCGGGGCGATGATATTCACCGGTGCCCTGATCGGTTTGTATAACGTCCTGCGAACCCTGTTTTTCAATACCGGAGAAGCTGCATCATGAAGATGACCCCACGAGTCGTTCTCATCGGTTCCGTCGCCATACTCTTCACCATCGTCCTGATCATGGTGGTGACCCCCTATTTCACGGTGACCCGGGAGCCGTCGGAGATCTTCCGGACCCGCTCGGAGATTGAGGCCGCAGGCCGCAGGATCTACATCGCCAACGGCTGCGTCTATTGCCACAGCCAGTCCATCCGCGCCTTCGACTGGGACATGGGGGCCGAGCGGATCGCCCAGGCCGGGGATTATGTCGCCGATCATCCGATTCTGCTGGGTTCCCAGCGCACCGGTCCGGATCTCTCCCAGGAGGGCGGGGAGCACCCCGACGACTGGCACGTGGCCCACTTCATGAATCCCCGGTCGACCCGTCCCCTCTCCATCATGCCCCGGTTCGATTACCTGGGGCCAAAGGATATCGACATCCTGACCACCTATGCCCAGAGCCTCGGGCTCAAGGAGGCGGACGACCGGATGGCGCGGCAGCGGGAATGGAAAGAGAAACTCATCGCCGCCTACGAGGCCGGCCCGGAGAAGAACACCGAATTCCTCCACGCACAGGTTCCCGAGGGGTGGCGCAGCATCCCCAATCCTTACCCTACGAGCCCAGCGGGGCTCGCCCGGGGCCACAAGATCTACCAGGATTTCTGCATCGGGTGCCACGGCCCGGTGGGGGACGGCATGGGGCCGGCCCAGCCCTACATCTACCCCCCGCCGTTCAATTTCACCATCCTCAAGGACCGCGGGATCTCGGGCGGGATTCTCTACTACCAGATCATGAACGGCATCACCGGGTCGGCCATGCCGTATTTCAAGAAAGACCTGGAATCCGAAAAGATCTGGGAGGTGGGCAACTATGTCGCAGTCTACTTCATCAATCAGAGCGACGCCAATGCACCGCCCCGGGGCATCGACGCATCCTATGAGCCCAAGGCCCCGTAAGGAGGGACCCATGTATTTTCCATATTTCATCGCCTATATCGCGCTGGGATTTTTGATCACCATACCCGTCTTTCTGTGGGCGCTGAAAAGCGGCCAGTTCAAAGACCAGCAGCGGGCCCGGTTCCTGCCCCTGGAGGATGACGCCGACACGCCGGTCGTCCGGGCATCCCGGATCAGCCGGTATGAGATCGGCGCCCTGGTTTTTCTCGCCGTGAGCGGACTGATCACCAGCGCGAGCATCGTCGTCTTCGCCCTTTTCTCCGCGGGGCGGTAAAGGAGGTTCCATGCGATTATTCGAACTCTTGAGTTTTCAGCACATCATGCTTTACTTGTTTCCGGCGCTGATATTCATCGTTGTGTTTGCCCTGTTTCTGGGATTCAGTCATTTCCGGGGGAAGGACTCGGAAAAACAAGTCCATGAGATCATCGAACGCTTTCCGGACGGCATCGAAGGCCGCAACGCGCCGTTTCCCATGGCCATGACGCTGACCATCGCCGGAACCCTGGTCTGGGGATTTCTCTATATCTGGTTCACCGGGATATTGGGGGTAAAGATCTGATATGGAACATACCTATGAAACATCGGAAGTCCGGTCGTGGGTGATCATCGGCCTGATCCTCGCCTTCATCCTGGCCAAGGGCGTCTTTGCGTTTGTGATGGTGGGGGACCGGGGCCAGCCGGATTGGGATTACCGGGCCGTCAAGGACGTGCCCGGGGAGTCTCCCTATGCCGTCTACGAGGTGCTGCCATATCCCCAGCATGTCAGGGGAAGCGGGGGGGAATAGATGATCTGTCGCCTGTTCATGATCCTGGTCTGTGCACTCGCCACGGTCGCCTGCAACGACTGGCGCATGTGGGACACCCCTGCCGTCAAGCCTCACGAGGAGCCTCTGCTCATTATGGATGAGCAGACCGTCCCTCTGGAGGCGGATGCTGAAGCCCCCTACCGGCTGGCCGACGGCAAGACGCTCGTGTCGCCTGTGGCGGAAGGCAAACCCGACACCATCGAGGCCGGCCGGACGGGCTACCTGACCTACTGCGCCCAGTGCCACGGCAAAACCCACGACGGCAACGGCACCGTGGGCCAGAGCTTTGCGCCCCTGCCGACCGACCTGAGAAGCGACAAGGTCCAGGCCCAGACCCACGGGGAGATCTTCAAGACCATAAGCTACGGCACCGCCAACGGGAGGCAGCCCGCCCTCGCGACCACCATCGAGGTTCCCGAACGGTGGGCGATCGCGGTCTACATCAAATCCCTGGGGGTGCGCTGACGGAAAACGGCAGGGCGGCGGACACCTGCGGCGCATGCGACCTGTGCGGGCTTCCCCTCCGGATGGGGCCTGTCCGGGCCGACATCGACGGGACGCCCAGGGGTTTCTGCTGTCAGGGATGCCGGCAGGTCTTCCGGATGCTGTCGGAGGCCCGGAATGCAGCGGATACGCCGGACCCCGCCCCGTTTCACGAAACCGAGCTGTTCAAGGAATGCCGCAGGTTGGGGATCATCCCCCAGTCCGAGGCAGACCTCACGCCTTCTTCCCCTGCCGCGAAAGCCGGAGGCCCCGTTCCGGCCGACCCGCCGGACCTGCCGCAGGATCTTCCGGAGCTTTCCCTCCAGGTGGAAGGCATGTGGTGCCCGGCCTGCGCCTGGCTGATCGATGAAACCCTGAAAAAGGTCCCCGGGATCATCGCCCCTGCGACGCGCTTCTCCACGGACACCTTCCAATGCCGCTATCATCCCGTGCGGATTACCCCCGACGAGATCGCCCGCCACATTCGGAAGCTGGGATACCGCCCGGCGGACGGCGCGGAGGAAAATCCGCCCGGAAAACGGCGGGAGATCTACCGGTTCGCTCTGTCCGCAGTGTTCTCCGTGAACGTGATGATGCTCTCCTTTGCCCTGTATTCCGGTTTTTTCATCCGCCTCTCCCGGGAGGCGGTCCATTATCTTTCCTGGCCCATCTTCATCCTGGCGAGCGTTCCTTTTTTTTACGGAGGATGGCGGATTCACCGGCGGGCCTGGGCCGGGGTCCGGGCCCGGGTTTTCCCCATGGAGACCCTGATCAGCGCGGCCTCCGGAAGCGCCTATTTCTACAGCGTGTTCAACCTGATGCAGGGAAGCATCCATCTCTATTTTGATACGGCATCCATGCTGATCACCCTGACCCTGCTGGGAAAGCTGCTGGAGCGGGGCGCCAAGGACCGGGTCCTGAAAGACCTGACGGCCCTCTTCGCCCTCAACCCGACCAAGGTGAAGCTTGTCTCCGACCAATATCCCCGGGGCCGGTATGCCGCGGCCGAGTCGCTGAAGAAAGGGGATCTGTTCATCGTGGAGGAGGGGGACATCGTCCCGGCCGACGGCATGGTTGTCGAAGGAAGCGGCCGGGTGGATGAAGCCTCCCTCACCGGCGAAGCCGCGCCGATCCGGAAGCGGCCGGGCGACCCTCTCCACTGCGGGACGACCGTGGTCCAGGGGCTGCTCCGGGTGAATGCCCGGGCCGTGGGGGAGGATTCCACCCTGGGGCAGATGCGGCGCATCATCCAGCGGAGCCTCGATGAAAAAACCGCCTTTGAGGGAAGGACCGACCGGCTCCTCTTCGCCTTTGTGCCGCTGATTCTGGGGCTCGCCGCGGCCACCGGCGCCTTCTGCTGGGCGAAGGGGATGGAGGGTGAAACCGCCCTGGTCCGGGCCATCACGGTGATGGTCATCTCCTGCCCCTGCGCCCTGGGAATTGCAATTCCCCTGGCCCGGGTCGCCGGCATCTCGGTCGCCGGCAGACAGGGGATTCTGGTGCGCGAATTTTCCTGCTTCGAACGCGCGGGCATGGTGGACGCGTTCGTGTTCGACAAGACCGGGACCCTGACCGAGGGATGCCATGAACTTCAGGAGGTCGTTTCGTTTCCGCCGTTCCAGATGCGGGAGGCGCTGGCGCTGGCGGCCGGGCTGGAGCAGGCGTCCGAGCATTACCTGGCTGCGGAGATCCGCCGGGTCTCCCGGGGGGAAGGGATCCCGCCGGAGATGGTCGCCTCCCTGAAAAGCCATGAAAACGGGATATCCGGAGCATGGCGCGGCGGGCCGGTGCGGATCGGGGCCCTCGAGTTTGTCCCCGAGGCCCGGGAACGGGAAGATCTCCAGCATCTCGCAGCGGACGAGCTGTCGCGGGTCTACATGGCTTCGGGGGGGCGCCTTGCCGCCGTGTTTGTCTTCGGGGACCGGATTCGTCCGGGGGCGGCGGAGACCGTCCGGGAATTGCGGCGGCGCGGCCATCGGGTCGCCCTGGTCTCCGGGGATGAGCTCCGAACGACCCTTGCGATCGGTCGGAAGGTGGGGATTCAGGAATGCCGGGGCAGCGTGCTTCCCGGCGAAAAAGCGGCATTCATCCGGCAGCTCGGGAAAGCGGGGGAGCGGACGGCGATGGTCGGCGACGGCATCAACGATGCACCGGCCCTGATTGCGGCGGACCTGTCAATCGCCGTGTATTCCGGTCCTTATCTTGGCAGGGAGGCTGCGGACATGACCCTCATGCAGAGCGATCCGCGACAGATCCTGACATTTCTCGACCTGTCCGGAAAGGTCAACCGTAAGATTCTCCAGAACCTGATCTGCTCAGGCGCCTATAACCTGCTCAGCATCCCCGTCGCCATGGCGGGCCTCCTGACGCCGCTGGTGGCCGTGACCGCCATGCTCCTCAGCAGTCTTACCGTTATCGGCAACACCCTGCTCCTGATCCGGCGCGCCGGATGATCCTTCCGCCCTGCGGCTTTCCGGTTGAAGATCTTATTCCGGGTTCGTGATATACCCATTGTCCATGGCGTACTTGACCAGGTCGGGCATCTTTTTGATCATGAGTTTTTTTTGGATATTGGCCCGGTGGTGCTGGGTCGTGCGGAGGCTGATATGAAGCATCTCGGAGATGTCTTTTGAGGTGTACCCTTCGACAATCAGCTTGAGGATCTCCTTTTCACGGGTGGTGAGCGGGTCCACGCGGGAGCCGGCGCCTCTCCGGAAGGAGGTGATGAAGGCCTTGGTCAGGCCCGACGTAATGTTCGGGGAGAGGTAGATCTCCCCGTTCCGAACGGTCTCGATGGCCGTGAACAGCTCCTCGTCCGTATCCTCTTTCAGCAGGTATCCGTCCACCCCCGCCGATATGGCCTGGATGAGATATTCTTTGGATTTGTGCATGCTGAGGATCAATACCTTGAGCCTGGGGTAGAGATCCTTCATCTCGATGGCGGCCTCTATGCCCCGGATTTTCGGCATGGAGATATCCACGATGACCATATCGGGCTTTTTGCCCTTCAGCGCGTTGAGCAGTTCAAGGCCGTCTCCAACCTCGGCGATCACCTCGAGGCCGTTCCCCTCCTCGATGATTTTTCGTATGCCCTGCCGCAGGATGGCATGATCGTCCGCCAGAATGATCTGGTAAGGTTTCATAGGGCGTCCCGTCGGGGGGTATCTGTGGCCATGGCTGAAATCCACCCTGTGCCGGCCCGGCCCGGTGCTTCCGAGCCGGACCGGGCCCTGCCGTAGATGATTGGAAGGGCGTGCAGCGGGGGTGCACCCGCGACTTCGGATGCCGGGGCACAACGCGGCCCTGAGAAAACTACTCCGGAAACTTGATGGATATCTTGTGCCCCCCGTCCTTGGGCTTCATTTTTACCATCAGTTCGATGCTGCTGTCGCGGATCCCGAGCGCCAGAGGGGTCTTGCCTTTTCCCCCTTCGAGGTGAGTGATTTCGGTGAGCGCGTCGACGATCTTCCTCGCGGTGTCGGCTCCGGGCGAGGGCAGTTCCGCTTCACGATATTCGGCCGTCACCTTGACCGATCCGTCGCTTCCGACGAACAATTCGATTTCCTTGGCGTTGCTGTTCACGCCGTGAAGCGCCGCCAGCGACAGCCATTTCAGCGCCGCTTCATCCTTGTCGGCATCATGGGCAAGCGCAGACATCTCTTTCAGCGGATCGGTGGTGGCATAACAATCACAGAGTTCCTGAACCTTCACGTGCATGCTTCCTGAATCTTTCATGGCGTATCCCCTTTCATTGCGGGTTGTAATGAAAAAAATCCCTCATGCTTATCCGCTATGGTAAACATTATTTCATATGAATCAAGCGGGCTTCCGGAGGATACGACGGTTCGCCAATTTTGATTAACTATTTGTTATAAATTATGTTTTTTTCGCTTTTCGGCAATGGCCGCATTGAATTTCACGGGGTTGACGATGAACCGCTCGTGGGTCCCCTTGGAGATCCGATCCACGCCGTCGTTGGCTTCGATGGCGAAGGTCAGTTTTTTCCCTTCCATCGAGACAAGCTCCACGTTGACCGTCACGGTAAACCCCGGCGGCGTGGCCGCAGTGTGGCTCAGCTGGAATCCGATGCCGACGGTCTGCTCATCGGGCCAGTCGAGATGGGGCTTGATGGCCTTGATGCAGGCAAATTCAAAGAGGCCGATCATGAAACCCGAAGCGAAAACATTCGGCATGACCTGGCCTTCCGGAAATTCCGGAAACAGGCGGGGGACGGTTTTGTCTTCGGGGACCTTGTACTGGAATTCGAACGTCAAGCCGGGTGCCAGGGAATCTTTCATGATCTGCCTCCGTGTGTGTGGGTGATCGGGATCGGGCCGAGCCTCCGCTATCTGTTGCGGCGTCGGATCACCGCCGGATGATTTCGATGTCGAGATGCTTGTCCTCCGGTTTTTTGTCGCTGAACTGCCTGACGCCCCGCCTGTCGATCCAGGTGTAGATGACTTCGGGAACGGCATTGGGCGCTCGACGGGGCGTGTCAAGACTGCCGGATCCGCCGGTCCGTTCCCCGGGCGTTGCTTCCGGGGAGGCCTTGGCTGCGTCCATGCCGGGGATATACTTCCGCAGTTTTTCCAACGCGTCGAATTTGATCGTCATCTCCCGGACAAAGGACCTGAATTCGGAGGTCTCGCGCCAGAGGGCCTTCACCTGCCGGTCGGCGTCGGTGACGACCCGATCCAATTCAGGGGAATACTGCGCCAGCGCTCTCTGGTGATGGAGATAGACAGCGGCGCCGACGGCGATGAGCAGGAGGAGCATTAGGGTCCTCAGCGTGTTTTTGATCATGACCGTGGGGGGCTCCTGTTCTGAGTCTTCGTTAAGATTCGGCATGCGCCTCGGGCCCCTGTGGGGCAGCAGACCCACATGAAATGCCACAGGTACGTTAAAATGAACTATACCAGAGATATATAAGGTGTAAACAACTATTTTTCATGGGATTCCGCGTGATGCCTGGAACCGGGCCGCCGCCGGCCGGTGGCCGCCTTTCCAAACGGCGGCCGATGATTATGTTTACTGGTTATTGAGCAATTGTTTCGGGAAATCATTCAGGAGAAGGCCCCATGAAGAGAGAGCCGGTCACGGAAGAATCGTCGTGCCGCAGTGATGCGGAAATTTCCTCGAACTGCCGGGCGCATTTGCCGGAGATCGTCAAGCACATCGTCCGGGGGTGCGAGGAGAAGAAATGCTACCACCATATCGCCTATGAACCGATCCCCTCCCGGGAGTCGGTGATCCAGATTGTCGAGGGCATGCGGGATATCCTCTTTCCCGGATACTTCAGCCGGAGCAGACTGGATCCCGTCAACCTGGAATATACCCTGGGGCAGTCGGTTTCCGTCCTGTACGACATGCTGGCCGAGCAGATCTGCCGGAGCATCCGGCATGACTGCTTCCGGTACGACAACGTGTGCGTGCGGTGTGAAGAGCAGGGGCAGGAGACGGCGCTTTCGCTGTTCCGTTCGGTGCCGGAAATCCAGGAGATGCTGGCCGCCGATGTCTCGGCCGCCTACGACGGGGACCCGGCCGCCAGGAGCCATGACGAGATCATCTTCAGCTACCCCGGCATCTTCGCCATCATGGTCTACCGCGTTGCCCACCGGCTCTTTGAACTGAAGATCCCGCTCCTTCCCCGCATCATGACCGAATACGCCCACAGCATCACCGGGATCGACATCCATCCGGGGGCTGAAATCGGGCTGCGGTTCGTGATCGATCACGGCACCGGCGTCGTGATCGGCGAAACGACCGAAATCGGCAATGACGTCCGCGTGTACCAGGGGGTCACCCTGGGGGCGCTTTCCCTCCCCAAGGATGCGGGGGAGCGCCTTCGCGGAAAGAAGCGGCACCCCACCATCGAGGACGATGTGATCATTTACTCCGGGGCCACGATTCTGGGGGGCGATACCGTGATCGGGCGCCGGTCCGTCATCGGGGGAAACGTCTGGATCACCGAATCGATCCCCCCGGATACGAGGGTGCTGATGGAACCGCCCAAGCTCCTGTATCGATAATCCTTGTTGAGGAATGGAGACGACGTCATGATGATCTACAAAAACATGCAGGAGACGATCGGAAGAACGCCCCTGGTGAGGCTGAACCGAACGGCAGGGGGGGTGGAGGCTGAGCTGTACGCAAAACTGGAGTTTTTCAACCCCCTGGGGAGCGTCAAGGACCGCATCGCCGCTTCCATGATCGACGCGGCGGAAGCGCGGGGGCTGATCGGGCCGGAGACCCTGATTGTCGAGCCGACCAGCGGGAATACGGGGATCGCCCTGGCCTTCATCTGCGCCGCCAGGGGGTACCGCCTTTGCCTCACCATGCCTGAAACCATGAGCGTGGAGCGGCGGAAGCTCCTGAAGCATCTCGGCGCGGACCTGGTCTTGAGCCCCGGCCCCAAGGGCATGAAGGGCGCCATCGAAGCCGCGGGTGAGATCGTTTCGCGGGGGGGCGACGTGTTCATGCCCAATCAGTTCGCCAATCCGGCCAACCCGGACATCCACCGCAGAACCACGGCCGAGGAGATCTGGAGCGATACCGGGGGGCGGGTGGACATCTTTGTTGCCGGGGTGGGCACCGGCGGCACCATCACCGGCGTGGCCCAGGCCATCAAGGGTCGCAAACCGGAATTTCAGGCCGTGGCCGTTGAACCGGCGGAGTCCCCGGTGCTCTCCGGCGGCGCCGCAGGTCCCCATAAGATTCAGGGGATCGGGGCCGGCTTTGTGCCCGAGGTCCTGGATCGGGGGATCATCGACGAGGTCGTCGCCGTGACGGGCGAGGAGGCCTTTGAAACCGCGAGGCTCCTCGCGCGGACCGAGGGCATCCTCTGCGGGATCTCCTCGGGGGCCGCGGCGGCGGCGGCGCTCAAGGTCGCCCGCCGGCCGGAGTCAAGGGGAAAGGTGATCGTCGCGCTCCTGGCGAGCACGGGGGAGCGATACATCAGCACCGAGCTTTTCCTGGCGTAGCGGCCGTTTTGACCCCTTGATCGCAGGCGTGGGGCACTCGGCTCACAGACACAGGCCCTGATAGACGAAAACAGCGCCGAAAACGATGACGATCATGGCCGCGGCCCGGTAAACGAGCGCCCTTGAGCGGATCCACCGGACGCTTGACATCCGGGCAACGAGCATGAGCGCGGGGAAGGTCCCCAGGCCGAAAGCCGCCATGGCCAGGGCCCCCGTCAGAAACCCGGCGGCCGGATGGGTCTCGGCCATGGCGAGCCGGGCGGCCGCCAGAAGGGCGGTATAGACCGGGCCGCAGGGCAAAAGTCCCAACAGGAGGCCCAGCGGGAAACAGGTGCCGGGCCGCAGGGGCGCGCGGGCGAGCCGCTGATACCCCCGGGCGATGATCCCGCCCTCCGGGGAGGCGCTCCGGAACATCCTGCCCAAGGGGAGCCACCCGCCCATGGCCAGACCGGTGAGGATGATGAGAAATCCCGTTAGGATCATGACCGCTTTCTGAACCCCGGCGATCTGGGCCGCGAGACCGGTAAAGGCGCCGGTCGCCCCGACGATCCCCCCGAGCAGGGCATAGGTGACGATTCGGCCGGCAGTGTAGAGAAGGTGGGGAAGAAGGAGGGCTTTTGCAGGCGATTTGAGACCCATGGCCACGACGATGGGCCCGCACATGCCGATGCAGTGGCCGAATCCGACGGCAAGGCCCGTGGAGAGGAAGAACAGAAAAGCTGCCGGCAGCTCAGTAGAGGACATCAAAGACAAATACCGCCTCCCCCAAGCCCGGCACCGTCACCCGGGCCTTCCAGGTCGGAATCCCGCTGGGGCACCGCACGATGACCCCCGCTCCCGAATAGACCCCGGGCAGTTCCCGGGTCATGGTGATTCGATTGTATCCCATAAACATATCGGGCATGTCCAGATCGATAAACGGCGAATCCCCAAAGGCCTCGCCAGACGCGGGCGGAGGGTCTATGGTGAGCCGGAAGGCCAGGTCGGTCATGGCCCGAACCGGCCTGGGAGAGATGTCCAGGCTTGCCGTACCGCCTGCCAGGGACTGGATGCACGGGCCGCGCTGGATATCGCAATCCGGGGTGGTCGCTCCGTGCGGCGGGGCGGGCCGGCGGGACGCCGCCAGATAGATCAGCATGCCAACCGCCGCCAGGCATGCCAGCAGGAAAGGTCCTCGACGGATCATGTTATCGTACGGGGTATCGTGCGGGGTTTCATCCGGGCCTCCCGTCCGCTATCCGCTTCTGAGGGCCGTATCCGGCGGGAGGGTCGCCGTCCGCCAGACGGGAACGATGGTCATCAGGGTGTAGGGAACGACGCTCATGAAAAACAGAAGGGCGATGTCGCCCGCGCTGAACCGGGGCGGGAGGTCGTAGCGGGGGTAAAGCACGGACCATCCCTTGAGGACGGGGGCAAAAACGGGCGCCGACAGCAAAAAAACGTGAACATACGCCAAAGCCGTGCCCGCCATGAATGCGGAGAGGGAGATGACGGCCCCCTCCCAGAACTTGACGGCGAGAATATCCCCCGTATCCCATCCCAGGGCTTTCAGGATGCCGATTTCGATGCGCTCCTCGCCGCTTACTCCGGCGGCTCTTTCCCACGCGAGGATCCAGAACGCCAGCATGGCGCCTACAAACAGCACCATGACGATGCCGCTGCGCCAGTTGAAAATCGCCTGATAGGTCTTCTGGATATCCGCCTTCAATATGTGCAGGGTGTCCGGGAGTGCCCGGGATACCTTCAGGGCGATGGTCGCCGTCTCCTGTGGATTTTTCACCGTGATGACGATATCCGCCGCAAACCCGTCCGGCAGGCCGGACACCCGCCGGAAGGTCGCCTCGGACATGAGGATGAGATCCGACGACAAGAGTCCCGTATCGGATTTCAACGATTCGACGGCATCGAGGAGGATGCCTTCCCTGTCGTGGGTGGTGAAAAAAAGACGGCGGCCCTCGACACTGCCCCAGGTCCGCATAACCCCCTCGCCGACGATGACCTCATGGTCCGAATGAAAAAAGACGGGCGGCACCATGATGGTGTAGCTGCATCCGTTGATCGGGTTGGAATAATATCCCCACAACCGGGGCCGCATCGACCGGATGCCCCGGATGGCGCCAAGATGCTCCCCATAGGAGAGGGGAAGAAAGACCTGTCGTCCGGCAATGATCCGCTGAACCACGATGTCCGGCGCCTTTTCCAATAGCGCCGTGGCTTCCTGCTGCAGGGCCGACCCCAGAAAAATGGCCGATGCCGTGACAAAGACGATGAGGGTGAACACCAGCATCAGGGCGAGGTGCCGCCATTTTCGGCGGAACAGACATGAAAGGGTGTAGTCCAGCAGATGGCGGTGCCGCTCAATCCACGTCATGGCCGACATGAGAGAGGCGAAGGGGAGGAGGAAGGAGCGTGCCGGATGGAAAATGCTCCCTGGCCGCGGGGTGATCCTGGAACGGGGCATGACGGTCGGTCACGGCCGGGTTCCGGGTATGGGGGGCTTCGGTGAAGAGGCACAGGTCGGTGAGACCGAGCTCGGCGACCATGGCCTCCCGCAGGCCCCTCGCCCGGGCTGCTTCAGGCCCGCCGAAGCGGGGGTGGACCCCCAGGAGGAGGATGAAAAGGGTGATGCCTGTCATCGTCAGGCCGAGATACAGGGTGGAACCCCGCATCTTCATCAGTCCAGGCCCTGGAGGGTTTCCGAGGTGATCTCCGTGAATTGAAGGATTTTTTTCCCCTGGTGATCCTTCATGAAGGTTTCGGCGTCGGGGCGGCTGACCACGGGGATCAGTTCCCGGCCCATGGGGCCGTAAACATCGCTGCCGATCACGAAGAAGGCGGTTCTGGCGTCGATGAAGGTCATGTCGTAATAATCGGTGACGTGAATGCTCCGGACATCGCCGGCCTTTTTTCCAGGAGCGTATTTTTCGAGGCCGAACAGGTACTTGAAGAGGTCTTTCGCGCCGTCGAAATACTGCCGATCCCCCCCTGCGAAGGTGATCACGCCGGTCCAGTCGGGATATTTGGCGACGAACATGCCGCAGACCGGGCATTTCTCCTCCGACGAGGGCTTTGGCTGCTTTTCGGCGGTATCGGCGTGTGCTGCGTGCATTTTTTTTCGTTTTTCGCGAATCATCCGGGTATCGGCGTACATATCTTCATAGGCGGCCTTCATGGCGGCATCGAAATTGGAGATGGCGCCGCCGTGTGCGCTGACAAAGGCTTCCGCATTGCGCAGCTCCTTGAAGGCCCACTTGGCCCGGTGGGTCATGACGCCCGTCTTGCTTCCCCCGATGACCCAGACGGCGGTCTCGGCGTCGATCAGTTCACGGGTGTCGTAATCCCCCGCCTCGATTTTCACGGGTGTCTTGTCGAGATGGATGGCCATGGATATGGCGGCGCAATGCAGGGAGCAGTACCCCGATGACGAGGCATCCTCATAGGTCACCAGTATCCTTGAAAAGGCGAACTGTTTCCGGTCCATGTCACATAATGGGCATTTGGGATATTTTTCGATGTCTGACTGGCCGGCGCCGCCCGAGGCGAGAACGGCGGACGGCACGAGGAGGATGAGCACGAAAGAGATGAGGCAACGGCGTTTCATTCTGTGTTCCTTGACGGTGTGGGGGATGGTGGATTTGAGAAAAAATTTTGAAAAACATACCACGGGGGCGGGTCTCGGTCAATAAAACTCTTGTTCCCATCATAGGCCTTGAATAATCTTCCCATCTTTGAGATATTCTTCGACTCCAAATTTAAATGGGCCATCGGATCGGGATCATTCGGGGAAAACTATTCCACGTTCCCCAACAAGGCAACCCTGTTGAATCGAAAGACGGTCGATATGCAATTGAACACGCCCAAATGGTCGGCGGCGCAGCAACGAAAAGAACAGCTGGATGATCATATCTCCCTGAAACGCCAGGCCCAGTTCGGTTTCGAAGCGCTTTCCGAGCGGGAAAAGGCGGCGCGGGTGAGGCGTCATTTCAATTCCGTGGCCCACAAATACGATATGATGAATACCGTTCTGAGCCTGGGCATACACTACCTGTGGAAGAAAATCGCCGTCGCGGGCCTTGGGTTGAAGCCCGGCGAGGCCGTCCTCGACGTATGCGGCGGGACCGGAGACCTGTCCGTCATGGCCCGGAAGGCCGTCGGGCCTTCCGGCAAGGTCGTGCTCTACGACATCAACTGGGACATGATCCATGCCGGCCGGATCAAGCCCACCAATGCCGGCAGCCGGAGGGGCATCCTGTATGTACAGGGGGACGCCGAGCGGATTTCGTTTCCGGACGGCGCCTTCGACGTCGTCATGGTCGGCTTTGCCGTCAGAAACATCACCCACATGAAGCAGGCCTTCCGGGAGATGTGCCGGGTGTTGAAGCCGGGGGGCCGGTTTCTCTGCCTGGAATTCTCGAAGCCGGTCTGGCCCTGGTTCCGGTGGCTCTACGACTTCTATTCCTTCCAAATCATGCCGCTCCTGGGGGACCTGGTCCTGGGCGAACGGAAGGCCTATACCTGCCTTCCGGAAACCATCCGCCTGTTTCTCATGCCGGACGAATTGACCGAGGTGCTCACCTCCGCCGGGTTTTCGGGGGTCACCTATGAACGGATGACCAACGGGATCGCGGTGGCCCACACCGGCACCAAAAAACGATAGGCCGCAGCGGCTTTCATCTTCCCGAAGCAGCCCGGAAGCCGGGGATCAGGATGAGATGAGGAGGGTGATCGCCACGATGGAAAACAGGGCCGGAGGATAATAACTGGCTCTGTTGAAGAGATGCATGGCCGATGCGCTGGAAGGATGCCGCTGGAAATCTGCGGCGGGCAGAATGAGAAGCCAGACGCCCAGCGCGAGGATGGAAAGGTAGGCTGCGGCGCCGAAACGGATCGGGGAGATTCCGAACAGAACCAGGGTGAGGCCCACCGCTGCCCCCAGCGTCACCTGGACGGCAAACGCGGAAAGATCTAAGCCCAGGCGGACGGGGATGGTTTTGGCGCCCAGCCGGATGTCTTCATCGACATCGCTGCTGTCGTTGGGGATGTTCTGCCCTCCGAGTTCCCAGAAGAACAGCATGAAGAAGAGGGTGGCGATGAAAACCGGCGACGGGCTCGGGTCGACGGCGAACACGGCGGCGATGGATCCCAGGGTCTTGACGATGCCGTTGATGAGCGCGCGGAACGGGCTGACCTTCAGCAGGAGGCAGTAGACCGCTTCCAGGAGACAGCCCCCAATGAAGATCCATGCGCAGACCGGGTTGAGGAAATAGGCCCCGGCAAATGCGACCGCCGCCCATGCAAGTGCCCAGGCAAGGCCCTCCCGGAACCGCAGCAGCCCCTGGGCCATGGGGTGGCGCACCAGGGCCGCGTCGAGGTCCTGGGTGCCGGTCCGCGCCTGGTAGTCCTTCTGCCTGAGCTTTTCCTGGTCCACCCGGTAATCGACGACGTCGTTCAGGGCATAGACGGCGGTGTAGCCGGCAAAGACCGTGATCAGGCCCACCAGGAGAACCGGGAGGGGCGGCAGCCCGCCCAGCCACAGGCCGGCGGCGAAGCACGGGGTGGTCATGTCCATCAGCCCGTGGGGGGTGCGGGACAGGGCGAAAAAGAGCCTCAATCGAACATCGCGGATGACTCCGGGCAGGCCTGCGGCGGTTTTCACCATTCGACTCCTGGGTATATCGGTACGGGATACGGCATGATTTCCATGGATACAGGGCGGTTGGCGGGTCACGGAAGCATCCGCCCGAAACATTTTGGGTTGGCCCTAAATAAACGATAACCGGCGGCAAGTCAAGGCGCATCGGAGGGGATTCGACTCCTGGAACAACCGCCCCGGCCGCATGCAGCGCGAGAGGAAAGGGAGGGTGTTCGTGAAACATCCCATGAATATCGGCCCCGTGAATGTCGACAGGAATGAGCTGAAAAAATTCGAGGGGGCCGCCGATGCGTGGTGGGACCTGCGAGGGGAGTTCAAGCCCCTTCATGACATCAATCCGCTCCGGCTGGCGTATATCCGGCGCCGCACGTCGCTTTCGGGTGCCCGGGTCCTGGATGTGGGATGCGGCGGGGGCATCCTGAGCGAGGCCCTTGCGGGCGAAGGCGCCCATGTCACCGGAATCGACATGGGCGAGGCGCCGCTCAAGGCGGCCCGACGCCATTTGGAACAGACGGGCCGTCGGATCGATTACCTTCGAACAACGGTGGAGCGGCTGGCCGACATGGCGCCGTCGTCATTTGACGTGGTGGCCTGCATGGAGCTTCTGGAGCATGTTCCCCGGCCGGAATCCGCCGTCCGCGCCTGCGGCCGCCTGGTCAAGCCCGGCGGGGACGTGTTTTTCGCCACCATCAACCGCAATGTCAAGTCCTTCGTTTTTGCCATTATCGGCGCCGAATACGTTCTCCGTCTCCTGGCCCGGGGGACCCACCGCTTCCGCATGTTCGTCCGGCCGGCCGAACTGGCCCGGTGGGCCGGGGCCGGAGGCCTTGTGGTGAAAGACCTGACCGGCATGCAGTACAACCCGTTCACCCGCCGATATTTTCTGGGCAGGGATGCGACGGTGAACTACCTGATGCATCTCCGGCGGTCGACTCCCGCTGAAGGATCGCCAGGGTGATTCTCGAAAGGCAGACCAGCCGACCTCTCTCGTCGGCGATGCGGATTTCCCATACCTGGGTGCTTCTGCCCAAATGCGCGGGAGAGGCCGTTCCCGAGACGGTGCCCCGGCTGACCGACCGGATGTGGTTGGCGTTTATGTCGAGCCCCACGCAGTATTGCCGTGCGGGGTCGATGCAGTGCATCGCGGCGGCACTGCCCAGGGTCTCGGCCAGAACCACCGACGCCCCGCCGTGGAGGATGCCGTGGGGTTGAATCGTCCTTTCATCGACGGGCATGGTCGCCGTCAGAAAGTCATCCCCTGCGGCAATGTATTCTATGCCGATATGCTGCACAAGCGTGTCCCGTGACCGCCGGTTCATCTCTTCCAGATCCGGCGGTGTAAACCAGATGCTCATCACGATGTTCCTCAATATCCATATCCCCCCTGGCGGATGTGCACCAGGCGGCTGTTTTCAAAAATCAGGGTCTGGGTCAGTCTGCTGGAGCCGAAATTGTAAAACCACTCCTCGATGGTGACGATCTTCTTGCAGCCCGTATATCGTTTTCCGCGATAGATGTAATAGTGCTCATCATACCCTCGGTCGTCGTCCGGGTATGTGTCGAAGAAGGGATCGCGGCAGTTTCGGCTGAAGCGCTCCTCCTGGCGCTCGTCGACCCACGTGGGGGTGCCGCAGTTTTCAATCACCTCCGATGAGGTCATCCCCCGGTCGATGACCTTCCCGCTGCAACGGAGGGCCGACGCCGGTGACGCGATCAGTGCGGCGACGAGCACCGCGAGAAGGAATGTCAGTTTCGGGTTCATGATCGTTTTCCACAGATGACGGCTTCGGGCAGGGTCCTGGCCGCCGGATGCGGGCGCGTAAGGCGATTGGCGCCCTGGTTTCGGGTCAATGGCGTGACGCCGTTAACATAACCATCTGCGGGACGGCAATCAATTCACTTGATGCCGGGCGGCCTGGAAACGCATCCCCGTTGGAGGGACGGCGCAAAAAAAGGCCTGAGGAAGAACTCCTCAGGCCTTGGGCGCTTCAGTGAATTCGAGAGGGTCCGTTAGAACAGGCCGCTGACCTTACCGGTGGCGGGGTCAACGTCGATTCTCCGGAATGCCGGGTTGGAGCTGGTTCCGGGCATCAGACTGATGGTCCCGGCGCAGGGGCAGAGGAACTTGGCGCCGGAGTAGATGAGCACGTCGCGGATCGGCAGACGCCAGCCCTTGGGCACGCCCTTGATGACCGGGTCGTGGGACAGGCTCAGGTGGGTCTTGACCATCATGGTGGCGAAATCAGCGTACTTGGGATCCTTCTCCAGCATGTCGGCCTTGGCGTTGGCTTCGGGGCTCCAGTCGACGCCGTCGGCGCCGTAGACCTCTTTTGCGATGGTCGCGACGCGGTCGCGCAGCTTCATCTCCAGCGGGTAGAGAAATTTGAATTCGCTCTCTTCGTTGCAGGCATCGATGACCGCATCGGCAAACTCCAGCGCACCTTCGCCGCCCAGTTCCCAGTGCCGGGACTCGGCGCAGCGGGCGCCGGCGGCCTCGGCGGCCTTGCGGACGACGGCGATCTCGGCGTCGGTATCCGTGTAGAAGCGGTTGATGCAGACCACCGGGTTGATTCCGGACTTGCGGATGACGCCGATCATGTGAACCATGTTCGCGCAGCCTTTTTCGACCAGGCCCAGGTTCTCTTTGGTGTACTCCTCGGGCAGGGCCTTGCCGGCGACGACCTTGGGTCCGCCGCCGTGCATCTTGAGGGCGCGGATGGTGGAGGTCAGCACCGATACGTGGGGTTTCAGACCGCTGAAGCGGGATTTCACGTTCCAGAATTTCTCGAACCCGATGTCCGCGGCGAATCCGGACTCTGTGACATGGTAGTCCCACAGCTTGAGGCCGACGCGGTCGGCGATGATGGAGGACTGACCCACGGCGATATTGGCGAACGGACCTGCGTGAACCAGGCAGGGCTGGTATTCAGCGGTGCACATCATGGTCGGGTTGATGGTGTTTCTCATGAAGGCGGCCATGGCGTTGCCGACTTCCAGGTCGCCGGTGGTGACGGGCTTGCCGCTCTTGTCGAAGGCAACGGTGATGTTGTTGAGGCGTTCTTTCAGGTCGGCCAGGTCTTTGGCGACGGACAGGATGGCCATGCACTCGGACCCGACGGCGATGCCGAACTTGGACTGCATGGTGAAGCCGTCGGTGCGGCCGCCGATGCCGATGATGATGTTGCGGAGCGCCTGAGCGCAGAAGTCGATGATCCAGCCCATCTCGACGCGGGTGGGATCGATGTCTAAGCGGCGCATGCCGGTCAGGCGGGCGAGTTGCTCATCGTTATAGTTGCGCTCATGCTGCATGCGGGAGGTCATGGCCACCATGGCCAGGTTGTGGGCGTTCATGATGTCGTTGATGTCGCCGGTGAGACCCAGGGAGAATTCGGTCATGGGGATCAGCAGGGAGTTGCCGCCGCCCGCGGCCGTTCCCTTGACGTTCATGGTCGGGCCGCCGGAGGGCTGACGCAGGGCGCCGCCGACTTTCACGCCGCGTTTTCCCAAGCCTTCCATCAGACCCACGGATGTGGTGCTCTTGCCTTCGCCCAGAGGCGTCGGGGTGATGGCGGTAACCTCGATATACTTGCCGTCAGGCCTGCTTTTCAGGCGTTCAATGATCTTCAGGAAATCGAGTTTGGCCAGACGGCCCATGGCAAGAAGCTCTGATTTCTCAAGCCCGAGCTTGTCGATCCACGCTTCCGGCAAGGGCATGTTTTTTTCCGCTTCCTCGGAAATCTGCCAGTCGGCCATTTCTACTGCATTGTAAGCCATAGATCCAATTCTCCTTTAGTTTTTGATGTTAGCGCCTCGGAATCCTCAGCCTGACGGACTCCATCTCAACGGGTGATCGAACGTGTATAATCTGAATGGAAAATATCGACGAAATGATGTTGATTTATGAAAGAAGCCATTCAAAATCGGTCCCTCATACCATGTGCGGGCTTGTTTGGCAAGACCTATCTCCCGTGTCTCGGTCGAAAATCATCGGGATCCGGCAGGGCCGTCCCGGAAAAATCGGCAGGAAGGGTTTGCTTTTTCCCCTCTGATTTTTATAAGATAATATATTGTCATTTGCACCCACCAGGCGATTCGGCCATCAGAAAGGTCTTTTATGAAGCTTAGGACATTATTCGGCAAACCGACGCTTACCCGTCTTGCTAAAACCTGCGGTTGAGCGGCGAAACTCAGCCCGGTCGGGCTGGAGGAGCTGCTGGCATCCCTGCCGAAAAGCGATGACCCCAATATCATCGTGGGGTTTGACACGAGTGACGACGCGGGGGTCTATCGCCTCAACGACCAGCAGGCCCTGGTCGTCACGGCGGATTTCATTACCCCGCCGGTGGACGACCCGCACCTGTTCGGCCAGATCGCCGCGGCCAATGCCCTGAGCGATATCTATGCCATGGGCGCCCGGCCGGTCGCCTGCCTGAGCCTGGTGGGCTTTCCCGGGGCAAAGCTCGGCCCGGAGATCCTCCAGGGCATCATCGCCGGTGCCCTGAGCAAGATCACGGAAGCCGGCGCCGTGCTCCTGGGGGGGCATACCACCGATGACGAGGAGCCCAAGTTCGGTCTTTCCGTCACCGGGCTCGTCCATCCGGACAGGGTCTGGCGCAACGCCGGCGCGCGGCCGGGGGACCGGCTGATCCTCACCAAGCCCATCGGCAGCGGGGTGCTGTTCAACGCCAACCTGAAAGGATGGGTTTCTGCCGAGGCCATGACGCGCTGCATTCAGGTCCTGACGACGCTGAACCGAAAGGCTGCGGAAATCATGGCCGGTTTTGATATTCACGGGGCGACGGATATCACGGGATTCGGGCTGGCCGGTCACGGGCTGGAGATGGCCCGGGGCTCGAAGGTCAGGCTGGAGATCGATCTTGCTGCGGTCCCGCTTCTGGACGAGGCCCTGGATGCCTACAGGGCCGGGGTAACCACCGGCATGAACCTACCCAATCGCGAGATGGCGGGGAGATTTTTGCGGTTTTCAGATCGTCTCACCCCATGGGAAAAGGAGATGGTCTTCGATCCCCAGACCAGCGGGGGGCTCCTTGCCGCCGTCGAAGCGGCTCAGGCGGAGGATCTTCTTCAACAGCTCCGGCGGAGCGGGGTGGGCGATGCAAGCATCATCGGGCGGGTTTTCGCGGACGACCGGGTTTCCATCGGCTTCAATTAGGCGCGCCCAGACCGAAACCGGAAGGCTCGCCCGCTCTGTCCAGTTCGCTCCTGACGGCGACGCCCAGCCTCTCCATGGTGTAGGGCTTTTTGATGTAGCCGCCCGCCCCGAGCTGCTGGGCTTTTTCGACCTCGCCCGTTTTGCTGAATCCGCTTGCGATGATCGCCCGCTGAGTCGGGTGGATGTCGAGGATCCGCTCGTACGTCTCGCGTCCATTCATGACGGGATGCATGATCATGTCGAGAATCACGAGGTCGACGGAACGGATTTTGAGGTATTCCAGGGCGTCATTTCCGCTGGCTGCCGCAGCCGTGTGATATCCCAGCCTGCCCAGCATGGCGCAGGCGATCTCCCGCTGACTCGGTTCATCATCGACGACCAGGATGCGTTCGCCTCTTCCCATGTAGCTTTCCATCGGGATCTGGCTTGCCTTTCTGGCCGCCTGGGTTTTGGATACGGGGAAATAGAGTTCGAACTGCGTTCCTCCGGCGTCGCTCTGAACGTTGATATAACCGTTGTGGTCCTGGACCGTATTCCACACGACGGCCAGGCCCAGCCCGGTGCCGCTCCTCCCCATGACCTTCTTCGTGTAGAAGGGCTCGAATATCCGATCCAGGTCCCTCGGGGGGATGCCCGAGCCGTTGTCGATGACCCTGAGGACGACATACTCCCCGGCATGAATATGATCGTAGCCACGGATTGGGTGGTTCAGATATCTGTTTTCGGTGCTGATGACGACGCTTCCGGTGGTGTTGATCGCCTCCGTGGCGTTGTTAACGAGGTTCATCAGCGTCTTTTTGATGTGGACCGAAGAACAGTTGATGTTCGACAGGTCCCGGGCGCAGTCGGTTCCGTAAGTGACGAGGGGGTGCTGATCTCGAAGGGCGTTATGCTCCGGGCTTTCCAGGTATTCGTCGATCAGGACGTTCAGGCTCTTCGGCTCCTTGGGGCTCGCGATGCCTCGGGCCACCGTAAGAAGATCCTGAACGATGGCGGCGGCACGCTTGCCGGAATCGTATATGGTTTGAATCGATTTCTGAAAAGGGCTGCCGGGCGGCAGTTCAAGCAGGATCAGCTCGGGATAGCTGACGATGCCGGAGAGAATGTTGTTGAGATCATGGGCGACGCCGCCCGCCAGGAGCCCCAGCGCTTCCATTTTTTTGTATCGGGCGAGTTTTTCCTGGAGTTCGTTTCGCTCCTGTTCCGCCTGCCTGTAGCGGGTGATATCCACGATGCTCACGAGGATATTTCCGAAATCCGCTTCAGCCGGAGGGATGTTGATGCTGAGGATGATATTTATATTTTCCCCCGAGAGGGTCCTGTTGACGGATTCACCCTCGAAATAGCGCTTGCCTTCGGCAATGGCGATGAGGAGGTCCCGGAAATTATCGAGCGCCTCCGGCAGCATCAGGGATTCGATGGATCCGAAAAGCTCATCCTTTCCGGTTGCGCCGTAAAGTTTAAGGCCGGCATCGTTGATGTCTATGATTTTCACGAGCGCCATGCAGTGCTTCACGAAATCGTGATGCAGGGCGAAATAGCTTTTGAAGTCCGTGACGCCTTTTCTTTTGAGATGCAGGATCGCCTTGTAGGGCTCTGAAAAATTCTCCTCGAAGATGGAGACGGTTGCCGCCTGGAAGATCCTTCGAAAACGCTCCTCGCTTGTTTTGAGCGCCTCTTCGGAGCGCTTTCGCTCGATGATCTGATTCCGGAGTTCCCCGTTTTTGCGTTCGATTTCCTTTTCTCGGTTACCGGCCTCTTCCAGGTGGGCTTTGAGGATGAGATGGCGCATGCGGAACCGCCAGGAAATCAGGGCACCGCCCAGGACGATGACGGCAAGGATTCCCATGACGATAAGGAGCTGGAACGGCGATCGGGATCCATACACAAGATGGCTCGGCAGCACCTTCACCAGAAAAAACGGCGTCTGGTTCACGGGGACCCGCACGGCGAGAAGGTCGTGGTTGATGTTCAGGGGCGTTTCCGAAGCGAGCTTCTGGATGTTTCCAACGGGGATTTTTTTCAGCGCAGCCAGGTCGAGGTCGGCGGCCTCCCCCAGGCTCTCTCCGGTAATCCGGAAATTGTGATCGCTGTGGATAATGTCAACGGCGTGGCTCTGGTTGGCCCCGGGCTCCGAAAAATGATCATAGATCTGCTGCGCGCTGATGAAGGCGAGCACCTGGCCGCTGTATCGTCCCTTGAAAATATAGGGAACGGACACGAAAACGGTAAACTCCTTGCCCTTGAGATCGCCGGTGATGACGGCGGGGCCGTCCCGGCGGGCAAGAAAAGAGGCCCATCGGACAGCTTGAAACTGCGTGTCCGACCCGAAGGCGGTGTCGACCAGAGGTTTTCCATCCGGGGTGATGAACACCACTCGGGAATAGATCGGGTTTCCTTCGAAGGTTTTATGGTCGATAAATGCCTTGAAATGATTGGATATACCGAGCAGGCTCGCCATCAGCCCGTATTCCATGGACATGTTCAGTGCCTTGTTTTCGAAAAAGATGGCGATGGCGCGGCTTTCGCTTAAGGTTTTGATATCGTTCCGTCGCTCGGCAAAGAAATAGCTCACGGTTCTCGCCCGTTTTTCCATGTCCTGAAGCAGGCGCTCGGCGGCTATTTTCTGCAGATCGCGCTGCGAGACGTAGTTGCTGCTCAGGAGAAAGGCCATGAAGAGAAAAAGCGGCGCGGTCACCAGGAGGGACAGCATGTGCTGAATTTTGGTGGAGACAGGGGCTTTCATGGGCTGCATTCCCGCATCGATGTCACGGCCCTTGAACCGGAACCGGGTCAGAAAAATCCCGGGAACAGGGCCGGAACCACCGGATAGTATTTTTTTACCAGGCGGAGGTAGGTGCCGTCCGACCAGCATCGGTTCAGGAACTGCTCGAACGCCTCCTCCAGCAGCGGGGAGGTCTTGGAGAAGGCGATGGCCATGTGCTGCACCGGGGAGAGCGGTCCAATCACCTTCAAACGCCCCGGCCATTTCTCGATGGCGATGACCGCGTCCGGCAGATCCATCAGAGCAACATCCGCCGCCCTCTTGAACAGGGCCGGGGCGATCTCATTCAGATGCCCGTCGAACATGACCGGGCGCGCCCCCGTCTCCTTTATGCCATACAGGGCCGGCTCCAGGCAGGTATCCGGAAGCCCCAGGCAGGTATATCCCCGAAGCAGTCCCTTGACCGCCAGGATGTCTTTTTCGATGTCGCCCGAGGGCATGATCGGCGCCAACGGAGAATCCGCCAGGGCCACAAGCCAAATCTGGGTCTGAAAGGTCGGCCTCGAAAAATTGAGGATCTCCCGCCGCCAGGGAATCATGGTCATGCCATTGGCGATGATATCGCCCGTGACGGGGACATCCCCCATGATTTTGAGCTCCTTTCCGTCGAATACGACCTGCTTGCCCGTGAGGTCCCCGATGACCTTCCGCCAAACGGTCGGAACGTATTCATACCGGACGCCCAGGCTCCGGGCAAAGAGCTTCATCATCTCGACGTCGAGCCCGTCCCCGCTGCCGGTGACAAAGTTGGCGTAGGGAACGCCCAGGTGACGGATGACCCCTCTTGCTTGAATGTCGGGAAGATCATTTCCCCAGCTATCGCCGATGGGCACAAAAAAGGCAATAATGAAAACTATAACAGCGGAAAAAAATACAGACGCACACCCTCTCTTGGTTGTCATGTAACCCTCCTTGCCTCGGGATGTAGACCGCCCTTTCAAGCGGGGCGGCCAGTTGCCCAAATTAGCTTGGAAGCATACGTTTGGAAAGGATTTTTTTTGTAAGACCATAAAAAATATTATGGTTCTGGGGCCGCCATGGGATCATGTGCGTGCTGCAGCCGGTTCAGTTTGCAGTATACCTTTTCCAAGGCCATCAGTTCGTCGTGGGTTCCAGACTCGATGATCCGGCCGCTCTCCATCACGATGATGCGATCCGCGTGACGGGCGGTGGACAGCCGGTGCGCCACGATCAGCGCGGTGCGGTCCCGCATCAGGTTGGAGAGCGCCCCCTGAATCTTGAGTTCCGTTTCAGAGTCGATATGGGAGGTGGCCTCGTCCAGGAGGATCAGGTCCGGGTTTCGCGCCAGGGCCCGGGCGATGGCCACGAGCTGGCGCTCTCCGCTGGAAATGGACAGGCCTCCTTCGCTGAATTTTGTGTCGAGTCCGGCAGGCAGCCTTCGGATCAGGGGAGCCAGGTTCGATGCCTCGATCGCGCGATCCAAATCCTCCGGTGAGATATCCGGGTTGCCCAGCCTGATATTGTCCCGGATGGATTCGGAAAACAGGAACGGATCCTGGGGAACGACCGCCATTCTGGCGCGCAACGCCCCGGGCGACCAGTGCCGGATGTCCTCTCCATTGACCCGGATGCAGCCTGATGTGGGATCATAGAGCCCAAGAATGAGATGAATCAAGGTCGTTTTGCCGGAGCCGGTCGGGCCCACGATGGCTGTCGTTTCGTTCCGCTCCATACGGAAGCTGACATTCCGGAGGACGGGCTCATTTTCAACATAGCTCATGCTGACGTTGTCAAACGAAAGGGATTCGATGGCCGCAGGCGGATGGGAGCGGGCGGGGGCGTGGGGCTGATCCCGGGTTTCGCGGGTGTTCAGGAGCAGGAGAATCCGCTCTGCGGAGGAGAGGGCGTTTTGGAGGATGTTGTATTTTTCCGCAAGGTCCCGAATGGGCCTGAAAAACATCCGCATATAGCTGATGAAGGCGACGAGAATGCCCAGGCTGATGTCCTCGCGGAGGACGCCTTTCCCGCCGTAATAGATGACAAGGGCCAGCGAAACGGCGCTGAAGAACTCGATCAGGGGCATGAACACCGCGAAAATGTGGATCTGCTGCATGCCGGCCCGATAGAATTCCTGGTTCAGCACCCTGAAGGTGCGGGCGTTGTTCTCTTCTTCCCCGAACGTCTGAATCACGGAAATCCCTGCAATGGTTTCGGAAAAGCGCGTATTGATCTCCGCCGTCTTGATGCGGAGCGTCCGGAAAACGCCCCGGGCTGTCCTGGAAAAGAATGCAGAGGCCATGAACACGAAAGGGAGGATGGCGAAGCAGATCAGGGAAAGCTGCCAGTGGATGCCGATCATCACCCCCGTGATGCCGACGAGAAGGAAGACGTCCCGGAAGACGAAGACAATGATCGAGGTAAAAAACTCGTGCATGTTCTGAATATCGTTGGTGGCTCGGGTCACCAGGCGGGCCACGGGCGTCCGGTTGAAAAACGACAGGGGCAGCCCCTGAATGTGTCTGAAGAGCCGCATTCTCAGGTCGTGCATGATATTCTGGCCCGCCATCTCCATCACGATCATCTGAAAGAAATTCAGGACGAATTCGATGACGGTGAGGATCAGAAACGCAACGGCCGCAAGACCCACGCCGGTGATGTCCTGCTGCCGCAGGATATGGATCTCGCCATCGGACAGATGCGCTGTTTCGGAGAGAAGGATCTCCGCCGATGTCCCTTGCACCCCAAACCTCTCGGGGTATCTGCGCACGATTGCGGCGGTCTCGGGCGAGGAGATATCGACCGACAGGCGCCGTTCCAATCCGGCCGACGGAGCCCCGTCGCGTTCTGCATGGCTCTGGGGTCGGGGCGCGGGGACGATATGGCGGTCCACGGCGATTTTGGTTATATAGGGCATCCCCAGGCTGATAAGGGTCATGAGCAGCGCCAGGAAGGCGGCCAGAAAAATCGAGCGCCGGTGGGGGCGAACGTGGGGGTAGAGTTCCCGCAGGAGGGCCGAGTCGACGGGCGCCCCCAGGGCGGTTTCCTGGGCGTAGCCGCGGTCATGCAGCATCGGCGGCCTCGCGCATCTGCTGGAGCATGTGCATTCTGGCGTAATAGCCCTGTTGAAGCAGCAGCTCCTGATGGGTCCCGGATTCGGTTACCCGGCCGTTTTGGAGGGTGATGATCCTTTGGGCGAAACGAACCGCGGAGATCCGGTGGGAGACGATGACCAGGGTGCGCCTCCCGGCGAGATCGCGGACGGCCCGGAGGATGACGTCTCCGGTTTCCGCGTCCACCTGGCTGATGGGGTCGTCCAGGATCAGAATCGGGCGCTCTCTCAGAAAGGCGCGGGCCAGGGCCACCCGCTGCTTTTGGCCCCCCGAGAGGATCACCCCCTTTTCTCCCACGAGGGTTTCCGCGCCCAGGGGCAGGGACCTGAGGGTTTTTTCGAGAGCCGCCATCCGGAGCGCTTTCAGGAACTCTTCCTCGGGGATGTCGGCGCCGAAGGTGATGTTGTCCCGAAGGGTTCCGGCAAACAGGAACGGTTCCTGGGGAACGTAGGCGATCCGGGACCGGAAATCTTCGATCCTGAGGTCGCGGATGTCTGCGCCGTCGTAAAGGATGCGTCCGCCGGAGGGATCCTGGATGCGGGTCAGGAGGCGGAGGAGGGTGGTTTTTCCGGCGCCAGGCGGACCGGTCACGCCAAGGACCGTGCCCCCGGGGATATGGAGGGAGACCTCCTCCAGGGCCGGAGGGACATTTTCATCGTAACGGAATTGGAGCGCCTCCGTCTTGATGTCGATGGATAGCCCTGAAAAGGGCCGGGCGCCGGGGCGGTTCCCTATGTCGGGCCGGGTATCCAGGATCGCTCCGACGCGCGCGAGGGATGCCTTGCCGCGCTGGATGAGGTTGACCAGCCAGCCGATGGCCATCATGGGCCATGTCAGCATGCCCAGATAGCTGATGAAGGCGACGAAGTCGCCCGCGGTGATCTGGTTGAAGATCGTTTGCCGACCGCCCAGGTAGATCACCAAAGCCAGAGAGATGTTGGAAAAGAGCTGCATCATCGGGAAAAATGCCCCGGTGATCCAGACCAGCCGGACATTCCTGTCGATATATTCCCGAGAGACGGCCTCGACCGCCCGTGCGGACTCCGTTTCCCGGGTGTAGGCCTTGATGATGCGGATCCCGGTGAAATGCTCCCGTACCCGCTCGGTCAGGGTCGAATTGCTTTCCTGGACCGATTGATACGCGTTGTGCATCTTTTTGCTGAAAATACGGGTGCTGAGCACGATCAGGGGCATAGGGATGATGGTGAACAAGGTCAGGCGGATGTTGATGTAGGCCATGAAGCCGATGGTGGCGGCCCCCAGAAGCACTGCGTCCACCAGCGCCACGAGGCCCATACCGGCCGCCATCCGGATATGATGGATGTCGCTGGTGGCGTGGGCCATGAGATCCCCGGTCCGGGTTTTCTGAAAATAGGAGGCCGACAGCGTCTGGATGTGGCTGAAAAGGCGATTCCGCAGATCCCGTTCGATTTCCCGTGAAAGCCCCATGAGAAAATGCCGCCAGAGGAAGCGAAAGGCGGCGATGACGAGGGCGATCAGCACGATCCAGAGTGTGTCGATCACGAGGGTGGCCGGGGTTGCGGAAAGAGCGGTGAGGCCGTCGACGGCCTTTTTGATGATCCGGGGGATCGCCAGTTGGAGCAGATCCACCACCAGCAGGCAGAGCAGTCCGGCGGCGATGGCGGCTCGCCGGCCGGAGAGGCTGGGTCTGAGAAGATCGAGGGGGGAGGATTCCACGGTCACGGCGCTCCGGATTCGGGTTGATTTCCATTTGCTATACCATACCCCTTTAAAGGCATCAAGCAGACCTTGACACTTCCGGAAAAAGCCCCCTGTCCGCGCTGCGCGCATCTTCCGCCACCATGGCGTGCGGCATGCCGGGGCGCACGCCGCTTTGCAGACCGGGGAGAGAGCTTTGGATCACGCGATTTTTCCAAGCATTTCACCGCATCCATTCGTTGACTTTCAAGGGGCGGATTGGTATGATGATAAGTTATGGAATTAGGAAATATTGTTGAATTTATTGACCGTCAGAAGATCGTCTGCGCGGTTGTCCTCGAAGTCGGCAGGCAGAAGCTCCGCCTCCTGGCGGAAAACAGCCGTGAAATCGTCATGGCTGAAGGACGGCTGCTGCATAAATCGAACAAGCGCCTGGACCTTTCGGGTGGATGGGAGCGGCTCGCCGCCGGGCTGAAAGAAACCGCGCGGCTTCGCGAATCCCTGGCCGGGCAGGTGGATATCCAGGAACTCTGGGAGGTGCTGAACACCGAACAGGAATGGATTTCCCTCCACACCATGACCCAACTCTGCTTTCCGGATGCTGCCGACGGCGATCACGAATCCGCCGTGATCCGGGCCTTTTTCAGGAACCGCCATTATTTCAAATTTAACCAGGAAGGATTCCTGCCCCTTTCCGAGGCCCAGATGACGCAGCAGCGCACTCAGGCGGAAGCGGCGGCGCGAAGAAACCGGCTGATCGAAAGAGGCGGCGAATGGCTTAAGCGGCTCATGACCGGCTGCGGGATCGGGGGAGGGCCGTCGGGCCTGGCGGATGAAGAGGCAGAACTGATTGCCATACTCAAGTCTTATTATCTTTTCGAAAAGGAGAGCATCCACGCTGAACTTGGGAAGGCGATAACGGCCCGGGCGGGCGTCGGGGACCTTGAAAAGCTTTTCCAGGTTTTCGTCAGGCTGGGTATCTGGGATACCAACGAAAACATCGATCTTCACCGGTACGACGTTCCCACCGATTTTTCCGAAGAGGTGATGACCCTCACCCGGGCATTGCTGAAATCCTCCGTGGCCAGGTCCGATCACAAACGGAGGGATATCACCGATCTCCGGATGATCACCATTGACGGCCAGTCCACCCTCGATTTCGATGATGCTCTGAGCATCGAGGATTGCGGAGAGTATTACCTCCTGGGCGTCCACATCGCCGATGTCGGGCATTTTGTGGCGGATGGATGCACCATTGACCGCGAGGCCGTCATGCGGGGCAGTTCGATCTACATGCCGGACCGCAGGATCCCCATGCTCCCCCCCGAGCTTGCGGAGGGGCAGTGCAGCCTCAGGGTCGGAGAGGTGCGGCCCGGCATCAGCACCATGATCCGCCTCAGCCGGAATGCCGACATTGAAAGTTATGAGATTTTTCCCAGCATAGTCCGGGTGACGGATCAACTGACCTACTATGATGCCAATGTGCTGGCCGAAGGGAATAAAGAGATCGCCACACTGGCAAACATCGCCAGGAAATTCCGGCAGCGGCGGCTGGGGGAGGGGGCGGTTCATATCTCCCTGCCCGAGGTAAACGTATGGATTGACGAAACCGGCGAACTGATCGTGAACAAAACCAACCGGGAGAGCCCCGCACGGCTGCTTGTCTCGGAGATCATGATCATGGCCAACTGGCTCGTGGCCGAGTTCCTGATCAAACATGGACTCCCGGCCATTTATCGGTCCCAGCCCAATCCCCGTGAGCGGCTGTTCAAAGAAAACGGCGGGACTCTTTACCAGAACTGGATGCAGCGGAAGTTTCTCAGCCGGTTTGTGCTGAGCCCCCAACCGGAGCGTCATTCCGGCCTGGGACTGAACGCCTATGTGACGGCGACCTCCCCCATACGGAAATATTTCGACCTGGTGACCCAGCGGCAGATTCGATCGGTATACGGCTTGAACTCGGCCTACGGCTCGGCGGACATTGAAAAGGCAATCCAGCTTCTGGAGCAGCCCATGAGCGCCGTGATCCGCCTCCAGAACCGGCGAAAAAGATATTGGCTCTTGAAATACCTCGAAAAGAGAATCGGCCAGAAAGAAGAGGCCATCGTGTTGAACAAACGCAAAGGCGCATACCTCGCACTCATGACGGATTACATGATCGAGTGCGTTCTTCCCAATTCATCCGGGGTCAATCTCAAGCCCGAGGACCTGATCCAGGTGACCATCCAGCATGTTGACGCCAGAAAGGACATCCTTACCGTATATGTAGGGTGATCTCCCACACCCCATTGCCGTAAGGCGGATGCCATGGGTGCGAATTCCCCGGCTCAATGGATTGTTACGGAGGAGGAGGCGTATGTCCAGGTCGGTGCTCTTCAGAAAACTTTTCATGGACGTACTCCTGAAAATCGGCGACATTGGCGCCTGCATCGGCCGGATGGGGCGGAAAATTGCGGAACAGAAGAAGGCCCTTCAGGATCAGTGCGAGATCCGGGAAAGGGAGCGCAAGGAGCTGGAGTCCCTGCGGGAAAGGATCCGGGCGCTTTTCCGGGAAAACGAGAAGCTGAAGCGCCGTTTCGAGGTGATCCATCGGGACCAGGAATCCCTCAGGCGAAGCGAAGAGCGGTATCGCACCATGCTCGAAAACATCGAGGAGTATTTCTACGAGGCCGATCTTTCGGGGAACCTTCTGTTTTTCAACGACGCTCTCTACCGCATGCTCGGATACGCCAGGGAAAAGCTGATCGGGATGAATTTCCGGGAATTGATGGATCGGGGAACGGCGGAGAAGGCCTTCCGGATCTTCAGGAAGGCGTATGAAACCGGTCAGGCCCAGAAAGGCATCGGGTGGTGCCTTGTCCGGAAGGACGGGTCCCCCTGTCACATCGAGATCTCGGTTTCCCTGATCCGCAACGTGGCCGGCGAGATTATCGGATTTCGCGGGGTGGCGCGAAATGTGAGCGAACTGATCTATCTCGTTTACCACGATTCGCTCACGGGGCTTTACAATCGGAAGGCATTTTTCGAGCGGATGCGGGAGACCCTGGCCCTCGCCAAGCGGGATCAGAAGGAAAAGAACATTTTTTATCTCGACCTGGACGAATTCAAGCGGGTCAACGACGAGTACGGCCATCATGTCGGGGACGGCGTTTTAAGGGAGGTCGCCGCCCGCCTGAAGGCAAGCCTCCGGAAAACCGATCACATCTGCCGGATCGGGGGGGACGAGTTCGTCGTCATCCTCAACAACCTGAAGGATGAGTCCCGTCCGGAGGAGGCCGCCTGCCGGGTTTTGTATGCCCTGTCACAGCCTTACCGGATCCAGGGCCATGACATCGATTTCGTCCGGCCGAGCATCGGCATCAGTACCTATCCCAAGGATTCCGAAAACATGGAGGCCCTGATCCGGTGCGCCGATATCGCCATGTTCAAGGCGAAACGAAAAGACGGCGGCGGCTGTTTCGCCTTCTACGATAAAAGCATGGATGAGGCGCTGCGGTCTCCGGATGCGAAGCCCTGAAATGGCGGTCTGCCCCGCGGCAAGGCGGCGAGCGGCGGGGGGTCTTGCACTCCACCCGAGGCATGGGCATCACGGGCGCGCCCGTCTGCCGTTTGGCCCCTTTCTGGAGCCGGCCGAGGCCTCCGCGGTCTTGCAGACGAGTTCGACCGCAGTATAGCCCAGAAAGCCGTTGACCTCCCGGGAGAGCCCCTCTCCCGCCCTGAGCTGGATCGTATCGGGCATCGCAATGAGGGTATCCGATATCTCGGGCGCCACCAGGTGGAGATACGCCGGGCAGGTGCCCCTGTGCTTCTCCAGAATGCCGCGGAGCGTCAGCAGGCTTTCCCTGTCGGTCCGGGTGATGTCGAGATTGATGTGGATGCTGGCCGTCCAGGTTTCCTCGGCCTGCTCCACCGAGACGATCTTGTCGGCGATGATCTTGACCCCGTTTTCCTCCTTCTGAAGCCTCCCTTCGATGAGCACCGGGGCATCCGCCGTCAGAAGATGGGCCGCGGATTCATATACCGATGAAAAGACGGTGCTTTCCACGGAACCCGTCATGTCCTCGGTGGTGAGGAACGCCATCAACTCCCCCCGCTTGGTCCGGATGGTTTTGACGTCGGTGATGATGCCGCCGATGCGGACCGCCTCCCCGTCATTTTTCTCCTTGAGAGAGAGGACATCTGCGGTGGCGAATTTGCCGATGGTCTTTTCATGCTGGTCCAGGGGATGGCCCGTGATGTAGAAGCCCAGGGACTCCTTCTCGAGGGCGAGCTGCTGCCTGTTGTCCCAGACGGGGGCGTCGGGCAGGGCCGGGGCGTTGAAGGTCTGCCGTGCGACCTCTAAGGCATCGAACAGCCCCATCTGGGGGCTTGCCTTCTCTTTCTGGACGCGCTGACCGTAGTCCAGGGCCGTCTCGACGGCCGCCGTCATCTGGGCCCGATGGGCGCCGGTCGAGTCAAAGGCGCCGCATTGGATGAGGCTCTCCAAAACACGCTTGTTGACCCGCTTGAGGTCGACCCGTTCGCAGAAATCGAAGATGGAAGAGAACGGGCCGCCGCTTTTCCGGGCGTCCAGAATGGCATCGATGGCGCTCTCCCCCACGTTCTTGACGGCCACCAGGCCGAAGAGGATCTTATCCCCGTCCACCGTAAACCCCTTGCCGCTGGTGTTGATGTCGGGCGGAAGGACCGGGATGTCGTGGCTTCGGCATTCCGCATTGAACTTGACGACGCTGTCGATCGATCCCATTTCACTGGTGAGGATGGCGGCCATGAACTCCACGGGGAAATGGGCCTTGAGGTAGGCCGTCTGATAGGCGATGAGGGCATAGGCCGCGCTGTGGGACTTGTTGAACCCATACCCCCCGAATTTTTCCATGAGATCGAAAATCTTGGTGATCCGGTCCGCGGGATGGTCGTTTTCCGCGGCCCCCTTGCTGAAGCGCTCCCGGTGCTGGGCCATGATTTCGGGGATCTTTTTTCCCATGGCTTTCCGGAGGCCGTCCGCCTCGGCCATGGAATAATTGGCGAGGACGCCCGCGATCTTCATGACCTGCTCCTGGTAGAGGATGACCCCGTAGGTCTCTTCCAGGATGGGCGCCAGCTCCGGAAGGAGATATTCAACCTTCTGACGGCCGTGCTTGCGCTCGACGAAATCATCGACCATGCCGCTGTCGAGCGGTCCGGGGCGGTACAGGGCCACCAGGGCCGTGACGTCGTCGAAACGGGCGGGTTTGAGGCGGACCAGGAGGTCTTTCATGCCGGCGCTTTCCAGTTGGAAAACCCCCGTGGTATCCCCGCGGGAGAGAAGCTGGTAGGTGGGATCATCCCCAAAGTCGAGATGGAGAAGATCGGGCGGGGTTTTCCCGTTTTCGGCGATCAGCTTGAGCGTGTTATCGATGACGGTGAGGTTGCGGAGCCCCAGAAAGTCGAACTTGACCAGCCCGATCTGCTCGACCCGCTTCATGTCGAACTGGGTCACCACCTCGCCTTTCTTGCCGCGGTACAAGGGGAGGTAATTGACCAGGGGGCTGTCGCCGATGACCACGCCGGCGGCGTGGGTCGAGGCATGACGGGGCAGGCCTTCCAGCACCCGGCAGATCTTGATCAGCTCTCCGATAGCCTGCTGGGTTTCGGCCATTTCGGCCAGGCGCGGCTCCTGTTCGAGGGCATTGTCGAGACTGATGTTGAGAACGTCGGGCACCATCTTGGCGATGGCGTCGACCTCCTTCAGGGGGATGTCCAGGGCCCGGCCGACATCCCGGATCACTGCGCGGGTTTTGAGCTTTCCGAAGGTGATGATCTGCGCCACGTACTCCCCGCCGCCGTATCTCTCCACGACATACTTGAAGACCTGCTCCCGGCCGTTGATGCAGAAGTCCACGTCGATATCCGGCATGCTGATGCGGGCCGGGTTGAGGAACCTCTCGAAGATCAGGCCGTGTTCGATGGGGTCGAGGTCGGTGATCTCCATGGCATAGGCCACGATGCTGCCGGCCGCCGATCCCCTTCCCGGTCCGACGGGGATGCCGTTTTTCTTGGCGTACTGGATGAAATCGGCGACGATGAGAAAATACCCGGAAAATCCCATCTGCCGGATGATGCCGATCTCGTAATCGAGGCGCTCCTCGTAGACCTTTTCGTCGAGCTGGCCGCGCTTCTTCCGGATATGGGCCATCCTTCGGGCAAACCCCTTGCGGACCTCGTCCTCGAACATCTCGTCGGCGGACATGTCCGATGACGTGTCGAACTTGGGGAAGTGGTAGGTCTTGAAGTCAAATTCGATGTGGCAGCGACCGGCGATCTCCGCGGTGTTCTCGATGGCGCCTGGAAAATGGCCGAGCGCTGCCGCCATCTCTTTCTGGGATTTGAAATAGAGCTGATCCGTCGCGAACTTGAACCGCCCGGCGTCATGGATGGTCTTGCCGGTCTGGATGCACAGGAGCACGTCGTGGGCGCGGACGTCCTCCCGGTCTAAATAGTGGCAGTCGTTGGTGGCGATGATCGGGATGGAGAGCCTCCGGCTCATGTCCAGAATCCCCTGGTTGACGATGTCCTGTTCGGGAATGCCGTTGCTCTGGACCTCCAGGAAGAAATTGGCCTCGCCGAAGGTTTCCAGATAGAACCGGGCGGCCTGGTCCGCCTCATCCGGTCTGCCGTGCTTGAGAAACATGGGGATCTCCCCGTGGAGGCAGGCGGATGCGGCGATCAGTCCTTTGCTGCATTCCCCCAGGATCTTCCGGTCGATGCGGGGCTTGTAGTAAAACCCTTCCAGTTGCGCAGCGGTGGCGAGCCTGCAGAGATTCCGGTAGCCCTCCTGGTTCTCCGCCAGAAGGAGCAGATGGCGCATGCCCTTGCTGTCCAAGGGCGTTTTGTCGGCCAGGCTCCGGGGGGCCAAATAGAACTCGCATCCGATGATGGGCTTGATGCCGGCCTTGAGTGCCTTTTCATAGAACTCCAGCGCGCCGAACATGGTGCCGTGGTCGGTCACCGCCACCGCCCCCATCCCGTATTCCTTGGCCCGCTGCATCAGCGCATCGATCCGGATGGCGCCGTCCAGGAGGCTGTACTGGGTGTGGAGATGGAGGTGGACAAAATTTTTCTGGTCTTGCGTCATGACAGTGTCCGGGAATCTTCTTAGGGGGTTAATCGAGTCGGTAGTTGGGCGCTTCCTTGGTGATGATGACGTCGTGGACATGGCTCTCCCGCATCCCGGCGGCGCTGACCTTCATGAACCGGGCGTTTTCGCGCAATGACTCGATGCTGTCGCACCCGAGATAGCCCATGCCCGCCTTGAGGCCGCCGACAAGCTGAAAGAGGATATCCGACAAAATGCCGGTGTAGGGGACCCGGCCGACGATGCCTTCGGGCACCAGCTTGTCCTCCTCGGCATCCTCGCCCTGGTAGTAGCGGTCCTTGCTTCCCTGGCGCATGGCCTCTTCAGATCCCATGCCGCGGTAGGCCTTGTAGCTCCGGCCCTGAAGAAAGACCATCTCTCCGGGGCTCTCCTTGGCCCCTGCGAGAAGACCGCCGGCCATGATCGTGTGGGCACCGGCGCCGATGGCCTTGGTGATGTCGCCGGAGAACCGGATGCCGCCGTCCGCGATGAGGGGCACCCCGGTCTTTTCGGAGACCTCCCTGCAGTTCATGATGGCCGTGATCTGGGGGACACCCACCCCGGCCACGATGCGGGTGGTGCAGATGGACCCCGGGCCGATGCCGATCTTGATGCCGTCCACCCCGGCGGAGACGAGGTCCTGGGCGGCTTCTCCGGTGCCGACATTGCCCGCGATGAGCTGGATGTCCGGAAAGGTGCTCTTGAGGATCTTCACGGCGTCGATGACGTTCTTGCTGTGGCCGTGGGACGTGTCGATCAGGAGGATGTCCGCATCCGCGTCCAAGAGGGCCTGGGCCCGCGCCACCATGTCCGGGCCGACCCCTACGGCCGCCCCGACCCGGAGCCTCCCCCTGCCGTCCTTGCAGGCGTTGGGATATTTCTTGATCTTTTCGATGTCCTTGATGGTGATCATGCCTTTCAGCCTGCCGTTGGCGTCGACCACCAGCAGCTTTTCAATCCGGTGCTTGTGGAGGGTCTTCTTGCAGTCCTCGAGGGAGATGCCCTCGGATACGGTGACGAGGTTTTCGCTGGTCATCACCTCCGAGACCTTCTTGCTGAAATCCGTTTCGAATCTCAGGTCCCGGTTGGTGAGGATTCCCAGCAACTGGTCACCCCGCGTGACCGGGAGGCCGGAGATGCGATAGCGCTCCATGATCTTCAGGACATCGGCGATCACCTGGTCCGGATCGATCGTCACAGGATCGACGATCATGCCGCTCTCGGATTTCTTGACCTTGTCCACCTCCCTGGCCTGGCTTTCGATGTCGAGGTTGCGGTGGATGAACCCGAGGCCGCCGGCCCGGGCCATACTGATGGCCATGCGGGATTCGGTCACCGTGTCCATGGCGGCGCTGACAATGGGGATATTGAGGGACAGCTTGCGGGTCAGCCGGGTTGTCGTGTTGGTGCTCTTGGGAAGGACGGCCGAATACATCGGGATCAGCAGCACGTCGTCAAAGGAATAGGCCTCCTCCAGATATCGGTTGGTCATGATGCGCCTCCAGAATTTTGAAGATAAAAAGGTTTCAAAGGGTGTCTGACGGTTCCATAAAAAGACCGATATCAGCGTTGCGCGCATCCCTCGGCACAGGGGCGGGCGGGCATGCACCAGCCCTCGGGGATCGCAAGCCCTGATCTCGGGCTTTTTACGAAGCCGTCTGTCAAGCGGCTTTTGACGAGTTTATCCTGTCTCGGGAAAAAATTAACCGCGGATGCTAACAAAGGCTCCGGGCTTTCGCAATCTTTATTTCAGACAGCTTGACAGTCCGTCTCTCATGGCATTAATATCATATACTTTACGATCTACGCTTCGATACCCTTTTACCCGAAACCGGAATGGATGCTGCCATGCTCATTGAGGTGAACCCCGAAAATCCCCAGGCGCGGCTGGTCAAAAAGGTTGTGGAAACCCTCGAAAGGGGAGGGGTGATCGCCTACCCCACCGATACGTATTACGGTATCGGATGCGATATCATGAACAAAAAGGCGATCCAGAAGATCTACCAGCTCAAACGGATGGACCCGAAGCAGCCGTTCAGCTTCATCTGTTCGAATCTGAAAAACATCAGCGACTACGCCAAGGTCTCGAACTACGCCTACAAAACCATGAAGCGACTGCTTCCGGGGCCCTACACCTTCATTCTGGAAGGCTCCAAGCTGGTTCCCAAAATCATGTTGACCAACCGCAAGATGGCGGGCATCCGTGTGCCGGACCATCCCATCCCCTTGGCGATCGTGGAGGGGCTGGGAAACCCCATCATCTCAACCACGGCGGCGACCCCTGAAGGCGAGGTGTTTTACGACGCCTCATTGATCCACGACTTTTTCGGTCAGCGGATCGATATCGTGATCGACGGCGGCCCGGTGCCCGGCGTGCCATCCAGCGTCATTTCACTTCAAAATGACGAGCCGGAGGTGATCCGGGAGGGCCTGGGGGATATCCGAATTTTCGAATGACCAGTTTTGCGGGCACGACGGCACAAACACAACGGGCAGCCCGCGGGCTGCCCGTTGTCGATCTTGGTGCAAAATGGGGTTATGAGTTGGAATTGCGATCTTCGTTCAGCTTTTCCTGAAGGTTTTCCCGCAGGATTTCGCCGAAGGTCGAGGTCGCCGGCCCCATCTTGTTGATGTAATCGCTCAGAATGGCCTGATCGTCTTCCATGTCGAGGCGCTTGATGGAAAGCCCGATCCTGCGCTCCTCGCTGTTGATGTTCATGACCTTGGCGGTGATCATGTCGCCGACGTTGAACTTGTCGCCGGGATTCTTGATCTTTTCCTTGCTGATCTCCGATACGTGGACCAGGCCTTCGATCCCTTCCTCCAGTTCGACGAAAATACCGAAATCGGTGATGTTGGTGACCGTACCAGTGATCTCCTTGCCGACATCATACCGCTGGCCTACGGTCTCCCAGGGATCCGTCTGCATCTGCTTGATGCCCAGGGAGAATCGTTCATTGTCTTTTTCGATGTCGAGGACCACCGCCTGAACCACATCCCCTTTTTTGTAGATTTCAGATGGATGCTTGATGCGCTTCGTCCAGGAGATATCGGAGATATGGACCAGTCCGTCGATCCCCTCGTCGATGCCGATGAAGAGGCCGAAGTCTGTGATATTCTTGATCTTGCCCTCGATGGTGGTGCCGACGGGGTATTTCTCGCTGATTACATCCCACGGATTGGGGACGACCTGTTTCATCCCAAGGGAGATGCGCCGGCTTTCGGGCTTGATATCCAGAACGATGGCGTCGACCTCTTCCCCCACGGAGACGACCTTCGACGGATGGCGGACCTTCCGGGTCCAGGACATCTCGGAGACGTGGATCAGGCCCTCGATCCCTTCCTCCAGCTCGACGAAGGCGCCGTAATCGGTCAAGCTCACCACCTTGCCGGTGATTCTGGAGTTGACCGGGTATTTCTTTGAGGCGGTGGACCAGGGATCGGGCGTGAGCTGCTTCATGCCCAGGGATACCCGCTCCTTTTCGAGATCGAGGCTCAGCACCTTCACGGTGATCTCGTCGCTCACGGAAAACAGCTCGGAGGGATGCTTGACGCGCCCCCAGGAGATATCGGTAATGTGCAGGAGGCCGTCGACACCGCCCAGGTCTACGAACACGCCGTATTCAGTGATGTTTTTGACGATACCCGGCATCACCTTGCCCTCTTCGATGGAGGAGAGCGTCGCCGACCGGGCAGCCTCGCGCTCTTCTTCCAGGATCATTCTTCTGGACAGAACGATGTTGCTGCGTTTTCGATTATATTTTAAAATCTTGAAGGTGAAGGTCTTGCCGACCATCTCGTCAAGGTTTCGGATGGGCCGCAGGTCCGCCTGGGAGCCCGGCAGGAAGGCCTGAACCCCGATGTCGACCGAGAAGCCGCCTTTTACCCGATTGGTAATGAGGCCTTCCACGGTTCCGCCTTCATCGAAGGCCTTCTTGATTTCATCCCAGACCTTGATCTTTTCGGCTTTTTCCTTGGAGAGAACGACAACCTCTTCCTCATCGTCCCACCATTCCACCATCACCTCGACGGAGTCGCCCGGCTTTGCCTTGACCTCTCCTTTTTCGTCCCTGAATTCGTGGATCGGAATCTGTCCCTCGGATTTATAGCCGATATCGACGAGAACGAAATCCTTGTCTACGGAGATGATTCTGCCGGTAACGACCTCGCCCTCCTCAAACCGTTTGAAGCTCTCTTCGTAGAGATCCATCAAACTTTCCATGCTGGTTTCGTCATCGGGTGATCCGCCGGGATTTTCGGCTGCCGCCATGCCGGATTCGTCCGTGTCGTTTTCTAATTGCTCGACCATGTCTGACATCTCGCTCGAGTCGGTTCCATCTTGTTTAATTTCGTTTTCCATGTAAAAAAATACCCCCTTGGCCTTATTTTATTTTATGCCGCTTTGAAAGCAACATAAATCGGGTAATAATATATACCTGACTTCCATTTTACAACGATTATTTTGACAAGGAGATATTCCTGAAAGGGGCGCAAAGGGCAAGCGAGGGGATGACTATTTGAAATTGTATCAGAATTTATGTTCGTTAAGGCGGTCCGAATTTCTGATGGATATGAGATATGATTTGTTTTACGACCTCCTCGACGGAGAGGGCGGTGGAATCGATGATGACGGCGTCCTCAGCGGGCTTGAGGGGGGCGATGGAACGGCTGCTGTCCTGCTGGTCGCGGAGGGTCATTTCCTTTTCCACCGTGTCAAAATCCTGGGCCGCGGTTTTGCCCCGGGACTCCTCGAACCGCCGCGCGGCGCGCACCTTCAGATCGGCGTGCAGAAAAAACTTGATATCCGCTTGGGGGAACACGACGGTCCCCATGTCCCTTCCCTCGAAAACGACCCGCCTGCCTTTCCCCAGCCTTCGCTGAAGGTTCAGCAGATATTTCCGGATCACCGGGCGGGCCGAGATTCGGGACGCCCCCATGCTGATATCGGGGGTGCGGATCCGGTCGGTGATATCGGTCCCGTTCAGGAGAAGCCGCGTCCCGGCCTCGGTTTTGGCAAAATCGAGGGAAAGGGTTCTGGAGAGGGCTTCCAGCCCCCCGTCATCCTCCGTGGAGATCCCGGCGTCTTTCGCGGCAACCGCGATGGCCCGGTAGAGGGCGCCGGTATCGACATAGGTGTAGGAGAGATGGTCCGCCACCGCGCGGCTCACGGTGGTCTTCCCGGCGCCGGCGGGCCCGTCGATTGTGATCAGCAGCGGTTTCACGGCACCTCCTCAGCCCGGTCATCCGGAGATCGCCGCGGCGTGGTCCCCGGAAAGGCCGTTATCTCGAGGCGGCGTCTCTGCCGCGGTCCATGGCTTCCATGTTTAGGGGGATAAATCTCGTTTTGCCGGCGAATTCCGCCTTGACGCACTCCCTCAGGAGGTCGAAGTCAACGACCTTGCTGCGGCTCACGAAAGCGGAAAGCGCCACGATGTTGGCTGCCTTGACGCTGCCGATCTCTTTGGCGATATCGGTGGCGGGCACCACCAATTCATCGATATCCGTCCGGTTGGCGCGGACGGATATCAGGGAACTGTTGATCAGGATCACGCCCCCCGGCTTGACCGTCGGCGCGAATTTTTCCAGGGACGGGCGGTTCATGGCCACCAGGTGCATGGGGTTCTTGATGATGGGGGATCCGATGGGGCGGTCGCTGATCACCACGGTGCAGTAGGCGGTGCCGCCCCGCATCTCGGGGCCGTAGGACGGGATCCAGACGACCTCGAATCCTTCTTCCATAGCCGCGTGGGCAAGTATTTTTCCGCTCATCAGGATCCCCTGGCCCCCGAAACCGGCAAACATGACTTCACTTTGCATGATCTTCTCCTGATCTCGTCTGTTATGTGGTGGCGTCCAATGACTCGGGGGTCTTGTAATCGCCCAGTTTGTAGTAGGGAAGAAGGACATCTTCGGCCCATTTCAGGGATTCGACCGGCGTCATCCCCCAGTTGGTGGGACAGGTGCTCACGACCTCGACGAAGCTGAAGCACCGGTTTTCCATCTGATAGGTAAAGGCCTGCCGGATCGCCTTCTTCGTCCGGTTGATGAGCTTGGGCCGGAGGACCGCCTGCCGGGTAATGTAGGCGGGGGTCTGAAGCGATGCCAGAAGGTCCGCCACCTTGATGGGCATGCCGGTCTGGGCGGTGTCCCTGCCCAGGGGGCTTGTCGTCGTCCGCTGCCCCGGCATGGTGGTGGGCGCCATCTGCCCCCCGGTCATGCCGTAGACGGCGTTGTTGACGAAAATGGTCGTGAATTTTTCGCCGCGGTTGGCGGCGTGGATGATTTCCCCCATGCCGATGCTGGCCAGGTCGCCGTCGCCCTGGTAGGTGAAGACCATCAGGTCCGGACGCACCCGCTTGATGCCCGTGGCCATGGCCGGCGCACGGCCGTGTGCCGCCTCCTGGAAATCGCAGGCAAAATAGTTGTATGCCAGCACCGCGCAGCCGACCGGCGCAATCCCGACCGTCCTTTTCCGGATCCCCAGTTCGTCGATCACCTCGGCCACCAGACGGTGAATGATGCCGTGGGTGCAGCCGGGGCAATAATGGGTGTGGTTGTCGGTGAGCGCTTCGGGTTTTTTAAAGGTCTTTCCCATTAGAGTTGCTCCTTTACTACATCCATGATTTCTTCGGGTGTCGGCACCTCGCCGCCGCATTTCCCGTACCATTTCACCGGACGTTTTCCCATGACGCAGCGCTCGACATCCTCCACCATCTGACCCATGCTCATCTCGATGGAGAGAACGACCCTGCAGCTTTCCTTGGATGCGGCCTCCCGGATTTCCTTTTCAGGGAAAGGAAAGAGGGTTTTGGGCCGGATCATCCCGACCTCGATCCCCTCGGACTTGAGGTTGTCGATGGCCGTCCTGCAGACGCGGCTCATGGTGCCGTAGCTGACGATGAGGACCGGGTAGTCGCCGTCGGTGTTGAGGGCTTCATACCGGACCTCTTCCACCCGCATCCGGTCGTACTTGGCCTTGAGCAGCAGGTTGTGGTTGTTGAGGGCCGTCGGGTCGAGATAGAGGGACTTGACCAGGTTGCTCTTTTCGCTGTTCCGGGTGCTCATGCCGTTGGTGGCCCATTCGTCTTTATTGGAGGGCTCGGTGGCCAGGTGCTCGGGAAATTCGACCGGCTCCATCATCTGGCCGATGAGCCCGTCTCCCAGAAGCATGACGGGATTGCGGTATTTTTCGGCCAGAGGGAAGGCCTCCATGACCATCTCCACCGCCTCCTGAACGCTGGCCGGGGCCATGACCAGCAGCCGGTAGTCGCCGTGGCCGCCGCCTTTGACGGCTTGGAAGTAATCCCCCTGGGACGGCAGGATGCCGCCCAGCCCGGGGCCGCCGCGGATGATATTGACGAAAACCGCCGGACACTGGGCGCCGGCGATGTAGCTGATGGCTTCGCTCATCAGGCTGATGCCGGGGCTGGACGAGGTCGTGAACACCCGCGCGCCGCAGGCGGACGCCCCGAACAGCATGTATCCGACGGCGACCTCGCTTTCCCCCTGAAGAAAGACCCCGCCGGCCTCGGGCATTCGTTTGGAGAGGTATTCGGCGACCTCCGACTGGGGGGTGATCGGGTATGCGAAATAATTCAGGCATCCGGCACGGATGGCGGCCTCTCCGATGGCTTCGTTGCCTTTCATGAGTACTTTGCCCATAACTTCCTCCATTATTTTTTTGAGCCGGCCGCGTCTTCTTCCCCGCTGATGGAGATGGCGACGTCGGGGCAGACGGTGCAGCAGATGGCGCAGAAAATGCAGTCCTCGGGGCGCGCCTGGTAAGCGGGAAAATACCCTTTTGAATTCACCCTGTCTGAAATTTCCAGAACATTTTTCGGACAGGCTTCCACGCAAAGCCCGCATCCTTTGCAGCGATCTGCGTCGATTTCATGATGATATGACATACCTCAAGACTCCTCTTTGCTAAATTGAGGGAACGAAAAACCGTGCGTCATGCGCCGGCGGTTAGCTCTTCAAATGGCCGGATCCCAGCGTGACGGCTTTTTTCCAGGGGGGAACAAGCTGCCGTAAAATGGGGAGAACAGGGCAAGAGAAGCGGCTTAAATCCAGTTCAGGCATCAGCGATTCCGGCGCGGTGATGAATTCCAGGGGTAAGCGGCTCTCCGCTGCGTATGCGCTTACGAAATCGTATCCACTGGTTATGTCATCGGCGACGGTGTCGTCGATCAGGTTGGCATTCCCGACAATACCGTTGATCTCGAGTTTGGATGCAATTTCAATCTCTTTTCTGATCTTGAGGCATCCCTCCAGGGTGTGGGTGAACGGCCGGAAGGGATTGACCACCTGAAGGACCCGGATCGGTTTGCCTTTCAGTTTGTCTGCAAGCGATGCCAGTACGGTAGCCCCGACATCGTCCCCGCCGACGTCCAGGATGGAGAGCTGGGCAGGGGCCTGGATCATGCCGGCAATGGCCGGTGTCAGGATGGGGAGATCGGCATGAAAGTATTTTGCGGGCGGAAGGACCACATCGATGCCCAGGGCGTTCAGGGCGGCCTTGGCTTCCCTCGTGCGAAAGTAAGGATTGACGAGGTCAAGGTCTCCAATGCGGACGTGAAGTCCCGATTGTCTTTTGTGAATGGCCAGATTGACGGCGATTTCAGTTTTCCCGCTGCCGTAGTTCCCGACAATAATGACGATTCCGCTGAGATGGATGTTCAAATGCTTCACATTGCCGGTTGCCGGCGGTTCCGATGCGTTGTTCCGTTGACGTTATGCGTAAAAAAATAGTAGACCCATGCCGGGGGCACGGATCTATGAATGGGTAAATTAGCTACTTGTATTTTATGGTTTTGTCAAATAGATAATTCGTTCTGCGTCGATCCGTTGAAGCGACCCGGACGGTCGGGGAGAACGGGGCGGATACACAGGATAACGACAGCATCCAGACAGAAAGGGAAGAGATGGTACGAACCGGACTTGAGATTTTTCTCGATAATCCTCCGGAATGGATTGCCGGAGCCAGAACAGGGCTTCTCTGCAACCCGGCATCCGTTGACAAAACCTTCCGGCACAGCCGTCTGCTGATTGAAAACCGGCTTCCGGGGCGGCTCAACGCCCTCTATTCGCCCCAGCATGGATTCTTCGCGGAAAAGCAGGACAACATGATCGAGTCGGGTCATATGACGGATCCGGCGCTCAAGATCCCCGTCTTCAGTCTGTACGGCGAAACAAGAATACCGACGGAGCAGATGCTGGCCCCCATCGATGTGCTGCTGGTCGATCTCCAGGATGTTGGCACGCGGGTCTACACCTTCATCTATACCCTGTCCTACTGCATGGAGGCCGCAGGACGGCTGGGAAAACGGGTGGTCGTCCTCGACCGGCCGAACCCCGTGGGTGGCGCTGCCGTCGAGGGGAATCTGCTCTCGCCCGAGGCTGCATCCTTTGTGGGGCGATACCCCATCCCCATGCGCCACGGGCTCACCATCGGGGAGCTGGCCCTTCTGTTCAACGGGCATTTCGGCATTGGATGCGACCTCACCGTCATCCCCATGGAGGGGTGGCGGCGCGCCATGACCTACCGGGAAACCGGGCTCCCCTGGGTGGCGCCTTCCCCGAATCTGCCCACGCCCGAGTCTGCCATGGTCTATCCGGGGCAGGTCATATGGGAGGGGACCCATGTTTCGGAGGGGCGCGGGACCACCCAGCCTTTCGAGCTCTTCGGGGCGCCGTACTTCGACACGGACAGGATCTTCGCCTTCCTGGGAGACGCGCATCCCCCCGGCGCCGTATTGCGGCCGTGCCGGTTCGAGCCGACGGCAAGCAAATGGGCGGGGCGGGTCTGCAGCGGATTTCAGATCCATGTGACCGAACCAGAGGGATTCCGGCCTTACGGCACCGCCCTCAGGCTTCTCCGCGCCGTGCTGGCATGCCACGCGGATGCCTTTGAATGGAAGCCGCCGCCATACGAGTATGAACATGAGCGGATGCCCATGGATCTCATCCTGGGCGACGGGGAGGTCCGGCGGCGGCTGGAACTGCTGGAGGATGTCGGGGAGATGGAGAATCGCTGGAAAGCAGACCTGGCCGCCTATGCCGAAGTCTGCCGGGGCATTCGTCTGTATGCCTGATGGCTTCCTGAGGCTCTGGAGCACACTGCGCGCCGCCTGCACCGGATCCGGGAAGATATAAAAAAGCCCTGCACGAACCGCTGATGCAGGGCTTGAACTATCCATACTATCGGGACAATATCAGGCTTTTTTGAGGGCCTCGATCTCTTTTTTCAGGTCATTGATTTCCTGTTTGTATTTATCGGCTTCATCGACATCGCCTTCTTTGGCGCCGCCCTCTTTTTCTTTTTTCCAGGTATCCTTGAGTTCGTCAAATCCCAAGTAGAGGGCCAACCCGCCGCCAAGCAGAAGCATGATCGGAATAGCACCGGCCAGGATCTGGAGAAAAGCCGGAAACCATACCGCAAGACCAATGAGACCCAAAACCGCAGCGACTGCTCCACCAATCAACGTTTTCATAAAAAATCATCCTCCTTCTTAAAGACTTGCGTTCGACAATATGTATACTGGTAGACCTATTCGACGTCCATCCGGAAAAAACGCCCTGCCCCGCATAAAAGCGCAGATTTGCAAGAGATACCCCATCTCTATGGAAGAGGCTGAAATCATTCCCGCTGATTTAAATGTTTCCGAAATATCACAACAAATTAGGTAACGCAAGTGTAAAGTTGTCCACAACCCCATTTCTTGGGGGCCGTGTTGAACTCAGGGTGCAATTGCCTAAAAATATTTGAATTTATGCTATTGTCTCGAAAAAGAAAAGATTGCAAATAACAGGTGTTTCTGCTAAATCTCAAAGGTTTTTAATCCTAATTCTGAACTCATAGCGATGGACGATGCGCATGTTCAAATCGATCAAATCAATCATCCGACGAGCCAAAGACGCCGGGAGCGGGTGGATGAACCGCCTGCTTCAGGGAACATCCGATCATTACGGGTGCTTTTTTCCGAAGCGGTCGGGCGGTTTCTACAGCGGTCTGCTGCAGGTCATCTTTTCCCGCATCCGGATGAGTGACCGCCAGATCGATGTTCTCCGGAATATCCCGGAGGGCGCCGTGATTGTCTATGCCCATAAATACAAGAGCTATTTCGATTACCTGTTTTACCACACCCGATACGCCAAGGAAGGCCTTCCCGTCCCGGAGATCGGCCTCGACTACCGGTTCCTGCTGCTGCAGCCCATGTCGCGAATCTTTCGGATCGTTCTCGCCCATACCCGCTATTTTCTTCAGAAACTGGCGGTTCAGAACCCCTATGACAGCGGATACATCCGCCGCGAGCTGATCAACGGGAGATCGGGCCTCCTGGCCCTGGTGGAGAAGGGCGGGTTCTATCTCCGGTTCGTGAAGTCCAACCCGGATCCGCTCCGGTATCTCATCGAGATGCAGAAGACGCTGGACCGGCCCATCGTCATGGTTCCCCAGCTGCTCTTCTTCGGGAAGAAGCCCCCCCGTTCGACCCCGAGCCTCATGGACATGCTTTTCGGTTCGGAGGAAAACCCCGGAAAGAGCAGGCGGATCTTCGCCATGCTCAAGAGGCCGGAGTCGATTTTTCTCGAGATATCCGAGCCGGTCAACCTCATGAACTTCATCGCGCTTCCGGAATACAGGGATCTCAGCTCCGGAAAGCAGGCCCTGGCGCTGCGCCGGAGGCTTCTGTCCCAGATCAACCGGCACCGGCAGAGCATCACCGGGCCGGTCTTGAAATCCACGGACGAACTGAAGGAGAACATCCTCACCAACGATCGGCTTCGAAGCTTCATCGAACACTACGCCGAGACCCGTAAAATGTCCCTGCCCAAGGCATATAGAGAAGCCGACGGATATATCGACGAGATCATGGCAAAATACAACATCAACATGATCCGGATCTCCGCCGTGGCGGTTCGCTGGCTCATCCACGTCATGTTCGACGGGGTGTCGGTCAACATGGACGTGTTGAACCGAATAAAGGATATGTCCCGAAAAGGGCCTCTCGTCCTGGTGCCATGTCACAAGAGCCATATCGATTATCTGATTTTATCCTATATCCTGTTTCAGAACGACATGCCCTGCCCCCACATCGCGGCCGGCAAGAACCTTTCTTTCTGGCCCTTGGGGCCGATTTTCCGGAGCGGGGGCGCTTTCTTCATCCGGAGAACCTTCAAGGGGGCGGTGCTCTACTCGAAGGTGTTTTCGGAATATGTCCATAAACTTCTTGAAGAAGGGTTCAACATCGAGTTTTTTATCGAAGGCGGCAGAAGCCGCACCGGAAAGCTCCTGCAGCCGAAGCTGGGGCTTCTTTCCATCCTGTTGAGCGCGTTCCGGGAGGGGCCAGGGGATGACCTGATATTCGTGCCCGTTTTCATCGGATATGACCGGGTCCTGGAGGAGAGCGCCTATCTCCATGAACTCGAAGGCGGAGAAAAAAAGCCCGAGAGCCTGATCCAGATCATCAAGGCAAGGAAGTTCCTCGCGCGTCGCTACGGCCGGATTTACATCCGCTTCCATGATGGGATCTCCCTGAACGACCTGCTCGCCCATCAGGGAACGCCGATCCGGGAGATGACCATCAAGGCGCAGAATCAGCTTTGCCGGCAACTGGGGTATCAACTGGTCAATGCCATCGACAAGGTTTCGGTCATCACCCCCCATGCCGTGCTGGCCGGGGCGATCCTGAACGGCGGCCGGCAGCGGTTTTCCAAAAGCCACCTCATGGAAGACGTTCAAACCTACATGAACTACCTGATCTCCCAGAAGATGGTTTTGGCCGACACCCTCCTGGTGGACCCGACCCATGCCTTCGACTACGCCCTCGATGCCTATGTCCAGAGAAAGTTCATCGAGCCGGTTTCCGAAGACACGGATGCATCGTCGCCCGAAATGGTTTATGCCATCAACGCATCCAAGCGCCCGGCGCTGGAGTACTACAAAAACAACTGCGTGAGCGCGCTGGTCCCGGCGGCGTTCACGGCCCTGAGCATCCTGGACAAGGACGCCTTCCAGTTCTCCGGGTCGGATATCTACGGCGGCTTCCGGTTCCTCCAGGAGTTCTTCATCAACGAATTTTCCCATGATTCGGATAAGACGGCGGAGTTTTACGTCCACAAGAACATCAAGGCGTTCATCGACGATGCGATTCTGAGCCCCCACCCGATCTTGCCCGACACCTACAACCTGACATCGGCAGGGTACCGGAAACTGAAACTTTTTTCCGGTTTCCTGACGACCTATTTTGAATCCTACTGGGTCACCCTCAACTTTTTTGTGCGCTATCCCAAAAATTTTATCGAGGCCAAGGATCGGATCAAGAAGGTGCAGTCCATGGGCCATCGCCTTTACAAGAAGAAGGAGATCGAGCGCCCCGAGGCGATCTCCATCATCAACTTCAAGAATGCCGTCGACTATTTTTCAGCCCACGGCATCCACGGATCGGAGGACGAGGAGCCCATCGGGTTTTTCATGGACAGGATCCGCCGCTACCTGGATCTGCTGCGGCCATGAAGGCCCTGATCCTCGCAGCAGGGCTCGGAACCCGCTTGATGCCCTACACCCGGAGAGTGCCGAAGCCCCTGTTCACGGTGGGCGGCCGCCCCCTCCTCGACATCCTGATCCGGAGGCTCGCCGCCGCCGGGTGCGAGGCCGTCGTCGTGAACACCCACCACCTGCATGAACGGATCGAGGCGTTTGTTTCCGGGCAGGGCTATCCCATCCCGGTGACGACCCGCTATGAGCCCCGGATCCTGGGGACGGGCGGGGCCATTCGGAACCTTGCCGATTTCTGGGACCGCCGGCCGTTCATGGTGGTCAACAGCGATATCCTGACGGACATCGATTTCGCCGATGTCTACGGGCGTCATCTCGCCAATGGCGACCCGGCTACCCTCGTCCTGTACGACGATCCCGCGTTCAACACCGTCGCCGTGTCCCCCGACGGACGGGTGACGGATTTCGGCGGATCCGATGCCGGCCCCCTGCCGGGAAAACGGCTGACCTTCAGCGGCATCCAGGTGATCGACCCCGAGGTGATCGACCATATTCCGGAAGGCTTCTCCAGCAGCATCGACGCCTACCGGCGTCTTTTGGCCTCCGGCAGGCAAATCCGGGGGCTCGTGGCGGCGCAGGGGCGGTGGAGCGATCTGGGGACGCCGGAGCGGTATCGGAAGGCCTGCGTCGAGATCATGGCCGCCGAGGCCTTTGCGCGTGCAGGCCGGGGGGAGGGTGGCGAGGCGCCCATCGAGACGATCGCGCTTTCGGGCGACGGGTCGGACCGGCGCTGGTACCGCCTGGTCTCGGGCGGCCGGTCGCTCGTCATGGCCGACCACGGCATCCATGTCGAAGAAGGGCAGGGCGAGGCCGGCGCGTTTGAGGACATCGGCCGGCATCTTCACGGGAAAAACGTCGCCGTCCCCCGTATTTATGCCGCCGACCGGTTTTCCGGCCTGGTGTTCCTGGAGGACCTGGGGGACAGGCGCCTCCAGGACGCGGTCCGGAGCGCCCCCGGCCCGGGAGCGGTCGAAAGCCTCTACCGTCAGGTGATCGACCGGCTCATACCGCTCTGGTTCGACGGAAGGGACGGGTTCGATCCCCGCTGGACCTGGCAGACGGAGCGCTATGACAGGGAGATGATCCTGAATGCCGAGTGCGGGTATTTCAGGGATGCGTTTTTACGCGGATACCTCGGCATGGCCCTTCCCGAAGACGCCTTCCGGGATGAATTCGAACGGATCGCCGACGGCGCCCTCGAATACGGCCTCACGGCCTTCATGCACCGGGACATGCAGTCCCGGAACATCATGATGAACGGGAGAGGACCCCACTTCATCGATTTCCAGGGGGGCCGCACCGGCCCCGTCCAGTATGACCTCGCCTCGCTGCTGATCGACCCGTATGCGGCCCTGCCGGAGGCGCTCCAGGAGCGGATTCTGGCCTATTGCATCGATCAGTTGGTGAAATTGACGGAGATCGATTCCAAGGATTTCGCGGCGGGATACCGCTGTTGCAGCCTGGCCCGGAATCTGCAAATGCTGGGGGCCTTCGGCTTTCTGACCCGCGTCAAGGGGAAAACAGGCTTTGAAGGCCATATCCCGGCGGCCGTTCAGGCCCTGTCCATGAACCTCGCCAAGGCCGGCCCCGATAAATTTCCAGGCCTGACGCGGCTGGCGGTTGACCTCAACCGGCGCCGGCAAAACGGTCAAAAATACGGTTGATTTCAAAACCGACCGTATTGGGCTCAAACACGCGATAATCTGTAAGGGTATGACAGACGATTCAAATCGTTTTTCGCAGCGAAGCTTCTGGGAACCCGGACGGTTCATCTGCGATCCTCGGGCATGCGGCGCCCCAGGGTGCATGCAGCCCGCAGGACGGTACATTGTTTCGCGTCTATCCCCTGATGATCCGCGGCAGGATCATCTGATGGTGCGGACAGATCGATTTCGGATTCTGATAGGCCGCACCCGTAAAGGCCACCAGATAATTTCGCAGGTCCTTCAGGGCGACGATTTCATCCACGAGGCCGGTTTTGGCGCAGAAGATCGGCCGGGACTTTTCGTGATACTCGCGGGCCAACTGGTTCATGCTCTCGATGACGGGATCCAGGGGCCTGCCGGCGTCCTTTTCTTTTACCAGCCGGCGGGCGTAAGTGGCAACGGCGGCGGTTTCGCCGTGCATGACGGAGATCTCGGTGGCTGCGGTTCCCAGGGTAAAGGCGTTGTGCCGGTTGGCCGTCGGCCCGCCCATCACGTAGTGGGCCGCCGCCGATCCTTTCCTCAGGACGATGAGCATCATCGGGACATCCGTCTGCTGAATGGAATAGATCAGGGACTGCCCCAGGCCTAGCAGTTCCGCTTTCTCCGCCAGGTCCCCCACGTCGATGCCGCTGGTATCCTGAAACCAGATGACGGGAATCCGGTCTCGTCCGCACAATGTCACGAATTCGTTCATCTTGATGAGGCCCTGCCGGTAGAGTTTTCCCCCCATGCCGGGATAGTCGGCATATTCGGGATACCCTATGCCCAGATACCCCTGCCGGTTTCCGATGCATCCGACGAGAAAGCCGTCGATTTTGCACAGGCCGGTGTAGACCTCCGGGCCATAGCCGGGGCGAAATTCCATGTGCTCGCTGCCGTCCACCAGGCGCGCGAGAATCTCATCAAAATCATAGACTTTTTTGGGTTCCAGGGGCAGCAGCCGGTACATCTCCTCCACTGAAAACCTGGGGGCTTGGGGCTCCGCAACGCGATAGAACTTGGGATGATATGACGGCATATCCTTCATATATTCTTTCAGGCCGTCCAGCACCCCCTGCTCCTCTTCATACACATATCGAAAAAAGCCGGTTTCATCGTAATGGATCTTTACGGATCCCGGCGGCTTGGACTTGAACTGTTTTGTCTTTTCGATCAGGAGTTCGGCCGTCTCCTGATCAAAATATCCCTTGGGGGCCATCCCGCTCACGATGCCGGCGCCCCCTACCGCGATGTTGCAGTTTTTGTGGGCAAAAAGAACCGCGGGGCTGATGCCCTGATATCCCCCGCCGGCGGGGTTGGTTCCGTAGATTCCGGCCAGCACGGGCACCCCGAGCTGCGCCAGTTCGGCGTGTCTGAAAAACGGCGTGCCGGCCCCGCGGCGGTTGGCATAAAATTTTTCCTGCTCGGGGAGTTTGGCCCCGCTGCAATTGACCAGCCAGACCAGCGGGATGTTCAATCGCTTGCTCAAATCGGTGGCCCGCAGGATATTTTCCGACTGCCCGGGCAGCCAGGCCCCGGCCATGACCTTGTTGTCAAACCCGATGATCACCGCCCATTTGCCGGAGATCCTGCCCAGGCCGTCAATCACATTGGTGGTCCCTTCATCGTTGGCCAGGGGATTGAAAAGCGTATGGAGGGGGTTCCAGGTTCCGGGATCCACGAGGTATTCCAGCCGCTGCCATACCGTCATCTCTCCCCTGGCATTGATTTTTTCAGTGGAAAAACCGGCTTTCTTGACCTGATTGACCGCCTCGTTGATCTGTGCCTCGGCGTCTTCAAGATTTTTGGTATTGTCATCGCCGTCCCAGGTCATCCATCGGATACGCCCTTTTTTTAATTCGCTGCCCAGATCCGTCATTTTTTCAAAGTAAGATTTCATGATTCTCTCTCCGCCCCTCCCAGTCGGTCCTAATGAATTTCGTTCGATATCGTTTAAGATTCTTCAATTACGGCCGGCACGTCATCTTCTTCAACCTTCATCCCTACTTCCATGTTGAGTCGAACAATCTTGCCTGCAAGGCGTGCTGTGATTTCTTGCGTCATGATTTCATTCTCCGTATGATTCGGTTATGTTATTATAAAATTGAATTTTACAGACATTTGACCGCCCGTAAAAAGGCTGAAGCGGCGATCACGGCCCGAACAGGGCTAAGCCCGGGCTTGGCCAGCATGGGACCGAAATCACTGAGCGCGCCGAGTCCCAGAAAGATGAGGGGCGGGATGATTTCCCACTGGATGCCGTAATCCGGCTATCATTACACCCACAGCCTGTGCCACCGATTTTCTCTTTTTTTGTGGTTGGCGCGGCGGTTTGTTGATGTAACCGCCGCCCGAAACGCAAAACCGGAAACCGTTACCGGTTCGCCTTGCGGATCCCCAGTTGATCCTGGGCGATGATCCACTTGCAGATGTTGGCCGAGCCTTCCACCATGCTGTAGGTCGGTGCATCCCGATAGTAACGGGCCACCGGGTATTCCGTGGAATAACCGTAGGCGCCCAGAATCCGCATGGCAAAATTGGAGCATTTGGTTGCCAACTCACCCGCAAAATACTTGGCTTGCGCCACGTCGAGCCCGTTGTTCAATTTGCCCTGGTCCTTGGCCCAGGCCGCCTTGTAAACCAGGAGCCGGGCGGCTTCGATTTCCGTGCTCATCTGGGCAATCATGTCCTGGTTCATTTGAAAGTGGCCGATGGGTTGGCCGAACTGCTTGCGCTCCATGGCGTATTTCGTGGCGGCATCCAGACACGCCTGGGCCAACCCCACGCCGCCTGCAGCCGCGGAAAGACGGGTCTGATTCAGGGAGCCGAAGACAATCTTTGCCCCGTCGCCGGGGTTTCCCAGGATGTTTCCCTTGGGAACCCTGGTGTTGTCCAGAAACAGCTCCCCCGTGGGAGAGGAATGGGATCCCATCTTTTCCAATCCCGTGGTCTTGATACCGTTAAAGTTCTTCGTCTCCACGACAAAGGCGGAAAGACCCTTTGATCCCGCCGAACGGTCCGTGTAGGCATAATAGATAATCACATCGGCAACATTGGCATTGGAAATCCAGGTCTTGGAACCGTTCAGGAGCCAGTAGTCTCCCTTGTCCTCGGCGGTGGATGTCATGGCCATCACGTCGGAGCCCGCATCCGGTTCGGTGATGCCGAATCCGCCGATGGTTTCGGCGCTGCAGAGCTTGGGAACGTATTTCTTCTTCAATTCCTCGCTGCCATACTTGAATATCGTATAGGCGCAGCCGAGGACCTGCATGTTGACCTGCACCCTGAGCGAGCTTGAGGCCCGGGCAATCTCTTCGGTGACGATCATCGCCGCCAGCCATCCCATCTCTTCCCCGCCGTATTCCTCCGGGATCACCGTACCGAAAAATCCCAGTTCTCCCATGGGCTTCATCGCTTCTTTATAGGGCAGGTAGTTATTTCGATCCCATTCATCCGCAAAAGGGGCGATCTTTTTGGTTGCGAATTCGCGAACCGCTTTCTGCAGCATTTCAAGTTCTTTTGATAATTTAAAATCCATGTTTCCTCCTCGTTAACTTTTAATGGTAACCTACCTCCCGCATAGCGGGACACATTAAAGCAGCCCTTGAAGGGCGCTTTTGAGGTATTCTGATCGCACTTTTGTCTTTCAAAAAACGATCGTCCTGACAACACCAAACTTCGCTTAGAAACTTTTTCATCATGGAAAGGCAGGCCTTATGACCATTAAAAATCATTAGGTTGAATTTTAAGCCGTTCAAGAAGGTTTTTTACTTTTTTCTGAACAAGGATGAAAATGGCTGCGGCGCCGAGGGCGGCAGAATCGGATGGAGGAGACCATCGAAAAGCGCATCAATATCGAGCGCTCCGAGGAGATCGCCCGGCAGCGGGTCTGGATCGTGGCGGCGGGTTGCCCCTTTTGTCTGTCAATGATAGAAGACGGGATGGAAGCGCTGGAAAAGGAAGAGAAGATTACAACAATGGATATCACAGCGTTCGTCGAGAAAAGCATGGTCTGACAACGGCCCGCGGCAATCGTGCTGGCCATGCTTTTCCGATTCGACCGCCAAGGGTTTCGGCCCGGCAGATGATGTTGGATGTCCGAACGGAGAAGCGGTAACATGGAAAAGGGGGATCATGATGGATATGGGATTTTTGCAGCGGACCCGACACCTGATCAACGTGGCCCAGGGTCGGGAGAAGGCTCATCTCGCCGTGATTCATGCCACGCTCGCCAATGTCTACAGCGGCGAGTTGCTGGAAAATCAGGGCATATGCGTATGGGATCGCTGGATCGCCTACGTCGGCCAGCATCCGGACCCGGCAATCGGGCCGGATACCGCCGTCATCGATGCCCGCGGGAAAACGGTGATTCCCGGACTGATCGACGGACACACCCACCTGGCCGGAATGTACACCGCCGATACCTTCCTGAGGTTCGTGATCCCCGGCGGGACGACGGCCATCGTGACGGAAACCGCCGAGCCGTATACGGTCTCCGGCTATCCCGGCGTGGCGGATTTCATGGAATCCTTTGCCGATCAGCCGATCCATATATACGGCACCGCCCCGCCCATCGGCTCCATCAGCGCCAACTTTCCCCCCATCGCCATCGACGACCTGGTTCGGCTGATGGCCCGGGCCGACATGATCGGGTTGGGGGAATCCTACTGGCAGACGGTATTGGGCGCGCCGGAGCAGATGCTGCCCGTTCTGGAGACCGCGCTGTCGGCGGGAAAACGGCTGGAAGGGCACTCGGCCGGCGCCAGTGACGGCAAACTCAACGCCTATGTTGCCGCCGGGATCTCCTCCTGCCACGAGCCCATCAACGCAAAAGAGGTATTGGATCGCCTGCGTCTGGGGCTTTACGTCATGATCCGGGAAGGCAGCATTCGAAGAGACCTGGAAGAAATCGCCGCGCTGCGAAAAACGGGGGTCAACCCGCGGCGGCTCATCCTGGTCACCGACGGTGTCACGCCCGGAGAGCTTCTGGAAAGAGGGTATATGGACTATGTGGTGCAAAAAGCCATTGACTGCGGCTTTTCGCCCATGGAGGCCGTCCAGATGGCCACCCTCAACCCGGCGACCCATTTCAATCTGGATCACCTCATCGGCGGGATTGCCCCCGGCCGATTCGCCGACATGATGATCCTGCCCGACATCCGGACCATCCGGCCGGAGCTGGTCATCGGCAAAGGGCGGGTCATCGCCAGGGAAGGCCGGTGCCTCGTCTCCCCGAGGGTCCACCGGTTTCTGCCCCTGAACCTTGACAGCGTGCATCTTCCCGCCCCGCTGGCGCCGGCGGATTTCCGGATTTCGTCTCCCCACGGCATCACGGAGACGGCCGTGAGGGTGATCGACATGATCACCGACCTGGTCAGCCTGGAGGCGCATATCACGCTTCCCGTTATCGACGGAGAAATCCGGATGGACGTGAGCCGGGACATCATCAAGGTGGCGGCCATCAATCGCGCCAACGTCCCGGGTCAGAAATTTGTCGGTCTGATCCGCAACTTCGGGATCAAGGCCGGCGCCTTTGCCTGCAGCACCGGCTGGGATGCGGCGGACATCGTGGTCGTGGGAGCGTCGGATGCGGACATGGCCGCTGCCGTGAACCGTGTCCACGCCCTGAAAGGCGGCGTGGTGGTCTGCCGGGACGGCGAGGTTACCGCCGAACTGGCCCTGCCGATTTTTGGCCTGATGACCCATCTGCCCATGGAGAACCTGGCAAAAATCCTGGATGCGGTGACTGCCGCGGCGCACACCCTGGGCACCGCCTTCCGGGACCCGCTGCTGAGCCTCTCCACATTGACCGGCGCCGCCATTCCATACTTGAGAATCTGCGAAGAGGGGCTGGTCAATCTGAAAAGCGGCCCGTGTCCGCTGATCGTCTCTCCGCAGCCGGAGGTTTTTTCCAGGTTTCATGGTGCATGATGATGTGCCGTCCGGCAGGGCCGGCCAGATCGCAAGACCCCTCTTCCCGGCATCCTTTGTTCACGGGCTTCGCTGCTGGGGGGTGACCTAAGCCCCCGTCGGGGAAGCGGGAAGGGCGGCGATAAATCGGGCCATATGGTTTAAAACAACCTCCCTTGCCTGGAGATGGGGGATGTGTCTGCACCCCGGGACCATGAAGGTCTCTACCGGACCGGAAACCTGAGAGGCGATCCCCGTAACTTGGGCCTCGGTGGCGTATTCGTCTTCCGCACCCTGGATGACCAGGAGGGGGCAGACGATCCCGTGGAGAAAATGCTCGATATTCCATCCTCGGAAGGCTGGATCGAGCCAGGTGTCCGCCCATCGGAAAAATACCGCCCCGGTATGGTCCCCGTGGTATCGGGCCAGCTTTACAGGGAGATCGGTTTCACGGAATGCCGCCACAGCCTCTCGGATGCCCGCCAGGGTGATCTCCTCGATGAAGATATGGGCCGCCTCGGTGATGATCCCTGAGATCCGGCCCGGAAGGGTTGCGCCGGCGATCAGAGCGATGGACCCACCGTCGCTGTGGCCGATGAGAACGGCCGATGAAATGCCGCAATGGTCCAGAACCTCCGGAAGATAGACCATGGCCTCCGTCTCCTGGTAATCGGGGGGCCATTTGCCGTCGAGGTGCGAGGACTCGCCGTATCCCCTGCGGTCGTAAATGACGCCGACCCGGCCGACCGCCTCGCAGAGTCGTTCGGGGAAATCCCTCCAGAGTTCGATGCATCCCAGCCCTTCATGGAGAAAAACAAGGGGCGCGGCGTGCCGGTCTGCCTGACGGGGCTTGATTCGCCGCACCCGGAGGCAGGCGTCATGGTTCCGGACATAGAGCGTCTCATGTCTGGCGGCGGGTCGCGTCATGGCGGTCCCCCTGCCAAGAGCGGTTCCGCCCGATCGTCGTCCCTCAAGGATCCGCGATAGGCCGCCGCCGCCTCATCGTTCAATTCATGCGCCCGGTCGGTGTACCGGGGTGAAAAGTGAAAGATGGCGAACTGCTTGGCCCGGGCCTCGCCCGCCAGCTCCCCGGCCTGGCGGGCCGTCAGGTGCAGCTTTCTTTCGGCCATCTCTCCGTCCGCGGACAGGAAAGCGGCCTCGATGAAGAGCTGATCGGCATCGGCTGCGAGCCGGAGAATCCTTTCCCGGTTGGACGGCGTCCAGGCCGCGTCGGTGACGTAGGCGATTTTCTGTCCCGGGGTGATCCGGGCGATCCCGGCGGTGAGTTCCCCAAGGCGGAACCGGCGGGTTTCGCGGCTGTCTAAGGCCGGCACGTCGATCTCCGTGTCCGGGTCGCGGTCTTCGAAGAGGGCCTTTTTGAAGCGTCCCAGCCAGGGGCCGACGGGCAGCCCCAGCTCGGTCAGCCGTTCCTTCATGATATTGACGTGAAATCGCTCCGTGAGGGCGAAACCGAGGCAGGGGATGCCGTGATCAAGGATCTCGGCAGACACGGAAAGGGAGGCCTCCTCCAGGATTTTGCCGGTAAACGGGGCCGTGGTCGAGGGGGCCTTCGGGATAAAGCGATCCCAGCAATGATAGGTCCGGGTGTGGATCCCCGACGGCGCGACCTCGGAGACGTGGAGGATAAAAAGGTTTTCGTAGTTTCCCACAAGATTCCATGAATATCCCGAAAGCTTTCCCTGAACGTTCCGGTGGATCCCTTCGGGGCCGTAGAGATGGAGGGTCTTCTCCCGCCCGAGAAAGAGGCGCAGGAGCCGGTCGAAGCCGATGAAATGGTCGATATGGGTATGGGAGACGAAGACGTGGGAGATTTTCAGGATATCCCGGGCGTCGAGGGGCCGTGCGTCGCCCAGGTCGAAAAGCAGGGCGCGCTTCTCGAAAAAAAAAGGAACAAAAAGTCCGGGGTCATCAAATGGGCCGTTGATGAGCCGGGGATGAAAGGATGGCCGCATGGGGAAAAGGGGCGGGGGCGAGTCTCTCAGGGAAGAAATTTTTTGACCTGGTGGTTGATGCAGTGATAAATCTCATCGTCCGAACCGTAGATGTCCACGGTGTCTTTATGATTGATCAGCTTTTCAATCACGAAAGCGGTCAGATACAGGCTCACGATATGGGGGTTGGTGACGATTTTGCGAAATGGCGCCACTTCGTAGTCCACATCGAAGTCCTCCGCGTAGCTCAGTGTCTCCAGCGCTTTGTGAATCTGCTCCTCGAGGCCGTTTTTGTTGGTCGTCTCGACCAGTTTGTTTTCGATGAGCTTCATGGCTACCTGATTGCTCATCTGGTCGATATGATCCCGAATGCCGTTGATGGCCATGTGGCGGGCTCGTTCCTTTGAGGATTCGATTTTCGAGAGAATCGACGATTCTCGCGTGCTGGGGCGAAATACCTTTGCCATGGGACATTCCCTTCGTAATATGAATAAGACTGAATCAGTTCAGTCGAAAATAAATAATACTGTCAGGTCCTTCAGATTGCAAGGAAAATGTTCAGGTTTCCTCGATCAGGATCTGGGTTGTTTTTTTCCCGTTCCACCAGTTCCATCGCAGACGATAGGCGATCTTCTCAAACCGCTCCGGACGTTCGACCGGATCGACGTTGAATTGTATGGCCCCCACGCTTTTTCCCTCGGGGTCTTTGGATTGAACCAGGGTCATCTGGCGGTGGCATTTCCCCACGATCCTGTGGTCGGCCACCCGAACGTGCGCGGCCATGAAAAGCGGCTCGGGGTTGCCTTCCCCGAAGGGCGTAAGGCGTGCGATCTCGTTCACCAGGGCGTCGGTGATTCCCGCAAAATCGAGTTCGCAGTCGATGGCGACGGCCCGTGAAAAGCATTGGGGGCGGCTGGTTTCCGAGACGACCCGCTCGAATTTGTCTTCGAACCTCCGGATATCGTCTCTGCCGATCTGCAGCCCGGCCGCCATGGGGTGTCCGCCGAAGGCCTTGAGGTGGCCGGCGCATTTTTTCAGGCAGCCGTGAAGGTTGATGCCCGGGATGCTCCTGCCCGAACCTTTTGCGATGGATGTGCGGGTGGAGATGAGGATGACGGGCCGGAAAAAACGGTCCACCAGCTTGGACGCGACGATCCCCAGGATGCCCTCGTGCCAGTTCGAATGAAAGAGGACCAGGCTTTTTCGATCGAGTAGATGGGGGTGCCTGTCGATGTAGGCCATCGCCTGATCGAGCATCTCCTTTTCGGCTTCCTGGCGCTTGCGGTTCATCCGGTGGAGGGTGGCGGCGATCTCTTCGGCTTCCCGTTCGGTTTTCGCGGTGAGCAGGTCCACGGCCAGGCCGGCGTGGCCCATCCGGCCGGCGGCGTTGAGCCTCGGCGCCAGCCGGAAGGCGATGTCGTCCATATCGACCTGGCGGCCTTTGATCCCGGATATCCGGATGAGGGCCGATAGCCCCGGCCGGGTCCCCTGGTTGATGATGTCGAGCCCCATCCTGGAGAGAATGCGGTTTTCGCGGATCATGGGCACCATGTCGGCCGCGGTGCCCAGCGCCACCAGGTCGCAGAAATGCTTCAGGTTGGGCTCCGGGCGGTGCCCCCAGAAATCGATCTCCCGAAGGTGTTTGCGCAGATGGATCAGGAGGGTGAAGACGACCCCGACGCCGGCGAGGTGGTCTAATCCGGCCCCGCAGTCATTCCGCCTCGGGTTGACCACCGCCACGGCGGGCGGCGGCGTATCGATGGTGTGATGGTCGGTGATGATGACGTCTATGCCGCTGTCGATGGCGGCCTGAACCGAATCGTGGCGGCTCGAACCGCAGTCTACGGTGATGATCAGGTCGATCTCCGCCGGAAGGGCCACCCCGAAGATATGCGTCACCTGGAGGTCATACCCCTCTTTGGTCCGATGGGGGATGTAATAGGAGACGTCCGCGTCGGCATATCTCAAAAATTCGAGGAGGAGGGTGACGGCCGTGACGCCGTCCACGTCGTAGTCCCCGAAGATCAGGATCTTCTCCCGGCCCGAGATGGCCCGGACGATGCGCCGTACGGCCGCATCCATGTCCGTGATGTCAAAGGGCGGACAAAGGTCCTTCAACGACGCGTTCATGAAATTTTCGGCATCTATCCCTTCGAGAATGTTCCGGTTGACCAGAACGGCGGCGGTGACCGGGCTGCAGCCGATCGCCGCCTGGAGCGCCCTGACCGCTTCGGGATCGGGGGTTTTTAACAGCCATTCCTTTTTCATAGCGGGCCACATTAGCGTATCCGGAAAAAATCGACAACCCCAAATCCAAGGGGGCGCGTCCGCCGGCCGTCGCCAACTTTTCTGTTGAACACGGCGAGAGGATGATGCTACCCTTTACATCACACCATGAGGGATATATTTTTGGAAACTATCAAAAAATTTTTTCGTGTCGACCGAAGGGAGATTGCCTTTCTCAAATTTGTTCTGGAAGCCTGCGACGGCATCGCCACGATGCGAACGATCGACGGGCCGTCGGAGACGGTCCTGCTGTCCATATCGCCGGGGTGTGAACATGAGGTTGACTCAGTGCTGCGGGGTCTCGGAAAAGAGATCCTGATGGAGCGGGTGGCGCCGGAGGCTAGGTTTGTCAGAAGATCCCATGAATACTAAAAAATTGTTTATCCAGACCATTGGGTGCCAGATGAATGTCTACGATTCCGAAAAGATCGTCGACCTGCTGAAACCCATGGGTTACCAGCCATCGGACACCCTGGCCGAAGCGGACCTGGTCGTTCTCAACACCTGCGCCATTCGTGAAAAGGCGGCGCAGAAAGCCTTCAGCTTCCTGGGGCGCCTGACCGAACTCAAGCGCAGAAACCCCGGGATGATCATCGCCGTCGGAGGCTGTGTGGCCCAGCAGGAGGGCCGCGGCATTCTCAAGCGGGTGCCCCTGCTCGACATCGTCTTCGGAACCCAGGCCGTCGGACGGCTTCCCGGAATGATCCGACGGGTGGCGTCGAACCGGTGCCGGATCGTCGATGTCGAGATGACCCCGGACATCGCCGAGTTCGAGATCCCCGACGCCGATCGGCAACGGGGGAGCATATCCCGGTTCGTCACCATCATGCAGGGCTGCGACAATTTCTGCACCTACTGCGTCGTTCCCCATGTGCGGGGCCGTGAGGCCAGCCGGAGACCCGAACAGATCCTCCGGGAAATCCGCGCCCTGGTCGACGCGGGCGTGCGCGAGGTGACGCTCCTGGGCCAGAATGTCAACAGCTACGGGAAGAAGGAAGGCCTCATCCCGTTTCATGAGCTTCTTTCGGGGATCAACGATATCGACGGCCTCTGGCGCATCCGATTCACCACCTCCCATCCCAAGGACCTCTCCCCGGAATTGATGGAAGCCTTCCGGAGCCTGGGGAAGCTCTGCCCCCACATTCACCTGCCGGTTCAATCGGGGTCGGATGCCGTGCTGAAGCGGATGCACCGGCGGTATACGCGAGGAACCTACCTGGAAAAGGTCGACCGGCTCAGGGCGATCCGCCCTGACATCGCCATCACCTCGGATATCATCGTCGGTTTTCCGGGGGAGACGCGGGCCGACTTCGAAGAGACCCTCGACCTGGTCCGGGCGGTCGGATTTGACGGCCTGTTCGCATTCATGTATTCCGACCGACCCAATGCGCCGGCCGCGGGGTTTGCGGACAAGGTGGCCGATATGGAGAAAGCGGCCCGCCTTCAGGTGCTTCTGAGCCTCCAGGAAAACCAAACGCTCCTGCAAAACCGGGCCCTCGAAGGGACGGTCCAGGAGGTCCTGGTGGATGGCCCGAGCCGGCGCCATGGCGGGGCGGATGCAGAGATGCCCGATGCCGGGGGCGACGCTTTCGAGAAGGATGCCCCCCGGGCGGTCCTCCAATGGGGCGGCCGGACGCCCGGCAACAAGATCGTTCATTTCACCCTTCCGGACGACGACTGTGCGCCTGCCGGGGACATCACGGGGGAGCGGATCCTTGTGCGGATCGAGGATGCTTTCTGTCATTCACTTCGCGGAAGGCCGGTACCCGCGGGTACACGCCGCCTGAAAGGAGAAACATGCCATGCTGCATAAAGTGAGCATCGCCGGTCTGACCATGGACCCCACCTCCAATACGCCGATCATCATTCTGAAGTCGGATAAAGACGACCATACCATACCGATCTGGATCGGGCTGCTGGAGGCGACATCCATTGTTTCGGCCCTGCAGAACATAAAATTCGACCGTCCCATGACCCATGACCTGTTCAAGAATTTTTTCGACACCCTGAACATCAAGGTCACCAAGATCGAGGTCTGCGACCTCAAGGACAACACCTTCTATGCGAGGATTCACCTGGTGGCGGGCGACGCCACCGCCTTCGACATGGACGCCCGCCCCAGCGACGCCATCGCCATCGCCGTCCGGACCGGCGCGCCCATTTTCGTGGATGAGAAGGTCATTGAAAAATCCGGCGTGCCCGCCGGCCAGGTGGAGGTCCTCGATGAAAGCGAAGAAGGGAAGAAGTGGGCGGAATACCTTGAAAAACTGTCACCCGACGATTTCGGCAAATACAAGGTCTAAGGCGGGCCCGGGGGCGTCCCCGCAGCCCCCGGGCCGGCGCGAAACGAGGCCGCCGGGCCGGCGCGAAACGAGGCCGCCGCGCTATGCCATGGTCAAGCGCTGATAGTCGATGACCCGACTGAGAATGGTGTCCAGGTCGGTGACGGGCGCAAACCCGACCAGGCTTCGAATCTTTTCAATGCTGGGGACCCGGCGGAGCATGTCCTCGAAATCCTTGGCGTAAGCCTCTTCATAGGGAATCATGGCCACCGTGGATGCCGAGCCGGTGCGCGCGATGATTTTTCGGGCCAGGTCCAGAATGGTGATCTCCTCCGTCCCCCCGATGTTGAACACCTCCCCCACGGCGTCGTCGCACGCCATCAGCGCCATCAGCCCCGCAACCACGTCCTTCACGTAGGTAAAGGTCCGCGTCTGCATCCCGTCGCCGTATACTGTGAGCGGTTCGTTGCCGAGGGCCTGGGAGACGAGCCGCGGAATCACCATGCCGTAGGCGCCGGTCTGGCGGGGGCCCACCGTGTTGAAGAGCCGCGCGATGATCGTCTCGAGCCCCTTGGTCCGGAAGTAGGCGAGGGCCGTGAACTCGTCCATCAGCTTGGAGGCGGCGTAGCTCCACCGGAATTTGCTCGAAGGGCCGTAGATGATATTGTCGGTTTCCACCAGGGGCGCGTGGAGGTGCTTGCCGTAAACCTCCGAGGAGGAGGTGATGAGCACGCGCTTTTTGAACTTCGCGCAGATCTCCAGAACCTTTTCGGTGCCCTCCACGTTGATCTTGATGGACTTCAGGGGATTCTCAAGGATGTAATGGACCCCCACGGCGGCCGCGAGATGGAAGACCACGTCGCAGGTCCCCGCCAGCTCCAGCATCAGGTCCTGATTCAGGATGGTGTCGGTGTGGACAAAGAGTCGATGACCCAAGCGTGCGTCGTTTTGCAGCGGCGTGACGTTGGCGAGGGAACCGGTGGACAGATCGTCGATGATATAGACCTCATGGCCTTGCTCGAGGTAGGCTTCCGCAAGGTGGGACCCGATGAACCCCGCTCCCCCCGTGATAAGAACCCGCATAAGAATTGCTCCTCAGAATAGTGACGCGTTTAGAACCGCAGGGATTTTCCGTGGACAAACACGAAAAATCATCCTAAATAAGTGGCTGTTTTCAGGCAGTCCCGGCTATGCTTGCCGCCCCGGGGCCGCGTTGAGGCCCTCCGTCCGATCCGGAAAAATCAGGCCGTCGGCGGTTTGGATCGGCTGTTTCCGTGCGAATTCGGGCGAAGCCTCGTTTCCGGATGGAGACTACTTATAAAAAAACAACGGCTGAAGCAATCATAAAACCACGAGATGCGGAAACGGGCCCCAACAATCGGAATGGCATCCTGCTTCAAGTATATGGCGACCCCCGACGGCGCCGCCATCCGCCACGGCTTCTGGCGATCCCGGGGTTCGGTCCGGCGCGGAACCCTGGTCCTGCTCTCCGGCCGCAGCGAATTCCTGGAAAAATACGGCGAAACCATCGGCCTGCTGAACGCCAGGGGCTGGGACGTCTGCAGTTTCGACTGGCGCGGGCAGGGGCTTTCGACGCGCATGATCGCAAACCGGCACAAGGGGCATATCGAGGATTACGAGGTCTATCTTGGCGACCTCGACCGGTTTCTTCATGAGGTGGTTCTCCGGCGGGCCGTCCGGCCTGTGGCGGCGCTCGCCCATTCCATGGGGGCCCATATCCTCCTCCGGTACCTCGCCCGCCGGGGTGATCTTTTCACCAGGGTCGTGCTGACCGCGCCCATGGTCGACATCTACGCCAGACGGCTTCCCATTTCCCTGGTGAGGATGATGACCCGGGCCGCCCTCCGCTTAGGCGGGGAGCGGGCCTACGCCCCGGGGGAAGGGGGCTACCGCCCTCTTTCGCGGAGACGGTTCAAAAACAACCGGCTGACCGCCGATGAAGAACGATACGCAAGACCCCACCGGCTGATCGCCCGAAATCCGGACCTGGCCCTGGGGGGCGTGACCTTCGGGTGGCTTCGGGCGACCTTCGACTCCATCGACGCCCTCGCATCCCCGGGGGTTGCGGCGTCGATTTCGACACCGATGCTGATCGTGTCCTCGGGGGACGACCATGTGGTTCCGGCGGCGGCTCAGACGGCGCTGTGCGCCGCCCTGCCGGATTGCCGGTTCGTATCGGTACCCGGTGCCCGACATGAGATCCTGATGGAGCAGGATCCCTTGAGGGCCGTTTTCTGGCGGGCCTTCGACGGGTTCATGTCGGCCGGTCCTGCGGCCATGCCCCCCGGCCGTCCCGGTCACTCGGAATCGATGGCCGAGAGTGCCTCCCAGCGCGCGTAAGCCTGTTCCAGCGCCGCATCCAGCGCCGCCAGCCGGGATTTTGCAAGGGAGATGACGGCGCCGTCCTCCCGGTAGAAGGCGGGATCGGCCATCCGCCGGTGGAGATCGGCCTGCTCGGCCTCCAGCGCCTCGATGGTTTGGGGCATGGCCTCCAGTTCGAGGCGCTCCTTGTAGGTGAGTTTTCTCGGGCGCTCCCGGCGAGGCCGTGACGGTTTCGGGGCCCCGGCCGGCTTCTCGGCGGCCGCGTCCGGGGCAGGGGGGCGCTGGGCGACCCAGTCGTCGTATCCGCCGATGTACTCCGTCACCCGGCCGTCGCCCTCGAAAACCAGGGTGCCGGTCACCACCTGGTTGAGGAAGGTCCGGTCATGGCTGACCAGGAGGACGGTGCCTTCGTAGGCGACCAGGAGGCTCTCCAGCAGCTCGAGGGTCTCCATGTCCAGGTCGTTGGTCGGCTCGTCCAGGACCAGGACGTTGGCCGGTTTGGTGAAGAGCTTGGCGAGGAGGAGGCGGTTTCGTTCGCCGCCGGACAGGATGGAGACGGGGCTTCTGGCCCTTTCCGGGGAAAACAGAAAATCCTTGAGGTAGCCGATGACATGCGTGGGCTTTCCGCCGAGGATCACCTGGTCGTTTCCCTCGGCCACGTTCTCCTGAACCGTCCGGGTTTCATCCAACTGGTCCCGCATCTGGTCGAAATAGGCGGTTTCGAGATGCGTCCCGTAGCGAACCGAGCCCTGCTGCGGGGCGAGGTTTCCCAGGAGGATGTTGAGCAGGGTGGTTTTTCCCGCGCCGTTGGGCCCGATGATCCCCAGTTTGTCCCCGCGCATGACGGTGAGGGAGAGGTCCCGGATGATCGGGCGCTCGCCCCGGTCGAAGCAGATATCCCGGGCTTCGATGACGAGCTTTCCGGTGCGCTGCGCTTCCTGCGCCATCATGCTGACGGACCCGATCCGCTCCCGCCAGGCCCGCCGCTCCTCGCGCAAGCGCCGGAGCGCCCGCACCCGCCCTTCGTTCCGGGTCCGCCGGGCCTTCACCCCCTGGCGGATCCACGTCTCCTCCCGGGCCAGCTTCTTGTCGAACTGATGCCGCTGGTTGGCCTCCGTCGACAGGGCCGCCTCCTTCCGCGCCAGGTAGGTCGCGTAATCGCAGGCCCAGTTGATCAGGCGCCCCCGGTCCAGTTCGATGATGCGGGTGGCCAGGTTCTGGAGGAACATCCGGTCGTGGGTGACAAAGAGCAGGGTTTTCACGTGCTGGAGGAGAAACGTTTCCAGCCAGGCGATGGCCTCCATATCGAGGTGGTTGGTGGGTTCGTCCAGCAGGAGGATGTCCGGTTTCGCGGCAAGGGCCCGGGCCAGGAGCGTCCTTCGCTTGATCCCGGCCGACAGTCCCTTGAAATCCGCGTCAAAAGGAAGCGCCATGCGCGAGAGCATGGTCTCGGCCATGAGACGGCCTTCCCATTCATCGGCGCCGCCCTCCGATTTGTTTCCCGCCATGCCGCCCAGGACCACCTCCAGGATCGTGCCGCCCAGATTCCGGGGCACCGCCTGCGACAGGCATGAAACCCGCGCGCCATGCTGGAGCTGGATCTCTCCGGAATCCGGTTTGAGGTCGCCTGCGATCAGCCGGATGAGGGTGGATTTGCCTGTGCCGTTCCGCCCGACAAGGCAGACCCGCTCCCCCGCATCGATCTGAAGGCTGAGATCCTCCAGGAGGGCGAGGCCGCCGAATCCGAGGTACAGGTTGTTGATGTTTAATAGGTTCATAGGGTTTCGATGGTGGTTCACTTATAGTGAGTAAGGAAATATTGCTGACGGTTTCGTAAAAGTTCGAGATACGGCTTGCGAATCCCGGGGAATGAGGCCTGCCCGGCGTACGCCGCCGTGACGGGGGGGCCGTGATGCAGATATCGGATTTTTTGCGGAACCGTCAAGCGTGCAACCCGTTTTGGGCGCGGTACGGCGTGTCTTGTAGCGTGAAACGGCGACTTGCGCAATTCTTTTATGGGGGAAGGGCGCTTCGACGGCCCGCGTCCGATGCCGCTTGAAAAACCCCGCCGTTTCTGGTAGGGAAGGCACACCCGGCGGCGCATCAGCCGGATAATCGCCCCTTACGGCGTTTTTCAGGGGTTTCAGCGGATACACAAGGAGGGGGTATGGTCAGGGTCGGCGTCATCGGTGCGACGGGGTATGCGGGGGCGGAGCTGGTTCGGATCCTTTTCGGTCACCCGGAGGTGACCCTTGCGGCGATCACCTCGAGGCAGTACGCGGGGGTGCCCTTTGACCGGGTCTACCCGGCCATGAAGGGGGTCGTTCCCCTCATCTGCGAGGAATTTGCTCTCGATGACATGTGTGACCGGGCGGATGTCGTGTTCACGGCCCTGCCCCACAAAATTCCCATGGCGGTCGTGCCCGAGCTGGTCGCCCGCGGCAAACGGGTGATCGATCTCTCGGCGGACTTCCGCTTCCGGGACGTGAACCGCTATGAAGCCGTTTATCAGCCCCACACGGCGGCGGCGCTTTCCGAGGAGGCGGCCTACGGCCTCCCCGAGGTTTACGGCGACGCCATATCCCGGGCCAGGGTGGTCGGCAACCCCGGCTGCTACCCCACGAGCGTCCTGCTTCCCCTGGTGCCGCTCCTCAAGGCGGGCCTGATCCGCACCGAAGGCCTGGTGGCCGACGCCAAGTCCGGCGTCAGCGGGGCGGGAAGGTCGCCCAGCCTGGGCTCCATTTTCTGCGAGGTGACCGAATCCTTCAAGGCCTACAAGGTGGCGGGCCACCGCCACAACCCCGAGATGGACGAGGTCCTGAGCCGGGAGGCCGGCGGTGCCGTTCATATCACCTTCGTGCCCCATCTCGTCCCCATGAGCCGCGGCATGCTGACCACCCTCTATGCGACGCCGGACGGGCCGGCAACCGGGGCGGAGATCCGGGCGCGCCTCACATCCTTTTACGCGGACCGGCCCTTTGTCCGGATCTGCCCGGAGGGGCAGGTCCCCAGCACCCTCCACGTCCGGGGAACCAATTATTGCGACATCGGTGTTGTCTTCGACGACGAGCATCGCAGGCTGATCCTGATTTCGGCCATCGACAACCTGGTCAAGGGCGCCGCCGGGCAGGCGGTCCAGAACATGAACCTCATGCTCGGATTCAAGGAATCCGCCGGCCTCGACGCCGTGCCGTACCCGCTCTGATCCCCATCCCGGTTTCGGGCCGCGGGGGCATGGGCGGCCGGATTTTCGGGATGAAAAAAAAGAAGCGGACGATCGCGGCAGGCGGACCGGAAATTGAAACCGGCCCGATGAGGCCCGCGCTGTTTTCTTGACATCACGGTAGGATTGAACTAAAAAGATTCGACTCTAAAAAGGCGAATTGAGCGGCAGACCCATAAACGACAACGATGAAAGGAGATTGGCATGGCAGCGAAGTTGATTTTAGGTACTGAAATCCGCGAGGAGATCCTCGAGGAGATCACGGCGGAAGTCGCTGAGATCAAGAAGAAATACGGCAAGGTTCCCGGGCTCGTGACGATTCTCGTGGGCGAAAGCCCCGCCTCCATTTCCTATGTCACCCTGAAGATCCAGACGGCCCATCGTGTGGGCTTCCACGAAGTCCAGGACAATCAGTCGGTGGACATCTCCGAAAAGGACCTTCTCGCCCTGATCGACAAGTACAACAAAGACGACTCCATCAACGGCATACTGGTCCAGTTGCCGCTGCCGAAGCACATCGACGACAAGAAGATCCTGAACGCCATCGATCCGGACAAGGATGTCGACGGATTCCATCCCGTCAATGTCGGCCGGCTGATGATCGGCGGGAACGAGGTGAAATTTCCGCCCTGCACGCCCGCGGGCATCCAGGAGATGATCGTTCGGGCCGGCGTCGAGACCAGCGGCGCGGAGGTCGTTGTCGTGGGCCGCTCCAATATCGTCGGTAAACCGATCGCCAACATGATGGTCCAGAAGGGCAAGGGCGCCAACGCCACCGTGACCATCGTCCACACCCGCACGAAAGACCTGGCCTTCCACTGCAAGCGTGCGGATATCCTCATCGTCGCCGCCGGCGTTCCCGGGCTGGTCAAACCCGAGTGGATCAAGCCGGGCGCATGCGTCATCGACGTCGGCGTGAACCGGGTCGGCGAAAAACCCAGCGCCAAGGATCCGAAGAAGATGGTTGCCGTGCTTCGCGGAGATGTCGATTTCGACGCCGCCAAGGAAATCGCCGGTTACATTACCCCCGTTCCCGGAGGGGTCGGCCCCATGACGATTACCATGCTGATGCACAATACCTTGAAATCATTGAAATTCAAACTCGGAATTGCCTGACGTCCGAGGCTCGCGCGGGGGAGGACACGCTCCTCCCCTTTCTTGCCTGTACCCGTTTGATTCTGAGTCGAATTCTTGCGGGGCAATCAAGCAGACAGCAGAAGGAATCCGGAAAATTCCAACTTCGGGGTGCGCTGTTTCCCAATCATGCCGCCTCCGGCATGTCAAGGGCAGGATGTGTATTCGGTCGTTTTCAAAATGAAAACGATGAACAACAACTCGACGAACCCAAAGGTAAAATCTGACTGTTATGAAAAACCGCATCGTATTCCAACCGACGAATTCACGCCGGGAGGCGGGAAGACGGGTTACGGTCTCCCGGTTTTTCCTGGGAGCCCTTGTCTTCCTGGCCACCGCCTTCTTCACGGCCTTCGGATATCTGATCATGGAATATCTGCATCTCCGGGCCGTTGCCCGGGAGGCCGTGATTCTCGAACTCCGGCTGGCGGATCAAAATGAACTCCTTGAATCTCAGCAGGAGCAGATTCAGCTTTTTGCCGGCGAACTCAGCTCCCTCAAAGACAAACTTGTCTCCCTCGGGGAATTCGGCAGAAAAGTGCGGGAGATGGTCGACATGGCGCCCGGCGAAGCGCTGGAGGATCCCTTCGGCATCGGCGGGTCATCGCCCGCCGACCTGAATCCCTTTCTCGACCCCAACGCCAGGCGCACCGAAATGATGCGGCGGATGCAGGAGCATGTGGTACGGCTCAGCCTCGAAACCGATATCCAGCAGGAGGATTTCTCGACCCTCATGGGTGCCCTGAAGGAGCAGCGGAACTTTCTGGTCAGGACCCCGTCCGTCCATCCGGTCAAGGGGCCGCTGAGTTCGACCTTCGGCACCCGGAGATCGCCGTTTACCGGGGAATTCGAATTTCACAAGGGCATCGACATCGTGGCCGCGACCGGGACCCCTGTGGCCGCGCCCGCGGACGGCCGGATCTCCATCGCCGAGTATGAAGGATCCTACGGCAAGATCATGGCGATCGACCACGGATACGGCGTCGTGACCCGGTTTGCCCACCTGAGCGCGTTCCTGAAGAGGGCCGGGGAATCGGTGAAACGGGGGGAGGCGGTCGCCCTCGTCGGCAACACGGGGCGCAGCACCGGCCCCCATCTCCACTATGAAGTCCACCTCAACGGCATCCCCGTGGACCCTCAGGATTTTCTCATGGGTTCAGACGGGTTCCAGGTGGTGCTGAAGAAAAAACAGTAGGGGGAGGCCCTTCCGGTTTTCCGAGCGGTTTCCCTTCCCCGCCATATCGCCTTCCCCTCCCGTCTCATCCCCGCCGTGCATTCCGGGTGAGCCATGATGAACAGTGCATTAGTCATGGACAACCGCCTTTTTTCATCTTAATATGATTTAGCGGTTTCGGGGTTTCGGGAGCCGGGCGAGGATCAATCCGCCCGCTTTTCCGACCGTTCGGCCCATGCCGTCCACCGGCGCGTATCCCTTATATGCGCCGGCGCCGTGCTTTGTGACCGGGCCATGCGCCGGGCTGCCTTTTTACGGAGGCGCCGGTCGGCCCGTCGGGGAAACCCGGATCCTAATTTCCTGAAAGGAATGTTCAATTCATGATTTTCGACTTTCTGACCAAGGTATTCGGAAGCAAAAACGATCGAGAGATCAAAAAGATACAACCCGTCGTCGAACAGATCAACGCGATCGAGCCCGCCGTCCGGGCGATGAGCGACGAGGAACTCAAAGGCCAGACGGCCGGGTTCAAGGCGCGCTTCGAACAGGGGGAGACGATCGATGACCTGCTCCCCGAGGCGTTTGCCACGGTCAGAGAGGCTTCGGTGAGAACCCTCCGCATGCGCCATTTCGACGTTCAACTCATCGGCGGTGTCGTGCTGCACCAGGGCAAAATCTCCGAGATGAAAACCGGCGAGGGAAAGACCCTCGTCTCAACGCTGCCGGCCTATCTCAACTCGCTCACCGGTAAGGGCGTCCATATCGTCACGGTCAATGATTACCTGGCCAGGCGCGACGCCGAGTGGATGGGGCAGATCTATCATTTTCTGGGGCTTACGGTGGGCACCATCGTCCACGGCATGACCGACCGGGAGCGGCAAGTCGCCTATGGTTCTGACATCACCTACGGCACCAACAACGAATTCGGCTTTGATTACCTCCGGGACAACATGAAGTACGAACAGGAGGCGATGGTCCAGGGAGATCTCCATTTCGCCATCGTGGACGAGGTGGACAGCATCCTCATCGATGAGGCCAGGACCCCGCTCATCATATCAGGCCCGGCCGAGAAGTCGACCCATCTCTATTTTCAGGTGAACGAGATCATCCCCCGGCTGAAAAGGGAGGTGGACTACACCATCGACGAGAAGGCAAGAACGTCGGTCCTGACCGAGGAGGGCGTCGCCAAGGCCGAAAGCATGCTCCGGGTCGACAATATCTATGACCCCGCCAACATCGAAATGCTGCATCATGTGAACCAGGCCCTGAAGGCCCATACGCTCTTCAAGCGGGATGTCGACTACATCGTGAAGGACGGCGAGGTGCTCATCGTCGATGAGTTCACCGGTCGCCTCATGCCCGGACGCCGGTACAGCGAGGGGCTCCACCAGGCCCTGGAAGCCAAGGAGAGCGTCAAGATTGAAAATGAAAATCAAACGCTTGCGACCATTACCTTCCAGAATTACTTTAGGATGTACACAAAGCTTTCGGGCATGACCGGTACGGCCGATACCGAGGCGGCGGAGTTCAAGAAAATCTATAACCTGGATGTCATGGTGATCCCCACCCACATGCCCATGGTCCGGAAGGATTACCCCGACGCCATCTACAAGACGCGCCGCGAGAAATTCGATGCGGTGATCCTTGAGATTCAGGAGCTGTACAAGAAAGGACAGCCGGTTCTGGTGGGGACCATCTCCATCGACATCTCCGAGGAACTGAGCGAAAAGCTCAAGAAAAAGGGCGTGAAGCATACCGTGCTCAACGCCAAGCACCATGCCAAGGAAGCGGAGATCGTCGCCATGGCGGGGCAGCCCGGCGCCGTGACCATCTCCACCAACATGGCCGGCCGGGGAACCGACATCGTGCTGGGAGAGGGCGTCAAGGATCTTGGGGGGCTGCATATCATCGGCACGGAACGCCACGAGAGCCGGCGCATCGACAATCAGCTCCGCGGGCGCTCGGGCCGCCAGGGGGATCCCGGTTCTTCACGGTTCTATCTCTCCCTCGAGGACGACCTGCTGCGGATTTTCGGCGGAGAGCGCATCACGACCGTGATGGACAAACTGGGCATGGAGGAGGGCGAGCCGATCGAGCACAACCTCATCAGCCGGGCCATCGAAAATGCCCAGGCCAAGGTGGAAGCCCGCAATTTCGATATGCGCAAGCATCTCCTTGAATACGACGATGTCATGAACCAGCAAAGAAACCTGATCTATGAGCAGCGCAGGAAAGTGCTGAATGGCAGCGATCTCCACGATACCTACCGCCGCATGGTCCTGGATCTTTGCGACGAGATCGTTCGCGGTTTCTGCCAGAACGAAGTCCCTTCTTCCGACTGGGATGCTGCCGCTATGGCGGGCACCCTCCGGGATGTTCTTGGCGAATTGCCATCGATCAAGGGGCTGTCCTTACGTTTACGACAGGGGACGACCGTTGAGGCTTTGATCGACTCTCTGGCCAACGAGGCTTTGGATCGATACGAAGGCAGGGAAACCGATCTTGGGGCTGAACTGATCCGGGAAGCGGAACGCCTTGTCATGCTGAGGGTGGTCGACGAAAAATGGATGGATCATATCGATATGATGGACGACCTGCGCGACAGTATCGGCATGAGGGGATATGCGCAGCACAATCCCGTCATCGAATACAAAAGGGAAGGATTCGAGCTGTTTGATTCGATGAACCGCGCCATCCGCCAGGATGCTGTCCGATTGATGATGCGAGCCTCTTTCTCCTCGGATAAGCCCATTCAACGTAAAAGCGCCGTTCGCGATGTATCCGAAGGATTCGGCAGCACCGGATACGACGGCTCGCAGCAGGCGCCGGCCGCAGCCGTTGCGGAATCTCCCAGGCAACAGTCAAAAACCGCCGGGGACCAGGTCAACCATACGCCTGTCAAGCGCTCGACGATCAAGGTGGGCAGAAATGACCCCTGCCCTTGCGGCAGCGGCAAAAAATACAAGAACTGCTGCGGCAGGAATGAGCAGGGATGAGGTATCTTACGAATGACTAACAAAGAACCCTATGAATCCATGGTAGAAAATGGCAGGCGTAAAATCGCATGGGCTAAAAGAAATATGCCGGTGCTTTCGACAATCGAGCGTGAATTTGCCGTTTCCCGTCCTTTTGAGGGCTTGCGCATTGCCATCAGTGTCCATGTGGAGGCAAAGACGGCTTGTCTGGCCCTTGCCCTCGAAAAAGGCGGTGCGGAGGTATCCCTCACCGGATGCAATCCCTTGTCTACCCAGGATGATGTCGCTGCGGCCTTGTCCGATGGCGGTATTTCCGCTGGAGGAATGAAGGTTTTCTGCCGGCACGGCGTGGATCCCGCCACTTATCGCAGCCATCTGGTTCAGGCGCTGGAATGCTCTCCGCATATTGTCATTGACGATGGCGGGGACCTGGCCGAACTCCTGCATACGACGCATACCGCCCTGGGACGGGACATCATCGGAACCTGCGAAGAGACAACGACAGGCGTCCATCGCCTTAAAATCCTGGAGAGAGAAGGTCGTCTTCGCTTTCCCGCCCTTGCGGTCAATGATGCAAAGTGCAAGAACCTTTTTGACAATCGATTTGGCACCGG
>NZ_JBGSQX010000076.1:0-36600 GCF_041737845.1 Desulfococcus sp.
TTTAGCGCTGATGGTACTGCACGGGAAGCTGTGTGGGAGAGTAGGACGCCGCCGTTATCACTCAAAAAAAAGCCCGTTTCTCACCGAAACGGGCTTTTTTTATGATGACATATCGACGCCGGACCAGACGCTAAAAAAAGGATCGCAGCAACCCGCTGCAATGCCCTCCTCTTCATTCAGCCGACGACCCAGCCGGGAACCCTCCTGACAGACGCATTTCCAATCAAATTAACGAAACACGCTGCATCAGGGGCTTGCCTGAACGGGTGCCGCATATTTTTCAACGAACATTTTTTCGGATCCGGCGGATCCGATCAGCACCAGCTCATCTCCGTGTTCAAGAACGATCGCGGGATCGGGGTTGATGATCAGTTCATCCCGCCGTTTCACCGCCACAACGCTGCACCCGGTGTTTTCGCGAATCTGAATGTTCAGCAGCGCCCGATTCTCCAGCTTCGGGTTCAATGCGGTTCGAAACACATTGAGCCCTTCGGAAAGCATCAGCATCTTCTGGGGGTGGAGCAGGTTCAGGATGGTGGCGGTGACCAGGGAGCTGAAGGACATCACCAGGTTGGCGCCGGCCCGGTGCAGGGTGTTGATGTTGCGGTCCAGGCTGGCCCGGCTGATGATCTGCACATCCGGCCGCAGTCGGCGGCAATAGATGGTCAGGTAGATGTTCAAATTGTCGTCATGGGTGGTGATGATCACCGAGGGGGTCTCATGAAAGCCGGCCTTGACAAGGACATCCAGGTCGGCGGCGCTTCCCTGGATAAACCGGGGGTCCAGCGAGGCGATGCCGGTTTTTTTCTCCACCACCCGGAAATCAATCTCCCGTGCCCTCAAGGTATCGGCAACCGCCATACCTACGCGGCCGCCGCCCAGGACAATAACCGGCGCGTTGTTCGCCGCTTCCTCCGTACTCCCGCCGATGGACCTGTCAAAACGATCCAGCTGGGCCTCGGTCCCGGCCAGCACCAGCACGGTGGACTCGCCGATTTGGGATTGGGGGCCGGGGATCCGGAACTGACCCTGTTCCCATATCCCGACCACCGTGACCCCGGCGACCTCCCGGAGGCGGCTTTCGGCCAGGGTTTTTCCCTGCAGCCATGTCCGCATGGCCGGTGCTTCCGCGATCAAGAGCTGATCAAAGCGCCCGACGACATTGGCTTTCATGCTGACCCCATGCACCCGGCGGGCCAGGGCCTGGCCCAGCATCTTGGTGAACTGAAGGACATGGGTGCTCCCGGCCAGCGCCAGAATATCCAGGGAGTCGTCCGCATCGGCATTGGTCACGATGACGACCCCGGCATTCGTTTCCCGGATGGTGAAAATGATGTTGGTGCTGGCAACGTCGTCGTTCATGACGACCACCATGGCGGCGCGATCGATGTTGAGACGGCGGTAGGTTTCGGGGTCGTCCAGGTCGCCGACGACCACCTGATACCCCTGGTCGTGCAAATCCAATGCGTTCTGAAGCTCGGCGTTCAGGATGACATAGTCGATGCCGTATTGGCCGAGTTTTTGGACCAGGTTCACGGTGACTGCATCGAAATGGGTGAATATCAAATGCCCGGATATGCTCTCCGGCACTGCACGCGGTGCGCGGGCCTTGTTCTGCTCCTCCAGCCATGGCGCATAGAAGAACTGAATGAAGGTAAAGGGCAGCATGATGAGGAGAAAAATAATGCCGCTGAGGAGCACCACGACCGAAAAGAATCTTCCCATGTCGCTGGTGAAGGTGATGTCGCCGAAGCCCAGGGTGGACATGGTCGTCAGGGTCCAGTAAAATCCGGTTATCCAGGAGTACTGGCGTCCCTCGTAAAGCATCAGCATATGAAACAGAACGCTGTAGACCCCGAAAAACAGGATCAGCACGATGGAAAATCGGACCAGCAGCCGCATGTTGCTTCTTCGCTGGCCGAGCCGCATCAGGAGGGCAAGCTGGGTGGCCATGGTCTTCATGCTGTCCGCTCCCGCCGGGGCAAACTGAACCCGCAATTTATGCCGGTCTTCCGAATGATCACCGTCATCGGGCTCGATTGTTTCATGAACGGGAAATCGAAAGCCATGCCCGGAGAGGTGCGCGGCGGGGTATTGCCCTCGCGTTTCTGGATGGCGGATGGGTTCATGGCGCAAGGGGTCATTTTTCGGCAGCCCTTTCATGTAAGTGACCGCGCCCTGTTCCGAGATTCCGAAACGGCGGCAAGCCGGGGTCTTTTATGGTTTCCGAGCGATCGAAAACATATATCCGGTAAAAAAACAAGGGCAAACCTGCCGCCGCTGTCGACACCCGTTGCCATCGGTTCGGCTGCCGTGGGGATGTCATCCGGGAACGGTTCGCCACCATCAGGGGTGTCGAAGCCCGGCCAAAAGGCGGGATCGCTTCCGTTCTGCTTCTCCCGAAGCCTGCCGACGCATCTTACGGGTCGGCCGGGTTATGCAAAAATTATGGAAAAATAGGTATTTGTACCTATAGACATTTTGAACGAATTCTTTTATAAAAACAAGAACAGCCGCAGCATATGAGATTTCGCAGGATTTCGCAGCGCAGTTCATACGGGTCACTTCTTTTCATGGGCATGGTCAGAAAATGGAAATAGTCGATTGCGTCCAAACGTCGCTCAGAGCCGTCGGTAAGGATGAACATTGGATCCGGGATTGGATTGTCAGGAAGCCTTCCAGGCTGGGACTTGGCGATCTTGAAATCAGGCGGCACGAGATTGTCCGCCGGGAACATCACGGCGGACGAATAGATATCCTGGCCTATCGGAGGGAGGTCAACACCTTCTATGAAATCGAGATCATGATGGACGACAGCGACGCGGATCACGGCATCAGAACCCTGGCCTTCTGGTCCCGGGAGCGGCTGAAGAATCCCGACGCCAATCATGTGGCCGTTCTGGTCTCGGAGGCGTTATCGGTTAAATATCAGTCTCTTCTTGAAGGTCTCCCCCAGGTCCTTCCGTTTATCGGTATCGACATCAAAGTGTTGATGCTGGCGTCCAAAAAGAGATTGGTTGCGATCCTGCCTTCCATCATCGTTCAGTCCCGGGACGTGACCATCGAGATCGGCGACTCCGCGAACCGCGCAGCAAAATCGCTCCCTTTTACCGGGGCGGAGAGCGCAGAGAAAAACTGTCCTAAAAATCCGTACCTGATGTTGTAACGAAATCCGGGACGGAAATATATCCCTTAAACAATGATGGCTGAACAACAACGTTGCTCAGCCATCCAGTGTACAGATCGAACCCGTCGATTATCCGGCAATCGACACCGGTGAAGCACTGCCTATGAACTTCATGGTTTCTTCATACTTGCTGCGCATGTCGATGGTGCCCTGCTCGATATCCTTCTTCATGGGGCTCCAGTCCGAAGGACATTCGGTCCTGAGCTGATCCACCCGGTCGGACATCTCCTGGAGCAGCATGTGGAGATCCTCGACGTTGCCCAGCATCTTCTGTTTTTCGGCGGACCCCAGACGGTCCACCTTGCGCATGGTGTCGTAGAGTTTGGCTTTCCATGCCGTCATTTCACTTTCGATACCTTTGCAAAAATCCTTTACGTCCATGTTAGTCTCCTTTTCATGACACGGGTTGTTGTTGGGGTTCCGATATTCTGGAACCCTGAAGCACGACTTTGCGAGATCCTGGCCGAGGCGTCGGATCAACAGCAGATCAGGCAAGGGGAAAATCTTGTGTGAGATATGACTTTAGAGAGGAACGCTTTGCTTCAGCCGGAGCAATATAAAGCTATATCTCGCACAGTCGCGAAAAGACTGCAAGAAAAAACTTATGATAATAGGCCAAAGGTCAAACCTATGCGCGATGTGACGTCAACGGATGGTGATTTTAGATGACCAATCACATTCCGCCCACGGCCGGCGCCAGGCCTAACGTATCTCCATCCGCAAGCCTTGTCTCCATTCCGGCGTGCCTGTGGTTCACAAACACAAGCTTGACATCCCCCGGATCGACGCCCAGGGTCCGGGCGGCATCAGCCACGGTTTGACCTTCGGTCAGTTCCAGGGATGTGCCTCCGCTGAAATCGCAGGTTTCCGGGTTCACTAAAGTCGAAAAGCATTTCACGTTGATTTTCATTTCTTGATCCTTTCCATGAACCAGCAACATCTTGTTACAGGTTGTTTCATGCATGAAAGATGCGTCGTTCGCGGCGTCTTTCAATGAGGACAGTTTATTGTCAAAATGAGGGTATAAAGCTGGTAGTAAGCCGCACCCGCATTTTTCAGGCGCGACCAACCCGTCAAGACTTGCCGTGGTTCGCTGCCGGATTTATCCCTTAGGGTTCAATGAAGAGGGCGGGGGTGTGGATCACGGGCATCACGGCCAAGCTTCAGGAATTGGGCAAGAAAGGAAATGGACCATGACAGGCCGATTCGATTCCAAGGTCCGTCCCCTTCTCCTGCCGGCGTTTTTTGATCGAATGCCGCTGCGGGAGACTGTTTTTCCTCAATTCGTGCTGTCGCGGAACGGCCAGACGGGGTTCTGTGAGGCGCACAGGAGCTTGTTGAAGCCCTTGTCCTGAAAAAGCCGGAGGCAGGCGTCGACCACACGGGGGTCATACAGGATCGACCGGTGTTCGGCGATCTCCAGGAGCGCCTCCTGGATGCCCAGGCTGGGCCTGTAGGGCCTGTGGGAGGAGATGCTTTCGACGACGTCCGCCACGCTGAGGATTCGGGCTTCGATGAGGATCTCCTCGCCGCGGAGCCCCCGCGGATATCCCGAACCGTCCATCTTTTCATGATGCTGCTCGACGATGAGCGCCACGGGCCATGGAAAATCGACGTGCTTCAGGATGTCATACCCGATGCTCGGATGCCGCCGGATCAACTGCATCTCCGCATCGTCGAGCCGCCCGGGCTTGCAGAGGATCTCGGCGGGGATGGATATCTTTCCGATATCGTGGATGCGCCCGGCCATCTGGAGCCCCTTGACCCGGTCTTCGGGAAGCCCTATTTCCCGGGCCACCGCAACGGCGATTTCGGTGGCCCGCCGCTGGTGGCCCGCCGTATACGGGTCGCGGACCTCAACCGTCTGAGACATGACGTTGATCATTTCGTCCAGGTTCCGCTCCAGTTGATCGAAGCTCTTCTGCAGCTTGTTCTCGGCCTGCTTCCGGTCCAGAACCTCCCGCATCAGCAGGCCGTTCAGGCGGGTCAGCTCCGAGGTTCGATCCAGCACCGTGGACTCCAGATTGTCCCGGTGCCGCTGAAGCTCATCCTCGGCCTCCATCTCCTTGGAGACGACGGTCAAGCAGCCGAGGGACAGGAAGATGCCGTCGCTGCCGTAGGGTTCGATGGATGCCTGGTCCTTGAGCCAGAGCGCTGCCCCCGAATTCACGGCCAGCTTGTATACGGCTTCGATTTCGCCCGTTTTTTTGCTCTCCTCCCGAACGGTTTTCCAGGCGGTGTCCAGGCTTTCGCGGGCCTCGACCTCTTTGAGGATGGAAAGATCGGGGCCGGTGTACCGGTAAACGCGCCGTTCCAGGAGGGCGCTCCGGAACATCTGGGCCATGTCCATGGGCCGGCACCTCATGAGTTCGACAAACTGCCGGCTGACATACTCGTACCAGACCTCTTTTTCGTTCTCACGCCAGGCGGAGATGTAGAGAATCGCCGGGCTCCGGGTTTCTTCATAGGCGCCGTAGAGGGCGACATACTCAGCCAGGCGTTTTTTCAGCGCCTGGCTGTAGTCGCCTGCGAGGATGCGCCCGCAATAGTGATCCGAATGGTTGCTGTGAAGCATCGTAACGCCCTGGCTGACCTGTTCGATGGATCTGAAGTTTCGGGATGCCGCGGATCTTTCCATCCCGTCCGGCGCAATGCCGCCGTTCCCCTGTTGCGCCCGCCCGTTATCCGAACGGCATGGCGCCCGAAAACATGCTGCGCCGGACCTGCGCGATGGTCAGGGGGTCCGGCTGGAACGGGAGATGGGGCATCGATGGCGGCGCCAACTTGTGGGATGCCTCATAGGGCGTACCCCGGATGTTCAGGTTGTAGGCCGTCACCATGAGGGTTTCGAGATTGACCACGTCCTCGATGTTGTAGGCCAGAAGCGTCTCCAGCGCCCGGGGGTTTCCGTTCCGGATGTAGTCGTGCCAGAGCAGGACGGCGAAGAACCCGTCGACGCCGTGGAGGCTTCCCCGGTCGATTCCCAGGGCCCGTTCACATGCCTTGAGCCCGCCTCCATATCCCAGGCGCTTCAGCACGTGGCGGAGGTCGATATGGGAATGGTTCAGGCGGACTCGGAAATAGCGCTCGATGAACGGGACATCGAAAACTTTGCCGTTATAGGTGACGATGAGATGGGAGGCCTCGATGTCGTCGATAAACGCCTCCAGGTTCCGGCCCTGAACATAGGTTTTGACCTCCCGGCCGTCGTACAGGGCGATGGTGGTGATTTCAGATCCCCACACATCCATTCCGGTGGTCTCGATATCCAGGTAGGCGATGCAACGACGGAACTCCGGAAACAGGCGCCAGTGAAGGCCAGCGGGCATCAGGTCGGTGAAGAAGCGGGGGTTTCCGTCCTCGAGAGCTCTCGCGGATTCGTCGAGGCAGCGGAGAAAGACGTCCGCCTGTTTGAGGGGAAGGCGGGAGGTCGGCAGATCCCCGGCGGACCGCCAGTCCGGAATTCCGGAATCCCAGAGCCGCCGTTCGGTCTTGGGTCCGATCCCGGGGATGTGTTGAAAGGTGTTTTGAAGCATACCGCTCTCCCGAAATGGCGCCGCGATGGATGAGACCCCGACACCTCTTTTCCCGGCTTTGGGGTTGACCATAATAGCCCCATACGGCCCGGCTATCAACCCTAAAGTTCAGGGGGGAGCACGGCGTTCTGACAAGGAGTCCCTGATGTTCGACGATTTCACTGCGGAATGCTTCCGGTTGAACGTCAAATACCGGAGGGGGATGCGCTGATCTGATAGGTGAGCCTCACGCACCCTCCCTGGGAAAATACCCGTAGGCGGACGGGGATTTGTACGTCTCTTCGGTTGTCATCTTCTGGGCACGCTGCATGAGGGGAATGGCATCTTCCGCCCGGTATGCCGGCACGGTGGTGATCGTTTCAACGGCGCCGGACCCCCGAACCAGAAGCGCGTTGACCAGCCCCAGATCCGCCACGCACTCATCGGGGATGTCCGCGACGATGAAAAAATCGATCTCCCCGTTGAGCAAGAGATGGTAACTGATGAGTTTTCCCCTGTAAGCATCCATGAGCTGTTGAATCGCGCCGGCGCGATTCTGCGGGTTGTCAATCAACCCCCGAATGCCTTCCCTTGAAAATTTTCCATAAGATACCCAAAGCATAAGGCCACCCTCCTTCTGGTTGCTAAAAGCGATCTCCCTCCCCAAGCCCAAGGGCACCCGTGGGGCATCGGGCCGGATCAAAAGGCGAGACGCTCCCGTCAATCCTTCGGATCCGGTTCGAATTCATATTTCTGGTCGTTGCGGCGTCGGTTGCGCTGCAGCCATTCGGAACGTCGGGTCTTGAAATGATCCATGAGGACGGGGATCCGGTCGAGAACATGCAGACCGGGCGTCGGTGCCCAGTCCAATCGCCGGCAGGTGTAGGCGGTGTCGACAACGAGGGGCCGGTCCACATAATCGATCATCCATGCCCGCTCGTAGGTCTCCCGCCGCATCAGCGTGTTGGCGGCATACTTGCCGTGGAGAAGCAGCCTGGCCGCCTGCTTCGGGATGGAGATCGGACGGGTTGAACATCCGCCGCCCAGGGCCTTTCGGATGGCGGGAAAAAGCTCCGCGTGGCAGGTGCAGCCGGGGTGGGCGGCAAAGAGGGTTTCAAAAGAGTCCAGGTTTTCGTTTTTTTCGACAATGCGCCGGACGATTCGGACGATATCCTTCCGGTGGATGTAAGGAAATCCTGTCCGCCCCCGTCCGGGAACCATCCTTCCCATGAGAGACGGCATGCTCCAGGCATTCATCAGGCTGAACAGCGGGGGAAGTTCACACCAGTCGGTGAAGACCCCGCCGATCCGCAGCACAATGGCCGGCACCCGGTGCGCGTTTTCAGCCATCAGTGCCTCCCCCATGGCTTTGCTTCGGCAATAAGCCACGCTTCCGCCGGCAGGGCTCTTTTCGGTCAGCATCTCCCCCGGCCGGGGCGGGGTCAGGGCGGCGATGCTCCCCGCGAAGACGATCCGATCGATCCCTCCGCATCGGTCCGCCGCCTCGATAACGTTCCGGGTCCCGATGACGTTGGTGTCGCAGTATTCGTCCTGCCACTTGTCGCCATAGTCGGTGAAGGCCGCGAAATGGAGAATGTAATCGACCCTTCGCCCGCCGACGGCCTGCCGCTTCAAGACCCCCTCGATGCAGTCCACATCGATGATTTCACTCTTTTCCCAGATGGCCGCAGGCGCCGCCCGCAGTTGTTCCGGTGAGGGTTCGCGCCGGCAGATGCCAATGACGGTATGGTCCCGGGCGAGATCCACGCTGATGGCCGACCCGAGATACCCGGAAGCCCCGGTGATAAGGATGGTGCGTCCCACGCGATCTCCTTTTTCCGAAGAAATCCCCTGGTCAAGATGTCGGTGATGCCGCGGCGGCATGCCGGTCTGATGGTCCTAGTATAATTGCCGGCGCTCCCAGTTACAAGCAGCAGTCCTCTGACATCGGGCATCCGTTGGACAACCATCCGGGGCGGAACGGGGAAGGCGTGTGGTGCATTCTGAAGCGGCACGGAGGAATCGCCGGATCCGGTCTGCGATCCGGCGATTCCAAATCAGATGGCTGCAGGGTCTGCTCGGGGGGATTCCCCGGCCGGCATGCGTCCCGGGTGCGGCGCCGTCAGGGAATCGGGGTCGGTTTGCACAAATGCTCCCCTTCCATGGCCACCCGGCCGCAGCCGTCGCAGACGTACTTCATGGCGGCCAGCTTGTCCTTGCAGATGTGTTTTGCGTCGACCTGGGGGGAGCCGCAAAAGCTGCACTTCGTCTTGTCGTCGCAGGGATTGCACAAATGGCCGGGCGCCTTTGCCACGGCCCCGCAGTTTTTACATGTATAGGTCATGGTTCGTACTCCTTTGCCTCGTGAGTTCAGTTGCTGAATGTCTTCAAGAGCCAAACATATCCAGAAATATCGTTCCGAATGTCGAAAAGTCAAGGCGGCGCCGGGACCTTCGGGGCCCATGTCCGTCCAGCATTTCAATGGTTTTTTTGTTCCAGGCCTGCTATCTGTTACCCAAACACCCTGGTGTCACCGTCAACCCTTCGGAGGAAGAGATGAAATTCGATCTGATCATTCACAACGGCACCCTGATCACCGTAAACGCCGGTTTCGATATCATTCCGAACGGCATCGTGTGCGTGCGAAACGGCACCATCGCCGAAGTATCGGAACGTGTGGCCGGCGCCCCTCTTCCGCCGGCCGCGGAAACCATCGACGCCCGCGGCGGAATCGTCATGCCTGGCCTGGTCAACACCCATACCCACCTGCCCATGACATTGTTCCGGGGCCTGGCCGATGATCTTCCCCTGATGGACTGGCTGAACGGGACGATCTTTCCCGCGGAAGCCGCCCACATCCGCCCGGAGACGGCGTTCTGGGGCGCCCAGTTGGCCTGCGCGGAAATGATCCTTGCCGGGACCACCACCTGCTGCGACGGCTATTTTCATGAGGATGCGGTGGCCCGGGCCGTTCAGGCATCCGGCATGCGGGCCGTGCTCGGGCAGGGGGTCATCGATTTTCCGGCCCCCGGGGTGCCGGATCCGGACAAAAATATTGAACAGGCCGAGCGATTCGTTGAAACCTGGCAGGGCGCCGGCCCGCTCATTTCGGCCGCGGTCTTCTGCCATTCCCCCTATACCTGCTCCGGAGAAACCCTGAAACGGGCCAAGTCCCTGGCGCGCCGGAAAAACGTCCTGTTCCAGATCCACACCGCCGAAACCAGAACAGAGCGGGATCAATCCCTGAAGGCGCATGGCGCAAGCCCCGTCCGATATCTGGACGATCTCGGCCTGCTGGATGCCGGAACGCTTCTGGTGCATGCCGTCTGGACCGACGCGGCCGATGTCGGCCGCATCGCGAAGACCGGTGCGGCGATTTCCCACAACCCGGAGAGCAACATGAAGCTTGCCTCGGGCATCGCGCCGGTCGGGGAATATCTGGCGGCGGGGATCCGGGTCGGGTTGGGGACGGACGGGTGCGCCAGCAACAACAACCTGGACCTGTTTCAGGAGATGGACACCGCGGCCAAGCTCCACAAGGTGAGCACCCTGGACCCCACGGTCATGGACGCCCGGACGGTCATCCGGATGGCCACGGCGGCGGGGGCGGATGCCATCGGCCTGGGGGAGGTCACCGGGTCCCTCGAGATCGGGAAACAGGCCGACGTCATTATCCTCGACACCGCAACGCCCCACATGACGCCCCTCTATCACCCGGCTTCCCAGATCGTCTACGCCGCCAAAGCCTCGGATGTCCGGACGGTCATCGTCGGGGGAAGGGTCCTCATGAGCGGGGGAAACATCGCCACCCTGGATCTGGAGCGGATCTCAACCGAGATCGACGTGATTTCACATCGCATAAAGGAACGGCAGCCCTGAAAAGGGCTGCCGCTGGGGGGAAAGGGGACGCCCTTGCGGGCGTCCGGTGTGGATTGATTCAGGGGATGATCACGTCCTCAAGGTGCTGCTGTCACGAGGATCGATGTGCTCCCGGTGATTCCGCCGCTGGCGGTTGCGGTGATCCGAATACTTCCCCCGATGGATGGCGCCGTAAATTCAGCCCTTGCCTCTCCGTTGCTTGTGTTTGTGGTTGCAGGGGCAATGCTGCCTGACGATGCACTGAAATTCACCATCATGCTGCCCGTGACAGGATTTCCCTGGGAGTCCGTGACAAATGCGCTGACCGATTTTGTGGTATCGGCAGCCATCGAGGCGGGCGCGGAAACCCGGATCTGCTTCGGCGGCCCCGCGATGAACTCGACCTGGGCGCTGCCCGAGACGCCGTCGACAAAGGCCATGACCGTCGCCGTCCCCGCGAATGTCGAACTGGTCAGGGTGGCCGTGGCGACGCCGTTCGCCGTCCGGGTGACGTTGGAGATCATGCCCGCGGTCGTCACGAAGGAGACCAGGGTGCCGTCGGGAACCGTACGGGTGGAGGTGGTCGAGACTGCGGCGCGGATGACGGTGGAGTTGATGCCCCCGACGCCGCTGACCATGATGCTCTGGGCGCCGGCTGTCACGTCCACCTTGGAGACGATGGCGTCCACCAGCCGGATGTCGATCTGGTCCGAGACCTGGCCGCCGGCATTGGATGCGCTGGCCCGGATGGTGGCCGTGCTGCCGGCGCCCCTGCCGTTCGGAGCGGTGTAGTAAACGGTTCCGACGCCATCTGTTACCAGGACGCTTCGGGCGGAAAGGGTGCCCGGTCCGCTCACGATGTCGAAATTGATGGATCCGCCGATGAGGGGATTGCCGCTCACGTCCTTCACGGAGGCGAAGATCATGCTGGTGCTGACACCGTCGGCGACGACGCTCTCGGGATCGGCCATGAGGGAAATGTCGCTCACCTCCGTCCGGTTGAACGGGGATTCGCCGGGCAGGTTGCACTTATCGCCCTCCAGTATCGGCAGCCAGAAGGTCAGGGTGGCCCGGGTTTCCGTGCCGTAGACCATGGCGGTGGCGACGACCTCGTCCTCCAGCCACGCCGCGTTTTCCTTGTTGTAGACGAGAGCGAATTCACCCACGCCGTTCTCGTCCGTCTGGACGACTCCCGGCAATGAGCCCGCCGAACTGCTGGAGGGCGTCAGTTCGCAGTCCCCGTTGAGGTCTTCGTTCAAGGGGTGCTTTTCACCCTCGCCGGCCGGGCAGGGTTTGCAGTAATCGCACATCAGACTCCGGTTGACGTCTTCGTTGTCGAAGATGCCGGTATAGATCACCGGACATTCCGGGCGTCCGCCGCGGTAGCCCGTGGCATACCGGGTCGGCCACAGCTTCAGGGTCACGGTGGCATTGGGCATGGGATTGCCGTTGGAATCGGAGACCAGCACCGACATGGGCAGCTTATAGGCCGTATCGGCGTTGATCGATTCGATCTTGGTGCTCTGGCCGATGGAGATCGATCCGGCCGTGCCGCCGATGACGATGCGGATTGAACTGCTCTGGTTGCAGATGGCGTCAACCGTGCTGGAATCGAGGATCGCCGCGGTCACCTCCACCCCTTCGGCGTCAGAGCCCAGGGTGCCGGAATAGAAGGTCGACCGGGCGAACCCCTGGCTGTCCGTGTAGGCGATGGCGGGCGACAACCGTTCCCCGCCGCCGGTCGTGGTCATCCCGTTGAGGAAAAAGACCACCGGAACGTTTTTCACGGCCTGATCGAATTGATTCTTGACCTTTGCCGTCAGCTCCACGGAGTTGAGGATGTTCCCGACGCTCGGGGCCACGACAGTGGCGCTGGCCTGGAGCGAAATGCGGCATGCTTCGCCGGAGGGCGACGCGAAAGCCACCTGGGTCGTGTCGGAGATCGAGGGGTTGTTCCGGTCGAACACCTGGACGGTCGCGATTCCGGCCTCCGCGGAGGAGATCACCGCCGAGACTTCATCGGTCGCGGGATCGACCGGCACATCGATGTATTTCTGACTCACCGTGCTGCTTCCCCGCCACTGTCCGAAGCTGGTGACAAACCGCACGACGTCCTGCTGCGGCGCCCGCACCTTGACGATCAGGTCCCGACCCGTCGGCCAGGAATAGGGGTCGTCCGTCGGGGAGGTGATGGTGAAAAATTCAGCGTTCGTATAGACCAGATAGCTCTGGGTCTTGATATCTCCGGCGGCCTCGATCCGAAGGACGGCATTCTCCACCGCGTTGCGGCCGGTGATCTCGAGGGTCAGCTTTCCGCTCACGTCGGTGCGGAGGTCCGCGGACGGGTGCCAGATGAGGCTTCCCTCGGGCGAGACGCTGACCGTGACCTCCGCATCGTTGATGGGCGACGCATTGGCATCTTGGACGGTGACGACCAGGTTGTCTTTTTTCAGGCCCTCGGCGTCGAGGCTGGTGTTGTCATTGTCCAGGGAAATGGTCGTCCCGACCACCTGGATGGGGACGGACTTGGTGGAGCGGTCGCCCGCGGACGCGGTGACGGTGATGACCCGGTTGCTTCGATCCGGGCCGGATTTGAGGCGGATCGACGCCTTGCCGAAGGCGTCCGTCTTCACTGCAGAGGGATTGAAGGGGGCCACCGGGGTCGCTGCCGGATCCCCGTCGGCAACGATCATGCCGCCGTCGGTGGTGAAGGCCACCGGCGCATCCACGGCGGGGGAGTTGTTGCTGTTGACGACGGTCGCCGTCACAAGGCTGTACCCCTCGTTGTTGGATTCGATGGTATACCGGTCCGCGCGAAGGGAGAGGGTGCCGATATTCGCCGATCCGAGATTGAGGCTCGTCTCCTGTCCGACATTGAGGGCCAAAGAGAGGTCGGTGACGCTTCGGACGGTGGTCCCTTCGACGGCGGGTGCAAGCGCAATGACGTTGACCGATCCGCCGGCCGGAACCGGCACCTCGTTTATATAGAAGCTGCCCTCGGGCCCGACCACGAGCATTTCATCGCCCACCTGCACGGCCGTGCCTGCCGAGGCCGTTCCCCGCACCGAGGCGGTGCGCCGCTCCTCGAAGAAGATGCCGTAGACGCCGCCATGGGAAATGGAGACGGAGGTCCCCGTGACCGCGTCAATGGTCTTCCACTGGTGGCTTTCCGGGTCGAACCGCAGCACGCGGGTCACCTTCAGGTTATCCGGGTTGGGCAGTGTCAGCACCGCGGGCGTGCTTATTCTCAGGAGCGCCGGCTGAACCGAAACCAGGACGCTCGGGGTCTGTTTTCCGCCGATGACGGGCTTGTCAATGATCTCGGGAGACGGCATGGGCACGGACAGCGGTTCGCTCAGGTCATGGTTTTCCAGTACGATATCGACGCCTCTGAGCCCCCCGGTGTTTCCGACGGTAAAGGCGCCCCCGCTCTGGACCGGAATGGTGAGGGTCGCCCGCTGGCCGTCAATGCGGTTCGAGGCCAGGTATGTCTCGGCGGTGGCGAGGGCATTGACCCCGGCAATGGCTGATTTCTGGAGAACGATCGGAAGATCGACCATGTTCGTGGTCAGGTCGGCCGGCTCGTAATAATCCGTGTATCCCGCCCTGGATGCCAGGACCAGGTGTCTGGTTTTGGATACCTCCAGAAGGAACCTGCCGGCGGCGTCCGTCGTCGCGGTGTACTGCGGGCTGAAAACGGATATGGCCACGCCGCTGAAAGGCGCCCCGTCGGGGTTGTAGGCGGTCCCGGTCAGATTATAGACGGGCACGGGGGGCGGTCCGGGATCGGGATTTTCTTCATTCATGCCGCCTGAAGAACCACAGCCGGATATGTTCAAGGCAAGACAACCCAATATGAGGAGTGAAACGATGTTGGTAGTAAATTTTCTTATCATGAGGATAACCTTCCTGTCCGACGGTTCATGACCATGATGCCTGTTTAATATTGGACCAACCGCTGTTCGAGTTGAATAATGCGCGGGGTGATGAAGATCAGAAGCTCTTCCTTCTGATCCGTTGAGCCTTCGGCCTTGAAGAGCCACCCGAGGACGGGGACCTTGTTCAGATAGGGGATTCCCTGCAGATCCTGACGGCTCGCGGTTTTGATGATGCCGCCGATGACCACGGTATCCCCGTCGTTGACGAGAAGCTCTGTCTGGGCTTCCTTGGTCGTAAAGGACTGCTGACCTGCAATGACTTCCCCCAGATCATTCTTGGTGATGTTGATGTTCATGGAAATCCGGTTGTCCGGGGTGACGTGGGGCGTGACCTCCAGGAGCAGGTCCACATCCTTGAACTCGACATTGACCTCGCCGTTTTCCACCGTCTGATAGGGATAGCTGATCCCCTGCTTGATGACGGCCTTCTTGTTGTCGAGGGTCACGACCTTCGGCGCGGAAACGATCTTGGCCTCGCCCTGGCTTTCCATGGCATGGAGCTTGGCATTCAGAAGAAACGGGGTCCCGGCGATGCGCATGAAATTGAAGCCGAGGCTTCCGTAGTCCGCGGCCGCGATGGGAAAATCGATGGCCACATTGTATCCGTACGTCCCGCCCAGGGCGTCATACCCGTTCTGGGGGCCGACGCCGACGCGGTCGTTCACGGCGGTGGTGACCTCCTCGGTGGCGCCGCCGATATTGATGGCCGCTGAATCCGGGGTCTGCGTCACGCCGGTGCCGGTCTGCTCCACACCCAGCCCCGTCTGCCAGGTTGTGCCGATCTCCTTGGTGAAGTTGGTGGTGGCCTCGACGACCCGGCCTTCAATGAGCACCTGGGGCGTCACCCGGTCCAGCTTGCTGATGAGTTCTTTCGCCCGGTTGATCTTTTCCTTGGTGTCCGTAAGGATGATCATATTGGTCCGCTCGTCCACGCTGACGTTTCCACGGTCTTTGGTGAGCAGTTTTTCAACGTGGGGCTTGATTTCCTTGTTGGCGTTGGAATAGTTTACGGGCAGGTATTCGGTGTGCAGCGGCTCCAACTGCTGCTGCTGATCCCGAGCAGCCAGCTCCGCGGTTCGCTTTTCCTGCCTGACCCGGTCCTCTTCGGCCAGGGTCGCCCGGGTGGCGATGCGGATAATGTTTCCTTCGGCGGTTTTGCCCAATTTGTTCATCTTCAGAACGAGATCGAGGATATGGTCCCAGGCGACGGGTTCGGCCAGGGTCAGCGTCACCTTGCCGGTGACATCCTTGTCGATGGCGAAGTTTTTCCCGCTGACTTCTCTCAGTATCCTGAATACATTTTTGATTTCGGTCTCGTAAAAATCGAGTGCAATCTTCTCGCCGGTATAGGTGGGGATATCATCGAGAACCCCAAGCTCCTCATCCAGATCCAGGTTCAGATCCGGCGGAGGGGCCATCGATCCGGGATTCGGCATGGGTGCATCAACACGGGCTCCAACCGGTCGGCTTCCCGGGACGGGTGCGATGGGCTTCACCTGGTCCGGTTTTGCCGACTTTTTGGCGATCATCCTGGGCGGAGACGCCGCCGTCTGGCTTTGTTCGGCGGCCGCAATGCCGGTCAGCGGCTTGGGAGGCACGGTGGACGCGTCGAAATGAATCTTGAGGGAACTCCCTTCCTGATCAACGACATACGGAACGGCCTCCCTGAGCTTGATGTCGAAAAGCGCCGTATTCCTGTCGGGCGAGGCAGATTTTGGAATAATCTCATCAATGGCGCTTTCAAAACGGTCCGTGATCAGGGGGCGCTTCCGGTGGATGGGCAGGCTGGTATCAAAAAGCCGCACTTCGAGACGGTTGTCCCCGACCATCTTCGCTTCATATGTTACCGGCCGCGTTGTCCCCACCACCATGACGGATTTCCCGGATCCGGCGCTGACGAAATCGATCTGGGTGATCCCGGCGGGTTTGCCGCCCTCCGGGAGTTTCTTTTCCGCGGCGGCCGTGGCGTCATCTGTCGGGGGGGGCGCAGGCTGGGCCGAAGCGGCCGGCTTCATGGCGAGCTGATCGGCGCCGGTGCCGACCTGGATCAGGAGTCCGTTCTCGACCGGGTCCGCCTTGTAGGCGGACAGGTGCTGCGCCTGTGTCTCCAGGATGACCCGGACCTTGTCCGGTTCGCTGGTGTATCGTATCTGTTTGACCCACTCGGAATTGACGGGGATGACCTTTTCATGATCGTATGGACTGTTGATGTTGAAGAGGTCAAACACAATCTGCGGCGGATCGCTGATTGTAAAGGCTTTGTATTCTTCGATCGTGCCATCCGCCCCGACGAAGACCTTCAATCCCTTTCCCTGCCTGGCAGCATAAACGGACTGCAACTGGGTCGCCTTGCGGGCATTTATCTCATTCAGCCCGACGGCCGTCGACCCCTCATCGGGGGGAGCGGTTTCCGCATGGGCAGTGTTGAACAAGACGCACATCAACAAAAGAAATGAGATCAATAGAGAGTGGACGGGCTCAATTTTCTGTGGTTTACATTTCATGATATTCATCTCCGGAAGGCCGTTGAAATTTCATTTCTCTTTTGTGGACCCTCACATTTCCCAACATGTCTTTGTCTTCCTCTTCCACAATGATTCGATCTTTCAAAATATCCACCACCTTTCCGGAGTGAATACCGAGATAGGTCCCATGGATCACGATATACCCTTTTCCCGATGCGTCCTCGACCAGGGCCTTGTTCCCGCTGTCGGCCCGGACGATCCCCACCAGTTTCAACTGATCCAGATCGACCTTTTCCAGGGGGGTCAGCCGGCGTTTCGGGGCGGTGATCTTCTCCGGCGGTGCCGGGAGCTTGGGTTTTTCCGCAGGCATGGGCTTGAAGAGCGGTTCGAAGGGATCGATTTTGTTCTTGGCGCTATAGCCGGAAGGCTTTCCCTGACCCTCAACAGCAGCATCGCTCTTCGTGCTCAGGATGTCCTGGAGGTCCTGATCGTTCAGGATGGAATCCTCCCCAGCCTGATGCGCGGCTGACGAATCCAGGCTGTCCCCCCCGTTTGAATCCACGCCCGCCGCTTCTGAAACAGAGGCGGATGTCGCGGACGCCGTATCGCCCGATGGGTTCGAAATCTGGGCATCCTGAACCGTCTTTTTTTGCGGGTCCGGCGCCGGCGATTTTTCCGGCGCTGCATAGACCGCCGGGTTCGGGTCGATCTTCTTGTGCACGATTTTTGACTTTGGCGGTGGAGGAGAGGTTTTTTCTTCGCATGCGCTCAAGAAAAAACAGAAAAAACAAATTATCAAGGCAGCATATTTATACATGGCTCTCATTTATTTTTTCTTTGTTTCGATGGAGGGTTGGGGTTGCTTATCCACGAACTTATAGGTGACGGAACTGCAGGAGACATCCAGCTCTTTCCAATCGATGTTGCCTTTGCGCTTCCGCTCATTTGTCGCATGGATCTCGATGTCTCTGATGCTGACGATTCGAGACAGGCTGGAAACCCGGTAGAAGAAATCGAGGACCTCATGATAGGATCCCTTGAACGTCATGGATACGGGTATTTCAGCATAGAACCCGAACTGCTTCTCCCGCTGGGGCTTGAATTGAAGAAAGACCAGCCCCGCATCCTGGCCTGCACGGGAGATACCTTTCAGCAGCGACGGAATTTCCTCACTCTCGGGGAGGGCCATTCTCGCGTTATCAAAGTCCGCCTCGATCGCCTTGGCCTCGGCCCTGTATTTGTTCAGTTCTTTGGCCTTCTGCTTGAATTGGGCCAATTCCGTGGACAAGCCTTCGTATTCTTTTCTCAGCCCGCTGATTTTATCGTGCTTGGGAATGTAGACGAAGTAGATAACGGGGGCGATGATCAGGGCCAGCGTCACGAGACAGATCACGATCCGTTGGGTTTTTGAGAATTTGCCGATCTTTTCCAGATACGGTTCAATGAAAGCCAATGAGGGAGGGCCTATCGTATTCATGATGGATTTTTTTTCGCCTCCGATTTTTCGGGAATTCCCTTGCAGTGGACCTGAAAATTTCTCAGATTGATATCTTCCTGGCCTTTTCCTTGTTTCATCGTTTCCAGCTTCAGATTGATCAGCCTGATATTTGCAAACAAATCATTTTCTTCAAGTCGGGTCATGAAATCGGCCACGGTCTGATTATCGAGGGCGATGCCATCGATTTCGACATCGATTTCCGGCCGTTTTGGTTCCCCGATCGGCTGGGCTTTTCTTTCCTTTTCCCCTTTTTTCTTGCTGCCCCTGGCTTTCTGGGGCTTGGCGGCGGGGGGGGCGGCCGCTTTTTCCATGGCCTCCAGCCGGCTGAACCACATCTTTTTTTCAATGACCATGGCCGTCATGGTGTCCATGAGGTGGAAGGCCGTTTTCTGGCTTTTTTCAAGGTTGTCGATGATCTTGAGCTTGGTCTTGAGCACGGCGATCTTCTGCTTGAGGGCCTCGGACTCCATGGCGATCTTTTTATACTTGGCGATCTCTTTCTGGGTGTAGTCGATCTGCCCGTCCAGCGCCTCGATTTTTCCGTCCAGCATGTTGCTGTACCAGAAGAGAGGGATTGCGATGAGGAGGATAGAAAGAAGGAAAATGGATACCTGCTGCTTGATATTTTCCTTCTGCCGCGTGTTCCGAAAAGGGAGTAGATTTATCCGTATCATTTATCGTCAATCTTTCTGATGGCTAAACCAAGGCAGATTGCAGCCTGAGGGGCAATCTGCTCGAGGTAGGAAAGATCAAAATCGCTGCCCACGGAAAACTTTTCAAAAGGCCGGATCATTTCAACTTCCGAATTCGTCTCAGCCGCAAGCAGCTCCCTGAATTTTCTGATTTTCGCACCTCCCCCGCTCAAAATGATCTTTCGAATCTGGTCGCCGGGGTAGGTGGAATAGAAGAAGTCAAGCGCCCGACCGATTTCCGTGCACCAAGCGGTGACGACCGATGAAACAATCTCTATCATTTCCTTGTCGGAAAGTTTGTCCGTTTCCTCGCTGTGATAGAGGGCTTCCGCCTCATCCAAAGTGCAGTTCGCAAGGGAAATGATTTTGGTGTTGATCTGCTGGCATCCCATGGAAACGTCCCTCATGAAAACCGAGACATTATCCCTGAGAATATTGAGAGTTATCTTGCTTGCTCCGATATCGATCAGCACGACATTCTCCCCCGCGGCGCCATAATTGATTTCATGGATGTTCTGGAGGGCAAACGCATCGACGTCGATGACGCAGGGGTTGAGACCTGCGAGTTGAACCAGGTTGACGTAATCGTTTACCATTTCCTTTTTGGCTGCCACCAGCAGGACATTCATCTGGTTGGGGTTGATCTCGTTTTCTCCGATGATTTGAAAATCGAGGTTGACGTCGTTGATGTCGAAGGGGATGTATTGCTCCGCTTCGAACTGGATCATCTCCTGCAATTGATCTTCATCCATTGCCGGAACGCTGATGTTTTTGACAATGGTGGAGTAGCCCCCGATGGAGATCGCAACGTTGTTTTCCTTGATTTTCTGGGAGGTGAAGAGCTGGCGGATGAGATAGGCAACGGCTTCAGGGTTCTTGACGGCACCGTCTTCAATCAACCCCGGAGCGATATCGATCATCCCGAACTTTCTGATCATCCGGCCTTTTTTGTTCTCCTCGACCTCGGCGACCTTGATCGTTCGGGAACCGATATCGACACCGACGATGTCCTTTTTTTTCCCAAATAACATGATTGGCTCTCTATCGTCTTAATTATTGGATGAAAGTGCGCCCCAAGACATATCCTTGATTGACAGCGTTTCGCAGGGATCCGAAACGGAACACATCGTACCCATATGCTAAAAGTTATTCTGTGATCAAATCATTCAAACCCCAAAGATATTTTCCCGTTTTGTCCGATGTGGGTGAATTCGCAATTGCAGGTTGAAATATCAGCAGATATACCTTAGGATCATGGTACGGACATCATCTGAATATAGCGGTCGTTGTTCAAACAGCCTGCAAAACGAGCAATATCTTGGCGAATTTGTATATAAAAAAAGTTATGAATGCTTTTAGGCCATGAAGGGCACCCGTCATGGAAACCGATTTCCCATGAAAAAATCCCTGTTGCCCGTGTGCGTTCGGATGGATTGCTTTTCTGGTAAAAATCTATAACAATACTTATAATGCTCTGTCAATAAAAAATACACAAATCATCCAGAATCATGTTGAAACAGGACGGGTATTCGGTAAAACAGGATTTATTAGCCTGAAAATATTATGTTAAAAGAACATTGAAGCTATAAAATAAAAATTATAAAAATTTTGGTTTTTTATCCGCCTGCTTGGACAAGCGAAAAAAATATTCACTTGTTTTTAGCCGGCAGAATGCCCATTTCCGAAACCACCTTAAGGAAAGCACTTCCCGAATCCCCATGGCGCCGAAGCCCTTTGAAGAAAAAACAAAACCGTTTCGACTCGTCAAATATTTCACGTTTGCCAGTCTGATTGCCATTTTTCTGGGAACGGTCATCCTCTGCTTTTTGAACATCCACTGGGCGAGGGCGCTTCAGTTCAAAAAAAGCCAGGATTACAGCCGGCTGCTCATCGAGAATCTCAACCATCAGATCTACACCCAGTTTCAGGTTCCTGTGTATTATCTCTTCGGCAAAATTCAACTCAGCAACAGGAAACAGTTTGAGCTGATGGATAAAATCGTCCGGAACACCTTCCACAGCTTCAAGGTGGACCTTGTCAATCTGTATGACGCCGATACCAACATCATATCCTACAGCTTTGATCCGGATCTGGTGGGGAAGGAAGACCTGGGAGGGGACGGCTATCTGAAAGCCCTCAACGGAGAATCCACGTTCAAGCTCGTTCAAAAAGGGAATGTCTGGGAAAAGCTCCTGGGGATCCCCAAGGAGATCAAGGTCGTCACCTTCGCGCCGCTGCGAGAGGCCAGGCCCCTGACGCCCATATCCGGTGAAATCCTGGGGGTTGTCGAAATAGTGCAGGACCTTTCGGAGGATTACAAAACCATATTCCGATTCCAGATCCGGGTGACCATCACGTGCGCCGTGGTCATGATCATTCTGCTCGTCATCCTGATCTTCATCGTGAAAAGAGGAGAGGAAATCATCCAGCAGCGCACCCTGGAGAGGATACGGCTCAAGGAGCAGTTGAGCCGTGCCGAGCGCCTGTCTTCCCTCGGTGAAATGGTGGCGGGGATTTCCCATGAAATCCGGAACCCCCTGGGCATCATCCGAAGCTCCGCTGAACTGCTCAAAAAGAAAATGGAAAAAACCACCCCCATGAGCACCATTCCCGATGTCATCGTGGAGGAGGCGAACCGGCTCAACAACATCATCACCGATTTTCTGAATTACGCGAAACCCCATCCCCCCAATTTCGGCCCCTGCAGGGTCGGTGAAATCCTGGAAAAGAATATCACTTTTCTGAGGCCGGAGTTCGAAGCCCAGGGATACATCGTCAACAAGCGATACAACGGGAATCTTCCCCCCATCAACGCCGATCCGGAAATGATGTATCAGGTATTTTTGAATATCCTGATCAATGCCATGCAGGCCATGCCCGGCGGCGGAGAGATCCAGGTGGATATGGAATCCGACGGGGGCACTGTCAGCATCGTCTTCAAGGACAAGGGAAAAGGCATCCCCCAGGAAATCCTCGAAAAAATTTGGGACCCCTTCTTTACCACCAAGGAAACCGGGACCGGGCTCGGGCTCGGGATCGTCAAGAATATCATTGAGGCCCACAACGGAAGCATCACCATTGAAAACAGGCCGATATACGGTGCGCAGGTCACCATCAAACTGCCGGTCACCAGGGAATCATGACATGGAAACCGTTCTGGTCGTAGACGACGAAAAAAATTATACACTCATCTTGAGCGCCGTCCTGGAGGAAGAGGGTTTTGAAACCCTCACCGCCAACAGCGGCAACGACGCGCTTCAGATCCTGGGGAGCGCCGACGTTGACCTGGTGATCACCGATATGAAGATGCCCGGAATGGACGGTATTGAACTCCTGGAATCCATAAAGGCAAAGGACCCGGACCTGCCGATCATCATGATGACCGCCTACGGCACCGTCGAAAAAGCCGTCGAAGCCATGCAGAAAGGCGCCTACAATTACATTCTCAAGCCTTTTGAAAACGACAAGCTGGTCATCTATGTCAACAAGGCCATCGAGATGTTCCGGATCGTCAAGGAAAACCGGCACCTTCGAAGCAGCATCGAAACCCGGTACAGCTTCGGCAACATTATCGGCAAGAGCAAACCCATGCAGGCCATGTTCGAAACGATCCAGAAAATCGCGCCGGCAACGGCCACCGTCCTGATTGAGGGGGAAAACGGCACGGGGAAGGAACTCGTGGCGAAATCCATCCATTTCAACAGCCATCGGCGGAATGAGCCGTTCATTCCCGTCAACTGCTCCGCGCTCTCCGAAAGCCTGTTGGAAAGCGAGCTGTTCGGGCATGAAAAAGGCGCCTTTACCGGCGCCGTCGCTTTGAAAAAAGGGAGATTCGAACTTGCGGACCGGGGAACCATCTTCCTGGATGAAATCGGCGAACTCTCCCAGAGCCTTCAGGTGAAGCTGCTCCGGGTCCTACAGGAAAAATCCTTCGAGCGGGTGGGCGGTACCAAGCCGATTTCCGGAGATATCCGAATTATTGCCGCCACCAACAAAACACTCAAGAACGAGGTCGCCAAGGGGAATTTCCGCGAGGACCTTTTCTACCGCCTGAATGTCCTGCACCTGACCCTGCCCCCCTTGCGGGAGCGGACCGAGGACATCCGGCTCCTGGTGCAGCATTTCATCGACAAATACACCCCCGAAAGAAATTCGGAGATCCCGGTCAAGGGGATCGACCGGGAGGTGGAGCGCCTGTTTTATGAATATCAGTGGCCCGGAAACATCCGGGAGCTTGAAAACGTCATCGAAAGGGCCATGATCCTCTGCCCCGGCGACACGATCCGCGTGTCCGATCTTCCGAAAAGCTTTCAGGCGAGCGCCTGCAGCACCCTCAAGGTCAGCGATATCCCCTTCAAGGACAACCTTTCCGACACCTTGGCCGACATCGAAAAGGCCTTGATCATCCGTGCCCTGAACCTCGCGAACAATGTCCAGTCCAACGCGGCGAAGATCCTGGGCATCGGAAAAAGCGGGCTCAACCAGAAAATCAAGAAATACAATCTGGATCTTGGCCCAAAAAAATAGCCCGACTTTCTGCGGCATTCGGATCGGGCCAGGTCGATACAGGATCATTCGAAGAAGGGTTTCAGCCCCGGCATGCCGTCAACTGTTGGCCAGCTTCTCCTTGACCATGCCGAGGAAAGCCGATTCGGGGTAGTCCGCAATGAATTTCTTGAAGGTCTCGGCGCTTTTTTCCGGATTCCCCATCCGGTCGTAGATGAACCCCAAATTGAGATAGGCATCCTCCTTCAGCACGGGATCCGCGCCCTGGGTGACGGACTCGAATTGCTTTGCCGCCAGGGCATACTCCTTTTTCGCGTCGTAGGCCCGTCCCAGCCCGCTGTAAAGAAACGGCCTCAGCCCCGGATAGGCATCCGCAGCATCCAGGGCCTCCTTATAATGGGCGATGGCCGCGTCAAAGTCGCCGGCGTCGTAGGCCATGCCGGCATATATGATCCTCGCCAGCTTGCCGCCATCCCTTCCCGAGTAGTCCTTGAGCACCGCCTGAAAGGACCCTGCCGCACTTTCGTAAGCCTTTTTCGCGCCATCGCCCGGAAGCGTCCTGCCGTAATCCGCAAGCCCCTTCTGGAGCAGGGAGAATGCCTGGTTCTCCGCCCGGTTCCCCATGTAGTGGATCCCGGATGCGAGCAGCACAACTGCAAGGATCACCCCCAATCCGCTGACGGCATGGACCTTGTATTGAATGACCGTCGCCAGGAGTTTTCCCGAAAAGCTCAGGAATTCGTCCGGCTGCTTGAGCAGTTGCTTCCGGGATTTACTTTTGATCGCCATTTTTCCTCCTCAATCCGCATCCCTTCGGAAACGGAAAAATGTGTTGGATGCCACCCGCGCCGGACACGGTTTCGTCCGGGAATCGCGCCTGCGGTCAAACGCCTGCAGCCTCGGGAAGCGGCCCTTTCCGGACCGACCGCGCCGCAGGAAGGCCTTCCGGCGCCGCGATGCCCGCGGCCGCCCGGATCCTCCGCCATCCTTCATCCGGGATCTTGGCCCCCACCACCTGGCAGACCTCATAGCCGCAAAGCGACCCCAATTCCCCGCTTTCTTCGATGGACAGGCCGTTGACGAGGCCGTAGAGAAAACCCGACGCCCAGAGATCCCCGGCGCCGGTGGTGTCCACCGCGGGGCCGCCCAACCGTGGGGCGATCTCGAAAACCGAGCCTTCGTGGGCGATCAGGCTGCCCCTCTCGCCCAGTTTCAATACGGCGGTCCTGCAATGCTTGGCCATGGCGCCAATGGCGCTTTTTTCATCGGAATGCCCCGTGAACGCCCGGGCTTCATCTTCGTTGGCAATCAGGATATCGACATATTTCTTCACGATTTCCGCAAAAAAATCCTTCGATTCCTGAACGACGGTGAAGCTGGCCAGGTCGAGGGAAATCCTGGCGCCCGCATGGCTTGCGGCATCCAGCGCCGACAGGATGAGTTCCCGGTTGAACAGCAGATAGCCTTCGACATGGGCCACCGCGGCGCCGCGGAAGCATTCCGGGGAGATGTCCTCGGCTTTCGCCTCCGCCGATGCGCCCAGGTAGGTCAGCATGGAGCGCTGGGCATCCGGGGTGATGATGGAAAGGACCCGTCCGGTGAGGGATGTCGATTTGGAAAGAAACGGTTCGACGTTGTTGGTTTTCAGGCTTGATTCAAAAATGCCCGCCAGATTGCCGTTGCCGCTTTTTCCCGCAAAGCGGGCCCGGCCGCCCAGCCTCCCGACGCCGATCACCGTGTTGCATGCCGAACCGCCCGGGACGAAAAAGGGCGTTGTCGAAGCCATTCGAAGCGCTTCATCGATGACCCGGTTATCCACATAGGCCATCCCGCCTTTCACCGCCCCCGCTTTTTCGATGAATTCGTCCGTCTCGTGCACCAGAATGTCGACAAGGGCGGAGCCGATGCCCACGACGACCCGTTGATCAGAATTTGGTAAAACCATGCCTGCCCCTTCATCGGAAAAAGTATGGAAATAGCGGCCTGCTACCAGACCATGTCCTTGTGTATCCATCCTGTGTCGCCGTCCGCGTGGATCACGTTGATCCACTCGCCTTCTTTCTTGACCACCTTGAACGGGACGCCTTTTTCAACGGTAAAGGCAATATCCTTGCCGGTGCCGGGCCCGGTGCGGACGTTGCAGCGATCCCTGATGACGATGACTGAGGCTTCATCGGAGAGGAGGCTCTTGTGAATCCATCCCTTGTCCTTTTCGAAATCCTGGAAATAATACCAGGGGTCCTGTTTTTTGAGAACATCCACGGGATGATATTTTTCAAGCTTCCACAAGATGTTGTGTTCATCGCCGGGGCCGGAGCGGACATTCGCCATGGAGGCGTTGACCGTCATGCGTTCGGCCATGGCCGTGCCGCTCGTGAACAGCAGCAGGACAGCAAGTATCGTTGCAAACGTCTTTCCCATCAATTTTCCTCCTTTATCTAAAAAAAATGCCGGTAAGTTATACATATTCCTGCCTTTTCAGGCATGAAAAAAAACCATTTCAGGCAATTTGACACAGGTCAGCCGGTTGCCGTAAACCGCGCCGGTGTCCACGCCGATTTTATTGGGCTTCACCAGCGGATTGTTGAAGGGCGTATGCCCGAATACGACACGTTTGCCGAAATCATGGTCGGAAGCGATGAATTCATCCCGTATCCAGAGCAGGTCCTCGGAGAGCTGCGCCTCAAGCGGCAGGGCTTCCTTCAGGCCGGCGTGAACGAAGATGAAGTCTTCGGTCTGGTAATACAGGCGCAGGGAAGCAAAAAACCGAAGATGATCTGCGGGGATGGGATCCCCGTTTTCATGTGGTCTGTGCTTCATATAACTGTCCAGGGTCGCCTGGCCGCCGTTCATCAGAAACAATTGTCGATCCGTTCCCGCGAGGTATCGGGCGAACATTTCCTCATGATTCCCCTTTAGGAAAACGACGCCGGACATCCGCCGGCCCAGTTCGATCAGATAGGCCACGACCTCATAGGACGACGGCCCCCGGTCGATGTAATCCCCCAGAAAAACCAACTGGTCCCTCGCCGGATCGGCGTCGATCTTCGCAAGGAGGTCCGTCAGCCTCTCGATGCAGCCGTGAATGTCGCCGATGGCATAGATGCTCCCCGTCATGTCAGGCCATCATGAAAATTCGCCGCGGTTCATCCAGCCGCGTGATGCCCGCATCTCTCGCGGCCTTCAGGGCCGCCTCGAAATCGCCCCGGGACGGAAAGCCCCCAAGCCCGTCGATTTCGGCCGCCCTGCCGCAGGGGTGGTACTGGGGCATGATATTGACGTAGGTGTTCCTCGAAATCTTTTCTGCGATGAACCGCATGATCTCACCGGTGCCGGCCATCCCCCGGGGAAGAACGAGGTGCCGCACCAGCAGCCCCCGCCGGGCGATGCCGGAATCGTCGATTACGAGATCCCCCACCTGGCGATGCATTTCGATGAGGGCTTTTCGGGCCACGTCCGGATAATCGCCCGCACCGCAGGCTTCCTCCGCCAGGTCCGCATCCCAGAATTTGAAGTCGGGCATGTAGATGTCGATGATGCCGTCAAGGAGGGCCAGGGTCTCCACGCTGTCGTAGCCGCTGCTGTTGAAGACCAGGGGAACGGAGAGGCCGCCTTCGACCGCGGGCTTCAGCGCGGCCAGGATCTGCGGGACCACGTGGGACGGCGTCACCAGATTGATGTTGTGGCATCCCCGTTCTTCGAGAAGGAGCATGATCCGGGCCAACCCACGGACGTCCACGGGCTCTCCTTCGCCGCCGTGGCTGATATCGTAGTTCTGGCAGAAAAGGCAGAGCAGGTTGCAGTGAGTGAAGAATATCGTCCCGGAGCCCCGGGTCCCCGTCAGGGGCGCCTCTTCACCGAAATGCGGCCCGTAGCTCGACACCCATGCCTCTGCCCCTGTTCTGCAGACGCCGGTCTCCCCGGCAGTCCGGTCCACCCCGCAGGCCCTGGGGCAGAGGGTGCAGCCGTTCAGACGGCTTTCGGCCGCGGCGATCCGCTCGTCCAGGAGGCCCGTGCGGTGGGCTTCGATATATGCGGATGTGGTTGCTGTCATCGTGATGATCGCGCTGCTCCGGGATGGATTCGACCGGTATAAGGGGCGATGCGCCCCTTACCGCGTCATTCCGGGAACCTCATAGGTGGTGCAGGACCCGCTTGAACACTGCCGCGTCTGGGCCTTGACGCCGGAAGACGCTCCCCCTCCCGCCCCCATGGCGTAATTCGTAGAGCTCATGACCCGCTCGAAATTTTCCGCATGACATTTCGGGCACGCCATATCGACGTCTTCGTCGACGCGGGCCACCAGGATTTCAAAATACTCATTGCACTCCAGGCATTTGAACTCATATATGGGCATCGGGTTTCTCCTTCGTGGTGTTTTAAAAGTGTATATCTAAAATCATCTGCGTCGTCTTGTCAAGCAAGCATGAACAAATGGACATGTCTGGCATCGAGATGGGCCGCCGAAACCCCCTGGTATTCGGTTTCCACTGTTTCAAAAAGCTGCTCCAGGGTCGTTTGGAATTTCCGGGACAGGGCATGGGCCTCCAGCCGTGCGGCCCGGGCCAGCCAGGCGAGGAAACGCCCTTTGGCGGCGTCGCTGATCTTGCGGGACGGCAGGGGGCCTTCCCAGAGATCGTCGAAGAAGGGCCTGAAAACTGGGACGGGCAGGGCAAAAGCCTCTCCCTCATACCCGGTGGCGCGGCGGGCCCAGAGGGTCAGGAGCAGGCTCTTCCAGGTCAGCAGCCGCCTGCGCGGGAGCGGCGGCAAAGCGTCCATCAGGCCGAAAAGCTCATCCAGGGCGACCACCCGCGCCAGGACAGCATCCGTGGCCGCGATATCCGCCATGGCATGAAATTCCCGATAGAGCACGCCGCTGCGATAGTTGTCGAAAAAGAGCGGTCGCTCGACAAGAAGCCCGCCGATGACGCCCAGCCATTCCTCGCCCCAGAAACTGAGGGAGAGCCCCTCGTGTTCGGCCCAGCTCGCTTTTCGCCATTTCTCGGCCCGCCATTTCAGTTCGAGCGCCTTGCCGTACCCGACCCTGAAAATCCTTTCGAGCGGATATCGGCGGATCATCAATGCGGCCTGATCCGGGGGTATCTCCTGGCGCCCGGCCAGGGCTTCGAGCCCGATGCTGACGTACCCGCAGGCCTTTTTCACGACCGGCTTCAGGGCATCCTTCTCCCGGATGACCCGCTGGTCCGCGGAGATGATGTGATTGCAGAGTCCGGCGAATTCGGCCTGAAGCAATTCGATCTCCGAGGTCTGATCGATTCGAGCAAGGCCTTCGGCAAACAGGCTGTCCTTCTCGATGACGCTGTATGGAAAGAGCGGCGGCGGCGCAGCTTCGTTCTGCTGCCGCCCCGTACCCGGAGGCCGCCTGCCGCGGTCAGACTCATCGGCGGGCAGGGGCTGGTAGATGCCGATCGCCTCGTAAAACGGCTTGTGGCCTTTTTCGGCCATCCTGATGTTTCTCAGCCGGTACGCCTCTTCCTCAATCTCCGCGGGAACGACCGATCGGGATTCCAGCAGCAGGTTGTAGTAGACGATGTGGTCGTCGGCGGCGAGGCGGCGGAGAAATTCATCCAGAAAGGCATCCCGCTCCGCCTGGAGTTCGGCATCCCTCTCCGGATCGTAGAGGGCGTCGTTGAACCGCACATAGAAGGTGTCGTCATAGGTGTGAAAACCGTCGCCAAAATCCGAAGGGTCCTGGTCATGCTCGCGCACGGCCAACTGGACGTTCCTGAAGAGGTAGTATTCCATCTCCTCGAGGCGCTCCTCGGAGATCCAGTTCACCAGCCGCTCGGGATCGGCCTTCATCAGCAGGTGGAGCCATCGGGTCCAGGCCGACAGGGAGATCCGGTCTTTCTCCCATACGCTCATGTCCAGAAGAAATTCCCACTGCCTGGCGGACGCCAGCCGGAGCAGATCCAGGGCGTCCTCGACACCGATATCGTGGATCAGGAAATAGAAATCCTCCTCTTGGATGGCATGCACCAGGGCCGCGGGCTGAGGACTCTCGAGAATGGCATCGCGTGCCTTCTCCGGCGGAAGGTACAGCACACGTGACCGCGATTCGGCCAGTTCGCGAAGGCGGGTCTCCATCGTTTTTGCCGGTTTGGTTTCATTCATGAGGCAATGGTATTCACGGAAAAATGCTTGTCAATCCGAGGCGGCTGCTTCCCGTTCCGCGCGGAAGGGGGCGAATTTCGCGAGCAGCAGGATCCCGGGAAGGGCCATGGCGGTGCAGAAAATGAAAAACGCCTCCCATCCCAGATATTCTGCGAGAAACCCGGTCGGCGCCGCGGCCATGACCCTGGGGATGCCCATCAGGCTGCTCAGCAGGGCATATTGGGTTGCGGTGAATTTTTTGTTGGTGATGCTCGCCATGAAAGCGGCATATGCGGCCGTTCCCATGCCGCCGCTCACGTTCTCGAAAACGATGACCCCCGAAAGGGCCGGCAGGCTGTGTCCCATCCTCGCCAGGACCACAAATCCCAGGATCGACGCCATCTGGAAAAACCCGAAGATCCACAGGGACCGGTTGATGCCGAGGCGCAGCATGAGGACGCCTCCTGCAAAACCGCCCCCGACCGTCGCCCAGAACCCGAAGAGCTTGACCACCGTGCCGATCTCCGTCTTGGTGAACCCCATGTCGAGATAAAACGGGGTGGTCATGGCAAGGGCCATGGTGTCCCCGATTTTGTAGAAGAGGACAAAGGCGAGTATCCAGATGGCGTTTTCCCGGCTGAAATATTCGATGAGGGGGTCCAGCACGGCGGCGCGGAGGGTCTTGGGGAACGCTTCATTGACCTGCGGCTCCCGCGAGAAAAGCGTCGTCAGGATGCCGGGAAGCATGCAGAATGCCATGACCAGATACACCCTGGAAAACGGCATGAGGTCGGCCATGATGAGCCCGCCGCCCGAGGCCAGCAGCATGCCGACCCGGTAACCGTTGATATAAAAAGACGAGCCCAGCCCCAGTTCGTTGTCCGTGAGGTCTTCGCGCCGGTAGGCGTCGACGACGATGTCCTGGGTGGCGCTGAAGAAGGTTACCCAGAATGCCGCAACGGCGACCATCCAGGGATGGGCCGAGGGGCGGGTCATCCCCAGCGCGGCCAGGGCCAGGGCCAGGGCCACCTGGGTCACCAGGAGCCATCCCCGCCGGCGGCCCAGAAATGGCAGCCTGTAGCGGTCCAGGAAAGGGGCCCACAAAAATTTTACGGTGTAGGGGAGGCCGACCAGGGCCATCAGCCCGATCACCGACAGATCGATCCCTTCCTCCTTCATCCAGGCCTGCAGCACGGTGATGGTCAACAGCAGCGGCATGCCGCAGGAGAACCCCATGAGGAAAGCGACCAGCATGCGGGGGCTGAAAACCATCTTTAGCAGGGGAGCGTTCACAGCGTCTTTCCGGTTTTCATTCTGGGAGATCGACTGCGCGCAGCCAGCCGAAGGAACAAAGAAACCGGGGGAGTCGTCCTCCCCCGGTTTCGCCGGCACCCTGAAATCGAATGAATGCTATTTTCCAGGACACTCCTTCTGGACGGCCGGATCGATGTTCTTTTTTCCGTATGCCTTGTTGAAATGATCGCTGAATTCCCAGGAGAGCTTTAAAGCGCGCTTATGGTAGGCAGCTTTGTCGGGCCAGGTATGCTCCGGCATCAGGATCTCCGACGGGACGCCCGGGCAGACCAGGGGAACATCCAGATGGAACAGGGGGTCCTTCCGGTATTCCACATCCCGGAGCTTTCCATCCAGGGCGGCATCCACCATGGCCCGGGTCATCATGATGTCCATGCGGCTGCCCACACCGTAGGCCCCGCCGCTCCACCCGGTGTTGATCAGGTAGACGGTCGTCTCGTGCTCCCGCATCTTTCGGCCGAGGAGGTCGGCGTAGATATGGGGAAGACATGGCATGAAGGGCTGACCGAAGAACCTGGAGAAGGTGGATACCGGATCGACGATGCCGGTTTCCGTTCCGGCCAGTTTGCTGGTATAGCCCATGAGGAACCAGAGCATGGCCTGGGCGGCATTCAACCGGGATACGGGCGGGATGACGCCGTTGGCGTCGGCGGTGAGAAAAATGATATTTTGGGGATGATTTCCGGTGGAGGACGGCTTGATGTTGCTCAGGAACCGGAGGGGATAAGAGGCGCGGCTGTTCGGCGTCAGGCGGTCATCGCTCAAATCGAAGTGGCCGTCCGGGTACATCATGGCGTTTTCCACAATGGCCCCGTGGTTGAGATAGTCGTCCTGGTGAAAGACAGCCTGAAAGATCTCCGGCTCCTTGGCGGGGTTGAGGTCGATGAGCTTGGCATAGCATCCGTTCTCGAAATTGGCGATGCCGTTCTCGCTCCATCCGTGTTCGTCGTCTCCCAGGAGGGCGCGGTTCGGGTCGGCGGACAGGGTCGTTTTGCCGGTGCCGGAAAGTCCCAGGAACAGGCTCAGGTCCCCGGTGCTGTTTTCATTGGCGGAGCAGTGGATGGGCAGGATATCCGCCAGGGGCAGGTAATAGTTCATCACGGTGAAGATCAGTTTTTTCACGCTTCCGCCATAGGCGGATCCGTAGACCAGGCCCAGCCGGTTCGAAAAGTCCATGAGGATGGCCATTTGGGAAACCTTGCCGTTCTTGAGCTTCCGAAGCCGCCCCTCGTAGCGGGCACCGTCGATCTTGTCGTAGGGCAGGACCAGCAGGGTAAACCCCTTTTTGGCAAAGATGCTGCCGTCGATATTATCGGGCACCGGGCGGAACATGTTCAGCGTAAACAGGGTCGTGAGAGCGCGATCGGTGATCGTCTGGACCGGGAGGGCGTATGCCGCGTCGGCGCCGACCACCCGGTCGGTGAGGTAGATCGTCTTCTTTTTCCCCAGAACGGAGAGCGCATCCGCCCAGAGCATGTCGAAGGTTTCGGTGTCGATGGGGAGGTTGTTGGGGGAGTCCCAATCGATATTCCCGTCCGTGTCCGGACGCCGGACGATCAGCGTGTCCATGGGCGCGCGGCCCGTGGAGTCGGCAGGCGTCCATGTGGCCAGGCACCCGTTGACGGAAACCAGGGCTTCCCGCCGATCCACGGCATCATGGATGATCGCTTTCCTGTCCAGGTTTTTTCTTACATCACCGTGCCTGCTCAAGATGTCGTCGACTTTTGTTCTATACGCCATGTCTTCCCGCCCTCACTGAAAAATCGTTATCGCCTATGATGATATGATCAGGATTTATCGGCCTGACAGCCGACCCTCTCCGGGATCGGCATGTGAATGTCAATCCATTTCAAAATCTTATCGAATTCTTCCCGAACCTCCTGCAGGGCTATCCCCCGATGGCTGACACGATTTTTTTCCGCTGCGGTCAGTTGTGCGAAGGTTTTGCCCAGGGGGGGGTAGAAAAAGACGGGATCGTACCCGAACCCGTTATCGCCTTCGGGGGACAAGGCGATCATGCCTTCACAGCGGCCGTCGTAGGTCAGGGCGGGCCCTGTGGGAACCGCGATGGAAATGACGCATTCGAACGCGGCCTTCCGGTTCGTCACCTCCGTAAGCTCCGCAAGGAGCGTGTCGCATCGGCTCCTGTCAGTGGCGTCCGCTCCGCCGTACCGGGCCGAATACACCCCCGGCCTGCCGCCCAGAGCCTCCACCACCAGCCCCGAATCATCCGCAAGGGCCGGGAATCCCAGGACCCTGGCGGCGAAGCTCGCTTTTTTGTAGGCATTCTCCTCGAAGGTGTCGCCGTCTTCTGCGACTTCAGGAATCGGACCGAAATCATCCAGGTTTTTGATCTCAACCGGAAAACCCTTCAACAGCGCCTTGATTTCCGAGGTTTTTCCCTGGTTTCGGGTGGCAATGACCAGTATTCTGCGAAGGTTCACGTTGTATGCTCGCTCTGGTATGTGGTTCCGGCAAATGCTTTGGATATCGTCCCCCGAGCGGCATCATGCCGGCTCAACAGGCTGGGCGCCGGGGCGGTCGAAACGGGGTTCTGCTCCGTCAGACAACGGTATTGAACTGGGATTGAACCTTATCCGAACATTGCATTAACCGGGTTCTATAGTTCATGGTTTTCGCTTTGTAAAGTATTTTCAACAACCTGTTCCGGTGGAAAAAAAACTTTACACCCAAAGACCGCTGATATAAAAGTCATAAATTGTTGTTGTGCGGCTTTGTCAAAATAAATCAAGCGCATCGCGCGTGTTCTGAACCTGCGCGATCTATTGAAATTCGAAGGTGAAATTCGAAGGGATTTCGAAGCACCCCAACGCTATCAACCCTGAAGGAATGAGAAGATGCACAGATTATTGACCGACGAACCGGGCCGGAAGATGCTTCTCCTGGGCAACGACGCCATCGCCCGGGGGGCCATGGAAGCCGGTCTGGCCTTTGCCAGCACCTATCCGGGCACGCCCTCTTCGGAGATCTCCGCCAGTCTGTTCCAGATATCCCGTGAAACCGATCTCTATTTCGAGTACAGCACCAATGAGAAGGTCGCCCTGGAGGTGTCGGCGGCGGCGGCCAGCGCCGGCGTGCGCGCCATGTGCATGATGAAGCACGTCGGCCTGAACGTCGCCTCGGATGTCCTGATGACCCTGGCCTACATCGGGGTCAAGGCCGGGATGGTCATCGTCGTGGCCGACGATCCGTTCATGTTTTCGAGTCAGAACGAACAGGATACGCGATATTATGCCAAACTCGCGGGCCTTCCCATGGTCGAGCCCTCTTCCGTGGAAGAGGCCAAGGAGATGGTCCCGTATGCGTTCGACCTGTCGGAGACCCTGGGTGAACCCGTTATTTTCAGGACCACCACACGGATCAACCATTCCAACGGCGTCATCACCCTCGGGCATCTGAAGCCCGGCACGCCCAAAGGCGATTTCAAAAAAGACCCGTTCCGGTATGTCTGTGTGCCGGCCGTCTCCCGGAAGCTCCATGTCCGGCTCCTGGAAAACCTGGCGCGGGCCAGGCGCATCGCCGATGAATCCCCCCTCAACACCATCACGGGCAAGGGGGCCTGGGGCATTGTCTGCAACGGCGTCAGCCATAACTATGTCGCGGATGCGGTCGTGGCCCTGGGCATCGAGGACCGGTCAACCATCCTCCGCCTGGGATTTTCCCACCCCATGCCCGAGGCCCTGGTCAAGCGGTTCCTCCACGGGTGCGAGAAGGTCCTGATCGTGGAAGAGGGCGAGCCTTATATGGAAGAGGCGGTCAAGGCCATGGCCCAGGAGGAGAAACTGACGCTGTCCATCCGCGGCAAGGGCCCCGACCTCTTCTCCCGTCTGTATGAATTTGATCCGGCCATGGTCCGGAAGGGCATCGCCGGTTTTTTCGGCCTGCCCTTCGATCCCCCGAAGACGCCGGACCTTTCGGATCTCCCGGAAATTCCCCAGCGGCCGCCGACCCTCTGCGCGGGCTGCTCCCACCGCGCCACCTTCTATGCGGTGAAAAAAGCCGCCGAGGGGTTTGAAACCATATTCCCCTCCGACATCGGCTGCTACACCCTGGGATTCCTGCCGCCGCTTTCCATGGCCGATTTCGTCGTCTGCATGGGCGCGTCTGTGGGAACAGCCTGCGGCTTTTCACGGGTGACGGATAAAAAGGTCATCGCCTTCATCGGCGATTCCACCTTTTTTCACTCCGGCATCCCCGGATTGATCAACGCGGTCTTCAACAACCACAACTTCACCCTCGTCATCCTGGACAACGGCACCACGGCCATGACCGGGCATCAGCCCAATCCCGGGGTCGACATGGAGAAACTGCACCTGAGCGGCTACGGCCGCGTCTCCATCGAAGCGGTCGTGAAGGCCCTGGGGGTCGGCCATGTGACCGTGATCAAGCCCTTCAAGGTGAAAAAGAGCATCGAGGCCATCCGGGAGGCCATCGAATACCAGGGCGTTTCCGTGGTCATCTCCCAGGAGATGTGCTCCCTGTATGCCAAAAGCCTAAAGGAGCTCAGCAGTCGTGTCTTCCAGATCAGCGACAAATGCGTGAATCACCGGAACTGCATCGACGACCTGGCCTGCCCGGCGTTTTACCTTCAGGACGGCCGGGTGAAGATCGACCCGGATCTCTGCTGGGGATGCGCCGTCTGCGCCCAGATATGCCCGGAAAACGCCATCCTGCCGCTCAAGAAAAAACCGGCGGGCGAGGCAGCCTGATTTATAACCACACCCTGAATTGAACGCATAAGGAATCGAACCCTATGGATATCACGAGATTAATTATCGTTGCCGTGGGCGGCCAGGGAAACCTGCTCACCTCCCGGGTGATCGGGGAGGCGGCGCTGCTGTCGGACGTTCCGGTCAGAATGAGCGAAATTCACGGCATGGCCCAGCGCGGGGGCGTGGTCGAATCCGCGATCGTCCTGGGCGACGCCCGGAGCACCATCATCTCGGACGGCGAGGCCGACCTGCTGGTGGGTTTTGAACCCGCGGAAACCCTCCGTGCCCTCGGGAAATGCAACCAGAACACGACGGTCATCACCAACCTCTCGCCCCTGTCGCCGTTCACCGTCACCACGGGCCGGGCGACCTACCCCAAACTCCAGCAGATCCAGGACCTGATCCAGGCCAAGACGGCGCGGCTGATCGCCTTCGACGCCACGGTCCTGGCCAGGGAGGCGGGAAACGTCATGGCCGTCAACATGGTCCTCCTGGGGGCCATGGCCCGGACCGGCATCCTTCCCATCTCCGCCGAAAGCCTCAAGCAGGCCATCCGCACGAAAACCAAGAAGGCCTTCGTGGAGACCAACCTGAAAGCCTTCGACCTCGGGTTTGCCGCGGCCCAATAGCCCGCAGGTGCAGCCCTTTAAAGGTAGCACTAGGGTAGTCAATTGCTGAATGATCGAACTAATTAATAATCCTGGACAAATTCACCTCAAGCAGATACAGTACAAAAGAAAAACTGTATCTGGAGGTGACATTATGCTGAGTTCTATTTTT